>JAJYDE010000046.1 GCA_021777755.1 Deltaproteobacteria bacterium
GATCTCCGCGGGCGATATGCGCCCTTCGGGAGACACCGCGGTTGCTTCGACCATCACCAGGGCCGCTCCGCCAACGGCGCGGCTGCCAAGATGGACCAGGTGCCAATCGGTAGGCATGCCGTCCAGGCTTGAGTACTGGCACATGGGGGAAACGAATATGCGGTTTCTGAACTCGGTTCCGCGTAGTTTCAAGGGTTCGAACAATTTGCTCATGGGATCACGATCCGCTTTTGGGTAGAAAATAGACATCAACTCGCAAGCCTATTGGCAGGGAAACCCCCTTGTCGAGCTTGACAAGGGTTTGCAGGACATTGCTGTCCACTCGCTCACGGGAGCGGTCGGTTTGAATCCGACGCGGCCCCATGCGTTTATCGACTCGAATGACGACGCCGCCGGCCTTGATACGGGGAAATGCGTCGGCCTTGATTTCCACGCGCTGGCCTTGGTGGATTTTGCCCACATCGAGTTCATCGACCTCCGCGCGCACGCGAAGCGAGGAGAGGTCGCCGATGACGGCAATAGGGGTTGGCGGCTGATTGGTGACGGCTTCTCCGGCGACCACGAATTTTTTGAGCACGATGCCGCCAATGGGCGAACGGATCAGCGTTTTGTCCAAGGTGGCCTGGGCCTGTTGCTGGACCGCCTCGGCCATTTCGACGCCGGCCCCGGCGGTTTGGAAATTTTTCCTGGCCGTATCGAGCGCGGCTGTCGAGGCAGCCCTGGCCTTTTGGAGAACACCCTCGCGCTTGTATTCGCGCCCGGCCTCCAGAAGTTTCGCCCTTGCCGAATCGAGCTGCGCTTTGGCCTGGGCCAGCATAGCCTTTTCATCGTCATTTTTGACTATCGCGATCACCTGACCGGCTTTGACCGTATCGTTTTCCTCCATATCAACCGAACGCAGGGTGCCGATAATCTCCGAGCCCACCTGCCGCTCCCGACCCTTCGGCTCGACCAGGCCGGGTGCCGCGGCGGTGAATTTCGGGGCTGGAAGAGAGGGTTGAGCCGCTCCCGGCTCGGAGCCCGATCGTGAGGAGAGCGCCCAAAAGGCCGCGGCCGCCAAAAGAAGGCCTGTAAACAACAAGAGCCCACGTTTCATGATAGCCTCTCCATTAGAGCTTGTCATCGGTTATACGGCCATCTTCGAGTCGGATGGTGCGGTCGGCCGCATCGACAATTCGGCTGTCATGGGTGACGATTACGACCCCCAAATTGCCCTGGTGCGCCATGGTTTTCATCAGTTCCATCGCACGGAGGCCGTTTTCGGCGTCCAGGGCGGCGGTTGGTTCGTCGGCCAGAAGAATTTTAGGGTTGGAGGCCAGGGCGCGGGCTATGCCCACGCGCTGCCGCTGGCCTCCGCTAAGCTGGGCGGGAAAGGCATCCAGCCGGTTGCCAAGGCCCACCGAGGCCAGAAGATCGCGAGCCTGCCGTCGGGCCGCCGCGCCCTTTATGCCAAGCAAATCGAGTGCAACCATTACATTTTCCGTCGCCGTCAGGTTGGGGAACAAATTGTTGGATTGAAAAATGAAGCCGAAATTTTCCAGACGAAGAGTGTTGCGCCGGGCTTCGGGAAGCGAGGCGACGTCGTTTCCGTTCAAAAGGACCCGGCCCTGTGTGGGGCGCAGAAGGCAGCCCATGATCTGCACAAGGGTGGTTTTGCCCGAACCCGAAGGGCCGACGAGCAGCAGGATCTCCCCGGCCATAATATCGAGATCGATGCCCCGCAGGGCCGCGACAGCCGTTTCGCCGCAACCGTAGTTGTGAGCAACGGAGCGCACCGAGAGCATGGTTTTGTCCCCGGTCATCGAAACACCCGCACAGGGTCGATGCGAGTCACCACGCGAAGGGACACGGCCGCGGCCAGCCAGCAATCGCCAAGGGTTGTCATGCCTATTGCCGCGACCAGCCAGGAGGGCATCTCGGGGGCCGCGCTCGCGTTTCGTGCCGACCATACCAGGAAGGCCACCACGATCATGCCGATGACATAGCCGATGATTCCGGCAAGCGAGGCCTGCATGAGGACAATTCGATAGAGATAGCCGGTGGGCCCTCCCATGGCCCGCAGGGTCGCATATTCGGGAAGATGATCGATCGTGTTCGCATAGAGGGTTTGGGCGACGATAACCCCGCCGATGAGCAAACCCAGGACGGCTGACATGATGAGTGAAACTCCGGCGCCGGTCGTAAACAACCAGTATTTTGCCGAACTGGCGGCGAAGTCGGCCGAGGTGATGACATGCGTGTCGGGCAAATGTTGCTGGAGCCTGTCTCGCACGTCCTCGATTCCGTAGCCGGGGGCCACTTTGACCAGGACATAGGAGATGTGGCGATCTCCGGCCCCCACCATGCGCCGTGCGCTGGAAAGGGAGGTGAAAACGAAGGGCGACTGGGTGAAGGTGCGAATGCCGCTGGTCATGCCGACAACACGAGAGCGAACGTCATTTATCTCGACGAGTTGGCCTATTTTCTCGGCTCGAAGCAGGTGTGCGTAAAGCCGGTCGATGATCACGCCGTCGGGTTGGCCGAGAAGCGTGTGCGGATCGGCGTGATCGCACAGGTTCCACGGCAACTCCATGGTGGCGTCGGGGGCAACGCCGACAATGGAAATGGATTCGGTCACTCCGTCGGGTCTTTTCCATTGGCTGAAGTCCAGGATCATGGATTCGGCGCGCTCAACTCCCGGTACGCCCAGCGCCTGGAAGCGGCGCCGCTCGTTCTGGGGGGTGCTGACATCCTCCGATGTAACGCCCGGGGCCGTGATGAAGATGTCCGCGTGCGAGTGGGTGGCGATCGTCGAGGTGGTCGAGATGAAGTTTAGGAGCAACCCGATTTGCATCCCCATCAGGATGACTGAAAAGGCTATGCCGACGAGCGTTACGATGAATCGCGCCCTATCATGGGTGAGATTTCGCCAGGCAATCAAAAAGGGGATGGATTTGGCCATAGACTGATTCCATTATCGACCACGCTTTATCGCTCGCTATTTTCTATCATAAAAGACCGCCAACCACACGGTTTTTTGGACCGGGTCGGTCCATTCCACCCGATGTCTCAATCGGGGGGGGATATCGATCCAGTCGCCGGCTCTCAAAATGAGAATTTGCTCCTCGCCTTCAATTCTGATTGCCGCGCTTCCGCTGACCACCATTACCCATTCAGATTCTTCCTGGTCGTACCAGAAGCCCTCGGGAGAAGAATTGGAATGAGAAATGATCCTTTCTATTCTGACTTTGCCCGAAGCGATCAGGGGTTCGAAAAATTCCTCCCTGGATCGGTTTGGCGCCGCCAGGAAAATGTTTCCCTTCCTCACGATCGGTCCTCCTGAGGATCGGCGGGGGAGTCCCCGGAAACAAAAAATCCTCCCGGCCGGATTTCCCGGACGGGAGGACCTGGAACTTCAAAAACCAGCCAAGCCTATATGTCGAAATAGAGCTTGTATTCCATGGGATGGGGGCGCATGCGAACGGCGTCCACTTCGTTTTTGGTTTTGTACTCGATCCACGTGTCGATCACGTCCTGGGTGAAAACATCGCCCTTGAGCAGGAACTCATGATCTTTTTCCAGGTTCTTCAGGGCTTCGTCCAAAGCGCCCGGGGTCGAGGGAACCTTTGCCAGTTCCTCGGGGCTCAGGCCGTAGATGTCTTGATCGAGGGGATCGCCCGGATCGATGCGGTTTTCGATCCCGTCAAGAGCGGCCATAAGGAGGGCGCTGAAAGCCAGGTAGCCGTTGCAGGAAGGATCGGGGAAGCGAACTTCGAGCCGCTTGGCTTTCGGATTGGCCGAATACATCGGAATACGGATGCTCGCGCTGCGGTTGCGGCTCGAATAGGCCAGGTTGACCGGGGCTTCGTAGCCGGGGACCAGTCGCTTGTAGGAATTGGTGGTCGGGTTGGTGATGGCGCACAGGGCCGGAGCGTGCTTCAAGATGCCGCCGGCGGCCCAGAGGGCCATTTGGCTCAGTCCGCCGTATTTGTCGCCTGCGAAAAGCGGATTGCCTTCCTTCCAGATGCTGATATGGGTGTGCATGCCGGTGCCGTTATCGCCAAAAAGGGGCTTGGGCATGAGGGTGACGGTCTTGCCGTGTTTTCGGGCGACATTTTTCAGAACATATTTGTACCAGGCCAGGTTGTCGGCCATCTTAACCAGGGGCGCGGCCTTCATATCGATTTCGGCCTGGCCGCCGGTGGCCACTTCGTGGTGCTGGCATTCGGTCTCGATACCCACCTGCTCCATGGTGAGGATCATATCCGAGCGCAGATCCTGCTGGGAGTCCATGGGGGGCACCGGGAAATAGCCCTCTTTGTACCGGGGCTTGTAGCCGAGGTTGGGATTTTCGATTCTGCCCGTGTTCCACTGCCCCTCGACGGAATCAACGTAGTAGTAGCTGGAGTTTACCGTGGAGTCGTAGCGGACATCGTCAAAGATGAAAAACTCGGCTTCAGGGCCGATCCAGACCATGTCGCCGATGCCGGTGAACTTGAGATACTGCTCGGCCTTCTGAGCTATATTTCTGGGGTCCCTGGAGTATCTTTCCATCGTGACCGGATCGACTATGTTGCATATGAGCGAAAGGGTCGGATGGGCCATGAAGGGGTCCATGACCGCGGTGTCCGGATCCGGGATGATGAGCATGTCGCTTGCGTGAATCGGCTGCCAGCCGCGGATGCTCGAGCCGTCGAATCCGTAGCCGGTCTGGAAATCGCCTTCGCCCAGTTCATGCATGGGAACCGAAAAATGTTGCCATACGCCAATAAAATCCATGAATTTGAAATCGACTATCTTTGCGCCGTTTTCCTTCGCAAAAGCCATTACTTCCTTCGGGGTCATATTCTCCTCCTGAGAATTCTTAAAAATTGGTCGTTCAACAAACCAGTCAGGAATGTCTAGGCAAATTGCCTGCCAACGTCAACAATTTTCTTGCTCCGCGCTCCCTTTCTTCCAGTCGGACCTTTCCTGATGCCTGGAAACTGGAACCAAAAAAACAATTTCGTTACATTTTGGACGCGCTTCATCGGGAAATGGCCGGCCACGAAGATGGCCTGACATCCAACCGCCCAATTACTCGACTAAATACATCATTGAAGGGTGAAAATCGATATCGTAACAAAAATGTATCCGTCCCCGCTCGCCTATTCCCGCGCGAGACAGGCAAGGAGCTTGTCTCGCACTTTTTCATGCATGTCGTAGCTCATCAATTTTTCACCGCTAAGATCGGTAACGTAAAAGATATCGACGACCTGTGCTCCCGGAGTCGATATTTTTGCAATCTGGATATTCAACTCCAGTTCGAAAAGAGCCTTGGTTATGGCGTGGAGCACGCCGGGCCGGTCCCAGGTATAAACTTCAACCAGGGTGTAGAAATCCGAGGCGTCTTCGTCAACGATGACCTTGTCATCTTTTCGCACAGGCCGTTTTGCTTCCAGCACCGAAGGTCTACGCCTGTCGTCGAGGATTTGATCCAGGCGGGAGGAATCCTCCAGGACGCGCGCCAGGTCGGTTTCCACGCGGCCCCACAGTTCGCCCGGGTGAAGCGGATCGGGGATGCGCTCGACCATCAGTATGTCGCAGGCAACGCCGGGTTCACGGGTAAATATTTCGGCCGATAAGATATTGAGCCCCCTGGCCCACAGAATCCCGGTAATCAAGGCGAAAAGCCCCGGCCTGTCGCGGGTAACGATGGTTATCTGCCACATCTCGCCCTTGGCGGGTTCTGCCAGGAAGGAAAGTGTGCGGCCCTTCAACCGCTTTTCCATGCCGAAATGTTTGAGAATCTCCGCGGGTTGCTGCGAGAGCAGATACCGAAACGAAAGCTTTTCCATCCACTCGGATATTTTTTCGTTCTCATCGGGGTTTGCCAGAAGCAAAAGGACCTGTTCCCGGGTTTTAAGGGTACGGGCCTCGATATTTTCCGGTTCGAGGTCGGGGCGCAGCAGGAGTTTGTCGACCTTGAAGAAAAGTTGCGTGAGCAGCGAGGATTTCCAGGCATTCCAGGCTTCCGTGCCGGTTGCGAGGCTGTCGGCGACTGTAAGCAGATAGAGCATAAGCAGCCGTTTTCGCTCCTTGATGGTCACCGCGCATTGAGCCACGGGTTTTTCGTCCATGAGATCGCGTTTGAGGGCGGTTTCGGCAAGAAGCAGATGATGTTCGATCAAAAAGCAAAGAAGGCTTTTCTGTGCTGAATCGAGTCCCATTCTTTCGGCAATTTCGGCCGCCATGAGCGCGCCGCGAACCGAATGGTTCTTGCCCCGGCCTTTGCCGATGTCGTGCAAAAGCCCGGCGAGGAAAAGAATAGGTCTTTCCGTGGGGCCCAGCAGGTTGGCGCAGCCTTTGAGGGGCCCATCGGGGTCGACCTCGCCGGCCTCGATCAGGTGCAACTCCCTCACGGTGCGAAGCAGATGCTGGTCTACGGTGTAGACGTGATAGGAATCATCCTGGACCCTGTAGCGCACAGCCGAAATTTCAGGGATGAAGACCTGCAAAAAGCCGGTTTCAAGCATGGTGTTAAGGACCGCGAAGGAATGGCGGGCATCGAGCAGAATGTCGAAAAACTGGCTGATCGTCTCCGGATTTCGCCTGTGTTTTTCGTGAAAACTCCCCAAATTTTCCCGGATGATTCTTCCCGAGTTATGATGGAAATGGGCGCCGGACCGGGCGGCCTGCCAGAAAAAACGCATGAGCAAAAGCGGGTCTTTGCCAACCCATTCGGGCTCCATGAAGTGAAGGTGTTTGCCTTCGAGAAGAAAAGGGCCGGGCAGGATTTTTTTTCGCAAGGGGAAGGCGCGAAATTTCGTTTTGGTTTCCGCGAGTCTTTCCAGAAAAAAGTATGTGGTCCTGCTGATGCGGGAAGTGTTTCGATAATAGAGGCGCATGAAGGCTTCGACGGCGGAGCCTTCGGCGCCGGCCATGCAGCCCATTCGCTGTGCGATGAGTTCCTGTTCGGGGAAAAGCAGGCGGTCCTGTCTTCGCCCGGCCAACTGGTGCAGTTGAAGTCTTACTCGCCACAGGAAATCGTAGGCCTGCTCGATCCAGAGCTTTTCGGACTCCATCATCCAGCCGTTTGCCAGCAGGGCCTCGAAAGAGGGGTCCTGGAGGTAGACGATCCCCGCCCACCGGAGGGTATGCAGGTCGCGAAGCCCCCCGACGCCGTCTTTTACGTTGGGTTCGAGCAGATAGGCGCTCTCGCCGTAGAGTTTGAGCCTTTCGTCCCTGTAGCGCGACAAGTGGTTGAGAAATCGCCGTTTCCCCGTGGTGCCGAAGGAATTTAGAAAGGAGTCCTTCCACTGCTTGAAAAATTGGGCATCTCCGGCAATAAATCCCGCTTCGAGGTAATTTGTCAGAATGGTGAAATCGTTTCCGACCATATCGCGGACCATGGAGACCGAAGCGGTGGCGTGGCCCACTTCGAATCCTCCGTCCCACAAGCCGTATACCAGATCGTGAATGAATTCGGACAGGTGGTCGGGGAGCCTTTTTTGGTAGAGAAAAAGCAGATCGATGTCCGAGGAGAAGCTTTGTTCTCCGCGGCCTATACCGCCCACGGCCAAAAGCGCCCAGCCCTTGCAGAGCGCATTGTCCTCAACAGTTTTGGAAAGTGCCTCGCGCAGATGGGAGGAGTAGGTACGCGCCGAGAGCAATCCGGGAACGTCGCCGCGGCACTCCTGGGCGAAATGGTCGCGCAGGTTCTTCAGTTTTCGAAAAGCAGCGGGATTGAGGGCCATATTCGCTCTACATGAAAGATCAAACCATAGCGTCTTGCCCGGACACGGGGTGACCGCCGGGCAATATCTCATCGCGAGCAGCTCCGGATTTGTCTAAAGGGCGTTTTCTCCCGTTTCGCCCGTCCGGATGCGAATGCACTCTTCGACCGGGAGGACAAAAATCTTGCCGTCTCCGATTTTGCCCGTATTTGCCGTTTCACGGATGGCGGCGACGATTTCCGGGACCATGGAGTCGGAGACCGTTATTTCTATTTTGATTTTGGGAAGAAAGTCAACCACATACTCGGCTCCCCGGTAGACCTCGGTATGGCCTTTTTGACGTCCGAACCCCTTCACCTCGCAGACCGTCATCCCCTTGATACCAAGGCTGGTGAGCTTTTCCTTCACGTCGTCCAGGCGGAACGGTTTGATGACCGCTTCTATTTTTTTCATCGTTCATCTCCTTTCGATCAATCGTTGGAGTTCTCGACATAACCTTGTGCGATGGGGTTGCGCCTGCCCATGCCGAAGGCCTTCGTGGTGACTCTCAGAATGGGAGGGGCCTGCCATCGTTTGTATTCGTTTCGTTCGACCCGCCCGGCGACCCAGCGCACGGTTAGAGGGTCAAAGCCCCGGGCCACGATCTGCCGGATGGAAAGGCGCTGCTCGACATAGAGGGCCAAAATCGCATCGAGGATTTCGTAAGGGGGAAGAGTATCCTGGTCTGTCTGGTTTTCGCGCAATTCGGCGGAAGGGGCGCGGGTTATAATGCGCTCAGGCAGCCAGCCGTGTTCCCGCATGAGTTTGCCTGCAAGCCTGTAGACCATGGTTTTGGGAACATCTCCAAGGACCGCCAGTCCACCGTTCATGTCGCCGTAGAGGGTGCAGTAGCCCACGGAGATCTCGGATTTGTTTCCGGTGCTAAGCAGAAGCCTGTCGAATTTATTGGAAATGGACATGAGAATCATGCCCCGAAGACGCGCCTGAAGGTTTTCCTCGGTAAAGTCGTGGGGCAAGTCGCCAAAAATCGGGCTCATGGATTTAAGGGAGGTGGAAAAGAGTTCGTCGATGGGAACCACCTCGAAGCCAATTGCTAGTCTACGCGCCAATTCACGGGCGTCGGAAAGGCTTTCGGGAGCGTTGTAGGGACCGGGCATGGCGACCCCGAGGACGTTTTCCGCGCCCAGCGCGAGCACGGCCAGGCAGGCCACGACCGCTGAATCGACCCCGCCGCTGAGTCCGATGACCGCACGGGTGAAGGAGCACTTTCGGGCATAGTCGCGCAGGCCGAGGGTGAGTGCCCCGATGATCTCCGAGACCGGATCGGTTTGGGGATCAGGCAGCCGGGGCAGGCTCGACTCCGTGTCGAAATAGATCAAGTCCTGGGCGAAATCGGCCCCCGTCAGCAGAAGAGAGCCATTTTGATCCCACACCATGCTGTGGCCCTGGAAAATCAGTTCGTCATTGCCTCCGACCTGATTGACATAGATAAGGGGGGCACGGGCGCAGGCCGCCTGCTGTTTGAGCAACTCGCTCACAAGGTGCGTTTTGCGCAGGTGATAGGGCGAAGCGGAAATGTTTACGAGCAGATCGATTGCTACTTTGCCCAACTCGCAGACGGGGTTTTGCTGGTAGAGAGGACCGGGGAGGTAGTCGGGGAGGTTCCAGGCGTCCTCGCAAATTGTGAGGCCGATGCGCTTGCCCCGGAAATCGACAAAAGCGGGGGATTTGCCGGGTTCGAAATATCTTTCCTCGTCGAAGACATCGTAGGAGGGCAGCAGCATCTTGTGAGCTACGGAGCGCAGTTGGCCGTCATCGTAGAAGACCGCCGAGTTGAAATAGGGTTTGCCGGGGCCATCGTTGATGGAAACGGCGCCGAAGATCACCGCGATGGTCTTGCCGGCCTCCGCGATGCGCTCCCAGCATTTCAAGCTGTCGGAGACAAAACCGCTCTTGTCCAACAGGTCTCGCGGCGGATAGCCCGTCAGGGACAATTCGGGGAAGATGACGAGATCGGCGCCGGCCTTTTTGGCTTTTTGCGTAAAATCGCATATTTTGAGGGTGTTTCCTTCCAAATCCCCGACGAAGGGATCGATTTGTGCCATGGCGATGCGCATTGCCGGCTTCCTCGTTGAAACCCGCCACTTCAAGCCCGACCACAAGTGGGGGAGAAAAATAGATTTCAAATCAAGACGGACGGGTTTTCAAACTGTCTTCGGTTGCCGCCCGACCGGGAGTGGACGCTATGCTAAACTATCACAGCGATCATACAAAGCAATTTATTTGCCAAATTCACATTATAACGGTTTGCACCTACAGCCATTATCTAATCCTTTTTTCAGCTCCCGTATGCTATAAGAATTAACATTGAGAAAGGTTGTTCGGGGATAACCCTGAAACGAAGAGAGGTCGGTAATATCGGGCAATGCAATTCCGGCCGGCGGTCCCACCGCCCCGCCCCGCCCCGGAGAATTCAAGCATGAACGAGCACAAGGAAGACCGACAGAGCATAGAGTTGCTACGCAAAATACTTCGCAACGGGCAGCGCATTTATATCGGCTCGGGCTGCGGAGAGCCCCAGCACCTGGTGCGTTGCTTGCTTACAGTGCTGCCCGAGTATCGCGATATCGAGATCGTTCAAAACCTCTCCCTGGGCCTTCTTCCGCAGGACTGGAAGCCTCTTGAGGGTCACGCCAGGCTCAAGACCTTCTATGTGGGTCCAAAGACCCGGGAAGCGGTGAACGAAGGCATGGCGGACTATATCCCGGTTTACTATTCCACGGTGCCACGGCTTTTCAAGGAAGACCCCCTGTGGAAGTTCGATATCGCGCTGGTGGAATTATCCCCGCCCGACGAACACGGTTTTTATTCGATGGGAATCTCGGTGGGTATGGACAAATGCGCCGTGGAGTGTGCGAACATTGTTTTTGCGCAGATAAATCGCGAGATGCCCAGAACTCTCGGGGACTCTTTCCTGCACACGTCCCGAATCCATTACAGAGTCGAACACGACGAACCGCTCCACGAGATGATTTTTCGGGAGAGAAGCGCGGTTGCCGAACGCATCGCACGCTACATCTCTCCTTTAATCGAGGATGGATCGACCATTCAGACGGGAGTGGGCAGGATCCCCAATTGGGTTTTGATCTACCTGGAGGGTAAAAAGGACCTTGGAATACACACGGTGGTCCTCACCGACGCCCATCTGCACCTGATCGATTCAGGGGCCGTGACGGGGCTTAAGAAAACCGTGAACCAGGGCAAGATCGTCGCCTCCTTCTGCATGGGGAGCAAACGCCTCTACGATTTCGTCAACAACAACCCGGAAGTGGAAATCTACCCGACCGAATACGTCCACAGCCGCAACCTGATTCGGCAGCAGCACCGGATGGTGACGGTAAATTCGGCGCTGGAAATAGACCTTAGCGGGCAGATATGCGCCGAGTCGATGGGCCACAAGGTCTACAGCGGGATCGGCGGCTATGTCGATTTCATGCACGCGGCTTCGAGCGCAAAGGGGGGCAAGACGATTATCGTGTTGCCCTCGACGACTTCGGACGGGCGAAAATCTCGAATCGTGAGCCATCTTACCAACGGGGCCGGAGTAGTGTGTCCGCGCAGCACGGTGAGTTATGTGGCAACCGAATTCGGGGTGGCCTACCTGCACGGCAAGACCATTCGGGAACGGGCGCTGGCGCTCATAAATATTGCTCATCCACGTTTCAGGGAGCAGTTGATGGCGGAGGCCAAAAACATTCACTACGTCTATGAAGACCAGATCGTTCCGCCCATTTACGAACCCCTCTATCCGGGTCAGTGGGAGACTCGCCAGGTTTTCCCGCCCAATGAAAATCTCCACATCCGTCCGGTAAAACCAACCGATGAGCGCAGACTGCAGGAGTTTTTCTACAATCTTCCTTTCGAAGACATCTATTTTCGTTTCCTTTCGGCCATGAAGGCCTTCCCGCACAGAAACATCCAGGCCATGTGCAACCTCGATTACGAGCACGAAATGTCGGTCATTGCCGTAACGGGGGAAATGGGGGCCGAGAAGATAGCGGGAATCGCCAGATACATTCTGGACCAGAAGACCAATCTGGCCGAAATCGATGTCGCGGTGGGTTCCCAATGGCAGCACAAGGGTATCGGGAGTTTCCTGGTCCACTATATCTCCGAGATAGCAAAGACCAAGGGAATAAGCGGCCTGATGGCTTACGTGCTGGCGGCAAACAGGGCAATGCTCGCCTTGTTCCATTGTCTTGGCTACCTTGTGCACTCGAAGCTCGAAGACGGCATCTACGAGGTGTCGCTGCGCTTCGATGAACCGGCGCCGGCATGTCGGATATCGGAATACAAATGAGCAGGTCCCGCCTTTCGCCGATAGATCCGGGCAGGCTGGCTTTCGACATCGACGGGGTTGTGGCCGACACCATGTTGGTTTTTGTCCGGCTGGCCCACGAAAAATACGGGCTGTCGCGGCTGTCCAAGCAGGACATGCTTTGCTACAATCTCCATGATTGCCTGGGTCTTGAAAAAGAGGTCGTCGACGACCTGATAGCTCTAACTCTTGATGACAAACACACCAGGGAGATACCGCCCGTTCCCGGTGCGCCGGAAGTGCTCGCCGAACTGGCCGAAGCGGTGCCGCTGCGGTTCATAACGGCTCGCACCGGGGCGGATGCGATCGCGGAGTGGATCTTTTCGATTCTGCCCACCGTTTCGCGCAGCAAAATCACGGTGATCGCCTCGGGCGCGCCCGAATTGAAGCTCGGGATCCTCAATGAACTCGGGATTCGCTATTTTGTCGAAGACCGTCTGGAGACCTGCAGGGATTTGAAGGCGGCCGGAATCGAGCCGTTTCTTTTCGAGCAGCCGTGGAACCGCGATCAGCCCGCGCCCGGATGCATCCGGATAAGCGACTGGATGGAGTTGAAAGAATGGTTGTTGCCCTTGGACGCCAAATTGGGGTAGAGTGAAAAAAATGTCATCCGCAATGGCGCCTATACAGATTAAAGCCGACCGCGCCGGTTTTCTTTTGATTCCGGATCCCGAGGCCTCCTTTGAGGCCGTAATGGCGTTTCTGGAGGAACGGCTGGAGCAGTCGCACGATTTTTTCCACAATACGGAAATGGTGTTGGACCTCAGGAAAAGTCCGATGGGAAGCGACGAGATTTCGGCGCTTTGTACGAGGCTGCACCAAAAATCCATGGTCAGGATAGTGGAAGTGCGGCTTGGCGAGGAGGTGTCCTTTGCCGTGGCGGGGGCGCCCGAAAGAAAGCGCGTCGCCCCGGAAGCCGGTCGGCGGCATGAAGAGAGCGCCCCGGTGATAGTTCGCAATACATGCCGGTCGGGGGTTCGGGTCGTTTCGGCCTCCGACTGTGTGGTTTTGGGTGATGTCAATCCGGGGGCTGAAATTATCGCCGGGGGCGATGTGATCGTTTACGGTACGCTAAGGGGGGTGGCTCACGCGGGCGTCGGCGGCGATCAGAGCGCAAGGATTTGGGCGCTCAGTTTCGAGCCCAATCAGATCCGGATCGCCGAGCTTGTGGCGGTGCCGCCACGGGGTTGCAAACCCGGGCGCGGCAGATTCGAAATAGCCGAGATTCGAAACGGCGTCATCCAGGTCGTCAGTCTATAAAGACATTTTATAGTGTGTGCTTTGGCGGGGGGAATGGATTTGGATGCAACTTATTTCTAAATTACAGGTGATGACATATGGCGGGTAGAACAATTGTGGTCACTTCCGGCAAGGGGGGGGTCGGCAAGACTACCACCGTGGCCAACCTGGGGACGACACTGGCCAAGAAGAAAAACAGCGTTGTACTGATAGACACCGACATAGGCCTGCGCAATCTCGATGTGGTCATGGGGCTGGAAAATCGTATCGTCTACAACCTTGTGGATATCATCGAAGGCAAGTGTCGCAAAGAACAGGCGATGATTCGCGACAGGAAGCTTTCAAATCTTTGCATGATTCCCGCGGCCCAGACCAGGGAGAAAAATTCCATAACCGAAGAGCAGATGAAGGAACTGTGCTCGAACCTGGCCGAGGAGTTCGATTACGTGATCATAGACTGTCCGGCGGGGATAGAGCAGGGGTTTAAGAACGCGATCGCGGGGGCTGATACCGCCCTTGTGGTCACAACGCCCGAGGTTTCGGCCATCCGCGATGCGGACCGGGTTATCGGACTTCTGGAAGCGGCTTTGGTAAGAAATATCAACCTCATTATAAACAGGCTGAACGCCAGGATGGTGAAGAAGGGGGACATGATGTCCACCGAGGACATCATCGCACTGCTCTCGGTGCCGCTTCTCGGGGTGGTTCCGGAGAGCGAGGACGTGGTGGTATCGACCAACCGCGGGGTCCCGCTGGTTCACGACAGGAGCAGCAAGGCCGGCGCGGCTTTCAGAGGCATGGCCGGTCGGCTTGATGGTGAGAGCATTCCGTTGGACGGGGATGCGGGGGGACTTTTGGGACGCATGAAGCGGTTGATCTGGAACTGAAAGGAGGCGGGCCGATGCTTGGGATTTTGCGGCGCATCTGGGGAGACGGGGCCAGCGGTCAGGTCGCGCGAAAAAGAATGCAGTTTGTCCTCATGCATGACCGGATCGACATCACCCCCGATGTGATGGAGGCGGTCAAAAATGATATTATCAAGGTGCTTTCCCGGTATATGGAAATAGAGGGCGGGTCTGTAAAGGTGGATTTGGAGCAGGGCAAAGATTTTATGGCGCTTATTTCCAATGTTCAGGTAAAGCGGGTTTACAGAAACGCGGCATCGGGCTGAGGGGGCCGGGTTCAGTGAGGCGAGCCCGGTTTTGAATCGGGCTCAGAGTTAAAGAAGGCCCCCGCCTTTCGTTCCAACCAATCATGTGTCAACCTCGGCGCGAGGCTATTGCTCGCCGAGAGCCTCCTTGAGCTTTTGTACCCCGGCTTCCAACTCCGGGAAAAGCTCCACGGAAAGTGTAAGTCCCTTCTTGGATGGGTGGAATTCCCCGTCATCGCCCTTGTAATAGATGCGAAGATCCACATACTCCTTACCTTTGAAAACAGTTATCGACGATCTGACTTCCTCCAGAGGATTTTTGGGGAAGGAATGAACGATTTGAGGTTCTTTTGCCATTTTCAGATCCTTGGCTCAGGTGAAAAGAGAATCCTTTGATCAAAAAGCCCATCCGAAGATGGGCTTTTTGTATTCTAAGAATGAGCCGCCGGGATATCAAACGGCGGCTTCGACTTCCGGGGCAAGAACGGCGCCTTTTGCCGGCTCATATTCGGCGACGTACCTGGCCTTGACCTTCATCAGCATGAGGACGACGGGCCTGTAGGCAAGATGTGCCCACTTGGCGAAGGGGACTTCGAGGACCAGCATGGGTATGGCCACCATCATATGAAGGACATAGATGGCATAGGTGAAAAAGGCCAGGTCGAAGATGTGTCCCAGGTTGATCAGGATACCGGTGATGGCGGTAGCCTGGAGCAGGATGAGAAACATCCAGTCCGTGCTGTGGGTGTTTTTGAACTGGGGCTGGGTTTTCTTCAACCTCGACCAGATCACATAGCTGGTTCCATACATCAGGGCGAAGAAGGAATAATAACCCAGGAGCCTGATGGGATTGAAGATGGAAATTTCGTTCACATGTCCCATCGAGGCCCAGCCGCGCTGAAATTTGAGGGCATTGATTCCCATGAAGGGCAGGCCGTTTACGAAAATAACGACCAGCAGAAACACCGTTGCATAGCCGGTCATGATCGCAAGATGGGCTATCCAGCGCTGCCTGTTGCCCTTGGTTTTGCAACCGTCGAACTGTTTTTGGGTTGCGAATTGAACGAGAAGATACTTGATTTCCTCATAATACATCTTGAGCGGTATTTTTTTGAAATAGTCGCCCAAGACAAGTTTTACGCAACGAAACAGGTTTGTGAGGAGGAAAAAGGACAGAATTCCGGCCATAACGAGGTCGGCCTTCTCGATTCCCTCTGTGGACCACACGGAGCTAACATCGGCGTGTTTCCAGTCGATGAGCGCGTGGTTGGCTATTGCCCAGAAAATCATTCCGAGTCCGACCAGTAAGCCAAGGGCGGCCACGGCCATGGTCTCGAACTTTTCCGAAGTATAGAACCTTTTGGAAAAACCGGTCCAGTCGTAGAGCGAGGTAAGATATCTGCGCAAGACCATCATCGTCTCGCCGGGGTCGGCTTCCCGCGGGCACCTGATGGAGCAGTCGCCGCAGTAGTAGCACAACCAGGGTTCGGGAGATTTCAAAATCTTTTCCTTCTGCCCCAGTTGAACGTACCTCACCATTTTTCTTGGAAACGGGTTTTCGGGGGTCGACAGGTCGCATATCGCGGTGCAGTTGCCGCAGTTATAGCACTTGGCGGCATCCTTAAGTCCGTATTCTTCCAACTCTCTTATCAGATTTGGATCAACCCTGTTGCTCATCCGTTAACCTCCTGAGCTTTTCAAAACCGGCATGACTGAGCACTAAAATCCCTTATACGGATTGGCGCCGATCTCGACGAGTCTTTCGGCGAATTCGTCGAGCATCGCGGGCACCTTCTCGTAATCGGTAATGGATACATCTTCGAACCGGACGCGGTCGGATTCGAGGGCGAGCCGGTCGAGAGTCTCTTTTACTTTGCTCAGCCGAATGTTTGCCAGTTCACTGCCTTTTATGAAGTGGCACTGATAGTTATCCCCGTGACGGCAGCCAAGCAGCATGATACCGTCGATGCCCTTGGAGAGGGAATCGGCGATCCACACGAGATTGAGCGAACCAAGGCAGCGAAGGGGGATTATGCGAACCCAGGCATTGTAGTTCATCCTGCGAAGCCCGGCCATGTCGAGTGTGGGGTAGGCGTCGTTTTCGCAGCAGAAAATCAGGATCCTCGGTTTTTCGTCGTATTCATCGGGGACATTGATCGACTTGATCATGTCACCGATCATGGCGACCGAATAGTTTTTAAAGGAGATGATACGTTCCGGACAGGCGCCCATGCAGACACCGCACCGGCGGCACCGGGTTGGCTGAGGCAGGGGATTGCCCTTTTCATCTTCGTTTATGGCGCCAAAGGGGCATTCTTCCGTACAGCGTTTGCACTGGGTGCAGCGTTGGAGGAAAAACTCGGGATAGCTCGTATCTCCGGCCCTGGGGTGAACGGCCATGCCCCCGGAGGTAAGCTCCACGCACTGAATGGCCTTCATCACGGCGCCCGTTGCGTCTTCGATGGCATTGGAAACACCCATGGGGCGGCGAACGGGTCCGGCCGGATAGATACCGGTCCTGCGGCTTTCATAGGGAAAGCAGATGAAGTGGGAATCCGGAAAGCCGTATTTAAGTTCGGGAAGCTCGGGGCCCTGGCGATATTCGAGGTTCAAAATATCGGAGACGAAGATGGAGTCAACCGAGGCGACCATTTCATTGGGTTTGGGGGGCTCATCGGTTTTCTTCGCCTTGTGGTCTTCTCCGAAGGCGGTGGCCGGAACCATACCGGTGGCAAGGACCACCAGATCGACATTGTCGAGCAGGATATTGTCACCCAGGAGTTCGTCGAAGGCTTCGACGCAGACTTTGCCGCCTGCGGCCTGAATCTCGGGGGCCTGGGCCCTTACGAAAATAACACCTTCGCTTTGGGCTTTGCGGAAGAAATCCTCGCCCTGCCCCGGGGTCCTCATTTCCTGGTAGAAAACGAAGACATTCGCCTTGGGGTCCTGCTGTTTTACCTGAATGGCCTGTTTGAGGGCCGTAAAGCAGCAGATCGAAGAGCAATAGGGAAGATGTTGCGGGTCGCGCTGCCCGGCGCACTGAATGAAGGCGGCCGTCTTTACCTGGCCACCGTCGGAGGGCCTGGTGATTTTGCCCGCCTTGGCGCGTTCTTCGAACTGAACGTTTGTGACAACGTTTGGAGAAGCGCCATAGCCAAATCTTTGGTCGAGCTTTTCGGGGTCGTAGGGTTTCCAGCCGGCGGCCAGCACAACCGCGCCGATCTTGTGATCGCTCGAAGAGCCGTTGGTTTTGATGGTGGCGTTAAAGACACAGGGGCCGCCCGAGAGCTTTTCGATTTTCGAGCCGGTGAAAACGGTGATCTTTTCGTTTGCTTTGACCGAAGCGGCCAGCTTGTCGATATCGTTTTCCTGAACGTCCTTGAAAGGGAAGACGACGTTTTTGGCGACATTTTTTTGGAACCCGCCCAGATCATCGGCCTGCTCGACCAAAACGGCGTTGTAGCCGGCCTTGGATGCTTCGAGGGCCGCGGTCATGCCGGTAACCCCACCGCCTACGACGAGAATGTCCCGCGACATTTCCTGCTCGGGCTTGAAGGGCTCGGGGGGCTGCATTGCGGCCATGCGGGCGCCGCTCATGCGGAAATAATCCTCGGCCATCATCTGGGTGTCTTCGTCTTTGGCCGGATGGGTCCAGGCTACCTGCTCGCGCAGGTTTACCCGGTCGAGGATGGTGTTTTCGAAGTTGAAGACATCGTACATCACGCGCTGAGAACAGGCGCCTATGATAAGGCTGTTGGCACCTTCGGCGATGTCGTCGTTTATCATCCGCACGCCTTCGGGGGAACACAGACAGGCGTGGTTTTTACAGATGGCGGCCTTGCATTCGGATGTGGCCACCGAGCTGAGCTGATCGACGTCGAGGGCCTCCCCGATCCCGCAGCCCGTACAGATATATACAGCAATCTTCTTGTCCATCGACTCTACCTCCTGACAACGGATTGGATGGCCTTAAGGGCTGCAGCCGTGCCGTCCTGAACTGATTCGGAAACGTTGATCGGGGTCCTGGTGCAACCAGCGGCGAAAAACCCCGGGGTCACTTCCTGAGCGGCAATGAAGCCGTAGTCGTCGCGCGAGGCGAAGGCCGGCTGGTGGGAAATGGAAGAGTTTGGCTGCATGCCTGTTGCGAGCACCGCCATATCGACGTTGATCGTATTGAGGCTGCCGGTTGCGGTGTTTTCGACCCTCAGGACCAGGTTTTGTGTCGCGGCGTCCTGTTCGATTTTGGCGACTTTGCCTTTAAAGAAAGTAACGTTTTGGTCCTTTTTGAGATCGGCGTAAAAGGTCTCCAGCCGGTCCATGGCGCGAATATCGATGAAGAAAATGTATATCTTGGCATCGGGGTACTGGGCGCGCACATAGGTGGCCTGCTTCATGGAGGCCATGCAGCAAATGGACGAACAGAAGGGGAGGTGGTTTTCGTCGCGGGAGCCGGCACACTGGACGAAGGCGATGGTTTTAGGGGCCTGTGCGTCGGAGGGACGCAGGATCTTGCCGTTGGTCGGGCCGTTTCCGGCCGCAAGCCGCTCCATCATCACGTTTGTAAGGACGTTTGGATAGGCGCCAAAGCCCAGGGTGTCGAGCCTTTTGGCATCGTAGGGGCTCCAGCCGGTGGCCCAGACAACGGCTCCCACTTTGAGTTCGAGGGTCTTGGGCTGCATATCCAGCTCGATTGCGCCGTACTGGCATGCTTCTTTTACGCTTTGACCCTGGGAGCTTTTGGCCAGCGCCGGGTCTACGACATATCGGAAGGGGAAGGCCATCTCATGGGGCAGGTAGGCGGCCTTGATCT
Organism: Deltaproteobacteria bacterium; assembly: GCA_021777755.1. Taxonomy (GTDB): domain Bacteria; phylum Desulfobacterota; class Syntrophobacteria; order Syntrophobacterales; family Syntrophobacteraceae; genus SbD1. The sequence goes on from JAJYDE010000046.1 coordinate 19,272, forward strand.
TGTCCATTCCATAGTTGAAGGGATTGTCGATCTCCATGGTGCACACTTCGGCGCATTTGCCGCACGTGGTGCACTTTTCATTGACATAACGGGGCTCGATCTTTATGCGTGCGTCCCAGGCGCCTTTTTGCCCGGAAACCGATTCGACCTCGGCCATCGTCAGGACGTGAATGCGGCTGTTGTTTTTTATTCTGCGGAAATTGATTTCAAGGCCGCAATAGGGGGGGCACAGTTTGGGAAAATACTGATGCAGTTGGGCTACCCGGCCTCCCAAGTAAGGATTTTTTTCCACAAGGTAGACCTCGCGGCCCGCTTCTGCTGCTTCGATGGCGGCTGTAAGCCCGGTCATGCCGCCTCCGACCACCAGAATACTTTGTGTTTCTACGTCAACCATGCTTATCCTCCTGAGCTGGTTTATGAATTATATGGAACATGTCACACGCGCATTCGGGCGCAATTTCATCCGTGCAACTCCCGCCTCGCCCGCGGGGCAGCGATATATTTGGAACTTTATGCAAACGCCTGTACAACCGTGGGAAGTTCCAGGCCACATAGAAATCCGGAATGGACAAGGCCAAGAGGCACCCCGGGGCGCACGACCGTGAAAAGCCTCGATTTTCGGGGCCCGACAGTCAGCCAAGTCTTTCATCAGGTGATCGATTTTTTAAAAACCTTAATGAAATTGTCGTCATATCAGCCGACTGCCTATATCTCCAAATCGAGCCGATGTCAATATTTTCGTTCATTTAAATCAGTCATTCGGGGGGGTGGGGGGCTGGAAATCATCGTCGCCGATGAGCGCCCGGGCTTGGGCCGGTGGCAGTTCGCGCACGTTGCCAAGTTTTTTTTCGATCGCCCTGGACCTCCTTGCCGCCTCGTCCATGGTGTTTGCGGCCTGGTCCAGTTTTTTGCGGACTGCTTCGAGCACGGTCGCAAATTTTGCGAATTCGCTTTTGACCGCCCCGAGCAGTCTTTCGATATGGCGCGCGCCCTTCTGGACGGCGAGTGTACGAAAACCCATCTGGAGGCTGTTCAAAAGTGCGGCGAGGGTGGCCGGTCCCGCGATTATGACCCGGAAATCGCGCTGCAGGCTCTCGATCAGCCAGATCGCGCCGGTCTTCATCCTGATGGTCTCGGCATAGAGGCCCTCGGTTGGAAGAAACATGATGGCAAAGTCGGTTGTGGCCGGCGGGTTGAGGTATTTTTCGCCGATAGTTCTTGCGCAGTTGCGTATCGTGTCGCACAGCTCCTTTGCAGCCTGTTCGGCCGCGGCCCGGTCGCAATTTTCGCGGGCTTCGACGAGCCTTTGGTAGTCGGCGGTCGGAAATTTCGCATCGATTGGAAGCCAGACCGTGCCGCGGGCGTCCTCATCATCTTTTCCGGGCAGCTTTACGGCAAATTCGACCGCTTCGGCGGAGTCCTTGTTGGTGCGAACATTCCGATCATATTGTTCCGGGGCGAGGAGTTGTTCGAGAAGCGCTCCCAGTTGGATTTCTCCCCAGGCGCCCCTGGTTTTGACATTGGAGAGCACCCGCTTGAGGTCTCCCACCCCCGTGGCCAGAGTCTGCATTTCGCCCAGTCCCTTGTGGACCTGCTCGAGCCTTTCGGAGACCTGTCTGAAGGATTCCCCCAGCCGTTTTTCCAGCGTTCCCTGGAGTTTTTCATCCACGGTTGCCCGCATGCGGTCGAGTTGCCGCCCGTTTTCCTTCTCAATATCGGCAAGCCTTGCCTCAACGGTGTTTTCAAAAGACCTCAAGGCGTTTGCGGTTTCCTCCCGGCCCTGGCGCGCGACCAGGGAGGCCTCCTGGCGGTTTCTTGCGATTTCATCGCGCAGAGCCCGCTCGATTCGCTCCCCGTTTTTGTCCATGGCTTCGAACCGGTCGAGAAGAGATGAAAAGCCTTTGTCGTTGTTTCGAAGCAGGATGAGCAGGAAGATCGCATTAAGAGCGAGCAACCCGGCGATCACTGCGGGAAGCACCACCTGCAGGAGGCCGGCGCCTTCGGATGGAACCAACATTTGTCACTCCAATCTCACGATGAAGATACATTCTCGCGCTAAAAGCCGGAAAAATCCACCACAGAGACGCCCCCCGGGGGGGGCGATCGAGGAAAATGCGTTGGACTTGCGCGGGATTTATTGACGGTGTTTGTCGCGCTCACCTTCACGCGATTGCCCCGGGCGCGGGGCTGAAACTCCTTGACTCCGGCGGCTATTTGACTATGTTCAGTTTTAACGATCACTTTCGAGGAAAGGGAGACCGTAATGAGTCCGGAGTGTAGAGCACAGAATCCAGATACCGCGGAACCGGATGTCAAGGCTTTGCTGGAAGGGGCGAAGACGATAGCCGTGGTGGGCATTTCGCCGCGAGAGGACGCACCGAGCCACGATGTGGCAAAATACCTGATCGAGCAGGGCTACAGGGTGATCGGGGTAAACCCTGTCCGAAGCGAAATTTTGGGGGTCAATTGCTACCCGGACCTCAAGTCCATCCCGGAACATGTGGATGTGGTGGATATTTTTCGCCGGGTTGACGCCATAGCGCCGATCGTCGATGAGGCCATCGAAATCGGGGCGGGCGCGGTATGGATGCAGCTTGGCCTCGAACATGAAGAAGCGGCCCAAAAGGCAAGACGGGCGGGGTTGTGCGTCGTTATGAACAAGTGCACGAAAATAGAGCACCGCCGTTATTTTGGCCGCCCGACGCTTTGACGGGGCTCAGTCCTGTTGGGGTTGCCCTTCTTCGCTCATATAATAGTCCAGGCCGAAATGGGTTATCTGTTCTTCGTCCATGAGGTAGCGCAGGGTGTTTTTCAGCTTCATCGACTGGATGGACAGATCGTGTTCGGGGTAGAGCCCCTCTTTTACCATCGGGCTTTTAAAATAAAAAGATAGCCATTCCTGGATGCCGCTCATGCCGGCTCTTTGCGCAAGGTCCATGAAGAGGACCAGGTCCAGAATCAGGGGGGCGGCCAGTATGGAGTCGCGGCAAAGGAAGTTGACCTTGATCTGCATCGGGTAGCCGAGCCAGCCGAAAATGTCGATGGAGTCCCAGCCTTCCTTGTTGTCTCCTCTCGGGGGATAATAGTTGATGGTCACCTTGTGGTAATAGTTTTTGTAGAGGACGGGATAAAGTTGGGGTTGCAAGAGGTATTCGAGCACCGAGAGCTTGCTCTCCTCCTTTGTCTTGAAGGACTCGGCATCGTCGAGGACAAGACCGTCGCGGTTGCCCAGGATATTGGTGGAATACCAGCCTTCGAGGCCAAGCATGCGCGATTTGAGCCCCGGGGCGAGTATGGTTTTCATAAGAGTCTGCCCGGTCTTGAAGTCTTTTCCCGTTATGGGCACACCGAGGGAATCGGCCAGTCGGGTCATGGCTGGAAAGTCGATAGTGAGGTTGGGAGCGCCGTTTATGAAAGGAACGCCGCTTTCCAAGGCTGCCAGGGCGTAGAGCATGCTGGGGGCAATGGCGGGGTCGTTTTCATCGAGAGCCTTTCGCAAGGAATCGATGGACTGGTGGATTGGTCCCGGTTTGAGATGTATTTCGGTGCTTCCGCACCAGACCATTATGCACCGGTCGAGGCCGTTGCGGGTTTTAAAGTCGGAGATGTCGGCTTTTAGCGCATCGAGTTTTGCGCGCAGTCCGGGGGCGTTTTTGACATGGCTTCCGTCGAGGTTTTTAACGAAGCGGCGGTCGAAGACGGCTTCCATGGGGGTGATTTCGGAAAGAAAGCCCCTTATGGACTCGATATGGTCCCGCCTTAGAACGCGCGCGAAAAGGGCGGCCTCCAGGCAATTGGCCTCATAGATGTCCCAGCCGCCAAAGACCAGGTCGTCCAGGCTTGCGAGGGGCACGAAATCCTTGATCAGCGGGGATCTGCGCTCGTAGCGCTTTCCAAGCCTTATCGTGCCGAGCTGGGTAAGCGAACCCACCGGTTCGGCCAGGCCGCGCCTGACAAGTTCGACTCCGGCGATAAAGGTTGTGCTCACCGCACCTCCCATGCCGGCTATGAGGACCCCCAGCTTTCCTTCGGGCGCTACGATTTGCGCCCCTTTTTTCAAATTGCCCGCTTTCACTGTAGCCCCTCCATGAGAATGAATCAGCAATTCGCGATCGGTCCGGCTTGGTTTTCGAGATCGAGCAAAGCTCGTTTGATATCCAGCCCGCCCGAGTAGCCGCCAAGCCCGCCGTTTGCGCCAACAACCCTGTGACAGGGAATAAGGATGGGCACGGGATTTCGACCGCATGCGCCTCCAACCGCCCTGGCGGCGCCCGTTTTTCCGATTGTGGAGGCGATCTGCCCGTAGGAGCGGCGTTTTGCGAAGGGGATCGTCTCGATTTGGCTCCATACGGCACGATCGAAGCCGCTGCCCTTTCGGAGGTCGAGCGGTATTTGGGGAAGCGGCAGCCGGTCTTTGAGGTAGCCGCGGATATGGGCCGAGGTGCTCTCAAGAAAATCCGCATCTTCGGCGGGCGAGGGCAAAGCCTCGGGATAGACGCCAAGAACCGCGGAGAGGGCCGTGTCATGGGAAGGGCGATCGGCCCCCAGAAAAGCCACAAGCGCTATTGCCCCGGCGCTTTGGGCCAGCAGGAGCCAGCCCAGCGGGGTCGCAAAACTTATATAGTCGAGTTTGATTCTATCCATTCATGTATTCAGCTATATACGGATTGGTTCGGGCCTCGTGGCCGAGTGTCGAACGGGGGCTGTTGCCGTAATCGTGGCCGGGCCACACGACGGTTTCCGGCGGAAGTTTTCGGACGAGGTCCTGGAGGGATTTTATCAGTTGTTCGTAAGAGCCTCCGGGGAAATCGGTGCGACCGACCGCTCCGACAAAAAGCGTGTCGCCGGTAAACAGGTTGCCGTCGATAAGGATGCAGCAGGCTCCGGGGGTATGGCCGGGGGTATGGATGAATTCCATTTTGAGATTGCCAAACTGGAGCTGGTCTCCGCCTTTGACCCGCAGGTCGGTCGGGCCTGCGTCCTCGAAGCCCATGCCGCGGGAAAACTCGAGAATTTCGGGGCGCTGAAAAAAGGAATCGTCTTCGGCATGCATGACGACCTGCGCCCCGGTGGCTTCGCGGATCGGGCGGTTTCCGCACGTGTGGTCGGGATGTCCGTGAGTGTTGACAACGTAGCGGAGCTTTACCCCCTTTTGCTTGACGTGTTCGATCAACTCCTTTTCATTGCCGGCGGGATCGATGAGAATGCCTTCCCCTGTCTCCTCGTCATAGATCAGATAGCAGAAGACCTGCATGAAACCCACTGGAATTTGCTCAATTTTCATCGACTCCTCCGTCCGCGAAGAAAAAGATTCACGCTTTTACTGTAACCATTTCAAGATGGACCAACTCGGTGAAAAAGTCAATCGGGCGAGCCGGCGGGTCGGGCTAAATTTGTCGGCATGAACTCTCCTCGGGATTTATAATCGTAGGAGGCTTAAGAGCATATTGAGGCGCCGGAAGCGGCGGTGTCCGCGGTCGGGTGAAGCGAGGGCTCTCCAAGGGAGCCCGTTTGCAGGGAGACGACAAATATGAAGAAACATATCCGGGATTTCTATGAGCGGTTGTATCTTGTCGGAAGCGGGTGTGCGCCGGGCTTGGGGGGTAAACCCCTTGCCCGCGAACTGGGCTATCCGGACGCCCTGATCGATTTGCTTCCCCCCGAGGTGTGGGAGGATTTCCTGCCGTGCGGTAACGTTATTTCGCGGATCGAGCCCAAGGAAGGCGAGAGGGTCCTGAACCTCGGGTGCGGGGCGGGGGTGGATTCAATTTTTCTCAAGATGTCCTCTCGCGCCTCCTTTACCGTGGTAAATATCGATACGGCTTTTCCCGCATTATTGAAGGCGCGGGCAGGGGCACTTCGATCGGGTTTGCAAGGCGGGTTCGAACTGATTTGCGCCGAGGGGGGCGGGCTTCCGTTCGCAGCGGCTTCTTTCGATTGGATTATTCTTAACGGGGTTTTCAATCTCTTTGCGGACAAAGGCGAGCTGATCGGGGAAATGGGCCGGGTGTTAAAACCGGCGGGAAGAGTCGCAGGTGCCGATTTATGCCGAAAGGTGACCTTGCCTGACTACTTCAGCGAGGTGCCGGACGCATGGGCGTGGTGCATGAGCGGGGCGGTCCGCGAAGCGGAACTGATCGAAGCCTTCGAGGCCAGGGGATTTTCGAAGCTTGAACTGAGGGCCGAGGCCATGGACGAATTCTTTGACCGTGCGGTTTTCACGTTCCGCAAAAACGGCGCCGGTAAACACCCCGCGGATGTCTAGCCGCCGTCGTGTTCGTCAACCATGGTGATCGCCCGTGCGGGGCATTCTTCGGCGCAAATACCGCATCCCTTGCAGAAATCGTAGTCGATTTCAACGGGGATGGTTTTTGTGACGATCCCCTCGGGGCAGTACATCCAGCAAAGAAAGCAGGATTTTCTTCCCGTTTTGGAGGGGATGCACTTGGATTTGTCTATTTCCGGGCGGAAGGTTCTCCAATGGCCTGTTTTACCGCCTTCCGCCTTGCACAGTTTGGATCTTGCAACCGTAAAGGGGTCGCTGTGAGCCTTGCCGAGTTCCATGGAATTCTTCCTTAGAAATCAAGTTGGTGAAACAACCGTACCTTGGGATGCGAGCTTGGCCCCCAGAACGTTTTTTTCGCAGGCTTCTCCCTTGAAGTGTTCTCTGAGTGCCTTTTCGATGTTTGCCATGCTGACAAGTCCGGTGGCGGAGGAGAAACCTCCCAGGATGGCGGTGTTGAACAAAACGGTTCCGGCGATGATGAGGCCGGCCTCGGAGGCCCAGCGGGTCGCATCGGTCACGGCAACTTGGCGGGAGGAGGGTAAATGGAACCGCTCGGGCGCCTTTTTGCTGTTTATTATGACGATTCCCTCGGGCCGCATGCCCGCTGTGACATCGACCACGTCCAGGATGGTTTCGTCCAATACGACGACCACGGAGGGCTTCTGGACGAGCGAGAGGGTCCTTACGGGTTCGCGGGCGAACCTGTTGGTGGCGATCACCGGAGCGCCTCTTCTTTCCGCTCCGAAGAACGGGGCCGCGGTGACGCCCTTATATCCCTCAAGGAAGGCGGCCTGGGCCAGGATCTCGGCGGCTGTCACAGCGCCCTGCCCGCCGCGGCCGTGCCATCTGACTTCGATGTAATTGTTGTTCACAACTGCGACCTCATTGATTTGCGGATGCATATATTTTTGTAGAGCCGATTAATAGCTTTTTAACCATTCCGAGTCAACCGGCTCACGGCTTGTTTTTGTCATGTTCCAATTGATTTGACTCTATTGGGCCGCCGGCGTAAGATTGCTGCAAGCAATAGCCGTTAGGGGTGTCCGGCGAGCGCCGGGCTGAGAAAAGACCCTCAAAATACCTGATCTGGGTCATACCAGCGTAGGGAAATGGCTTGGGAAAAAACTCCGTAGATTTCCACAAGGCCGTTGCCCTGCATTGAGAGGGCGCGGCCTTTTTTTAGGGATGGAGACAGCAGGAGTCGAAATGGATGATGCGCTGATAATTGCGGGACGAAGCTTCGGTTCACGGCTTTTGTTGGGGACCGGGAAGTTTTCATCCGCGGAAGTGATGCGGGGGGCCATCGAAGCCTCCGGGGCGGAAATAGTGACTGTGGCCCTTCGCCGGGTGGAACTGGAAAACCCGAAGGATAGTATTTTGAATGCCGTTGACCGGAGCAAATACCTCCTGCTGCCCAACACATCCGGGGCCAGGGATGCCGGGGAAGCGGTGAGGCTCGCGCGACTGGCGCGAGCGGCCGGATGCGAACCCTGGATCAAACTGGAGGTGACCCCCGAACCCCACTACCTTCTCCCCGATCCGATCGAAACGCTCAAAGCGACTGAAATACTGGTCAAGGATGGATTCATCGTGCTGCCCTACATAAACGCCGACCCCATTTTGGCAAAGCGGCTCGAAGATGCGGGCGCGGCGACGGTCATGCCCCTTGGCGCCCCCATCGGGTCCAACCGCGGCATAAGGACCAAAGACGCACTGGAGATAATCATAGAGGGGGCCAACATTCCGGTCGTGGTGGACGCCGGACTCGGTGCGCCGTCCCATGTGGCCGAGGCGCTCGAAATGGGGGCCGATGCCGTGCTGGTCAACACCGCGGTGGCGGTGGCAAGGGAGCCGGTCGCGATGGCCGAGGCTTTCAAGAAGGGTGTTCAAGCCGGCCGTCAAGCTTTTCTCGCGGGATTGGGCAACACCCGGCGGGAGGCCCAAGCCTCCGGCCCGCTTACGGGATTTTTGCGATAGCCCGCGCGAGGCTGTCATTTTCAAGGGGCAACGATGAGTTTTTATGACCGGATCAAGGGTAGGGGCTGGGCGGAAACCGGCCGGGAAATCGAAGACCGAACGGAGGCGAACGTACAAACGGCGCTGGGCGCGGTGCGCCAGGGCGGAGTGGACTTGGACCATTTTTTAAGCCTTCTTTCTCCGGCCGCTGAAAACCACCTTGAAGAAACCGCCGCGATTGCTCATCGCATCACCCGCCGGCGGTTCGGCAACACCATGGGGCTCTTCGCGCCTCTATACGTTTCCAATTTTTGCAACAATCGTTGCGTCTATTGCGGTTTCAACTCGAACAACAGTGTGAGAAGGCTTGCTCTTAGCCCCGAGCAGGCAGTGGCGGAAGGCGAATTCATTCGCGCCATGGGTTTCAGGCACCTGCTGCTGGTAAGCGGTGAGGCCCCGCAGGTGGTGTCTCTTGATTACTTCCGGGAGATTATCGGGCTTCTAAGGCCTTTATTTTCATCGATCGGGGCTGAAATCTACCCGATGAGCGTCGAGGATTACCGCTCTCTTATCGGTTGCGGGGTGGACGGGTTGACGGTTTTCCAGGAAACCTACAACGAGGGGGCCTACGGCGGTTACCACCCGGGCGGGCGAAAGGGAAACTTTCAGTGGCGGATCGAGACGCCGGACAGGGCGGGAGAGGCCGGTTTTAGGCGAATCGGACTCGGAGCGCTCCTGGGGCTTGAGGACTGGCGTGTGGAGGGCTTCTATCTCGGGGTTCACGCCAAGTACCTGATGCGAAAATATTGGAAGTCGCAGATTTCAATATCGTTTCCGCGGCTAAGGCCCGCGGCCGGGTCTTTTGAAGTCCCGCGCCCGGTATCGGATAAGGAATTCGTGCAGTTGCTCACCGCCCTGAGGCTTTTCCTGCCAGATGCGGGTTTTACCCTCTCGACCAGAGAACCCGCGGAGTTGCGCGATCATTTGATCGGCCTGGGAATCACATCGATGAGCGCCGGTTCGAGGACCGAGCCCGGCGGCTACACGCACCCGCAGTCCGGTGGGGCCGAGGCCCAGTTCGAAATCTGCGATGATCGCGATCCCGAAACGATTGCCGGGGTGATCAGACAAAAGGGCTATGAACCGGTTTGGAAAGATTGGGACGAGGCTCTTTCATGAAAATCAGCATCAACGGTAAAGAATGCGACTATGGTGGAGCGCCGGTTCTGGGCGAACTGTTGCGCTTTTTCGGGATCGACCCCGCGCGGGTGGCGGTTGAGCGCAACGGGGAGATCGTTTCACGCAATGCGTTGGAATCCCGGCCCGTGGAGGCGGGAGACTCGTTGGAGATCATCAGGTTTGTCGGAGGTGGATAATGCGGAGCGGGGGAATTGCGGACAATCTTGCCCTGGTCCGTGAGCGGATCGCGGCCGCGTGCGGCCGGGTCGGACGAGAGCCGGTCGAGGTGAAGCTCGTGGGTGTTACCAAGACGGTCCCGGTTGAAAGAATCCGGGAGGCTATGGAGGCCGGCCTCGAGATCATCGGTGAAAATTATGTCCAGGAAGCCCGAAGCAAGCTTCAAGCTTTGGCCGGGCTGCCGGTGGTGCGGCATTTCATCGGTCATCTGCAAACAAACAAGGCAAAGAGCGCACTTGAGTGCAGCGACTGGATCGAAACGGTCGACAGCAGGAGTCTGGCAACGGAGTTGAACCGCAGAGCGGCACCCGGCGCAAAACTCCCGGTGCTCCTCCAGGTAAATATCGGGGGGGAAGAGACAAAAAGCGGAATCCAAGAGAGCGAGCTGCCCTCTTTTCTCGCGTTTTGCCGCGGCTTGGACCGGCTCGACGTGCGGGGGCTCATGGCGATTCCGCCCTTTTTCGATCAGCCGGAGCGGGTTCGGCCCCACTTCAGGCGAATGCGCGAACTAATTGAAAATCTTCGGAAAGACGCGGGCGAACCTCGAAGTCTGAGCGAACTCTCGATGGGCATGAGCGGCGATTTCGAAACGGCCATCGAGGAGGGGGCCACGATTGTGCGGGTGGGTACGGCGATTTTCGGTAAAAGATGAGGGCCGAAGGCGATGCGAGGCGCCCCCGCGCGTAAAATGGCGGGGGGCGGCGGTTGCGCCCACCCCCCGTGCGTATGAATTGTTTCAGAGAAAAATTCTTTCCTGTCAGCCGTAGAGGCGCACCGGCGTGCTCAGGGATTCGAAACTGTCGCTGCCGGCGTCATAGCCAACGGTCATAAACATAATCTGCTGCATCCCCCTGGTGATAAGGCTCATCCAGCCATAGGCGGCCTCCTCCTCGGAGCCTGCCACAAAGACGTCTGCCACGCCGAAAAAGCGTGCGGTGCCGGCCAATTCCCCCGAGGTCTTGAGGGGAACATCTTCCCTGCCTTGTGAGACATACAGGATCATACCCTTTTTCATACAGCCCTCCATGGTTGTTGTGAGGGTCCGAAAACGTGTGTTTTCGGACAGTTGAAAAACCTCGCGGGCGACCCGTGGGAGCTTCGGCCAAAAAAAAATCCCTAGAGCAAAACAGCCCTAAGGATTGCACCCTGATTTACTTGATCCCTGGCCGGCGCACCCCGTATTTCCACGTACGGGTCCACCATGCGGCCACAGGCAGGTCTTCTGACTCACGGATCACCCTACTTTCCGAACCTTCCCACTTCGCATCGCGAAATAGTGGTGTTTTCGGATTTCGTCCCCGTATACAGCGGCGGGACCGTTCCCGATTTAAACGGGATTCCCTATTAAGCTTTCGCGCCTGGCCGCAACATATTAAGTTGTCGAGTTGGAAGGTTAGCAGGCTCGGGTGGGGCGAGTCAATGCCTTTTTGCCCCTGAGATTTAGATTTTTGCGCCTCTTTTACGGCGATTCCGCGCGGTTGAAAAAAACGGGTACAAAACCTGTAGAATTGGTACCCGAAATTTGGTCTAGCTTACCGACAGGATAGTAAAAAGAGCGACTTTTTCACTTTCTTTGCCCGCCGAGGTCGCCGAGCAGGCCGTTGTTATTGGAGGCACACCGTTACCAGTTCTCTCCCCTTGACGACCTCATCTTGCCGGGTATAAATTATACAAAATTATCCTGGCCAGATGGAACGGAGGTCGCCATGCAAGTTCTTTTGAAACGTTGGGGAAACAGCCTTGGTCTTCGCATTCCGAAGGGAATTGTTGAGTCGGTCGGACTGAAAGCCGACGATGCCGTTGATATTGACGCTTCTAAAGACGGTTTCAAAGTGAAGAAGGCCCGAAAGAGGTATGTTCTGAAGGAGCTTCTAAGCCGAGTCACGCCTGAAAACAGGCATGATTCCATCGATTGGGGTGGCCCTGAAGGAAACGAGCTTCTATGAAGAAAGTCCCGGAGAAAGGTGATTACGTTCATATTGATTTCGATCCGCAAGGAGGCCACGAACAAGCCGGTTCACGCTTCGGCCTCGTCCTCACCCCTGTTGATTTCAATAGGATTACAGGGTTTGCGTGGGTTGCTCCGATCACAACCAAGGTTAAGGGATACCCCTTCGAAGTTCTGATTCCTCCGGGAGAACGATGCAACGGGGCCGTGTTGGTGGACCAGACCAAAAGCCTTGACTGGAAAGCCCCAAGCCTTGATGTGGAGGGGAAGGCATCGGATTTGGTGGTCGAAGATGCTTGTGCGCTTGTCGCGGCGATTCTGGAGGGGTAGGTCGGCCGGTTGGTTTGCATAACGTCACTTTCCGGACCTGAAAGCCTCGCCCGTTCCCGGTTTCGGGCTGTCTCAGGCAATGTGGGGGAATTTCAGCGCCACGAAGAAGCCCTGATAATCCGGCAACACGATCTCTCGTATGCTCGCTGAATCCTCACTTTTTGGCCCTCGACGTTTCATCCATTATTGAGGTCACTCGTAAACCCTTGCTGGGCCTTTATCTTGGACCTCCTCTACGTAAGAGAGCAATGCATTTCGCTTCGAAACCAGCTCTTCCTGGGACTTGCCTTCGCAGGCGTTCAAATAGTCTCTTAGTTTTTCGTGTGCAACTTGATCTAGTTGCTTAATTTAATCAAATAGTTCAGATAGGGGCATGAAATCAAATGCCTTTACACCAAGTTTTTTGGCGACATTCCTGGCAGCGAATCTATGGAAACAGTAAACAGCTTCTTGATGGTCATCGGACACGGTATTCTCCTTATTGTGTGTGGTTACCGGGTAACAGCCTTTTAAAGGTTTAAAGGCTATTAATTCTTATTGCTGGAGGTTTTCAAACAACTATGATTCTAATTAATACGATGGCTTCGGATGGAACAGCCCTTTAACTACTTTTATTAAAAGATAAAGAAATAGAATCGGCAGAACAATTGATTGTATAGTTATTACGATTATAAGGCTAATGATATAATCAACTGTTCTAAATGCTATATCTTTAAAAGTTTCAATTTTACCTTTAATATTATTGAATGCACGTGTAATAGATGCAATTATGCCACTATGTTTTTCTTTCTGATCTGAATTGTCGCTACTGCCAGCAATGCCAGCTTTTATATCCTGAACCATACAAAATGCATGTTGATACTCACTAGTCAAAAATTTATCAGATACAATTTTAACAGTGCATAAAGTAAGTGGAAAACCAATTTTGATGATAAACGAAAATATTAGAATATCGATCCCAAAGCGCATGAAATCAACGGTCCCAATACGGGGTAAAAGCATTCCCATGAAAATCAATATTAATGATACACCTAAGAATATCTTAAATCCTAGCCAATCACCAAGTTCTATAAATATTTTCTGTATACCCAACGATACAGAACTAATTAGCATTACGGTTGATGCTTCCTCAATTAAATCTTCATATGGTTGAAATGCCTCTCCTCCAGCTAAAGATTCACCACCAGAAGCACCTATCCCACCAGGCTCAGCATTTACGTTTACATTTGTTCTACTATCTTTGATTGTTGAAATTGCGGAATTCAAACCCCTTAGAATAGTAAATATTTCAAGCGTGCGTTTTGTTGTTTCATTAATATATCTATTAGCACCTTTTACAATATTTGAAGTAATTGGAATTTTATTGAACACAGTATCAAAAAAAGATGTAAATGATAGGAATGAAAGCAATAATAAAATGAATCCAAGTAGTAACCGTTTGAAAATGAGTTTTATTCTATTAGCTTTGCCACCTTTTTTTGATTCATCGGAACTCATTCTATCCTCCTAGTACTTACTTGCATAAATCAGAGTAACGTTTTTTGAGGCCCTTTGGCCCCACTGACTTTTTCCTCCACTGAAACGGAGCTGCATTTTCGTTGTGGACGGCAATAAAATTGTCGAT
>JAJYDE010000091.1 GCA_021777755.1 Deltaproteobacteria bacterium
GGAATGCTGTGGCACCACATTTTTGAGCGTTAAAAAAACCGATCAAGCATTCATGCGGGTTTGCGGCCCATGACCGTATGGTCACTGTAAAAGAAAAGCATAAATCAGCGAGAAGCGTCAAGCCTTCCTCTACCTGCTCGCGGTTCGAAAGGCCGGTCCAGCACGCCCGGTAATGGAAGGGATTCTATATGCTCGATTTGCTTAAAAATAGGCGTGGAGGCGTGTGGCGTGTCTTTGTAACAAGCGGAGATATTTGAATAAAAAATACCGGCCTGAAATACCGGCCATTTAATTCAAGCCGGTATTCTTCCATTTCTTAGGTTTCGCGCCGGGTTTCAGCGGTTTGTAATCGGGGAAAAGGTCGCGTATCCAGTCAATGACTGTCGCGGTATCGTACGGTTGGCCCGTCTTTGGATTCTTCACGTCTGGATGGGCTGCCAAAACTCTTTCAGCGAGGCCCGCCCGTGTCGGCATGGGCATGCCTTCACTTTGTGCCTGGTCAATAATGCCTTTTGAATAAGCACGAAATATCGTCTTAGCAGACCTTGAATCTTGTTTGAGCGTCGCAGCCACGGGCTTCCGGTCGGCGGCCTGTGTTATCGGCCTGGATTGCTGGAATCTTTCAACATCTGGGCGCTTGAAATATACATCCGCGAGAATGTGGTCAACCACGATTGCGTTTTGTTCCGGGGTGAAGCTAGGCCATGGCTTCGCCATTTCAGGCGGCCCGCCGACAATCCGGGGATGGTCGCCGGAAAGGTCCATGGCAATACTGCCCCAAAATGTCCGGTCGCCTTTCTCATTGTATGCGGGGACAGCCCGCATAAGTTCGAGTATCTGGCTCTTTCTGAAGTTCCAGGGCGGTTTCTGAAGGTCTTCGGTAGATATCCATTCCAATAAATCCATGTCGCAACCCTGTCAGCGGCCTGTGGTGGTGAGGCCGGGAAGGCCCGTCACAGGAAACGGACTTTTCGAGCAGGTTCATGACGCCCGCCCTATCCCGAAAATCGGATTATCTATAAGCATCTCTTCTGTGCATGACTCTTAGCGCGTAAATGACGCCTTCGGCCTGGTCAATACGAAGTATCACCCGGAAGTCGCCAACACGTAGCCGCCATCTGTCATTGCTGCCTTTTATCTTCACGATATCGGCGGCCCGCATGTCCAGAAGCATTCGGTCAATTCCTTCCTGCACTCTTTGCCTATCCTTTGGGTCCATGGCGAGCAGGTCTTTTTTGGCTCTGTTCGATAAGACAAGCCTCATAAGCCAAGCTCTTTCTTAACCTCTTCCCATGGCGTGACACGTCCCTGTCTTATGTCTTCTTCCGCCTCTTCAATAGCCTTCAGGTCTTCATCGGTAAGCGGTTCATCGTCTTCGGGCGCATTGCGAAAAGCCTCCAGAATGGCCTCATCGGCAAGCGATTCAAGGTATTTGTTGGCCGCTTCAACCTTACTCGCGGGTAAGGCGTTCACGAGTTCATGCAGTCTTTCCCTTGTGGCTTCCAACATGGTCGCGGTCCTTTCAGGGGATTTCATCAAAGTTAATCATATCATTTCACAATCTTTAGAAGCTGTCCATTCTTCGGTGTGAGCAGTTCGCCGGACATACGCGCCGCTTCCTTGAGTGCGCCGGGCGAAAGGTGCGCGTAACGCTGTGTCATGGACAGGTCCTTGTGGGTGAGCATTTTCGAGACTACCGCCATGTCGATACCGTTCGAAACCAGCATGGATGCGAAATGGTGCCGAAGGCCATGAAAGCGGAAGTCTTCGGGAAGGCCCGCCGCCTTGCGTATCCTTTGCCACGGTCCCTTGAAGTCATACCGGGTCATTCCGCCCTTGCCGGGAAACACAAGGTCGGAAGTAACCGGCAAGTCCCGAATGGTATCGAGCGCCTGTGTGCTCACTGCCACGGCGGTAGTCTTTCCGCCCTTCGGGTCCCTGAGAGTCACAGAGCCGCGTTCAAAGTCAACGTCATTCCAGGCAAGCCGCATAAGCTCGCCGCGTCTCATTCCTGTGAACATGGCGAACTTGATAAACGCCGCAGATTCCCGGCAAGGCCAGGAGCCCAGGGTGTCGAGCAACCTTGAAGCTTCGTCGTCAGAAAGCATTTCGGTTTTCAGGTTATCGACTTTCGGCATGGACACAGAATCAACCGGGTTCTTGCCGTCATACAGGTTCCACTTCCGCGCAAGGTTAAAAAGCCGCCGGACAATCACAACCTGGTGCTTTATCGTTTGCGCCGCAAAGGGTGTCCCGCGAACGCTCCTGCCCTTCTTCAGTTCCGTTTTCATCTTCTCGATATCGAAAGCGGTAATGTCGGCAAGGGCTTTCGAAGCGAAGCGCGGTTCAATGTGCGCCCGGTAGTAATATTGGTCGTCGCGCCATGACTTCTTATTTCCCTGTGCCCAGGGCAGATATTTTGCCCACAAGTCGGCCAGTGTGAGCGGTTTTTCTTCTGCCCGGTGGTTTGCAATCTCGAATTCGTCTCGGATCAAGTCGCCCTTGAAAGCGGCTTCGACTTCCCGCGCAATGGTCAGGTTGTCAACGACTCGGGTTTGCCGCTTGCCCTTCACGGAAACGCACACCCGGTATTTCTTTCCACGGGTGAATGCTGCGCCGCACTTCGAGCATTTCTTGGCGTCAAGGCTGTTCGATGTTTTGCAGTCAGTGCAGAAAATTTGAATTGCCATCGCCTTGCCTCCCCGGTGTGCATGCACACCCCGCAAACCCGCATTCTTCGGTGTGCATATAGTGTGCACGGATGCAAAAAACCCAGTCAAAAAGCGTCCTATCAGATAATGCCATACTTACCCGAAAAGCCTTGTGCCGTCAAGGTTTATCTCAAGGGAGGAAAGAATAGGAAAAGATATTTTGACGGACTACGAATCCGTAGGTCGGGCGTTCGAATCACCCTGGGCGCGCTGAAAAAAATCAAGGGGTTACGGTCATCCGTGACCCCTTTTTCGTTCTTTGGGGTGCGGATTTGGGGTGCGGAGATGCCCTCCAGTTTTCTGATGGCCTCTTTCCCGCCACCCCGAAGCCCCTGCAGGTAATGATCGGTCGTGGTTGGCCGCTCATGACCCAACAGGCTCTGGATGGCGCTCAGGGGTGCACCCCCGTCGTCAAGCTTCGAAGCCCCGAAGTGGCGCAAACAGTGGTAGGTGAAATCTTTTACGCCGGCTTCCTTGCAGAGCCCATGCAAGAGCTTGTCGCGGTGATCGTAGGCGGTCCCGGTTTTGGGATTTGGGGAAACGTATTCCCCTGTCCGGGGAACATTTTCCAGAACCGTCCGCAAGTCATCATTCATGGGGATTCGGACTGGTTTTAAATCCGAGCATTTGGCCTTTCTGGTATAGAGGGTAACAAAGCCTCGATCAAAATCCACGTCCTCCCATTTGAGGCGGTTCACCTCCCGCATTCTCCCCAAGGTATGGACCAGGGTCAAAAGATACATCTTGTCCATGCGGCCTGGAGCTTCGGACGCCTCCTGAGAAATTGGGCTGTAGATATTCTTGACTCGTATTCTCCGATTCACCTTAGGGCTAATGCCGTAAATGAATTAAAGCAGAACCCGTTGCCTGGGCACGCTTTTCTCGCAGACGAGAAAGGTAATTTGATAACAGACGAAAAGGGCAACCTGATCGAAATAGAGCCCCCGTTACCCTGCCGGAAGAATCAAAATGGCACTCGAAATTCGCCCACCCCAAGGTTTAAAAATCCCGCTCCCCGAGTACGAGCAATCGGTTGCGAGCCTCTCGCCATAAAGCACGTTCATTCTCAGGCTTGACTGAACACCTGGTCTAGAGTAATCCATAGGAAAACCCTCTGAGCACCAAACAAAAATGGAGAAGCTCGCGATGGACTCTTCAACGCTTTGGGCGAAAGATTTCTCGTATCCGCCCCGCAAAGGAAATGAGCTTGACATACTCATCGATGGTCAAGCCGCTTACGCCGAGATTGCAGAAGCTTTTAAAACAGCCAAACGGTTCATCTATTTGACCATTTCCTTCGGCACCGAGGACTTCATGCCGGTTCCGGATACCGGTGAAATACTGTTCGACATCTTAAGAGCCCGTCAAAACGACGGGGTTGACGTTCGCATGGTCATCTGGCAGCCGGAAAATAAAACCCAGGACACCATTCCCGATCCTTCCCCAGGAAAAATCTCAGGTGTAAATGAAGGAGTTGGTAGCATTCTGGCCCGCTGGGACCATGCCAAAGGCTATTACGGATGGTACAGGTCGCCACATAATCATTTCGAGCCCTTCTATTTGACTTTTCCCGCAAAACTCGGCTGCCATCATCAAAAAACGTACGTCATGGATGACGGCAACGGGGGGTACCTGGCCTTCGTTGGCGGCATCAATCCGGTTCAGGCCTATTGGGACACCACTCGTCACGATTTGCTCGACGTGGGGCGGGTGGAAAAAGGCAAAGACCTTTTAAAGGGACTCGAAGATGTTCCTCCCTTGCACGACATCTTCTACAAAATCAAAGGTCCCGCCGTTGCCGACGTTTTGGCCAACTTCGTAGAGCGCTACAACGGAGCGAGCATTCCTCATAAAGATGACACGATAGATGCCGTATCACCCGTTACCGCCGGGCAAATTCCGGAGATCCCCAACGGGATCGAGGTCCAGGTATTGAGGACCATTGCTCCAGATACCTATCCCAATCTGCCTGACGGGGACCGGGGTATCAGGGAGCTTTACCTGAATGCACTGGGAGCCGCCGGGGAAGGTGATCTCGTCTATATCGAAAACCAGTATTTTTTCGACCATGGGATCGTTTCCGAAATACATGAGGCAGCCGAACGCGGAGCCAAGGTGATCATCGTTCTGACCTCAAGCCCGGATGAGGGACTCTTCCAGGGAGAGGTGGAAAGCATTCTTGAAAAGATCGCCGGTTATGAGGCGACATTTCAGATCCTGTCCGGCCATGCGAACGTCGGGATATTCACCCTGGGAAACTACGTGCCTGATCCGCGAAGCGACGGCAAAAATATCATCAGCGAGACCTATATCCACTCCAAAACTATGGCCATTATCGGCAAGGATGGGGCGATCATGACCGGCGGGTCCGGAAATATCGCGTTTACGAGCATGTGGTTTCACTCGGAAATGAATGTCGCCTTTATCGATCCTGACAAGATAAAGAGCTGGGTCGGCAGACTTTGGGCAGAGCACCTCGGGAAGTTGGAAGATGAGGCTGCCGCACTGATCGCAAATCCGGAGGACGCTCTCAATGCCTTTAGGGTGCAGGCAAAGGGTAATAAGATTACGCTGGAAGATTTGTCTACACCGATGGGCCATGTGTTCGAGTGGGGCGAGGACACCAAATTCCCGCCACGGAATCTGGCCAGGATCGATCTGGATGCGGTTCTGGCGGAGAAGGTAACGGTGGCCAAAGCGTGAGAATGCGAGATTCGGAAATCATACCAGGCTGCTCCCATGCCGAAGACATGAGCAGGAAAATCGGCCGAGACAGAAAATTATCGCCTGATGACGTTTCGTGCTTTACGGTACCGTTGAATTGGACAGGTCGGCCCGACAAAGCTAATAAAATCAACGTTTGGCTTGAATGCGGCCTTCGGCACGCTCCGTTAAGAATTTTAGGAAAATCAGACAAAACCCGCTCTTTTCTCGGGGTGCAGTTTTGGGGTGCAAGGCCGCCTAAGTGCCTGAAATTACGTCCAGGCAATCCAGGCGGCCAAAAGAACCAGTTATGTCAATTCAACTACTTACGTCCAGTGGTCCGTTCTACGAATCCGTAGGTCCGGTGTTCGAATCACCCTGGGCGCACTGAAAAAAATCAAGGGGTTAGGTGATCTTCACCTGGCCCTTTTGTCGTTTACCCTGCCGAGATTTTCAGCGATCCGGGCGGTGAGCCTTACAAAGAATGGTAAGCGGTTCCGGGGGCGCCGCTGGACAACAACATGGTTGCGGGCACTGAAATATGCCATTATCAATCGAAAAAACGCGATGTTCTATAAAACGCAACACGGCGCCTGTGTGGGGGACCTGTTCATGAGTCTGCTCCACACCTGCCAACTGGCCGGGCCCAATCCCCCGGCCTATATCACCTGGTTGCTAAAAAATTCCCGGGAAATAGAAAAATCCCCGCTAGACTACATGCCGTGGAATTATACGCAAGCTTGGCCTGATACTAAGTTGCGTTCAAGATGATGCTAATATATAATAAGCTCCTCACTCAGGAGGAGGCTTATGTCCAAAAAAGTCAAACTGTCGGAGAGGATGGTTCAATTGGCTCTGGAGACGGCCAATAAGGCCAAAGCGCCGGAATTGCTTCGAATGGCTCAAACTGTAGTTATTCCAAGCATATTTGATGTTCCGGACCGCACAATCGGGGAGATCATTGGCCGATCTCGCCCAACAGTTGTCAGGCTCCGAAAGAAGTTTCGGGAAATGTGTGCCGGCGAGGAAGAGCAACGACGCAACTGGGGTGGTCGCCGCTACGGATATATGACCGTCGAGGATGAACATAAATTTCTTTCACAATTCCTGGACAAGGCCGAGCAGGGCGGCATTCTGGTGGTCGGTGAAATCAAGCAGGCCTTTGAAGCCCTGGTGGGCCGAAAGGTTGCGAAGACCACAATCTACCGAATGCTTGATCGGCATAATTGGAGAACGATCATTCCGCGCCCGCGTCATCCCAATAGTGACGTCGAGGCCCGGGAAGGTTTTAAAAAAACTCCCGAAAATGGTGAGTAGATGCGTCGATGCACTCGCCACGGTTGAGGGGCGATTACGGTTGATGTTTCAAGATGAAGGCCGCTTTGGAAGGATTAGCAATCCCCGGCGCTGCCGGGCGCCTCGCGGAATGCGCCCCGGTGTGCCAGCTCAGATGGTTCGTGAATACACGTATGCATACGCCGCAGTGTCACCCCACGACGGCATAATGGACTCATTGATTTTGCCTGAAGCGAACGAACAAGCCATGTCCATTTTTCTGAGGGAGGTGAGCGACCGCCATGCGGAAGACTTCATCCTCATGGTCATGGACGGTGCTGGGTGGCATAAAGCCCGGGCGCTAAAGGTACCCGACAACATGGCCCTGATGTTTCTTCCGCCCTACAGCCCCGAACTCAATCCCGTTGAGCACATCTGGGGTAGCATAAGAAAAGACGATTTCAGTAATGCGGTTTTTAACAGCATGGAAGCAGTAGAGGATCAACTGATGCGCTCACTCGCAACTCTCGAAAAGGACACCGCCAAGGTGGCTAGCATGACGGGATTTCCCCGGATTATTGGAATCAACTTTAACGCAACTTAGTATGA
>JAJYDE010000092.1 GCA_021777755.1 Deltaproteobacteria bacterium
ATAAGGCTTTTGGCTATGACCCTCTTGAAATTACAGGCATTTTTCTGACGAAACAAGCACTAACCGGCCATTTTGGATCTCAAAATGTTAAACTTGGGCTAGCGGGTTAAAGTCCCGTCCGGGGAATTGTCCGTACACCCCGGTAGTAGTTGGAAGCGGCGTTCCGGTAACGGAGGGTCGTGAGTTTCCAAACGGCAAAGCAGCAGGCCGTAACGTGAGTGAACCCATATGTAGCCTCGTTAGTTGACTGAAAGCGTCGACCCTGTGGACGCAGGGGGAAGACCGTGGCACTCGGGCTTTGAAAACGGAAGCGGCCCGGGTGGCTTTCCGGGGTAGCAAGGGCGGCATGCTGCGGAAGATGGGCAGTCCAGTGCTGGAGACCCGCTACGGCGGTGTTGAGGGACATCAACCAGTGCGTATAAGGAAACGAAATCGCAATGGGCCGTATCGGGAGTCGGAGGGGTCAATAGTACCGTTTGAGGGTGCGGGACAACATAACCCCGCCCAAGGGAAGGGACCCTGCTTTGTTCACGCAACCAAAGAGTGGAGGATGAGGAGATTGCAGAAATGCTACCAACTCCGGAAAGCATCAGGACACTTCAGAGGAAGCTCTACCTCAAGGCCAAGCAAGAGCCGGCCCGCCGTTTTCACTCCTTGTATGACAAGATCCATCGGGCGGACATCCTCGGTCATGCCTATAATCTTGTCCGCGCCAACAGAGGGAGCGCCGGAATCGACGGCGTCACCTTCAAGGACATCGAGGAAAGAGAAGGGAAGACCGCCTTTCTGGCGGAACTGTGCGAAGCACTGAAAGACAAGACGTACAAACCGGCCCCGGTTAAACGAGTCATGATCCCGAAGGCCAATGGGAGTCAGCGGCCGCTCGGTATCCCGACCATCCGTGACAGGGTAGCCCAAATGGCTGCCAAGTTAGTCATCGAGCCTATTTTCGAGGCAGACTTCTGCCAGTGTTCTTACGGATTCAGACCAAGGAAATCTGCCCATGACGCAATCGACGACGTCACGCACACCCTGAACAAAGGGTATACGGAAGTCATTGATGCCGATTTGTCCAAATACTTCGACACCATTCCTCACTCCAACCTCATGGCGACTGTAGCCGAGCGAATCTGCGACGGTGCGGTTCTGCATCTCATACAGCTGTGGCTGAAAGCCCCGGTCATGGAGGAAGACAAGGACGGGACGAAGAGGATTATCGGCGGCGGAGGGAGCAACCGCAAAGGCACGCCGCAGGGCGGAGTCATGACTCCACGAACGCAAAAGGTAACCTGGCGCCGACGAGGCCCCAAAAACTTTGGGCGGTGGATCATTTCTCTCCGTAACCGGAATAGAGTGTTTGATCCTGATTGTCTCCCGGTCAACCAAAACCTCTTTCACAACCAAACGCAAGACCTTTTGTCGTTCTTTGACGTCAAGGGTTTCCGCTGTGCCGCGAAGCCGTTCAAGGAAGCTTTCCATTGTTTCAGCGATGCGGAGAAAAGTGCGCTGGTCAACGGCTGCAGCCTCAAGGGCTTGCAGCTCTGCATGCAAAGCTTTTACTCTCTTTCTCAACTCCGGCATCCGTTCACGCAGCTGATCGAGTTGAAGAAGGTTTTCCTGATAAGCATCCAGAAGCTTTTCGATGGCCTTTTGAATCCGTGCTATTTCCTTGCTCAGCACATCTTTTTTCCGCATGGTCGGATTAGATTGCTGAATCTCCTTCAACCTCCGCTCTATTTCATTGCGGATGAGATCAGGGTCTTCAAGTAACCGGAGGACTTCCTTCCAGACAATTTCGTCGAGATAATCCTGGCGGACGGGGCGATTATGGCACACCCGGCCGTTGGGGTGGCGATAATCGTCGGATCCCAAGCATCGGTAATAATAGATCTTCTTCCTGGATGTGCGAGTCGACGTTCGGTAGAAAGCGTAGCCACATTCACCGCAGACCAGCATGCTTTGCAACAGTGTCGGTTCGATGGTGCGCCGAGGCGAGAGACGCTTGTTCTGCTCAAGTCGTTCCTGTGCCAGGGCGAAGGTATCTTCATCTATGATTGAGGGAACGGGGATTTCCACCCACTCCTCCCGTGGACGCTCGCGATTGCTGCTACACCGCGGGGAAAAACCACCATTGTTTCGCAGGGGGCGCGTGATCCTTTGTCTTTCGGCCCTCTCTGTCTTGCCAAAACAAGCCGCACCCCGGTAGGCGGGGTTGCGCAGCATGGCCCATACGGTGGAGCGTTCCCAGCGGGAGCTCCTCTTTCGGGTGGGGACCTCTCGGTCGTTGAGCCACCGTTTTATGGCGTTGATGCTAAGCGCCTCCTCCATGTAAAGTTTGAAGACGGTTCGGACGATTTCAGCCTCCATCGCGATGACTTCATAGCTGGCTGAAGTTGACTCCGTCTTCTTCACGTAACGATACCCATAAGGCGCACCCGAAAGCACATTGACGGAACCCGATCTGGCCCGATGCTTCTTGCCCCGCCGGGTACGCTCGGCGATCTGCGCACGCTCGTACTCGGCAATCATACCTTGAAACTGGAGTATCAACTCCTCTTCGGGCGTTGTTGCTCTGGGCGATTTGAGAAACACGACATCCACTCCATGGCGCGACAACTCTTCAAGCAACAAAACCTGGTACGCATACTTGCGGCTCAGCCGATCCGGCGAAAAAATCAGCACAGTCTCGAACTGACCTTCGGAGGCAAGATCCCGCAATCGTTCCAACCCGGGGCGAACGAGCATGGCTCCACTGTATCCCTCATCAAGAAAAATCCATTCCTCGGGAACTGCGTAGCCTTCACTTTGAGCATGCTCCCTCACGGCTGCAACCTGACTCTGGATCGTCTCCTCCGTTTTCTGACGTTCGGAGGAGACTCGGGCGTAAATGGCCGCTGGTTTCATCTCTAATGATTTCCTCTGGTTGTCCGACGTCCTGGCTCTCATGGCCCGTCATCCAGGTCTTGTCGGGCATGAGCGTTCGATATGCCTGGATAATCTTCTTATCCGACAAACGGTCAAAACTGTACTCTATGTATATTTTGCGGCCATGTTCACTCCTGTCATCCACGCCTCTGAATCCCGCGAAGGAAGCTCTCCAGAGCTTGTGTGACGACTTCGCTCAAAGTCTTTCCCGTGGTGGCCGTATGCTCCCGAAGTGCCTGAATAAGATCCTGAGATAGTTTGATAGTGAAGGCAATCTTGTAGCCGGGAACCTCCATCTTTTCGCTCATAGCGCCGGCTTTGCGAACATAACGGTACGCATGCCTGGCTCCTGGAAATGCCGAAACGAACAGACATCTGAGCCGCTGCCTTCGCCGGGGAATCCGACTGCCTGAGCAGTTCCAGAGCGGCATTGATGCGCTCTGCATGTTCTGGTGCAGATGATCGTGTCATGTCTCATATACGTATAACCATATATGATCAGTGTCAAGAACTATCTCTAACATCCTCGAAAAGAAATCGCCCTCGTGAATTCGAAGTTACCTTTTGCGTTCGTGGAGTCATTTCACCACTTCTGGCCAATCTCTACCTGCATCTATTGGATAGGAAATGGGAGAGGCGAGGGCTGGAGTTGCGGCTTGGCGCGCGCATTGTGCGTTACGCCGACGACATCGTCATTCTCTGTGGGAAGGGAAGTGAGAAACCGATGGAGATGCTGCGTTACGTGCTGGACCGGCTGGGGCTGACACTCAACGAGACGAAGACGAAAGTCGTCAATGCCCGTGAGGGGAAGTTTGATTTCCTGGGTTTCACAATCTGGATGGGGAAGAGCAGAAGGACGGGCAGGCAATACCCGCACGCCCAGCCGTCGAAGAAGTCCGTGCAGGCGATCAAAGATAGGGTCACTGCTCTCACGAAAAGAGAGCGTACACCCGTGCCGCTTGAAGAGATCGTGGAGTTAGTCAACACCACCGTCCGCGGATGGGTTGGTTACTTTCACTTCAAGATGATTTCGATACTCTCATTTGGCCCACTTTGATACTCAGAAATGGCCCACTCTGAAACAGGCGCGTGTATCCTGACCCAGTGGAATTGACCTGGAAAGGAGACGCGCTTGGGGAGGAGAAGCAAAGTGGTGCTATTCGAGGAGATACGCCGGGAGTACGAGCACGGCGTGGGTACAATCAGTGGGGTGGCGAAAAAACTTGGAGTGCATCGCCGTATGGTTCGGGAGGCCCTGGCCAGTGCTGTCCCGGCACAACGGAAGAAGGCCGTGCGGGAAAAAACGAAGGTCGGCCAG
This sequence comes from Deltaproteobacteria bacterium, assembly GCA_021777755.1. Classification (GTDB taxonomy): domain Bacteria; phylum Desulfobacterota; class Syntrophobacteria; order Syntrophobacterales; family Syntrophobacteraceae; genus SbD1. The sequence goes on from JAJYDE010000092.1 coordinate 4,244, forward strand.
GTGCAAGCGTTTATCAGTGGGATTCTTGAAGCGGATAAGCACGTTCATAGGAAGCAGCGTCATACGGCGCACCGGATATGGTCCCGGATTAAAAAGGAAATGCCGGCGGTTGCGATATCGGAGTCCACAGTTCGCAAATTTGTGCGGGAACGCAAAGCGGAAATGGGGGTTGTCGGCCGGGAGGTTTTTATCGAGCAGTCCTATGATTGGGGAGTAGAGGCTCAGATCGACTGGTACGAAGCTCGCGCCGTCCTCGATGGGGTTGAGCGAAAAGTCTTCATCTTCTGCATGCGTAGCATGGCAAGCGGGGGCGCCTTCCACCGGGCATACCCACATGCAAGTCAGCAGGCCTTTCTGGAGGCCCATGAGCTTGGATTTGGATATTTCGGGGGAATATTCAAGATCCTGCGCTACGACAACCTCTCTTCCGCAGTAAAGAAGATACTGAGGGGACACCAAAGAGAGGAGACCGAGCGGTTTATAGCCTTTCGCTCCCACTGGGGCTTTGAATCCGAGTTCTGCACTCCTGGATGTGGCCACGAGAAGGGCGGCGTTGAAGAAGAGGGAGGCTATTTTCGACGTAACCATCTGGTTCCGGTTCCAAAAGCCTATGACATCGATGAGTTAAACAGACAATTGCTGGCAGGGTGCAGAGAAGATGAATCGCGCATAATAAACGGTCGCAGCGCAGGTGTCGGAGAATCGATGAATAGAGAGCGCGATCATCTGCTGCCCATTGCCGGGGAAGGATTCCAGATAGCCGGACTTCACTTTCCGCACGTTAACGCAAAGGGAACGGTAAAGGTGCTAACCAACTTCTACTCGGTCCCTGCCCCGGTGGCTACGGGGGTGTGCGCGAAGGTCTATCCGGCCCACGTTGAGGTCTGGCAACAGGGCAGCTGTATCGCTCGCCACGAGCGCACATTTGGCCGGTATGAAAAGGTCTTGAATCTTGAACACTATCTTGCCGTGTTGCTCAAAAAGCCGGGCGCGTTAGCGGGAAGCACGGCACTTGAGCAGTGGCGCAAACTGGGGCGATGGCCGGCAAACTACGACCGATTCTGGGAGCAGCTGCGGCAGCGACATGGCAAGCAGGATGGGACGCGCATAATGATTGAGGTCCTCATGCTTGGACAAAAGCACGGCTGGGGGGAACTCGATGAGGCGGTGAGCCATGCGCTTACATTGGGCTGCTTCGATGTGAGTGCCGTGCGGATGTTGCTGGAAAAGGAACGGCATGGGACGCCAAAGAAATATTATCACGTGGAAATAGGGGGGCTTAGCCGTTATGACCGCCCGCAGCCAGTTGTAAATGAATACGACCGGTTGCTGCGCGAATTGCCGAATACGGAGGTTATGCAATGAGTATTGGCTCTGTAGAGTTGCAGCAATCGACAATTGTACGGTACGCCAAGGAGCTGCATCTTCCGACCGTTTGCGCCCAATTCGCGCGCCTGGCCGAGGAGGCAGCCAAACAAGGGCAAAGCCAGTTGAGCTACCTTGAAACGCTTCTTGAGGCTGAGGTTGAGGAAAGGGCTCATAATGCCATCGCCCGTCGGATTGTGGATGCCCATTTCCCGACAGTGAAGACCCTGGAGGAGTTTGAGTTTGAAAAGGCGCCCATGGTCCCCGTGGCATTGATCCGAAATCTGGCTGACGGAGAGTATATAAAGCGTAGCGAACCCATCATTTTTATCGGCGATACGGGGACCGGAAAGACCCATTTGGCGATCGGCTTGGCGGTAGCCGCATGTCGGCAAAGAAGACGGGTTCGGTTTGCCACAGCCGCCGCGCTAGTAAACGATCTTACGGAGGCAAAAAACAAAAGCGAACTGAATCGGATCACCAGTCGTTGGACCCGCTATGAATTGATCGTCATTGACGAGATGGGCTATGTGGGTGTGCCGGAATCGGCAGCCGAACTGCTGTTTCAGGTGATATCCGGACGCGCGGAGCGGGCTGCCGTGATCCTAACGACAAACCTGCCGTTTTCCGAATGGACAACGATGTTTCCCAACGCCAGGCTCTGCAAGGCGATGCTTGACCGGCTAACCGACCAGGCGCACATAATAGAAACCGGAAAAGACTCATACAGATTCCGCAGGACAATGGAAAAAAGGAAAGGATGCCAAAAATGAAAGCCAAAGTATGGTTCCATGCCCAGATACGCTGGGCGGTGCTCGATGACAAACGGGGTCTGCGAAGCTGGGAGGAATCGGCGTATATCTTCATGAGTCAGGATCACAATGCGGCTTTTCAAAAAGCTTTAGCCGAGGGGAGGCGTTGCGAGAATTACCGCAAGGAGGGACGACGAGTGATCGCAACGAGACTGGCAGGGATAGTCTCTCTGGATTGCTACGGAGCAAGCCCTTCCAAGTTTCCGCTGTCTCCGATAAGTTCTCGGAAAGCCATCGACTGTGTGCCCTTCGAGCATACGTTTGATCCCGACAGCACTTTTCCACCTCCCAGCTTTTGACATCAACCTCGCCGGTGGAGGGGGAAACTCCAGTCGCCCTACGGGCTCCTTACGTTTCCCCCTCCACCGGCCACCACAAATTTTAGGGTGGCCCATGACAAACAGCGGAGAACAAACACATTCTCTTTTAAGGCAAAAAACCTTCGTCACGACTGTAGCAGGATAATCCAAAACAATGCATAGGGGTGGGCCAAATGAAAATATCAAAGTGGGCCAAATCGAGTTGACGAAATCACAAGAACTGCAGCAAGGTTCTGGAGCACGTCCGGGGCCATGTTGAAGAACGGTTGCGGACCCATCTGCGCAAGCGCTTCAAGGTCAGGGACAGGAAATCGGGCTACACCAGATTCGGGAATCGGGTTCTCTACAAGACGTACGGCTTGTACAAAGTGCCTACTACAGCAGGCTGGACGAAGGCGCATGCCTCGCGGTGAAGAACATCGGAAAGCCGTGTGCGGGAAAACCGCATGCACGGTTTGATGAGGGAGGGCAGG
>JAJYDE010000093.1 GCA_021777755.1 Deltaproteobacteria bacterium
GTCTTCGATCAAAACCTTGGCCGCCTCGGCGGTCTTGCCCTGCACTTTGAAACCACCGAACTGGGCCGCGCTCTGAGGCGTAAGACCTATATGTCCCTGCACGGGGATGCCCGCCTCAACCATCGCCCTTACCTGGGGGACAATCCGCGCTCCGCCCTCCAGTTTGACACCGTTGGCCCTTGCTTCCTTCATGAATCTGCCCGCGTTTAAAAGCGCCTGCTCCACGCTCGCCTGATAGGACATGAAGGGCATGTCGCCAATTACCAGGGCACGGCCGGCCCCCCTGCTGACCGCCCGCGTATGGTGCAGCATCTCGGCCATTCCCACGCTGAGCGTGTCCTCATGGCCCAAAACCACCATGGCAAGCGAATCGCCAACCAGCAGAATATCGATTCCACTTTTATCCGCAAGCAATGCGGTCGGGTAATCGTAGGCGGTAAGCTCGCTTATCTTGCGCTTGCCCTTGGCACTGATGATTTCCGGAACGGTTACTCTTTTGCTCATCTGGCTTCTCCTTTTGAACTCGAGCGGCCGTGCGGCCTGCCCGGTTACCGGTTTAAAACGCCGATTACTCCGAGAAGTGACGTCAACTTTCTTTGGGCTTCCGCGGCTTTCCCTTTCGCCATCAATAATTGGCTTCCAGCACCTTGACAAGAGAGGTGAGGGTTTCGTTTACCGGAGTCGAAATCCCGGCCTCTTTGCCAAAACGCACAATCGCGCCATTGATCGCGTCGATTTCCGTTCTTTTTTTCCTGTCGACATCCTGGCCCATCGAGGAGCGGTTGCGAGCTGTGGCGCCGGCCACCGAAAGCACCCGCTCGACCATATCCATGCCCATGGGAAAGCCCTTGGCCCCCGCGACTTGGACGGCCTCGCAAACGGCGGCCCGGCATAGACCCGAAGCCTCCTCCATCCGGGCGATGACGCCGTTTCGAATCCCCGTAAGAGCAGTGATGGCGTTTATTCCGACATTTACCATAAGCTTTTCCCAGATGAGTCTTTCCACCTGGTCGCTCGGCTCGGCAACCAGCCCCGCTTGCCGGAACAACTCCACCACCCGCTCCACCCTGTCCGATACGGCCCCTCCGGGTTCTCCGATGCAGGTTGCCCCGTTACCCCCGTGACGGATGAGGCCGGGTCCCAGCAAAGTCGAGCCCTGGGCTGTGCTGCCGGCCAAAACGGCCTCTTTGCCCACAACCTCGGCTATGCGTTCCCAGTTGCCCGTTCCGTTCTGCAGGGTGAGAAAAACCGTGGCGGAAGAACACACTCCCCGCACAAGCGAGAGCGCCTCCATCGTGGCGTAAGACTTGACAAGGACAAGGGCGAGGTCGGGGTTTCGCGGAAGCCTCTCGGTTTCGAAACAGGCGCTCAGTTCATAGTTGCCGGTTGTACCGTCAAGTTCCTCGATTTTCAGCCCGCCCCGGCGAACAGCCTCCATATGCGCGCGGTCGGTGCTGAAAAGAAAAACCGATGCGCTCGTCTTCGAAAGCCGTGCGCCGATCAGACTGCCGATCGCCCCTGCGCCAACGATAAGAATCTTCATCGATGCACCTCTTCGGTGAGGGTGGGATAGTGCGGACTATCTAAGTTTGAGCGTGGCAAGAGAGATGAGAGCGAGGATACCGGCCACGATCCACAGGCGAATCACCACTTTGGTTTCCGCGATCCCCTTGTGTTGCAGATTGTGGTGCAGAGGGGCGCGATAGAAGATTCGCCGTCCGATCCATTTCACGCCAATCTTGTCCTGAATCTGGCTGCTCAGGGCTTCCGCGATGAAAAGCCCGCCCAGAAGAGGGAAGAGAAACTCCTGTTTTAGCAGCACGCTCATAACGGCCATGGTGCCGCCTATGGCCAGAGAACCCGTATCTCCCATGAAAATCTGGGCCGGGTAGGCATTGTACCACAAAAATCCAAGCCCCGCGCCAACGAATGCCGCCCCGAAGATCATCAACTCCCCGGAGCCGCGCAAAAACGCATAGTGCAGATAGGCCGAGTATATCCGGTTTCCCTCCACGTAGGCAAAAACACCCAGAACGGCCGCCACAAAAATCGAAGGCGTAATTGCCAGACCGTCCAGACCGTCGGTAATGTTGACGGCGTTTGACACAAAGACGACGAAGACGAATATGAACGCCCCGTAGAGCAGCGGCCCGATGTCCGCGAGCGGGAATTTGCAGAAAGGAATGTAGACCTTGGTGGCCAGAGCACACCCCAGCGGAGCGCAGCGGCCCACGCAGACCCAGGCGAAAACCAGGCCGAAAAGGCCCTGCAGCAAGAGCTTGGCACGCTCGGAGAGTCCCCTGTCACCGCTTTTTTGCCTCACCTTGGAGATATCGTCCCACAGGCCCAGCAGGCCGAACCAGACCATCCCGGCCACCGAGCACAGAAGGAACGGATTTCGCCAGTCGCCCCACAGGGCCATCGAGACGAGCACCGCGCCGATAATGAGAACTCCCCCCATTGTAGGCGTGCCTCTTTTGTCGAACACCGAAGCCACCCCGGTTTCTCTCACCTGGTCGAGAAAGCAGTGACTGTGGACGAACAGAATAAAACGCCTGCTGAAAATGAAGATGAAAATCACCGCGGTAAGGGCCGACATTATCGCCCGGAAGGTGATGTAGTTGACCAGCCGGAAGTAGGAAAAACTCTCCGAGTAAGAAGCGAGAAATTTGCAAAGTTCGTAGATCATTTGATTTTCCCGGCCGCCGTATTTGAGCCCGAGGCCTTTTGAGAACAAATTTCAACTCCCTTGAGGCCTTCGGAGCATTTGCGCAGTGCCGCGTAGGTTTCCTTTATCTGAAAATGAGGTCTGAAATCGGTCGAAGTCAATATGAAAGTGGAAATGTCGGAGATGAGTTCGTCGGAAGGCTCGAGCACGCCGCGCTCGATCATACGCTTAATGCCCAGCAGGGCGGCGTTGCGAACCTGCCAGTAGTGCGATTCATTCATCGACAGCAGCGCCTTGGCGGCCTTGGACTCCGTTCCAATCTCACCCACCGCCTTGGCCGCTTCGATCGCAACCTCGAAGCATTCCTCATCACCGAGGTGTTCGAGAAGCCGGTCGAGCCATTCCTGCTTTCCGGCCAGGCGGGGACCGAAATGGGCCACGGCCCGGCAGGCCTGGGCGCGCACCTCGAAATAGGGGTCCTCCATGGCCTCCAGAAGATGCTTTTCCACCTCCTGGTCAAAACGGCCCATGACCATCAGGGCGCTCACGATATTCCTTCGGATGAACCCCACCTGCTCGAAATCGCCTCCGAAGGCTCTTCTCACCACCCCCGCCGGGGTCCTGTCGCTTAGCATTTGAAGCAGGGTCGGAATTTTTTCCCGGTGCCGGGTAAGGCCGATAAGCTTTACTCCGAGGTTGCGGTCCTGCCAGTTCTTGCGACTGAGCAGCCCAGCGGCCCTGTGCCTGTAGTAGGCGAGATCGTCGGGGTCCTCGACCACCAAAGCCGGGTCGAAGTGCTTGCCCGACCGGGCGTGAGCGTTGGAGAGCATTTGCAGCAACCGCGCGTTTGCGACCAGGTCCCTGAAGGGAGCAACTCGACCGTTACCGTCCGTAAAACGCTTGTCCTCATGTATTTCACTTACAATTCGCTCGATGGCCTCGCACCTCAAGAACGCCTTGCTCATTTCCGCCATTTCGCACAGCCGGGGCCGGTCTTCGATCAGGGCCAATATTTTTTCGGCAAGGACCCGCCCGTCGAGGTGTTCGAGAAGCCCTCCGTTTTCCATGATCGTGTCTTCGAAAAGGATTTCCGCAGCCCCCGCCTTTCGCATCGCCCGCGCGTTCATCACCTGGTGGTCGCCGGGCAGATTGACCTTGGGGATCAGCAAAACCGGCTTTCCGATCCTGGAAATCTCGTTGAGGCTTCCCGCCCCGCTCCTGCAAACGATGAGAGAACTCAGTGAGTAGATTTGGGCGATATTGTGAAAGTAGTCCTTCCGGTAGTAAAAATCGCAAAGATGACTGTTTTGTTCGGGCGTAAGGACCTTGGCAATGCGTTGTTCGGTATCCTGTGCGGCATTATAACCCGCGGAGCAGGCAAGGCCGCTGCCGTGTATTATGAAAAGCTTGTCTCTTTGCGCAAACAGGAAAGGCAGCGCATCGACAATGGCCCGGTTAATGGTGCGCGCCCCCTGTGAGCCGCCGAAGGCGAAAATGATCTGCCGGCCCTCAGGGATGGAAAACGAGAGTCTTTTTCTCGCCTCTTCGGCCGGGATGGGCACAATCGAGTTGCGTATCGGATAGCCCACGACCGCGGCTTTGGGGAAAAAAGACAGTGTCTGGGGAAAAGTGAGCAAAACCTTGTCGGCCCACTTCCCCATGAGAGCGTTCAATTGACCTGGAATGCTGTTCTGCTCGTGGAGAAAAATCTTGACCCTGGCAATTCCGAGTTTTTTCAACAAAACGGCGGCCATGATCACCGGGGCGCTGACGTAGCCGCCCGTGGCCACTATCCATTCGGGAGTGAAGGCGGTAAGGATGACGATCGATTGAACGATTCCCAGGGCCAGTTTGAAAAGAAAACGCAAGGTTTTGAAAGAAAAACTGATGCCCGGATAGCCTTCCGAGCACACGTAGCGAAGCTCGTAGCCGGCTTTGCCGACAATAACGCCTTCGGCCTTGTTCTTAACGCCTATATACAAAAACCTGGTTTGCGGCTCGCGGGCTTTGAGGCCCTCCGCGATGGCCAGGGCGGGGTTGACATGCCCCCCCGTTCCTCCGCCGGAAAGCACCACCCGGGCACGGGCCGCCCCCGGCCTTTTCCACCGCCTGGCGGCGACCAGTGCGCCCGCGGCCGCCAGTAACGTGACAGACAATACAATCAGTAAAATCACTTTGTCGATTCTTCTCGATTCCCGGTGTTTATGCGCGCCAAATTTTCATTCAAGCCGATCGGGCCGCATACCGGCCAGCACCCTCAAAATCTCTTTCGGCCCGATTTTTCCCCCTCTAGTCACCACTGCCGGATAAACCGAGACATCTACTATAGTTGAGGGAAAACCTCCAGGCAAATTTCCCCCATCCAGGAGGGCGTCCACGGCTGCGAGCAGCCCCGCGTCAATTCCCCCCGGACTCCGCGGGGCCTTTCCCCCGGCCATATTGGCGCTGGTCGAGACGATCAGCCCCCCGCAGGCCCGGGCCAAAAGCCTTGCCACCGGGTGGGAGGAAACACGCACCGCGATCTTGCCCGTTGCGGCGTGGAGAGCTGAGGACAGCGAGGTTGAAGCGGGAATGATCAGGCTTAGCGGACCGGGCCAGAAAATCCGCGCGAGTCTATCGGCAGGATCGGGCCATTGCGCAGCAGCCCCGAAAACCGCCTGAAGGTCTGAAGCTATGAGCGGAAGGGCTTTTGCCGTATCCCTGCCCTTGATTTCATAAATTCTTTCCACCGCCTTGGAAATCACGGGAACCGCGCCCAGAGCATAAAAGGTCTCGGTGGGATAGATCACCACTCCTCCCGAGCGCAAAATCGCGGCCGCTTCCCGGATCTGGTGTCTGCGGATTTGCGCGGAATCGATCCGGAAGATTTTCGCCCCGGCTTCGGCAAACATCGCTTACTCCATGTTTCTGTGGAACTGGTTTACTGCTGTCGTCCAAATCCATTTCAGCCACCAACATAACCCGGAGACGGCGCGATTTCCATCTACATGAAGGCTTCATCGACCCACTCCAAAGAGTTCAAGTATACCTGCAAAAGGTCTTCCCGGTCTATTCCGAGCCTTGAAGTCAAGTCGAAAACCCGTGTCCAGCTCGCCCTCTCGTAGGCGACCACCAGGTCGAAGACGACCCTGTGCCGATTGGCCTTTCCAAGCAAAGCCTTTTTTGGCGCGGCCCCCAAGGGGATATCTTCCAGAATCTCTTCCATCGGTCTGCCCAGAAGCACATCCATGTGGGAGAGCAAACCCATCAGGAAAAAGGACGAGCCGTCCTGGCGCCAACCCTGCATTTCCGCGATTTTTTCAGACATCCGCGCCCGCAGCAGTGAAAGCCTCAGAAGCTCGAAGGGTTGGTCCTTTCCAAATTCCATGACGACCGCTATCATTGCCCACTTCTTGAGCTCATTTTCGCCCAGAAATTCCAAAGCCCTCTTTATCGAGGTGACCTTTTGCCGCGTGGCGAAATAGCTGGAATTGATGTATTTCAAAAGCTTGAAAGCAAGAGCGGGATCATGGGAAATAATGTCCTGGAGGGTATCGAAATCGAGTTCCTCGGCGCTAAGTTCCTTTAGTATTCTCAGGTAATTGATCTTATAGCCCGGGATGTCCCGTCTCGCCATTATGACCGGCTTGCAAAAATAGTAGCCCTGAAAAAGCCTATAGCCCATCTCGATGGCCAGCCGGAACTCTTCCCTGGTTTCCACTTTTTCGGCAAGCAGTTTGACTCGGCCTCCCCGCGAGAGTTTTGCGGCGATCTCGGCCCTTTCCTCCAATCCGGACTGTCGAAAATCCACCTTGACAATGTCTGCGAGTTCGATGAAAGGGTTATTCTCATTGCCCTGAAGAGCGAAATCATCCAGAGCCAGCGGGTAGCCTTGAGCGCGAATTTTTTCGAGCGCCTTCATCAATTCGGGGGTGGGCGCGATATCCTCCAAGATTTCCACCACCCCTATCTCCAGCGGCAGAAGCGAGGCCACTCCGCGGAGCAAAAGATTTTTCGTAAAATTGACGAAAACCTTTTTGCCCCCCGAAACCCTGTCCGATCCGATAACCAGCATGACATTTCGAATGACGGCCATTGAAGCCTCGTCACCGTCCAGCCCCGTATAGCGGTTCTCATCGCTTGACCTGTAGAGAAGCTCGTATCCGTAGACCTTCTGCCGCACATCGAGTATAGCCTGCCTTGCTAGGTATACTTCCACCACTTCCCCCCGCCGAAAACCCCGGACGATTCAAACCCCGGACGCTATTTTCCCTCAGCGTCGAGATAAGGAGCGTAGTCTTTGTCGGTTCCCATGATGTGCTTTAGCAGAT
>JAJYDE010000011.1 GCA_021777755.1 Deltaproteobacteria bacterium
TATGGTTATGAGGTGTGAAACGGGATTGGAATGGAGCGGGCTTGCCCCTGAAGACCCTGATCTGAAAGACGGAGAGCTTCTACAAGTCATGGGGACGCGGCAACGTGGCCGATGCTTAGAGCACGCACCGGGAGTTTGAGGAGCCGGGGTTTTTTGTCACCAGGTGCTTTGGAAAGGGTACTCGGATGGAATGGCGTGAAGTGGTCGAAGAGCCAAGTTTGAAAGACCTACCCTTCAAGATTGAAACCAATGAATGGGGGCAAATCGTGATGACTCCGGCTTCGGGCAAGCATGCCTTGTATCAGGGCCGTATTAATTTCCTGCTGCAAAGTCTCGGGGATAAGGGCCGAACTTCCGGGAAATGTCCCATTCAAACTTCCAAAGGTGTCCGAGTTGCCGACGTTGCCTGGGCAAGCGCGGCTTTCCTCAAAAAATACGGCGCCCCGCTTTTTTTCCCCGAAGCTCCGGAAATTGTCATCGAAGTGTTGTCTCCATCAAACAGCACCACTGAAATGGAAGACAAGAGGAAGCTCTATTTCGAGGCCGGGGCAAAAGAATTCTGGCTGTGCGACGAGGACGGAGACATGCGTTTTTTCAGCTCCCGGGGGGAAATGGAAAGAAGCGAGATGTTCGGGGAATTTCCAGGACACATCGATATCGAGCTAGTGTAGGGCGACGAAAATAAAGGGCGGACCACATTTTCCCGCACGTTAACCTCTTGTGACACGGTATGCCCATTTTGAATATTACGTATTTTGTCAGCTGCAAAAAATATAATTCCGACCCACCTATCATGTCCTGTTGTTCGGGATCGCTGACAAGCCGGACCGTGCCCGCGACCGGCGGGAAATTGAGTTGCCGGATGTAGTCGAATAAGTATCCGCGCCCCTGAACGAAATATTTGATCATTGGCGATTGGCGGATTCAAGAGCCACATCGGCCAGCAGTTTTTCTATGGCGGCTCTGCCTTCGTCGGCTGTAAACAAAAACTTGACCCCCAGATCGAAGGACTCCTTTTCCCGGCCCGCGCTGTACCAGACGACGGCCACCGGGGCACAGAAGGCGATTTGCTGAAGGGTGACCCTCAGGGTCAAGCGGATGGCGTCGCCGCCCACCACCAGGTGGTGCCGGCCGATCTTCAAGGTCTTTAGCTGCAGCCGCGCCCCGTTGATGGAAATCTCTGTGACCTTTGCCTCGATGCTTTCCTCGGTATCGGCTGAATAGCAGGTAAGAGTTGCTGTCCAGCCGACCCGGAATCGAGGTTCTTTTCTCCTGTTGATATTTGGCTTCCAGACCGACATCCGAATCTTCTCCTAGGGAGCGAGTTGGAAAGACTGTGCCGTAGCGCGGTTATACTGTTGGCGCATCGCGGTCTTGAGAAGTTTGTAGAGATCTCCATAATCCAGGGCGGAGGAGTAAACAATGGGTGTCATGTTGTGAATGTCCTTGGTGTATACATTTGCCCCGGCCGAGATCAACATGCAGGCGATATTATAGCGGTCATAGATGGTGGCGATCGTGAGGGCGGTCCTGCCGAATTGGTCCTTGGTTTCCAGATTGGCGCGTTTTGAAAGCAAGAGGTCCACAATCTGCGCGTCGCCCTTCTGGGCGGCGTACATGAGAGCGGTTTGTCCCTGCGTGTCCTGTTGGTTGATCAGGGCTCTTTTCGCGATGAGAAATTTTACGACTTCAAGATTGCCGTTCATGCAAGCGCCCATAAGCGCGCTTACTCCGGAGGCTCTCAGTCTGGGAGTCACCTCGGAGCTTTGGATGTTCACATTGGCCGCGTGGGACGTCAGGAGCGCCACAATGTCGGTGTGTCCGGCCCAGGCGGCCTGCATGAGCGCTGTGACGCCGAAAATGTCCTTGGTGTCCACATCGGCGTTCCTGGCCAAAAGCAGGCGGACCAATCCCTTTTCCCCACGCAGAGCCGCGTGCATGAGGGGCGTCATTCCGGCCCTGTCCTCCGCGTTTAAGGCGGCACCGGCGGAAAGCGCCCGGATAACGCCGACCCTATCGTTATCATCAACGGCGGAAAAAAGTTCATCATCGAGCTGATTGAGTTTTTGCTCGGACATTTTGGCCTTTTTCCCGGTCTTCGATAGAGCCGCCTTGTGCTGTGAGGTAGCCTCCATGGCTGATGCGAGCGCCGGCGCCCAAACGATCATCATCAAGCACAGGGAACATAGCAAAACCCGACACTTGCTCTGAATCATCTTTTTGCCTCCGATGGGTGTTCTTGGATTTGATAGTCCTATTTCCTGTTTTCTGCACTATACAAGATACATGCCCGAAATAGGAAGGCAAAAGCAAAGGCAAAAGGGAAAAAGGGAAAGCCTTGCATCCCGGCTTGCGGCGCCTGTCTTTCATTGTCAAAATCCCGGCGGTTTTGCAATCGTGAAGTGGTCTGTCCACTGCATGGTTGACAGACGATTTCGTAAATTGAATTTCTTTTTTGCCGCATAGCCGCATATGCTTGTTTGCTCAATTTGTGAAAGCGGATAAATTGAGCTGTCAATTCGAACTTCGGGAGAACTCTGAGGCCATGAACAATCACAAGGGCGTGAAGGTGCTTTTGATCGACGATGACCCGGGTATTCTCAAGGTGATGACTTTGGCGCTCGAAGACGCGGGGCACGAGGTCATTTCGGCGGGTGACGGGATCAGCGGGGTTGATTTGTGTGCCAGCGCCTCTCCCGATATTGTGATAACCGATATCCGGATGCCCGGGATAAACGGCATGGAGGTGCTCAAAAGAGTCAAGCAGATGGACCCCGACAAGGAAGTGATCGTGGCCACGGCCGCCACCGATATGAATTATGCGGTGGAGGCCCTGCGACTTGACGCCTCGGATTTCATCTTGAAGCCGATAAGCGAACAGGCACTTTCGATCGCGATCAAGCGGGCGCGGGATCGATTCGCCACCCGAAGGGAGCTGAAGGATTACACCGCCCTTATCGAGGAGCGGTGGATGGATACAACCGAAGAGCTGGCCCGGACCTTCCAGACTCAAAAGCTTCTGATCGAAAGCTCGATAGACGGAATCATCGCCTGCGACAAGTCGGGCAGGATCATCATTTTCAACAAGAGCATGGGAAAAATGCTCGGTTACGCCCGAAAGGAGATGCTCGGGCAAAAGATGATCGACCGGGTGTTTTGCCCCGGCGAGGCCGAAAAGTTTAAAGACGCGCTCGCATCGGGAAAACATGGCGGCAAGGGCAGACTCTTTTTGCACGAATGCTTTTTTGAAAGCAGGGATGAAACGCGAATTCCGGTGCAGCTTTCGGCTGCTGAAATGGTCAGGGAAGACGAGCAGGTCGGGTTGGTTTGTTTTGTTCGCGACGAACGCGAGATCCGAAAACTGACGCAGGAAGTGGCCAACCAGGCCAGAATGCTTCATCAGGACAAGATGATCTCGCTTGGCAAGCTTGCCGCCAGCGTGGTCCATGAAATCAACAATCCGTTGGCCGGCATTCTCAATTATGCGCGGCTGATGAGCAAGATACTTTCCCGCGGCGCACCCGGCGCGGAGTCCACTGAAAAGTTCAGCGGCTATCTGGCCCTCATGCAGAGCGAATTGGAACGTTGTGCAAAGATCGTGGCCAACCTGCTCGCCTTTTCGCGTAAAAGCAAACTGGAGTTCGGCCCGGTGGACCTAAACGAGCTGTTAAGAATCTGCATCAATTTGAGCGGACATAAACTGGAGCTTCAAAACATCCGCGTCGATACCCGTCTTGCCCCCGATCTTCCCATGATTCAGGGGGATTTCAGTCAACTGCAGCAGTGCATGATAAACCTGATTTTCAATGCGGTGGACGCCATACCCGAGGGGGGAACACTTCTTTTTACCTCCAATTTCGAGGCGGCAAGAAATCTTATCCGCATAACCGTGAAGGACTCCGGGTGCGGGATCTCCAGGCAGGATCTTCCCTATATTTTCGAACCTTTCTTTACCACCAAAACAGAAGGGAAGGGGGTGGGGCTGGGGCTTTCGACCACCTACGGCATTATCGACAGGCACAAGGGGACCATCCACGTCAACAGCGAGCCGGGCCGGGGTGCCGAATTCGTCATCGATCTTCCGGTGAGCCCGGCCAATCCCGCGGACTTAAGCCGAACTTCGTGATTTTGTGGTGTAGAGTGGCCCGATTCATCTCCAGCACCTTCGCCGCCTTCGAGATATTCCAGCGGCAGAGTTTCAAGATGTGTTCGATATGGTTTTTTTCGACCTCGCGCATGGTGAGCGCCATTTGCTTCTCTTCCGGAGATCTCGAAAGAAAGGCGAAGTCCTCCTTTTGCAGATATGTGCCCTTTGAGAGCACCACAGCCCGTTCAACGCTGTTTTCCAACTCCCGCACATTGCCGGGCCAGTCGTGGGATTGCAGAAAGAACATGGCGTCATCCTTGAACCCCCTTACCCGCTTATTGGTCTCGCGCCGGAATTTTTGCAGAAAATGCTCGGCCAGTTGGGGTATGTCTTCCTTTCGTTTTCGTAAGGGCGGGACCTCGATTTCGATCACCTTCAGCCGGAAATAGAAGTCTTTGCGGAAACTCTCCCCGGACACTCTTTGGAAAAGGTCCTGGTGGGTGGCCGAAATAAGCCTGAAGTCCACGCTTAATTCCTTGTTGCCCCCCACCCGGTGGAAAATCTTTTCCTGGAGAACTCGGAGCAGATCGACCTGCATCTTGAGCGGTATCTCGCCCACCTCGTCGAGGAAAAGGGTGCCGCCCGCGGCCATCTCCAGGCGGCCTATCCGGGTGCGGTTGGCCCCGGTAAAAGACCCCGCTTCATGGCCGAACAGTTCGCTTTCAAGAAGCGTGTCTGAAAAGGCCCCGCAATTTATTGCGATAAAAGGTCCTTGCCGGCGGTTGCCGCGGGCGTGGACGGCCTTGGCGACCAATTCCTTTCCGGTTCCCGTTTCCCCCTGGAGCAAAATCGGCGAGTCAACCTTGGCAACGAGATCTATGAAGGAAAAAAGGCGCCTCATGCACTCCGAGGAGCCGATCATGTCATTGTAGCCCGTGGCCTCGCTTAACTGGTTTCGAAGGTAGATGTTTTCCTCGACCAGTTTTTTCTGGTTGAGGAGCTTTTCGACCATCAATTCCAGTTGCTCGGCTTGGAAGGGCTTCATCAAAAAATCGTCCGCCCCGTTTTTCATGGCCTCGATGGCGGTCTCGATCGATGCGTAGGCGGTTATCATGACCACGAGGATGTGGGGGTGGGTGGTCTTGACGGTCTTAAGAGCTTCCAGGCCGCTCAAGTCCGGCATTCTCATGTCGAGGAAAATGAGATCGTAATGGTTGCGGGAAAGCATGTCGAGCGCCTGCCGGCCCCCCGGGGCCGCATCCACCCCATGCCCCGCCCGCCTCAGCCAGCCGACCAGCGACTCGCGGATAATCAATTCGTCATCGACAACCAGAATTCGAATCTTTTCGCTCATCTTCCCTCTCAGCGATCGCCGGGCGCAACGGGAAACCTCAAGATGAAGCGCGACCCGGCCCCCTCTTCACTTTTGACGTACACCGCGCCGCCGTGCTCCTTGACTATGCCGTAGACAACCGAAAGGCCCAGCCCCACACCCTTGTCGTGGCTTTTGGTGGAAAAGAAGGGCTCGAAGATCATCGGGATGATTTTCTTGGGGATTCCGGTCCCGTTGTCGATGACCTCCACCCGGATTGTCGAGGGCGACCGGGGGTCCGGGGAGGTCCTGAGTACCAGTTCGCCTCCCTCGGCCATGGCGTCGGCCGCATTGAAAACAAGGTTCAAAAGGCATTGCTCTATCTGGCTCTGATCTCCGGTTATAAGCGGGAGGTCCTGCGCCAGTTCGGTCCTGGCCTTTATCGACTGGGAATCGAGGCGAAAACGAACGAAATCGAGCACTCTTTGAATCAGCCCGTTTATCTGGAACTCGCTTCGCGCTCCTTTGGCCTGGCGAGAAAAATGGAGCAGATCCCTTACGATGCCGCTGCAACGGGCGGATTCGGAATCGATCAGGTCAAGGTAATAGATGAATCTTTCTTTCGAGGCCTCATCGGCATCGCCCGATTCGAGTTCCCGGCGCACAAGCCGGGCCAGAGCATTGATGCCCGTAAGCGGATTGTTTATCTCGTGGACCGCGCTGGCCGCCATCTGGCCAAGAGATATCATCTTCTCTTCGTAGACAAGCCTCATGAGGTCTTTTTTTAGGGCGGAGACCTTCTGCTCCACCTTCTGTTGCATTTCGTCCGTGATATCGCGAAATATTTCAACGACCAGCTCTATCCGACCGCCGGCGGTCTTGAGGGGGACCGCGGTGATTTCGTGGTAGCGGTCCGAACCCGAGCCCGCGATCCCTTCCAAAATCGCATGAGCGACCTCCCCGGTCTCAAGGCAGCGCGCAACCGGGCAATAGAACCCTTCGGCGTGGCACCGGGCGGGAGAGCCGTAGGCCACCTCATGGCAATATTTGCCCACCATGTCGTCTTTGCTCATGCGCACGGCGTTGAGAAAGGCCTCGTTGGCGTCGTGGACCTTGAGGTCGGGCTGCATGACCAGCACCCAGTCGCGAAGGCCCAGGAAAAGACCCTCCATAATGCCTTCGACGAGGTTGATCTGGCGCTCGGCGAACTGGTATTCCTCGCTCAGGCAAAGAACATCTCCGAAAATCCGGGATATCGCCGATTCCAGCACCCGCACACTGGCCGGCTTGCGCCTAAGAAAATCCTCCAGCAATTCCGCCTTGCCGGTCAGCTCTATGACCAGATCGAGGTCTTTGATCTTGTAGAAGTCTTCGTAATCGGTTGTGACAAAAATCTTCTTCTCACGGGCAAGACGGATACCGGGAGCTTCGAGATCGGGATCGGCGACCGCCACGATTTCAGCCCCCAGCTTGGGGAAGCGCAGTGCGTCGAACATCTCCAGAAACGCCCGGCAGCGTTTGCTCCCTCCGATTATCCCGATTTTCATCGGCGTTTCCATAGGCGACCCCGCTGCAAGTTGTACGGTCCCAAAGGGTGAAAAGAGCTCTGAGAGAAATAACCACTGTATAAGATTTATACACAAAATTATTCGGCCCGACAACGACGCCCGATCAGTTCCTTTTGAACGCGGTTTTCAGCCTCGGACCCGGGTAGACACCCCCGGGGCGCACCGGGGCGAAGTCGGGAGCCGAAATGGCGGCCCTCTGGATTTGGCCTGCACAGGTGGGGGACTCTTGTGTTGTATAAAATTTATACAACATGTTCAAATTTAAACGCACCCGCCCCGACAAACCGGGAAGCCAACAGCGCTCTTCCAACGCGGGATGGCCACCGGGACTGGATTTTGGAACATATGGCAGGCATCTTGCGAATGGAGCCCGATGCACGGCGAAGCGGTTCTTTTCGTCTTTGCGCCACCTTCCTGCGCCGTTTCGATAAAGCGCATGGAAACAGTATAAGGAGTGCCCCTGTGTTAGGGGTCGTTTTCAAGAGCTGGAAGCCGGGAAAGCTCAAAGAGAGCCCCGCTTTCTCAGCAGCGCCTTCGAGGTTGCCCAATGCGTCCAAGGATCGGGTTTTATATCTGCCATTGTGGAACGAACATAGCCGGAAAAGTCGCGGTGGGCGAAGTTCGCGACTTTGTGGGGGAGCATTCGAAAAACGTGGTCGTTGCCCGCGACTACAAATTCATGTGCTCGGATCCCGGCCAGGAGATGATCCAGAAAGACATAAGAGAACTGGGTCTAAACCGGGTGGTTGTGGCTTCGTGTTCTCCGAGGCTTCATGAGAAGACTTTCCAAAACGCCTGCGGGCGGGCGGGGCTGAATCCCTACTTTTTCCAGATGGCCTGCGTTCGGGAACATTGCTCCTGGGTCACCTCGGATCCGGGCGAAGCCACCGCCAAGGCTAAAAGCCTGGCTTCGGCCGCGGTCAGCCGGGTCAATTTTCACGAGACCCTTTTCAGCCGGGAAGTCTCCGTAAACCCCGACGTACTGGTCGTCGGGGCGGGAATCTCGGGCATCCAGGCCTCCCTGGACATTGCGAAATCGGGCTGCAAGGTCCACCTCGTGGAAAGGGAGCCTTCGATTGGCGGGCACATGGTCCAGTTCGACAAGACCTTCCCGACCCTTGACTGTGCGGCGTGCATTTCGACGCCCAAGACCGTCGCGGTGGCCCAGAGCCCCGGCATAGATCTTTTGAGCTACAGCGAAGTGACGGAAGTAAAGGGATATGTTGGAAACTTCACCGTCAAGGTGCGCCGCAAGCCTCGCTATGTAATGGAAGATAAATGCACGGGGTGCGGCCTGTGTGCCGAGCACTGCCCGGTTTCAGTTCCCAACGAGTTCGACGAAAAGCTGAGTGAGCGAAAAGCGGTCTACCGGTTTTTTCCCCAGGCGGTGCCCATCACCTTCGCGATCGAAAAGAAGGACCCCGCGCCCTGCAAGATGAGTTGCCCGGCCGGGGTTAATATTCAGGGCTATACGCAACTGATAGGGCTTGGCAAATACAGGGAAGCCGTTGAACTGATCATGGAGAAACTGCCTTTGCCGGGTGTTTTGGGCAGGGTTTGTCCGCATGTTTGCGAATCGAACTGCCGCAGAACGCAAATCGATTCGCCGATTTCGATCCGGGAGCTCAAACGCTTTGCGGCCGACCGGGTGATGGCCGAAGAGATCGGTGTTCCGCGGATCGAAGACAGGCCCGAGCGGGTGGCGGTGATCGGTTCGGGGCCGGCCGGGCTTACGGCCGGCTATTATCTGAGGCTCAAAGGCTACGGGGTCACAATTTTCGAGGCCCTGAGCGCCCCCGGGGGAATGCTCAAAGTCGGAATCCCCGACTACCGGCTTCCTCCCGAGGTTTTGGACCGGGAGATAAATAATATCCTGCGGTTGGGGATAAGCCTTGAAACCGGAAAACGGCTGGGGGTGGATTTCACCCTCGACGACCTTAGGCAACGGGGATTCAAGGCCATTTTCATAGGCATCGGGGCGCACAAGCCGCTAAAGATGAACATCGGCGGCGAGCGGGATTTGAGCGGAGTTATCCAGGCCACCGATATTTTGCGGCAAACAAGCCTCGGGGCCCGCAAGGCTCCCGGGGAGCGGGTGCTTATCCTGGGCGGGGGCAACGTGGCCGTGGATGCGGCCAGAACGGCGCTGCGCCTTGGCAGCAAAGAGGTGATGATCGTCTACCGCAGGACCCGCGAGGAGATGCCCGCGTACGCGGAAGAAATCGAGGATGCGCTCCTTGAAGGGATAAAGATCAGCTATCTTACCGCGCCCGTGGCCGTGGAGGGTTCGGATGGAAAAGTCACCGGGCTCCATTGCATAAAGACCGCGCCCGGCCCGGCCGACGAGTCCGGCCGCAGGCGACCAATCGTGCGGGAGGGAAGCGACTTTGTAATCCCGTGCGACGCGATCATTT
Organism: Deltaproteobacteria bacterium; assembly: GCA_021777755.1. Taxonomy (GTDB): domain Bacteria; phylum Desulfobacterota; class Syntrophobacteria; order Syntrophobacterales; family Syntrophobacteraceae; genus SbD1. The sequence goes on from JAJYDE010000011.1 coordinate 9,382, forward strand.
TCGCCATCGGGCAGGAGCCCGACACGGACTGCTGTATCGCTTCGGGGCTCGAAGTCGGCAGGCGCGGCCGCATTACGGCTTCATCGCGCTGCGGGCAAACCTCCTCGCCTGATGTTTTCGCCGCCGGAGACGCGGTGATCGGGCCTGCGACCGTGATCGAAGCGGTCGGCGCGGCCCGTGAAGCCGCCGAGGCGATCGACCGGTATTTGCGCGGTGAACCGGTCGAATCGACGGAGTCCGAAAGGACGAGTGAAAACGGGGGAAACTGGCGCGAAATCCCCAAGAAGGCTCCGCGCCTTCCCAGAGCTTCGGTCAACCGGATAGATCTCGATGCGGCAAAGACTTCGTTTGCCGAAGTAAGCCTTGGCATCTCGGAGGATGCGGCCAGGACCGAGTCGGCCAAGTGCCTCAATTGCGGGGTTTGCTCCGAATGCATGGAGTGCGTACGGGCCTGCGAGCGATCCGCCATAGATCATTCCATGAAGGCCGAGGAAATCGAACTGCGGGTGGGCTCGATCATCCTTGCCACCGGCTTTGACACCATGGACGCTTCGGTCTTTACAAATTACGGGTACGGTCGTTTTGAAAACGTCTATACCGGGCTCGAATTTGAAAGACTCAACAACGCGGTGGGGCCCACCGGCGGGCAAATCGTCATGAAAAACGGCAAGAAGCCCGAAAGTGTGGCCATAATTCACTGCGTCGGGAGCCGCGACGCGGGTCATAACGCCTACTGTTCGCGGGTCTGCTGCATGTACGCTCTGAAATACGGCCACCTCATAAAGGAAAAGGCGGGGCACGACACCCGGGTTCACAACTTCTACATCGACATGAGGTGTTACGGAAAGGGCTACGAGGAGTTCTACAGGCGTCTTCAGGAGGAGGGGGTCAACTTCGTTCGGGGTAGACCCGCCGAGATCCGGGAGGAAGTGTCGGCCTCGGGTGAAAAGAAACTGATCGTCATAGGCGAGGATACGCTCCTCGGGCGCCTGGTACGGCTTCCGGTGGACATGGTGGTCCTTTGCACCGCGATCGAGGCCCGCGGCGACGCTTCCGAGGTGGCCCGCATTTTTGGAATAAGCCAGGGCGGAGACGGCTTTTTCCTGGAGGAGCACCCGAAGCTGGGACCGGTTTCCACGCCCACCGACGGGATTTTTCTGGCCGGTGTCTGCCAGGGGCCAAAAGACATCCCCGACGCCGTGTCTCATGCCTCGGGGGCCGCGGCCCAGGCCCTTGCCCTTTCGACAAGGGGCAAAGTGGAGGTCTCACCGGTCACCTCGCTGATAGATCCCGACATATGCATCGGGTGCCAAATCTGTATCAAACTCTGCCCCTATTCGGCCATCGAGTTCAACGGGCGAAAGGGCATTTCGGAGGTAAACGAGGCGGTCTGCAAGGGCTGCGGAAGTTGCGCGGGTTTTTGCCCGAGCGGGGCTGCGCGTGTAAAGCATTTTGCCCCGAAGCAGGTGTTTGCGGAAATAGAGGGAATTCTGGACGAAGTGGTTTAGTCCGTTTCATTGGAGGAACAAATGGGCGATTACGAGCCTACAATCATCGCTTTTGTCTGCAACTGGTGCACATACACGGCCGCGGATCTCGCCGGGACCTCGCGGCTTGTTCAGCCTGCGAACGTGCGCATGGTGCGCATGATGTGCACCGGGATGGTCGATCCCAAATACATTATCAAGGCGCTTCTGGAGGGGGCCGACGCGGTTTTGGTGAGCGGCTGCCATCCGGGCGACTGCCACTACATAAACGGCAATCTCAAGGCCAGGCGCAGGATGAAGCTTTTAAAGGAAATCCTTCCGAAGTTCGGCTTTGACGAACGAAGGCTCAAGATGACCTGGATCGGTGCCAGCGAGGGAATCGATTTTGCGGAGACGGTAAGACAGATGACGGCCGAAGTAAAAGCGCTCGGCCCAAACGATTTGCGCACCCGGATGGTGTTGTAGAAGAGCCGCCGGCGACCCGGAGTATATTATGTCCAAGATAGGGAAAATAACCGTAAAGGACCGTGATACGGTCTCTTCGCTGCAGGATTTCCTCAAACTGCTGCTGCAAAAGGGAGCTGTCGAGGCGGTGCTGGTCCAGCAGCGGCTTGCGATCAATAACGCTGTCATGCCCGCGCTGATTACCGATATCGAAAACCTTGGCCAGGCCGATCCCCTTGCCCCGGCTTTTGCTCTAAACGGCGCCAGGATGCTCTCCCGGCTTACCCGAAAGCCCCTGGATGCGCCCATCGCCGCGGTAATGCGCCCCTGCGAAATAAGGGCTTTTGTCGAACTTGTGAAATTGAAGCAGGGCAGCGTCGACAATGTCATTTTGATCAGCGCGGACTGCCTCGGGGCCTATCCCAATAACGACTACGCCAAGGTTGCGGGCATGGGGGCGGGCGCCGAATCGACGCTTTCCTTCTATCGCAACATCATTTCGGGGAAAGGAACGGCTGCGCAGGACGCGGACATCTCCCCGGCCTGCAAATCCTGCGAGCATCCCGCGGCGGTCAATGCCGATATAACGATCGGGCTTCTGGGAACGAACATGGAGGAAAATCTGCTCCTTATCGCCAATACGCCAAAGGGGGAAAAGCTTTTGGCCGATCTGGGGGTAAAGGTTGAAGACGAACCGCTCGATGGCAGGAAAAGCGCTCTGGACGCCCTGGTGGGCGAGCGGATCGAGTATCGGGACCGGATGTTTGCGCGCACCTCCGAGGCGGTCTCAAGCGTTGAAAAGCTCATGGGTTATCTGCGCGCATGCGTCAACTGCCACAACTGCCGGGTGGCCTGTCCGGTGTGCTATTGCCGGGAGTGTGTCTTTACTACCGACGTCTTCGACCATGAGCCGGCGCAATATCTGCGTTGGGCCAAACGCCGAGGCGCTCTCAAGATGCCGACCGATACCGTTTTCTTTCACCTTACGCGCCTGGCCCACATGAGTGCGGCCTGCATCGGCTGCGGGCAGTGTTCGAACGCCTGCCCCAACGACGTGCCGGTGATGGAGCTGTTTCGCACCGTGGCCCACGGAGTCCAGGGGGCCTTCGGCTATGGCGCGGGTGCAAGTTTGGAAGACGAGCCGCCCCTGTCCGTATTCCACGAGAAGGAATTCTGCGAGGTGACGGGTGGACACGATTAGATCGGAGATCGGAGACAGGACTTCCGGGAGCCGACCTGCACAAGACGAGGTAATCTAATGGAGACAAAAACCGGGCGAGCCCTGGTGATCGGGGCCGGGATCAGTGGAATCCGGTCGGCCCTGGACCTGGCGGAAATGAATTACCGAGTTTATTTGATAGATAAATCACCGCACATCGGGGGGATCCTCAGCCAACTCGACTATCAATTCCCGACCGATCACTGCGGCATGTGCAAGATGCTCCCCACGATCGGGCGCGATGCTTCGTCCCAGTTCTGCCTGAGAAAGGGGCTGTTTCACGAAAATATCGAAGTGCTGCCCGGAACCGAGATGATCGCGCTCGAGGGCGAGCCCGGAAATTTCAAGGCCACCCTGGACTCGGCGCCCACCTTCATCGATCCGGAAAAGTGCATCGGCTGCGGGCTGTGCTCGGCGCCTTGCCCTGTCAGCTTGCCCGATACATTCAACGGGGGGCTTGCGAAGCGAAAAGCGGTCCATCTTCCGGTCCCGCACAATATTCCAAACCGCTATACGATCGATATGGCGGCATGCACCCGGTGCGGGGAATGCGAAAAGGTGTGCCCGACGGGGGCGATCGACCTGAAAACCGAGGCCAGGCGCGCATTTAAAATCCTGGTGGTCGATGATGAACTGGTGGTACGCGATTCCTTGAAGGAATGGCTCGTGGTCGAAGGCTTCAGCGTCGATATGGCCGATTCGGGGGCCGAAGCAATAGATCTTGTCTCCGCAAATGAATACGGCCTCGTGCTTCTCGACGTCAAGATGCCCGGAATGGACGGGGTCGAGGCCCTCCAGATCATAAGGGAGATGAAACCCGATTTGCCCGTTTTGATGATGACCGCCTACGCCACGGTGGAAACCGCGGTCCAGGCGATGAAAATCGGGGCCGCCGAATATCTCATGAAGCCCTTCGACATCGAGGCCCTCAACGCCAAGGTCGTTCAGCAGTATGAAAGCACGGTGGCCGTAAAGGGCCGCGTGATCGAGGTCGGAGCGGTCATCATGGCTACGGGTTCGGATTTTTGCGATCCGGCGAAAATCCCCGGCGCCTTCGGCTACGATTATCCAAACGTTGTGACCGGCTTGCAGTTCGAACGGATTGTGAGCGGTTCGGGGCCCGGTGCGGGAAAACTCGTTCGCCCCTCGGATGGAAAGCCCGCCAGAAAAATAGCCTTCCTCCAGTGCGTCGGATCGAGGGATCTCAAGCAAAAGGCGGATTACTGCTCTTCGGTGTGCTGCATGTTTTCCATAAAGGAAGCCCTTTTGGCCAAAGCCAAATCGGGGGGCGAAGCCGATACGGCCATCTTTTACATGGACATGCGAACCTTCGGCAAAGATTTCCAGCGCTACCGCGATTCGGCGGAAAAAGAATCGGGGGTTCGCTTTATAAGAAGCCGCATTCATACGGTCGAACCCGATATCGATGGAAGGCTGAGTCTGCATTACGTTGACGGCGAAGGGGCCATGGTCGAGGAAATCTTCGATCTGGTGGTCCTGGCCGCCGGGCAAAGAGCCTCCAAAGGGGCGAGAGAGCTTGCCCGATCGGCCGGAGTGGAGCTCAATCCCGCCGGTTTTTGCCGCACAGACGAACTCTTTCAAAGTAAAAGCAGCCGGGAGGGCGTTTTTGCGGGGGGGGCCATTTCGGGACTGAAAGACATCTCCGAATCGGTTATTCAGGCCGGTTCGGCCTCCCTTGAAGCCTCGCGGCTCATTCGCTCGAAGGGCGGAACCTCGCGGCCGCCCGAGCCGAAGGGCGCCCTTTTCAAGGATTCATCCAGGGATTTGCCCCGGCTCGCCGTGGCTCTTTGCGCCTGCGCAAGCTCGCTTGCCGGCGGCCTGGATCTGGAAGCCCTGGGCGCGGCCCTTTCCCGGTGGGACCCTTCGATCCGCGTGTTGCAAACCGAGCGGGTCTGTACGCTTGCCGGCAAAAAATCGCTTTTGGACAGCTTGCGGGACACCGGCTGCAACATGATTTCCATCGGGGCCTGCATGCCATGCCTCTACGGGAAGATGCTCCTCGATCTGGCAAGAGAAACGGGGCTTTCTCCCGGACTCATGGATGTGGTCGACATATACACTCCGGCCTTCGGGCGCGGGGGGCAGGCCGAGGCCCGGGTCCAAACGGCGATGAAAATGTCGATTGAAAGGCTCAAAGGCGCCGATCCGGCCCCCGGCCGGTCATTTAACATCATTCGAAAAGCGCTCGTGATCGGAGGCGGGATTTCCGGTTTGACCGCGGCGCTGGCCATAGCCGACCACGGCTTCAAGGTCGATTTGGTTGAAAAGGAAGCCGATCCGGGCGGGCTTGTCCGCGCAATAGGCAGCACCATCGAAGGGGTTGCCACTTCCGGGGTGCTTGGCAGGCTGGTCTCCGGGGTCCGGGCCAATTCGAATATTTCCCTCCACACGGGAGCCGAGGTTGTCGGCTCGAAGGCTTATCAAGGCCTGAGTTTTCTTACCACGATCAAGACCGGCGACGGGGAGACAAAACAGATCGATCACGGGGTGACGATTTTGGCCACAGGGGGCAAAGAAGCCGCGACGCGCGAATACGGTTTCGGCCAAAGCGGGTCGGTGGTGACCCAGCACGAGCTGGAGGGGCGCCTTGGAAACGGGGGTGCCGTCGGCCTCGGGGTTGTCGCCATGATCCAGTGCGTCGGTTCGCGCGAGGAAGGCAGAAATTATTGCAGCCGGATCTGCTGTCAGACGGCGCTGAAAAACGCCTTGCGCATCAAGAAGGATAACCCGGAGGCCAAAGTCTACATTTTCTACCGCGACATCATGACCTATGGTTTTCTCGACGCCTACTACACGAAGGCCAGGCAGGAGGGAGTCATTTTTATCCGGTATTCGCGGGACGCAAAACCCGAGGTGACTATCGGGGAGGGCGGGAAGGTCACAATTGTCACCCGCGATCCGATTCTGGGTAGAGATATCGCCATAGAACCCGATCTGCTGGTCCTCGGTACGGGGCTTGCTCCAAACGATTTGGGGCGATTGGGGGAATATTTCGGCTTCGAGGTAAACGAAGACGGGTTTTTCCGGGAGGCCGAATACAAATGGCAGCCCGTTGACTCGAAAAAACGCGGGGTATTCGCCTGTGGCGTGGCGCACTCCCCCCGCTCGATTTCCGAGTCGATTGCAATGGCTCAGGCCGCGGCCCAACGAGCGCTCGTAATGCTCAACCGGGATGTGGTCGAGGCCGGCAGCGTGGTCGCCAGGGTGCGCCACGGCCTCTGTTCTCTTTGCGAAAGATGCATTTCGGCCTGTCCTTACGGCGCGCGGAGTCGGAACGAAGAAAACGATCGGATCGAAATCGACGAACTCGCTTGCCAGGGATGCGGCGCCTGTGCGGCTGTTTGTCCCAACTCCGCCTCGGTTGTGCGGGGATTTGGCGACCGGCAGGTCATGGCCATGGTCGATGCGGCCCTGGAACTTATTTGAAAGGCGAATCCAATGGCTCAAAATCAAGCCTCGGCAGGTTCAACCATTCCCGATCGGGGTATGTTTGCGCAAATTTCCAAAAACCTAAGGGCGTGCATGCAGTGCGGGACCTGCACGGGTTCGTGCGGCAGCGCCGCGAGAATGGAGCATACGCCCCGGCAGCTCTGGCGGATGGTGCAGGCGGGTATGAAGGACGAAATATTTAAGAGCCGCACCTTCTGGCTCTGTTCGAGCTGCTATTACTGCACCCTGCGGTGCCCTCGGGGGTTGCCGCTTACCGACACGATGGCGGCGCTCAAAAGGGTGGCTGTGGCCGAAGGCTATACAACCGACCGCAAAAGTGCGCCTTTCTACAAGGCCTTTCTCGATAGCGTGCGCAAATACGGCCGGGTGAGGGAATCCGAAATGATGGCCAGGTACTTCCTCGCGGTTAAAAACCCCGCGGTTCCGTTGAGTTTCGTTCCGCTGGGCATGAAGCTCATGGCCAGGGGGAAAATGGATCTTCATATGCCGGGCTTCGGCGGGCGGGGAAAACTCGACAGGCTCTATCGAAAAGTCATGGAACTGGAGGCTGCGAAGTGAGGTACTTTTACTACCCTGGATGTTCGCTCCAACACTCGGCAAAAGAGTACGACATTTCGACGCGGGCTCTCATGCGGCTTCTCGGCCATGAACTGATGGAGGTCGACGATTGGACGTGCTGCGGGGCGAGCGCGGCGGACACTTCGAGCAGGCTGCTCTCGATCGCCTTGCCCGCCCGTAACCTCGCTTTGGCGCAAAAGTCGGGTGTTTCGGCCGATATTCTGGTCCCCTGCAGCTCCTGTTATCTCAACTTGCGAAGAGCCGAGGATGCGATGAGCCGTGAGAGTGGAACGGCCGATCTCGTAAACCGGGCGCTTTCCGAGGAGAGTCTTTCCTATTCCGGAGGCGCGAGGGTAAGACACCTGCTGGACGTTTTGGCAAACGACATGGGCGCGGGCCCGATAGCGGCCGGTCTAAGGCACAGTCTTTCGGGCCTTTCCGTTGTCCCCTACTATGGATGCCAGGCCCTGCGCCCTTTTGCCGATTTCGACGACCCCGAGCGGCCCCGTTCCATGGATGCGCTCATCGCCGCCACCGGGGCGAGCGTATTCGATTGGAACATGGGAGCGAAATGTTGCGGCGCGGGCCTTATGACCACCAAAAAGGAGCTGTGCCTGGACCTGGTGGCCGATATTCTCGATGACGCAAAAGGCGCGGACTGTATCGCCACGGTCTGCCCGATGTGCCAAATGAACCTGGAGACCAGCCAGAAAAGGATTTCCAAGATGCGGGGAAGGCCCCTGGAGATATCGATTGTCTACCTGCCGCAGCTCCTGGGCTTCAGCCTCGGGCTGCCCGAGGCGGGGCTGCGATTGGGCTTGAACCTGGCCTTGACGCGCTCCTTCACGGGGCGTCTGGCTGCCATGTCAAAACAGATTGCTGCGCCGGGTCGCTAGGGACGGCGCCCGCAGAGGCTGGAAGCATGGTTTGCCGAGCCGGGTGGCGAGGCGAACCTTATCTTTCAGGCCGAGGGTTCCGGCGGTGCGATGGAGACAAGCATGTGCGCGGCCGTGCGAAAAAGGCTCGAAGAACAGGTGGGAAGAAGCGAGAAAAAGTACCGGGAGCTTTTTAACAACATCCCCAATCCCGCCTTCGTCCTTGACCGGGACCTAAAAATCCTCGACTGCAACGACATGGTTTTCGGCGTATACGGCTTCCGAAAAGAAGACCTTTTGCGGCAGCCCTTTACAGATCTTTTCGAGCCCGAAGAAAGCCGCGATTTTGCAAAAGAGATAAGACTCGCGGGAACCATGAAGGAGGTGCGCCACCTCACCCGTTACGGCCCGGTCATATACGTAAACATCCGGGTATGCCGTTACAGATACGCCTCCGATGCGGCCTTCCTGGTCACTACGAGCGATATTACCAAAAGACTGCTGGTCGAACAACAGCTCGTTCAGGCAGGCAAGATGGCCACCCTTGGCGAGATGGCCACCGCCATCGCCCACGAACTCAATCAGCCTCTTTCGGTAATGAAGACGGCGAGCAGCTTCATAGTAAACAAGATAAGAAAAGGCGAAAAGATAAGGGAAGAAACTCTTGAAACGATGGCCGGGGAAATCGACAGCCACGTGGACAGGGCTTCAGCCATTGTCTATCACCTGCTGGAATTCGGACGCAAATACCCGGTCGAAAGAGAACCGGTCGATGTCAATGAGGCCCTCCGAAGGTCTCTTGTCCTTTTCATGCAGCAGCTAAGGCATAGAGGCATCGAGGTGGAAAAGGATTTCGAAGCCGATCTGCCAACGGTTTCAGCCGTTGGCAACAGGCTGGAGCAGGTCTTCATAAATCTTCTCGTAAACGCCCGGGACGCTATCGAGGACAAATTCGAAAAAGCGGTCCACTCCCCGGAGAAGAAAATCTTTTTAAGAACGCGCTTTTGGGAAGGAAAAGTTCGCATCGAGGTGGGAGATACCGGGATTGGAATCCCCAAGCCGCTTCTTGAAAAGATCTTCGAGCCGTTCTTTACCACAAAACGGGTTGGAAAGGGCACCGGCCTTGGTCTTTCCATAAGTTGCGGGATCGTCCAGGACTACGATGGAACCCTCGAGGTCGCGACCCGCGAAAATGAGGGATCAACTTTTATCATAACCTTTCCGGCTTCGAGTTGAACACCGCCGCGCGGGTGGCGACCCCCACCCGTCAGTAAAAAATCGTCCGGCAGCGGTGGTAGGGATTTTTTCGAAATTCATCACTTTGGCCCAGCCCCCACAGCCAGCCATCGATCTGTGGGCCGGCAAGCTTTCGGCCCCGGCGCAGGAACTCCTCTTTTATGCGCTCGACAGCCCAAACGGTCATCGCCCGGATTTCCACCTCCTCTTCCGATCCCGCTTCGAGCTGTTCCATGGCGGCCACCCTGGAGGCAAGTTCGGGCCGGTAGGAAATGATCCCGAGTTCGCGCAGCACCTGCGGAAGCTTGTAGTCGGCAAAAGCGGTGAGACGATCGAGGTCGCCAAAATCGCCCCATTTCTTTCCACCGAAGGCCGCTGAGACATCGGAGACAAAAATCTGCGCTCTTTTCCAGAAGTAGACTTTTTCGCCCTTGTACCGCGCCTCGTCTCGAAAGCTAGGGAAATGCGAGACGATAAGAGCTGCCAGTTTCACCGCGCTTTGCCGCGCGGCGTGAAAAAGACTCATCACGTCCCGGCCCGGTTCGCTGACGATGATCGATCCGGTTTGGCGAAGATTTTCAAGCCTCTCGGCAAAAAGAGGGATCTCGGTTCCACAAGGCCGGCCGTGGCCGCCGGGGCCGTGGAAAGAAAAAATTTCGGCAAGATCCTTTTCGCCAATCGCGGCAAGAAACCGTGGCTCGGTTACCGGAACGCCTCGCTCTGTGGCGCGCTTAAGCGCGGCGGCCAAGGCCCAATAGCCGGAGAAGACTTCACCTTCGTAGAGAACCGACCAGGCGGGCTTGCCCGGATCGGGCCAGAAACAGTGGTTCAAAACGTCGAGGGTGAAAATCCAGCGGACGGTCTCTTGCGAGCCGTCGAAAAAATGGCAGGGGTGTTGCCACGACGGGGATCGATGGGCGGTGTCGCCCCAGCGGGTGATGGCCGGCGCTATCCGGTCTTGATGAAACAGCACCGAGCGGCTCCGGGCGACCACGCGCTCGACCGAGGGCAGCACTTCGAGGCAGGTCAACGCAAGACCCTCCGGAAGGATAAAAAAAAGCATGGAGCGCTTGGCGCCCCATGCTTTCGGGTTTGGTCGCCTGCCGCTAAGCGGCCGCCTGTTTTTCCATGTAATTGAAAATGTCCTGAACTGTGCGGATTTTTTCGGCGTCTTCGTCCGGGATTTCCGTATCGAAAGCTTCTTCAAGGGCCATGACCAGTTCCACCACGTCGAGGGAATCGGCCCCCAGATCATCGACTATATTCGCGCCGGCAGTCACCATTTCCTTGTCGACGCCGAGTTGGTTGGCAATAATGTTGATTATTTTGGTCTGTTCCGCACTCATGCTCATTTAATCCTCCTTCGGTTGTTGTTAGTCTCGTTATCTTCTTGTTTCAGCCTCAAAACCCGTTCAGCCCCGCCCGGAGCGCCGCGTTTCACCTGAGCGGATACATCCGTCGGGCGCTCATCATTTACAAACCCGTGGAATAACACCTCCAGCACGCCGGGGATCTCATCGGAGAGCGGATAGCAACAATCCCTGGCGAGCCATTTCTGGATCACTCCGTGCGCGAAACCCATGGTTCCGTAAAAAACCGTCTGAAAATCAACATCTTTCAGTATTCCCTGCTGAGTCCCCTCGTAGATCTTTCTTTTCAGATTCGGAACGGTCCGCATCACCTTCTTGAAATACTGATCGGGGGAATGTTCCGCAAGATCGAGATCTTCTTGCATGATCAGCCTGTAGAGGCGCTGGTTGCGATCGAAGAATTCGAAGTAAATCCGCAGGTACTTGGAAATCATCGTCAGTACGTCGTCAGTTTCATCGATTGCGGCCGATGCGCTCTTTTCCAGTTCTTCCAACCTCAGACGCACCAGTTCGGCAAAGAGTTTTTCCTTTGTTTCGAAATGGCGGTAGAGGGTCCCTTTGCCGACCCCGGCCTTTTCGGCTATCTCGTCCATGGTGGCGGGGTGGAAGCCCTTTTGGGAAAAAACTTCCAGGGCGGCTTCAAGGACCCTTTCCTTGGCGTCATGCCGTGGAAGGAGGGCAGAAGTTTCCTCGGTCAGTATCTTTTCGGTCAACCCGGGGTAGAAAACGGCCGCCGGTATGCCCTTTTCGAGCGCGATCCGCTCCATCACCTCGATAAGGACCGAGAGGCAGGTCTTGGTCTGCTGCGGTTTTGCCCGAAGGGCCGCGTGAAACTGGCGCAGCCGGCGAGCCATGGCCTCGACAAGGCTTTGGGGCGGGCAGGAGGAAAACTCCTGCCCGAGAGCCTCTCGCAGCCCAAGTACATCGCCATTCAGGGCCATTTTTTTAAAAGAGGCCGCAGAGTCGAGCCGGGCCTGATTTTTTGCCACAAACCACCTCGTTTGCAATTGATACTGACCGGTCCGTCATAAATCACAGCCCCGGGATAAAGTCAAGAAAGTTTTGAGAGTCTTGCGGCCTGTTGGGCCTGATTGGCGTTGGTTTGCCCGGTGCAAGGCGGAGGATTTGCGCCTTCGGGGCTTTAAGGGTGCTTCCTTCGGGCTGCGATAGCATGTATTATTAGTTCAAACCGCGCGCCGCCAAGCGCGGTTGCGGAAGAAACCAGTTTCGGGGTATCAATTTTAGGAATTGACCGGATCGATGTGTTACAATAAAAGATTGTGGACAGGGAAAAAGTGATGTTCGCCGCGCCGACCGATTCTTTTCACCGCAAGATCGATTACCTGAGATTGTCGATCACCGACAGGTGCAATCTTCGCTGTGTCTACTGCATGCCCGAAGAGGGCGTGAGAAAGTTCGGCCACCCGGAGGCTCTGAGCTACGAAGAGATTGTGAGGCTTGCCCGAATATCGATATCCCTGGGCATCTCGAAGGTGCGTATCACCGGGGGCGAGCCTCTGGCAAGAAAAGACGCCATCGGTTTGTGTGAGAGTATCGCCAAAATCCCCGGACTTGGAAGCCTGACGCTCACGACAAACGGGGTTTTGCTTGAGGAGTTCGCCGAAGATCTTTTCGCGGCGGGCATAAGGCGCGTCAATATCAGCCTGGATACCCTGAAAGCGGAAAAGTTTCGGCAAATCACCAGAAGGGATCTTTTCAGCCGGGTGTGGGCGGGGATCATGGCCGCCTTGAAGGTGGGGTTTTCGCCGGTAAAGCTTAACGCGGTGATCATGGCCGGGGTAAATGACGATGAAATCGAGGAGTTGGCCCGCCTGAGCTTCCGGTACCCGTTTCACGTGCGGTTTATCGAGTTTATGCCTTTTCAGCAGTGCGATTATGAATCGGTCTTCGTGCCGGCCCGCGAGATCCTCGACCGGTTGGGTCGCCTCGGGCGCCTGGAGAAGACCCCCGAGGGTGATGGCGACGGTCCCGCACGTCAGTACGCCTTTGAAGGCGCGGCGGGCAGAATCGGGATCATCAGTCCGGTGTCGAACCATTTTTGCCCGGGCTGCAACCGGTTGCGGTTGACAGCGGATGGAAAGCTCAGGACCTGCCTTTTTTCGGTCGATGAAACGGACCTGCGCCTGCTGTTGCGCCGCGGGGCTTCGGATGAGGAGATTGGCGAGCGGATGCTTGCGGCTATAAGTAAAAAGCCTGAAAAGCACCACCTGAGCAACCCGGTTTTTCGAAAGTGCATCTCGAGGCCGATGTTTTCGATTGGAGGTTGATTGTACGCCCCCCCCTTTTTTATCCAGGTGAGCAGAAGTGAATAACGATCTCGAAAGGATTAGACAGGAAATAGACCGGGTTGATTCGGAGCTGGTGGGACTTTTGAACCGGCGCATGGAGCTTGCCGTGGAAGTTGGCCGGATAAAGGCCTCGGCCGGGCTGCCCACCTTTCACCCGGAGCGCGAGCAGATTGTGGCGCGGCGTCTATCGGAGCTCAACACCGGCCCCTTGTCTGCGGAATCTCTTCGCGCCATATATCGGGAGATTTTCGCCGCTTCCCGTCTCATGCAGTACAGGCTCCAGGTGGCTTTTCCCGGTCCCGAGTGGACCTCGTCCCATCTGGCCTCGATCATGCTTTTCGGCCATTGCGCCGCCTTCCTTCCCTGCTCGTGTCTGGAAGAGGTGTTCGATACTTTCCTCAAGGGAAAGGCGCACCTTGCGGTGATACCCATCGAGGCTTCCCTGCAGGGCGGCCGGGGCATCGATCTTCTCTACACCTCGCAGGTGCGGGTGGTGAGCGAATGTTATCTGGAAATAGCCCACCACCTCTGCGGCAATGTGGCCGCCCCCGGGGCGGTCAAGCGCATCTACGGGCGAACGGAGGCCATCTCTCAGTGCCGCAGGTGGCTTGCTCAAAACCTGGGCCCGGTCGAGTGCACGGAGTGTTCCTCCACCTCGCGGGCGGCTGTTCTGGCCAAGGAGGACCCCGACGGGGCCGCCATTTGCAACCTCTACGCCGCTCAGCGCTACGAGCTTGGCGTTCTGGCCGAACGGATCGAAGACGTTCCTGGGATTACGACCCGTTTCCTGGCCCTGGGCCACCATGTCAATCCGGCGACAGGCAAGGACAAGACATCGGTTCTTTTTTCCGTGTCCGACAGGCCCGGAGCGCTGTTCGCGGCCCTTTCAGCCCTTTCTTCCACCAACATGTCGCGCATCGAATCTCGCCCGAACAGGCTTTTCCCCGGCCAGTATCTTTTTTTCGCGGACATAGACGGCCACCGGGACGATGAGGTTGTCCGAAAGGCCCTGGAATCCCTGGGCCAAAACGTCACCTTTCTAAAGATTCTTGGCTCCTATCCCAAGGGGGATCCCGGAAATCCTTTCAGGATCGAGAGGGAAAATCTTCTCTCGGCGGCCGAAGGGATGGTGAGTCGGTGAGCGCTCTGTTTTCGACCTCCATCTGCGGGTGTTTGGGTGAATGTGCCCTGGAACAGTTTGCCCGATGGCTGAACCATCCGGAGGTCGACCTCCTGGAGTGGAGAATCGACGGGTTTTTGCGAAGCCATGAGCCGGGGGAGATCAAAGGGTTCTGCCAGGCGCTGCGGGCCGGCCCGAGGCTTCCCCTTATCGCCACCAACAGGCCGGTGAGGCAGATGGGCGCCTTCGAGGGTAGCGAGCGGCTTCGGCTGGGGATGCTCGAGGATGCGGCCCGCGGCGGCGCCCAGTGGGTGGACCTGGAGTTCGACCTTGACCGACGGGAGGTCGCTCGATTCCAGGATGCCGGGGCGAAAGTCTTGATGTCCTGGCACGACCCGGACGGGACTCCGAGCGCGGGGGAACTGTGCGCAAGACTCGAACAGATGTCGAAATCCGGTGCGGACGCCTTGAAGATTGCGACCTTCGCCCGAGCGGCCGAGGATAACCTGAGGGTCCTCGATCTCATTCCTTTTGCCCGCAAGCAATTGGGCGCGGAGTTGGTGGCCTTTTGCATGGGGCCGGTCGGCAAGTGGAGCAGGGTCGCGAGTCTTTTTATGGGCAGTCCGTGGAGCTACGCGCAGCTCGAAGGACAGTTGGCAACCGCTCCTGGCCAGTTTTCGGCCGCGGAGCTGCGCGCGCTCATCCGCGCCCTGAAATAAGGAGTTTGTTTTGATAAACAGCATGACCGGATTCGGGCGCAGCCGAAAAGAGGCTGGCGGCTACGCGGTAAGCGTTGAAATTCGCGCCCTCAACGCAAAGCAGCTGGACATCTCCGTTCGAATGTCCAAGAATTTTATTGAATTCGAGGACTTGTGCCGGAAGCTCATAGCCGATAAAATTCGCAGGGGCCGTATTGACGCCTTCGTCCAGATCGATAGCGCCGATATCCGGCGCAAGACCCCGGCAATCAACCGGGAACTGGCGCGTTACTATTGGGGGCAGCTCGAGGAGATTTACCGCGAATTGGAGCCTTCGCGAAGCCCCTCTGTCGATCAACTGCTTCGGGTGCCCCATATCTACGAGACCCCGGAGACCGCCGTTGACTCCGAAGCCCTCAAGGGGCCGGTTGCTTCCGCCATGACCGAGGCGCTGGACCAGGTGCTCGGGATGAGACGGATCGAGGGCCGGGCGCTTGCCGACGATTTTTTGGCGCGCCTTTCGGCATTGCAGGCCGATCTTGCGGTGGTGGCGGATCGGCGGGAGGTGGTCGTTGAAGAATACCGCACAAGGCTTGGCGAACGGGTGAAGCTTCTTCTGGGGGGCGCCGAGCCCGATGAGAACCGGCTGTTGCAGGAGATAGCCTTCATGATCGACCGGGCGGACATAAACGAGGAAATCGTGCGGCTTGGAAGCCATATCAAGCAGGTTCGATCCATCCTCGAAAGTGGCGGGCCGGGGGATGGAAGGCGTCTCGATTTCCTCATCCAGGAGTTTCACCGGGAGGCGAGTACGATCGGCTCCAAGACCGCGGACATGGAAATCGTGCAGGCGGTTGTGCGGATGAAAACGGAAATCGGAAAACTCAAAGAGCAGGTGCAAAACATCGAGTGAGCGAGCTTGGCCCCGGGTGGGCAAACCCTTGGACGTGGAGCGCGGCATGGAAAGCCTGCGTGAAAAAGGTTGATCTGCGAGATCGTGAGCGGATTTGCCCGCGGGGTTGAAGTATCCGCCAATTTGGTTTATGATAAGGAGTTTGGAGTGGGAGTGAAAAAGGCAAAGCCCTATCCGAAAAAAAATGAGTTCTCAGGGGAGTCGGCTTTTGAAAGAGTGAAGGCGTGGGCGGCTGAAAACACCCGTGCCGTTGCAGCCATCGTGACATTGGTGGTGCTGGCCGCGGTGATTGGAAGCGCGATTGCCTTCCGCATGCATTCCAATCAGCTCCGGGCGCAAGCCGAATATGCGGCGATCGCCTCGACGCTTCCCGGGGAAGGTGGAGACAACGCCGCCGGGTGGAACAAGGCTATCGTCGAGCTGCGCAAATTCATCTCGCGCAACGCAAACACGGCGCCGGCCCTGGATGCCAGGACGGAGCTTGCCAAGGGCTACTTCGAGACCAAGGATTATGCGGGGGCGGTAAAGGCCTTTCAGGAGGCGCTTGGAGCCGCGCCGCGGGAGAGCAGCCTGAGGTTTGCGATTTTGTATCAGCTCGGCTATGCCTGCGAGGCGGCCGGAAAGACCGATGAGGCGCTAAAAGCCTGGAGCGAGCTGAAAAAACTTGGGGTCCCGGCCCTCGACCGAGAGGTCTATTGGAACCTGGGAAGAATTTATCAGGACAAAAAGCAGTGGGACAAGGCCGACCAGATGCTCGCGCTTGCTTCGCGGGCCCCTGGCGAGTATCCTTCCGGCCCGCGGCTCACTTCCCGGCTTGCTGTTCTCAAAGGGATGAAGAAATAAAAAAAGAGTTGTTTTTCTTTTTCCTCTATGCTACAAACAACGGCTTGTCTGAAGGTTGCGCTCTAACCGAGCGGGCTTTCTCATGGTGAGGTTCCCGAGCGGCCAAAGGGAGCAGACTGTAAATCTGCCGGCGAAGCCTTCGGAGGTTCGAATCCTCCCCTCACCACCACATAAAGTAGGAGATGATGACGGGCAAGAGCGGGTCATTGTCGTCGGGACTACGCTGGTTTTGGATCGGGGGGGCGCCGGGCGCGAATGCCGGCCGGTTGTTTTCCGTTTCGAGTGATAGTTTCCTTCGCCGAAGTTGGCCTTTTCAAGTCCTTTGTTCGCCTGCAGTCTCTTCAGGCCCACGTAGCTCAGCAGGTAGAGCACTTCCTTGGTAAGGAAGAGGTTCACCGGTTCGATCCCGGTCGTGGGCTCCATCATCGGAGCTGATTTACCGGCTGAAATGTCTGGGGTTGCCGAAGGCGCCCCGCGGAGCCGCGTTTTGACGTTTTGCGCAAATACAATCGGAATTTTCAGGAGAAAGGGCGATGGCTAAGAAGAAGTTCGAACGAACGAAGCCCCATGTAAACGTTGGGACAATCGGTCATATCGACCATGGCAAAACCACACTCACCGCCGCGATTACAAAGCAGCTGGCCAAAAAGGGCAAGGCTCAGTTTGTTCCTTTCGACCAGATCGACAAGGCCCCCGAGGAGCGCGAGCGCGGGATCACCATTGCGACGGCCCACGTCGAGTATGAAACCGACACCCGCCATTATGCCCATGTGGATTGTCCGGGCCATGCGGACTACATCAAGAACATGATCACGGGTGCCGCCCAGATGGACGGGGCGATCCTGGTGGTGGCCGCGGACGACGGCCCCATGCCTCAGACACGCGAGCACATCCTGCTCGCCCGTCAGGTCGGCGTTCCCTACATCGTGGTGTTTCTGAACAAAGTCGATATGGTCGACGACCCCGAACTGATCGAACTGGTCGAACTGGAGCTGCGCGAGCTTTTGAGCAAGTACGGTTTCCCCGGTGACGACGTCCCGATCATCAAGGGTTCGGCTCTTAAGGCCCTTGAGGCCGACGACCCGGCCGCCGAGGATGCCAAGGCTGTCTACGAGCTTATGGACGCCATCGACGCCTACATCCCCGAGCCTGTGCGCGATATCGACAAGCCTTATCTTATGCCGATCGAAGATGTTTTCTCCATTTCGGGCCGCGGCACAGTTGTGACCGGTCGTGTCGAGCGCGGTGTGGTAAAGGTTGGCGACGAGGTGGAGATCGTGGGTTTTCGTCCCACATTCAAAACCGTTTGCACCGGCGTCGAGATGTTTCGTAAAACCCTTGATTCCGGTCAGGCGGGCGATAACATCGGGGTGCTCATTCGCGGCACCAAGCGAGAGGAAGTCGAGCGCGGCCAGGTGCTTGCCAAACCCGGTTCGATCACTCCGCACACCGATTTCAAGGCTGAGGTCTATGTGCTGAAAAAGGAAGAGGGTGGGCGCCACACTCCCTTTTTCCCGGGCTACAGACCGCAGTTTTATTTCCGGACAACAGACGTTACGGGGATCATGACCCTGCCCGAGGGGGTGGAGATGGTGATGCCCGGTGACAATATCAGTTGCGAGGTTTCGCTCATCACGCCCGTTGCGCTCGAAAAGGAGCTGCGATTCGCCATCCGTGAAGGCGGCCGCACCGTTGGCGCCGGTGTGCTTACAGAAATCATCAAATAGAGGGATTTTCCGATGCGAGTTCTAGTTACCCTGGCCTGCGCACAATGTAAGCGCCGAAACTACAATACGACGAAGAACAAGCGGACGACTCCCGAGAAGCTTTCTTTAAGAAAGTATTGCAGGTTCTGTAATGCGCATACGGAGCACAAAGAGACCAAGTAGGCTTATATGAAACTGATAGCTAAAAACGAGCAGACTCCCGAAGGCGGCAAGGCGCGAAACGGAACGAAGGCCAAAAAGGCCGCGGCCAGGGCCTCCGAGGCGCTAAAGTCCAAAAGGGCCGACCCGGTCAGGAAGACCGATGCCTCCAAAAAGACGGTCAAAAGATCCGGGGAGGTCGGCAAGTCCTTCATCGACATTGCCCGCGATTACCTGCGCGACGTGGTGGCCGAACTCAAAAAGGTGACGTGGCCTACGCGCAAGGAAACCCTGGGGTCGACCGGAGTGATACTGATCATCGTCTTTTTGACCAGTATATTTCTGGGGCTCGTTGACGCAGTGTTGAGCAAGGTGTTGCACTACATGGTGCACTGAGATTGGATCGCAGGCTTTTGCCTGCCGCATCGCGACTTTTGGCGGACGGGGAAATCGTGTGGCAAACTTAAAATGGTACATCGTTCACACGTATTCGGGGTTTGAGCACAAGGTGAAATCGGCCCTTGAGGAGCGTGTCAAAAACGAGGGCAGGCAACCTTATTTCGGCCAGGTGCTGGTACCGACCGAAAAGGTTATCGAGCTGGTCAAGGGCGAGCGCAAGGCTTCCTCCAGGAAGTTCTACCCCGGTTACATCCTTGTGCAGATGGAGCTCAACGACGACACCTGGCATCTTGTGCGTCACACTCCCAAGGTGACGGGCTTTATCGGGAGCCAGGAAAAGCCGATAGCCCTCTCCGATGCCGAAGCCGATGCCATTATTCAACAGATGCAGGAAGGTGCGCAGAAGCCCCGTCCCAAATTCAAGTTTGAAAAAGGCGATGAGGTGCGAGTAATAGACGGTCCATTTGCCAATTTCAACGGAACCATCGACGAGGTGATTCCTGAAAAGGGTAAAGTGAGGGTCCTGGTGAGCATATTCGGTCGCTCTACTCCGGTGGAACTCGATTTCGTTCAGGTGAACCGAACATGATGCGGCGGGCGGTCGTGTGAAATGAGCCGGCTACAGCGCAAATCGGCACCCGCTACCCGCTACCGATTTTAAGGGAGTTGTTTCCAGAATGGCAAAAAAAGTCGTAACCAACATCAAATTGCAGGTCCCCGCCGGACAGGCGAACCCCTCTCCGCCAATCGGGCCCGCGCTCGGTCAACACGGCGTCAACATCATGGAGTTTTGCAAGCAGTTCAATGCCAAGACTCAGGGGCAGGAAGGAATGATCATTCCGGTGGTCATCACCGTTTATTCCGATCGCTCGTTTTCCTTTATCACCAAGACGCCCCCCGCGGCAATTCTTCTGAAAAAGGCCGCCCAGATCGCCAAGGGCTCCAGTGTGCCCAACCGCAACAAGGTGGCCAAGGTGAGCAAGGCGCAGGTGGAGGAAATCGCCCGGCTGAAGATGCCCGATCTCAATGCGCGCGAACTCGAGGCGGCGGTGGCCACCATTTCGGGAACGGCCCGCAGTATGGGAATCGAAATTGAATAAACCGGAGGAAGGGAGTTTCGAGAGTTAAAATGGCAAAGCATGGGAAAAAGTTTATTGCCGCCCGTGGCATGGTAGACCCGGCGAAACGCTATACCTTCCAGGAAGCTGTTCGCCTGGCCGCTGAGACCTCTTACGTCAAATTCGACCAGACGCTGGACATAGCCGTTCGACTGGGAGTCGATCCCCGCCATGCGGACCAGATGGTCCGGGGGACGGTGGTTTTGCCCAACGGGTTGGGTAAAACCGTAAGGGTGCTCGTTTTCGCCAAGGGCGAGAAGGTTAAGGAGGCTCTTGAGGCCGGGGCCGACTTCGCGGGTGGAGACGAGTTGATAGAAAAGATCCGGGGCGGGTGGCTCGACTTTGATAAGACGGTAGCCACCCCCGACATGATGGGCTCGGTTGGCAAGATCGGTAAATTGCTCGGACCACGCGGGCTCATGCCCAATGCCAAGCTGGGGACCGTCACCTTCGAGGTCACCAAGGTGATAAAGGAAATCAAGGCGGGCAAGGTGGACTTTCGGGTGGAAAAAACCGGTATCGTCCATGCCCCGATGGGCAAGGTTTCCTTCGGAGATGAAAAACTTCTCCAGAACATCTCGGCTTTCATCGACACGCTTATCAGGATCAAGCCTTCGGCTGCCAAGGGGACCTATATGAAAGGGATCGCCATCTCGACGACCATGGGCCCCGGCATTCAGGTCGATCCTCTGGCGGTAAAGTCGATTGTTGCATAGGCGTTTGCGCTTTTAAACTCTTTGACTGCCGCAATTGTGTTTTCAGTTGTCGGAGACCGCGGGTACAGGTGTTGCGGTTTAAATTCCCCGCCGGGGGCGCCCGCACAGATCCCTGGGAACCAATCAGGCGCACGGGCTCATGATGGAAATCCTCCCGTTTGTGATTCGGGCGGGACCTTTTCGAAAGCACACCGGCAGAAGTGAAAGGAGGCTTGCTTCACTTTGGATCGCTCCAAAAAAGAACAGGTTATTGAGGAGCTTCGCGAGAAACTTGGACGCGCCAGTGCGGCCATTCTGACTGATTACAAGGGACTGACGGTCGCCGAGATTACGGGCTTGCGCGATTCATTGGCCGCTGAGAAGGTCGACTACCAGGTTGTGAAAAACACCCTGATGCGACTGGCATGCAGGCAGACGCCCATTTCGGTGCTCGAAGGCGAGCTTAGGGGCACCTGCGCTGTTGCCATCGCTTACGGCGATCCGGCGGTTCCGGCAAAAATCATCAAAAAGTTCAACAAGAGCAATGAAAAGTTGAAGCTCAAGGCCGCGGCGCTTGGAAACCGGCTGATCAATGCCCAACAGGTCCTGGCCCTGGCCGATTTGCCGCCCAAAGAAGAGTTGCTTGCGAAGATGCTCGGAACGCTCAACGCCGTTCCGACCGGTTTGGTCACTGTTTTGAGCGGGGTTCCGAGGGCATTTGTCGGTGTGTTGGCTGCTATCCAGCGCCAGAAAGAAGAGCAGGCTGCTGCTTGACATTTTTGTGGAGGATTTTAAATGGCTGTTACAAAAGAAGAAGTTGTTGAATTCATCAAAGGTATGACGGTTCTCGAACTGAGCGAATTCGTCCATGAACTCGAGGAAACCTTCGGCGTGAGCGCCGCGGCTCCGGTGGCGGTTGCCGCCATGCCGGGGGCTGCCGCCGAAACGGCCGCCGTCGAGGAGCAGACTGAATTTTCGGTCATTATCACCGGCGTTGGCGACAAGAAGATCAACGTGATCAAGGAAGTGCGCGCAATCACCAACCTGGGTCTCAAAGAGGCCAAGGAACTGGTCGAAAAGGTCCCCGGGACCGTCAAGGAAGGCATTCCCAAGGCCGAGGCCGAAGCGATCGCAAAGCAGCTTACCGAAGCCGGCGCGACCGTCGAGATCAAATAAGACGCAAAAGGGTTGAAAATATCGGAGATCGGCTGCCTGTGCTGGTATGACCGGCCGGTTTCCGATTTTCTTCTTTTTGGCGGCATACCAGCGAAATGCGGCGGATCGGTTGGGATCGCGCCGGAGGAAAAACGCATCAGGCGGAGCGATAAGAGCGGGTCGATTATCTGCGGCGTGCTCGGCGCTTCCTGTTACCTGGAGAGAATATGCCCACTGCACTGACCCATGAATACAGGGTACGCAAAAACTTCGGGAAAATCCACAAGATTGTTGGAATACCTAACCTTATCCAGATGCAAAAGGAGAGCTACGAGCTTTTCCTGCAAAAGGATGTGCCCCCCGAGGCAAGGGTGGAAAGAGGCTTGCAGGAGGTCTTCAAGTCAGTTTTTCCGATCGAGGATTTTAGCGGGACGGCTTCGCTGGAGTTTGTCCAGTACAGTTTTGGTGACGTAAAATATGAAGTCGACGAGTGTCTGGCCCGGGGCATGACCTACGAGGCGCCGGTAAAGATCGTCGTGCGCCTGGTCGTCTACGATATCGACAAGGAAGCCGAGACTCGCTCGATTCGCGATATCAAGGAACAGGAGATCTATTTCGGCACCCTGCCGCTCATGACCGACAACGGCACCTTCATCGTAAACGGCACCGAGCGGGTCATCGTCAGCCAGTTGCACCGCTCGCCGGGCATCTTCTTCGATCACGATCGCGGAAAGACTCATTCGAGCGGCAAGATTCTTTACTCGGCGCGTATCATTCCGCTTCGCGGTTCCTGGCTCGACCTCGAATTCGATCCCAAGGACATTTTGTACATTCGCATCGACAGGAGGCGCAAGTTTCCCGTAACGGTGCTTCTAAAAGCGCTCGGGTATTCGACCGAGGAGTTGCTAAATTATTTCTACCCCAGTGAGAAGGTTTTTATCGGGGCCGACAACCTGATGTCCAAGGAACTCAATCCCGACATCCTGCTTGGAAGCCGGGCCACCGACGACATCCTGCATCCGGAAACCGGCGAAATCCTGATCAAGAAGAACCGAAAACTTGGCAAGCAGGCTCTCAAAAGGCTCCAGGAAATCGGCATAAGCCGGCTCCCGGTCAAGTCCGTCGAGCTTGTCGGCGAGGTCTTGGCCCAGGATGTTATCGACTTTGCCACCGGCGAGATCATTGCCGAGTGCAACGATTCGATAAACGAAGAGATGCTCAAGGATTTTTGGGAGCGCGGCATAGAGCAAATCGAACTGCTGCACCTTGAGGGTCTGGACATCAGCCCCTCTTTCAGAAACACCTTGCTCATGGACAAGGTCAACACCATGGAGGACGCTCTGATCGAAATCTACCGAAGACTTCGGCCGAGCAACCCTCCGACGTTGGATGTGGCAAAGGAATTTTTCAAGAACCTGTTTTTCAACCCCGACCACTATGATCTGTCCGAGGTTGGAAGGCTCAAGCTCAACCTGCAGCTCGTTTTGAACGTGCCGCTCGACTACCGCGTGCTTCGAAAGGAAGACATTCTCACTTCGGTTCGGCAGTTGATAAAGTTGAAGGACTCGCAGGGGCCCGTCGACGATATCGACAATCTGGGCAACAGGCGGGTGCGCGCCGTTGGCGAGCTGCTCGAAAACCAGTACCGTATCGGTCTTGTGCGTATGGAAAGGGCGATAAAGGAAAGAATGACCCTGCAGGAAGTGGAGGCTCTCATGCCTCACGACCTGATCAACGCCAAGCCCGTTTCCGCGGTGGTGAAGGAGTTTTTCGGCACAAGCCAGCTTTCCCAGTTCATGGACCAGACGAACCCGCTTTCCGAGATCACACACAAAAGGCGCCTGAGCGCCCTCGGACCCGGGGGTCTTACGCGCGAGCGCGCCGGCTTCGAGGTTCGCGACGTCCACCCGACTCATTACGGCAGAATCTGCCCCATCGAGACGCCTGAAGGACCCAACATCGGCCTCATCGTCTCCTTGTCCACCTATGCGCGTGTCAATCCGTACGGGTTCATTGAAACCCCCTACCGCAAGGTTGCGGCCGCCAAGGCCAAAGGGGAAGTGAGCTATCTTACGGCCATGGACGAAAAGGAATACCCGATCGCCCAGGCAAATGCCGTGATCGACGAAATCGGCAACCTCAACGTCGGGCAGATCTCGGCTCGCAAGGCCGGGGAATTCGTTCTGGTGCCTCCCGAAGAGATCACCTACATGGACGTTTCCCCCAATCAGTTGGTGAGCGTGTCGGCTTCTCTCATTCCTTTCCTCGAACACGACGATGCAAACCGCGCCCTCATGGGTTCCAACATGCAGCGCCAGGCCGTGCCTCTCATCCAGACCCGCGCTCCGCTTGTGGGCACCGGGATCGAGCGGATCGTTGCCAAGGACTCCGGGGTTACGATTGTTGCCAAACGGGAAGGTTTCGTCGAATATGTCGATGCCACCCGCATCGTTGTGCGGGCGACCAAAAGCATCGACGTGGGTTACGGTGTTGACATCTACAAACTGATAAAATTTCAGCGTTCCAACCAGAACACCTGCATCAATCAGAAGCCGCTCGTACGGCAGGGGGATTTTGTCCGCAAGGGCCAGATCCTGGCCGACGGACCATCGACGGACCACGGAGAGCTTGCTCTCGGGCGCAATGTGATGGTGGCCTTCATGAGCTGGGGGGGCTACAATTTCGAAGACTCGATCCTTGTGAGCGAGCGCATCGTCAAGGAAGACGTCTTCACCTCGATTCACATCGAGGAATTCGAGGTGGTGGCCAGAGACACCAAGCTCGGGAAGGAAGAAATCACCAAGGACATCCCCAATATCGGTGACGAGGCTCTTAGAAACCTCGACGAGAGCGGTATCATAAGGATTGGCGCCTATATCAAGCCAAACGACATCCTGGTGGGCAAGGTGACTCCCAAGGGCGAGTCGCAGCTTACGCCGGAGGAAAAGCTGCTGAGGGCCATTTTCGGCGAGAAGGCAAGCGATGTGAAAGACACCTCGCTTCGCGTGCCCCCCGGTGTCGAGGGCATTGTCATCGACGCGAAGGTGTTTTCGCGAAAGGGTGTTGAAAAAGACGATCGGACGCGCCAGATAGAAGACTATGAAATCGGGCGGATAATGAAGGACCAGCGTGACGAGCTGGACATCATCAGGAAGACCGCTGCTCGCCAGATTGCTCAGCTGCTTCAGGGCAAACTGAGTGATTCCACCGTAAAGGATGGCAAGAACACTTATATCAAGAAAGGCGAGCCTTTCGAGGAAGAGGCGCTTTTGCAGGTCCCGAGCGGACTTTGGGAGCAGATAAGCGCGGCTCGCGACCCCGCGGTCTCGATGGAGGTCGAGACGATCTCTTCGAATTACCGTCAGCAGGTTCAGGCCGTCAAGGAACTCTTCGAAGATAAGATCGTCAAGCTGCGAAGAGGCGATGAGCTTCCACCGGGTGTAATAAAGATGGTGAAAGTCTACGTCGCTGTCAAAAGAAAGCTCCAGGTCGGGGACAAGATGGCGGGGCGGCACGGCAACAAGGGTGTTGTCTCCAGGATTTTGCCCTCCGAGGACATGCCTTATTTTCCCGACGGCACTCCGATGGATATCGTTTTGAATCCTCTGGGCGTTCCTTCCCGCATGAACGTGGGGCAGGTGCTCGAGACCCATCTGGGGTGGGCTGCCGCGGGGATTGGAAAGCAGCTTTCGACGATGCTCCAGGAGCACCTCGACAAGGTTCGCGAGCGTGAGAGCGTCGATGAGAAGCTCAAGCGGATCTACAACAAGCTCGAGTTCGGCGAGTTTTTCGATAATGCTTCCGAAGAAGAGCTAAGAAGCGTGATCGCCGATGTGAAGGAAGGCATTCATGTGGCCACGCCGGTTTTCGACGGCGCCGAGGAGCCCGAGATAAGGGCCTTTCTCGAAGAATCCGGTGTGTCGGGAACTGGCCAGTCCATCCTCTATGACGGGCGCA
Source organism: Deltaproteobacteria bacterium (assembly GCA_021777755.1). Classification (GTDB taxonomy): domain Bacteria; phylum Desulfobacterota; class Syntrophobacteria; order Syntrophobacterales; family Syntrophobacteraceae; genus SbD1. Next base: position 35,114 of record JAJYDE010000011.1, read on the forward strand.
CGGGACTTGCCTTCGATCAGCCGGTTACCGTCGGCGTTATGTATATACTCAAACTGCACCACCTGGTGGACGACAAGATCCACGCAAGGTCGATAGGCCCCTATTCTTTGGTCACACAGCAGCCGCTTGGCGGCAAAGCCCAGTTCGGGGGACAGAGGCTGGGAGAAATGGAAGTCTGGACGATGGAAGCCTACGGGGCGGCCTATGCCCTGCAGGAATTTCTCACGGTCAAATCCGACGATGTGGCCGGACGCACGCGGATGTATGAAAAGATCGTGAAGGGCGACAATACGCTCGAGGCCGGATTGCCGGAGTCTTTCAATGTTCTGGTCAAGGAGTTGCAGGCGCTTGCCCTGGATGTAAGGCTCCTCGAAGATGAGGACGGCAATTAGGACCCAGGCCCGATTCCGAGTTCCGAATTCCGATTTCCGATCGTAAGGAGGTCCCTTTGAAAGAACTTTATTCTCTTTTTACCAAACCGAAAGATCCGTTGAATTTCAACTCGGTTAAAATAATGATTTCTTCTCCCGAGAGGATCCGCGAATGGTCCTACGGAGAGGTCAAAAAGCCCGAAACGATCAATTATCGCACCTTCAAGCCCGAGCGCGACGGACTTTTCTGCGCCCGGATATTCGGCCCCATCAAGGACTATGAGTGCAACTGCGGCAAGTACAAGCGGATGAAGCACAGGGGGGTGGTTTGCGAAAAGTGCGGTGTGGAGGTAATTCAGAGCAAGGTGCGCCGGGAGCGGATGGGCCATATAGAGCTTGCCTCTCCGGTGGCTCATATCTGGTTTTTGAGAAGTCTGCCCAGCAAGATCGGAAACCTGCTCGATCTGACGCTTCGTGAACTCGAAAAGGTCCTCTATTTTGATTCCTACATCTGCCTTGATCCCGGCGAGACCGGCCTGCAAAAGGGCGAGATGCTTACCGAGGAACGCTACCGGCAGCTGGTGCAGGAGCACGGGGCGAACTTTACCGCGGGGATAGGCGCTGAAGCGATCAAGCAGTTGCTGGCCGCCCAGGATCTGGAAAAACTCGCCGCCGAGCTTCGAGACGAAATGGTGAAGACGAGCTCGGTTGCCAAACGCAAGAAGCTGGCCAAACGGCTCAAGATCATCGATGCTTTCCGGGAGTCTGAAAACAAACCCGAATGGATGATCATGGACGTCATCCCGGTGCTTCCGCCCGATCTGAGGCCCCTTGTCCCCCTCGATGGCGGAAGGTTTGCCACAAGCGATTTGAATGATCTCTACCGGCGCGTCATAAACCGCAACAACCGGTTGAAGCGCCTCCAGGAACTCAATGCTCCCGACATCATCATCCGCAATGAAAAAAGAATGCTCCAGGAAGCCGTGGATGTTTTGTTCGACAACGGCCGTCGGGGTAAGACGATTACGGGGGCGAGCAAGCGTCCGCTGAAGTCTCTTAGCGATATGCTCAAGGGCAAACAGGGCCGCTTCAGGCAAAACCTTCTTGGAAAACGAGTTGATTACTCGGGGCGAACCGTTATCGTCATCGGCCCCAACCTGAGGCTCCATCAGTGCGGGTTGCCCAAAAAAATGGCGCTCGAACTCTTCAAGCCCTTCATTTACAACAAGCTCGAAGAGCAGGGGTATGTAACGACCATCAAAGCGGCCAAGAAAATGGTCGAGCGTGAAACTCCCGAGGTCTGGGACACCCTCGATGAGGTCGTGCGCGAGTTTCCGATCATGCTCAATCGCGCCCCGACCCTTCACCGGCTGGGCATCCAGGCCTTTGAACCGATCCTTATCGAAGGCAAGGCGATTCAGCTCCATCCGCTGGTCTGCACGGCTTTTAACGCCGACTTCGACGGTGACCAGATGGCGGTTCACGTGCCGCTTTCCATCGAGGCCCAGGCCGAGGCCCGGGTGCTCATGATGTCTACCAACAATATCTTGAGCCCCGCGCACGGAGATCCGATCATCGTGCCTTCCCAGGATATCGTGCTGGGCATTTACTACATGACCCGCGAAAAACCTTTTGCCAAGGGGACCACCCCGCCCTTCGCCGATGCCGAGGAACTAAAGCGGCTGATCGGCCTCGGGCGGATGAGGGTCTACAATGGCCCCGGGGAGGTCCGTTCGGCCTATGACGCCGAGGAAGCCGATCTGCATGCGGGTATCGTCGTGCGGTTTCGTACGATTGCCAAGTGCGACGGGGTGATCGATTACATAAACGAGAGGGAAATCGGGTTCAAGGGCGATGGAGCCAGGCCCGCACATTTGCTGACGGAGGCCAAATCGCTGGTTTGGCGGAAGATGTTTGTCAAGGCCGGCGACGCGGTCGAGGCGGGGGATTTGTTGGCCGAGGAAATGGTTAGAACCACCGTCGGGCGCGTTATCTTGTCGGAAGTTTTGCCCGAGGCCGTTCCGTTTTCCGCGGTGAACAGGGTGATGAACAAAAAGGCCCTTGCCCAGTTGATCGATACCTGTTACCGGAGCGCCGGGGTGAAGGCCACGGTCATTCTTGCCGACAGGCTCAAAGATACCGGCTACCAGTACGCGACCCGTTCGGGGATCTCCATTTCGATAAAGGACATGACCATACCCGGTCGGAAGACTGAAATTCTCCAGACCGCCTTCGACCAGGTCCAGGAAATCGAGCGTCAGTACAACGAGGGTTTGATAACCGAGGGTGAAAAGTACAACAAGGCGGTCGATATCTGGGCCAAGGCAACCGAAGACGTTGCGGCCGAGATGATGAAGGAGATAGGGGTTGGCGAACTTATCCGCCCCGATGGCGTGAAGATCCCGGTCGAGTCGTTTAATTCGATTTATATGATGGCCGATTCTGGGGCGCGCGGCAGCAAGGACCAGATGCGTCAGTTGGCCGGCATGCGCGGTCTTATGGCCAAGCCTTCGGGGGAAATCATCGAAACTCCCATCACCGCCAACTTCCGGGAAGGCCTAACCGTGTTGCAGTACTTCATTTCGACTCACGGCGCGCGCAAAGGTCTTGCCGATACGGCTCTTAAGACTGCCAACTCGGGCTATCTCACGCGTCGGCTCGTCGATGTTTCCCAGGACGTCATCATAGGCGAAATCGACTGCGGGACGATGGACGGCATCGAGGTCGAAGCCCTTCTGGAGGCGGGTGAAATTATCCAAAGACTTGGAGACCGCATCCTTGGCCGCACGGCCCAGGAGGACATTCAAGACCCGGTTACCGGCGAGATCATCGTCCCCATGGGCGCCGAGATCGACGAGAAAAAGGTCATCGAAATCGAAGATGCCGGCATCGAGCGGGTAAACATGCGTTCGGCTCTTACCTGTCGCTCGACCAGGGGAATTTGCGCCATGTGCTACGGGCGTGATCTTGCCCAGGGGAAAATCGCTGAAATCGGCGAGGCGGTGGGCATCATAGCCGCCCAGTCGATTGGTGAGCCGGGCACCCAGCTTACGATGCGTACCTTCCATATCGGCGGCACGGCGAGCAAGAGCATCGAGCGGACCTCCATCAGCAATCGCTACGCGGGCAATGTCAAGTTCATCAACTTGAATGTCGTGCGCAATCGCGAGGGCGATCTGGTCGCCATGAACCGAAACGGTGAAATCAGCATCATCAGCGATACGGGCCGCGAGCGTGAACGCTATGTCATCGTCTACGGCGCCAAGCTCAAAATTTACGAAGGCCAGCCGGTAGAGCCGGGCACACTGCTTGCCGAATGGGACCCCTTCACGACTCCGATTCTTACCGAGGTGCAGGGTTTGACCAAGTTCGGAGACATAAACGAAGGCCAGACCATGCAGGAAAAACTCGACCCCGTAACGGGCAAGTCGAGCAAGGTGGTGGTTGAATTTCGCGAGGGCGATGTTCGCCCCAGGATCTCGGTGAAGGATGAAAAAGGCAAGACCTCCAGGGTCGGTGAAGGCGGTGTGGCCAGGTACTTCATGCCCGTAGGCGCCATTTTGATGGTTACCGAGGGCGATCAGGTCTATCCCGGGGACGTGCTTGCAAGAATACCCCGCGAGACGACCAAGACCAAGGACATCACCGGCGGTCTGCCCAGGGTCGCCGAACTCTTCGAGGTGCGAAAGCCCAAGGAAAACGCGGTCATTACCGAAATCGACGGTGTGGTGGGCTTCGGAAAGGACACCAAGGGCAAGCGCAAGGTGACCATTACTCCCCAGGTGGGAGACCAGCGCGAGTACCTCATTCCCAAGGGCAAACACATAAGCGTCCACGAGGGCGATTATGTGCGTGCCGGCGAAGCCCTCATGGACGGCTCGCCCAATCCTCACGACATCCTGACGGTTCTGGGTGAAAAAGAGGTTGCCAAGTACCTGGTCGATGAAGTCCAGCAGGTCTATCGGCTCCAGGGCGTAAAGATAAACGACAAGCACATTGAAGTCATCGTGAGGCAGATGCTGCGGCGCGTGCGAATCACCGATCCGGGGGATTCGGAGTTTCTTCTGGGCGAGCATGTGGAAAAGCCGATCTTCGAGGATGTCAACTCGGGGCTTGTGGCCGATGGGCAGCGTCCGGCGGCCGCCGAGCCCCTGCTGCTCGGTATTACGAAGGCCTCTCTTAGCACGCAGAGTTTCATCTCGGCGGCCTCTTTCCAGGAGACCACAAAGGTGCTCACCGATGCGGCCACGGCCGGAAAGGTCGATTACCTCATGGGCCTTAAGGAAAACGTCATCATGGGCCGGCTTATCCCCGCGGGTTCGGGGCTGAGACAGTACCGGGAGATAAGACGATAGGGGGGGGAGGCGGACAGTCTTGGCCGGGCCGCATGCCCGCTTTTTTGTCCACCCTCCGTTTTGCGCTTGACATTGGATCGCCAATCCTATAGAAACAAAGGATTTTCCAGCTGAGAAAGCTGATCGGCCCGTGTCGCACTGCCGTTTTTAAACTATTTAGCGGATATCGGAGTTTAAAAAAGTAATGCCTACAATCAACCAACTGGTGAGGAAGGGGAGGGAGGAAGTTCGCAAAAAGTCGAGCACTCCCGCGCTACAAAGCTGCCCCCAAAAACGCGGGGTTTGCGTGCGCGTCTATACCACGACGCCCAAAAAGCCTAATTCGGCGCTGCGTAAAATCGCTCGTGTTCGCCTGACTAACGGTGTGGAAGTGACTTCTTACATCCCGGGCATTGGACACAATTTGCAGGAGCACTCCGTTGTGCTTATTCGTGGCGGCCGTGTCAAGGACCTTCCCGGTGTGCGATATCATATCATTCGCGGCACGCTCGATGCGCTGGGTGTTACGGACCGAAGGCAGGGTCGTTCCAAGTACGGCGCCAAAAGACCCAAGTAGGCGGATTTTTAAAAGTTCGGGCTGCGGCGCCCTTTGTGGTCCGCCCCGCGCGTATACCTTAAAATTTCGAACTGATCGAAGGAATTGGGATGCCCAGGAGAAGAGAAGTCCCGAAGCGCTACGTGTTGCCGGACCCTAAATTCAACAGCAGGCTTGCGGCCAAATTCATAAACAACGTCATGCGGCGCGGGAAGAAGAGCACGGCCGAGCAGATTTTCTACCAGGCCTTGGGTTTTATCGAGCAGCGTTCCAAGCAGGAGCCCCTCGACGTCTTTCACAAGGCGCTCGACAACGTGAGGCCGGTTGTGGAAGTCAAGTCCCGGCGAGTTGGCGGCGCGACCTATCAGGTCCCCGTGGAAGTCAGAACCGAGCGGCGCGACGCCCTGGCCATGAGGTGGATTATCAACTACTCCAAGTCGCGCTCCGAGAAGACGATGACTCAGAAGCTGGCCGGGGAATTGATGGATGCGGCGCAAAACCGTGGCGGTGCGGTTAAAAAGCGTGAGGACACTCATCGGATGGCCGATGCCAACAAGGCGTTTGCACATTATAGATGGTAGGATTGAACAGCTATGGGCGCCGGCGATAAAGTGAAGCGCCTGTCATTTGTTTAAAGCCTGGCGAGGAGGATTCCCTGATGGCTAAAAAGAAGTTCGAGCGGACAAAGCCCCATGTCAATGTCGGGACGATAGGTCATATCGACCACGGGAAGACAACTCTTACCGCGGCGATAACCAAGCAGCTTGCCAAGAAGGGCAAGGCTCAGTTCATTCCGTTTGATCAAATCGACAAGGCGCCCGAAGAGCGCGAGCGCGGCATTACCATTGCCACGGCTCACGTGGAATATGAAACCGACACCCGCCATTACGCGCATGTGGACTGCCCGGGTCACGCCGACTACATCAAGAACATGATCACGGGTGCTGCGCAGATGGACGGCGCGATCCTGGTGGTTGCCGCCGACGACGGCCCGATGCCCCAAACCCGCGAGCACATCCTTTTGGCCCGCCAGGTCGGGGTTCCCTACATCGTGGTGTTCCTCAACAAGGTCGATATGGTCGATGACCCCGAGCTCATCGAACTCGTCGAACTCGAGCTTCGCGAGCTTTTGACCAAGTATGGTTTTCCGGGCGACGACGTTCCGATTATCAAAGGCTCGGCGCTCAAGGCCCTTGAGGCCGACGACCCGGCCGGCGAGGATGCCAAGGCTGTCTACGAGCTCATGGACGCCATCGACGCCTACATTCCCGAGCCCGTTCGCGACATCGACAAGCCCTACCTCATGCCCATAGAAGATGTCTTTTCCATCTCGGGCCGCGGCACGGTCGTGACCGGCCGTGTGGAGCGCGGAGTTGTCAAGGTGGGCGACGAAGTGGAAATCGTGGGCTTCCGTCCGACCTTCAAGACCGTTTGCACGGGCGTCGAGATGTTTCGAAAGACGCTGGATTCCGGTCAGGCGGGCGACAACATCGGGGTGCTCATTCGCGGTACGAAAAGAGAGGAAGTCGAACGCGGCCAGGTTCTGGCCAAACCCGGTTCGATTACTCCCCACACCCAGTTCAAGGCTGAAGTCTACGTGCTGAAAAAAGAGGAAGGCGGGCGCCACACTCCGTTTTTCCCCGGCTATCGGCCTCAGTTCTACTTTAGAACCACCGATGTCACGGGCGTTTTGACCTTGCCCGAGGGCGTCGAGATGGTTATGCCCGGCGACAATATCAGTTGTTCGGTCGAGTTGATCACCCCGGTGGCGCTCGAAAAAGAGTTGCGATTTGCCATTCGCGAAGGCGGCCGCACCGTTGGCGCGGGAGTCCTTACCGAAGTCATAGCCTAGGTCTAATTTACTGCGGGACAGCCGGAGCCCTGCTCCGGTTGTCTATTTGATAGGAATGCAAATGGTGACGAATCAAAGAATTCGCATCCGGCTCAAAGCTTATGATCACAAGCTGCTCGATGTGTCAACCAACGAGATCGTAATGACGGCCAAAAAGACCGGCGCCCGGGTTGCGGGTCCCATACCGCTTCCAACCAAGATCAACCGGTACACCGTCCTGCGCTCTCCTCACGTGGACAAAAAGTCGCGCGAGCAGTTCGAGATACGTGTTCACAAGCGCCTTATCGATATTCTCGAGCCTACGCAGCAAACCGTGGATTCCCTGATGAAGCTCGATCTGTCCGCCGGAGTGGATGTTGAAATCAAGCTTTAAGACTTTTGCGTTAGTCTTGGTTAAAGAAAGCAGCTGATCATGATAAAGGCGATTATTGGACGCAAACTCGACATGACCCAGGTTTTTGCCGGAGACGGCGCGGTCTATCCGGTAACGCTTGTCCAGGTGGGTCCATGCACGGTGACCCAGGTCAAGACCGCTGAAAAGGACGGCTACTGCGCTTTGCAGATGGGTTTTGGAACCCGAAAGCCCAAAAGCGTCAATCGTCCGATGAAGGGTAAGCTCGACAAGATCGGCAAGGGCTACTTCGAGGTCTTGCGGGAAATCCCCGCCGAAAACCCTTCCGAACATAATCCCGGCGATCAGGTCCTGGCCGACATTTTTCAGATCGGCGACCGGGTCGATATTATCGGAAAGAGCAAGGGCAAGGGCTTCGCGGGCACCATCAAGCGCTGGAGGTTCAGTCGCGGCCCCGACGGCCACGGCTCGAAGAACGTGCGCGAACCGGGTTCGACCGGTATGGCGACCTATCCCGGCCGGGTTATCAAGGGCAAGAAGATGCCCGGACAAAAGGGTAACGCGCGCACGACGGTTTTAAATCTCAAGATCGTCGATGTTCGTCCGGAAAGCAATCTCCTGCTGGTCCACGGCGCCGTTCCGGGATCGAAGAACGGCATCGTTATCGTTCGTCGCACCAACAGGGCGTAAGATTTTTTGTTTGAGGCCGTAAGGATAAAGGCGAAAGTGACAAGGGTCCAAGCGGCCCAGGTATTTGAGGACTGCCATGCCTACTGTGGATGTGTATAATCTGGCAAGGGAAGTGACCGGGCAGCTGGAACTGAGTGAATCGGTATTCGGTGTGCCCGTGAAATCTCATGTGCTCCATGAGGTTGTTGTCTATCAACTGGCGAAAAGGCGCGCCGGTACCGCCAAGACCAAGGGGCGGAGCGAAGTGTCGGGCGGCGGGAAAAAGCCGTGGCGCCAAAAGGGCACCGGTCGGGCCCGCGCGGGCACCAGCCGCTCTCCCGTGTGGCGTGGAGGTGGTACGATTCACGGCCCCCATCCGCGCGATTATCTCATGCGCGTGCCCAAAAAGGTTCGTCGCCTGGCTTTGAAGATGGCCCTTAGCCAGAAAGTGCTCGACGCGAGCTTTACGGTCATTGACGAGTTCAAGCTCGATAAGATTCGCACCAAAGACTTCGTCGGTTTGCTCGGACGCTTCGAATTGGGCAAGACCCTCGTGGTGCTTCCCGGCCCCGATGAAATCATCGAGAAGTCGGCCCGCAATATCCCCAATGTGAAAGTCCTGCGCTCGGAGGGTCTAAATGTCTACGACCTGCTTGACTACCGGGCGGTCATTCTCAGCAGGGAGTGTGTTGGCAGGATCGAGGAGGCGCTGGTATGAGCTCGAAGAGTTACGGGATTTTGAGGCGCCCGCTTGTGACCGAGAAGAGCACGACGGAGAAGGACTTGAGAAACAAGCTCTTCTTCGAAGTCGACCGCAAGGCCAATAAGATCGAGATCAAGCAGGCGGTGGAGAAGTTTTTCAAGGTGGACGTCCTCGATGTTGCCACATTGAATATGAACGGGAAGGTCAAACGGGTCGGTCGCAAATTTGCCAAGATGCCCGACTGGAAAAAGGCTGTGGTGACCATCAAAGCCGGTCAGCGGGTGGAGTTTTTTGAAGGCGTATAGAGAGGGCTGTGAGCGGTGAGCGGGCGAGGGTGGCTTTTGTCGCCTCTTTGGACCGATCATTTTTCACACAACTGAGGAAAAGACACGATGGGTATCAGAAAAGTCAAGCCGACATCACCGGGCCGCCGGTTTCAGACCTACGCCACATTCGATGAGATTACCGCGGACAAGCCGCAAAAGGGCCTCGTTGAGCCTCTGCGCAAGTCCGGAGGGCGCAATAACGCCGGCCGGGTTACCGCCTGGCAGCGCGGGGGTGGTCACAAGAGGCTTTACCGGGTAATTGATTTCAAACGTGACAAGGAAGGCATTGCGGCAAGAGTTGCCACCATCGAGTACGACCCGAACCGGTCGGCCAATATCGCACTGCTTAACTACGTCGATGGTGAAAAGCGCTACATCCTGGCCCCCGTTGGAATCAAGGTGGGCGATCGCCTCATGACGGGCCCCGAGTCCGATATCAAACCGGGCAATTGTTTGAAGCTTGCCAATTTGCCCCTTGGCGCCATCGTGCACAATATCGAGATGAGGCCCGGCAAAGGGGGGCAGTTGGCCCGATCGGCCGGATCGAGCGCCCAGTTGATTGCCCGCGAGGGCAAGTATGCCACCCTTCGCATGCCTTCGGGCGAGATGCGGATGATCTCCATCGAGTGCAAGGCCACTGTCGGCCAGGTTGGCAACATCGATCATGAAAACATATCTTTAGGCAAAGCCGGGCGGACTCGCTGGGCGGGCAAAAGGCCGCATGTTCGCGGTGTTGCCATGAACCCGGTTGACCATCCGATGGGGGGCGGCGAAGGCAGAAGTTCGGGCGGTCGTCACCCGTGCAGCCCCTGGGGTGTTCCCACCAAGGGTTATCGCACGCGCACTTCAAAGCCGAGCGACAAGTTCATCATTCATCGCCGCAAGTAGGAGGATAAGGTGCCTCGGTCATTAAAAAAAGGGCCGTTCGTTGACGATTCCCTGTTCGATAAGGTCGCCAAGGCCAAAGACACAGGCGATCGCAAGGTCATAAAGACCTGGTCTCGCAGGTCGACCATTCTGCCCGAGTTCGTCGGGACCACCCTCGCGGTGCACAACGGGAAAAAATTCATTCCCGTGTTTGTGAGCGAGAACATGGTTGGCCACAAGCTTGGTGAGTTTTCTCCGACCCGGACCTTTCACGGCCACGCCGGAGATAAAAAGACCAAAGTAAAAGGGAAAAAGTGATGGAAGTCAGAGCTGTTGCCAAATACCTGCGGGTCTCTTCGCAGAAAGCTCGCCTTGTTGCCGATATGGTTCGCGGCAGAAAAGTCGATGACGCGCTGATTCTGCTCAGATATACTCCCAAAAAGAGCGGTCGGTTCATAACCAAGGTGCTCCGTTCGGCCATGGCCAATGCCGAAAACCACAATGTTGGCGATCTCGACAAGCTCTACGTGAAGACCATTACGGTCGACCAGGGTCCCAGGCTCAAGAGGTTTCGTCCCCGGGCCATGGGCCGGGCCACGCGAATCATAAAGCCATCGAGTCATATAACGGTCATTTTGGACGAGAAGAAATAGAAATGGCCGCGGCGGGGGAGCGAGGAGCCGCAGAGCCTATTGCGCTCACTTGATGCTCCGGCGTCGGCACTTACGGAGGTGAGGTTTGGGACAGAAAGTTCATCCGACAGGGTTCCGGCTGGGAATTCTCAAGACCTGGGATTCGAAGTGGTTTGCAACCAAGGGCTACTCGAAGCTGGTTTTCGAGGATCGCCAGATCCGTGATTACATTAAGGAGCGGCTCTTTCACGCCGGTATCTCCAAGGTGGAGATCGAGCGGGCCGCCAACAAGGTCAAGATCCGCATCCACACGGCGCGCCCCGGGATCGTCATCGGTAAGAAGGGCGCGGAGATCGAGATCTTGCGCCGAGATCTGGAGCGCAGGTTCAAGCGTGAGGTTCTCATCGACATACAGGAAGTGCGTCGTCCCGAACTCGATGCCACGCTTGTTGCCGAAAACATCGCTCTTCAGCTTGTGAGGCGTGTTGCTTTTCGCCGGGCCATGAAGCGGGCCGTAAGCTCGGCCCTCAAATTCGGGGCCAAGGGCGTAAGGGTTGCCTCCGCCGGTCGTCTTGGCGGGGCGGAAATGGCCCGCCGGGAATGGTATCGTGAGGGCAGAGTCCCTCTGCACACGCTACGGGCCGATATCGATTACGGCACTGCCCTGGCCAAGACCACTTACGGCATCATCGGCGTAAAGGTCTGGATCTTCAAAGGGGAAGTGCTGCCGGGATAGCTTTGTCAGGAGATTGAGATGTTAGCTCCAAAGAGGGTCAAGTTTAGAAAAGTTCAGAAAGGCCGCATGCGTGGCGCGGCTTACCGCGGCAGCGAGGTGAGCTTTGGTGATTTCGGCCTGAAGGCCCTGGAGCCGGGCTATGTGACTTCCCGGCAGATCGAGGCCGCCCGTATCGCCATTACGCGTCACGTCAAGCGTGGAGGAAAGGTCTGGATACGGATTTTTCCGGACAAGCCCTTCACGAAAAAGCCTGCTGAGACTCGTATGGGTAAAGGCAAGGGGTCGCCCGAGGGTTGGATGGCGGTGGTAAGACCCGGAAGGATTTTGTACGAAATTAAAGGTGTCACCGAAGCGGTGGCGCGGGAAGCCTTGGGGCTTGCCTCGCATAAGCTTCCGCTCCCAACACGCTTTGTATCGAGGCAGGATATACTATGAAGGCTGGCGATCTGCGGGAAATGACAAAGGATGAGCTGAAGGCGAAGCTCACAGAGGTCCGGGAAGGCCTGTTCAATCTCAGGTTTCAATTGGCTACCAAGCAGCTGGACAATACAGCCCAACTCCCGAAGAACAGGAAAGACATCGCGCGGATCCTCACCGTTTTGTCCGAAATGGATAGAAAAGCGGGAGAATAGGGGCAAGAACCATGGAAGAATTGAAATCGACCAGGAAAACTCGTGTCGGCAAGGTCATGAGCAACAAGATGGATAAAACCGTTGTGGTCATGGTGGAACGACTTATCCAGGACGCCAAGTACCGCAAGTTTGTTCGGCGCAGGAATACGTTCAAGGCCCACGACCCGCAGAACTCCTGCTCTGTGGGTGACCAGGTGCTGATCGAGGAAAGCCGGCCCATTAGCAAGGACAAACGCTGGCTGGTGGTGAAGGTCCTCGAAAAGTCGGCCTTTTAAGGCGGTCCCCGAGTCGGACCGGGCCAGGTCGGGCTGATTTTTTTGCGCCCCTCCGTAGCAGATACGTGCCAGAGGATTTGGAGTAAGAGATGATTCAGGCGGAAACCCAATTGAATGCCGCTGATAATTCCGGGGCCAAGCGGCTCTATTGCATCAAGGTGCTCGGCGGGACCCGAAGGCGTTACGCATCGGTTGGCGACATTATCGTCGTTTCGGTGCAGGAGGCCATTCCCAACGCGAAAGTCAAAAAAGGCGACGTGCTGAAGGCCGTGGTGGTACGCACCAAAAAGGAAGTCCGCCGGCCGGACGGGTCCTACATAAAATTCGACGACAACTCGGCTGTGTTGATCAATGCCGCCAGGGAGCCGATCGGCACCCGCATCTTCGGCCCCGTGGCCAGGGAATTGCGTGCCAGACAATTTATGAAAATTATTTCGCTCGCTCCCGAGGTACTTTAGCGAAAAGGGATTCGTTCGATGAAGCACCAAAGTTATGCAATAAGGAAAAACGATACGGTCAAGGTGATCGCCGGCAAGGACAAGGGCAAGACGGGCAAGGTCCTTCGGGTGATCCCCAAAAAAGGGCGTGCGATTGTTGAGAAGCTCAACGTCGTAAAGCGGCATCTTCGGCCAAGTGAGCAGGCCCGACAGGGGGGCATCCTGGAAAAGGAATCCCCTATCGAGATGTCAAATCTCATGTTGATTTGTTCCAAGTGCACGGACCCGACCCGGGTGGGCTATCGAGTGCTCGATGACGACAAGAAGGTTCGCTTCTGCAAGAAGTGCCAGGAAGTCATCGACTAGGCCGCGTCGTGGGGGGCCGAAGGGCCCGGTTTTTTCACGACTGCGGCGGCGTCCACCTGAAACGGGCGGGAATGGAGGTTAGATGGCAGCGCTGCGCGACAGATTTAATGAAGAAGTTGTACCCCAGCTCCAGGAAAAGTACCTGTACAAGAGTCCGATGCAAATTCCGAGGCTGAAGAAGATCATCTTGAACATGGGCCTCGGGGAAGCCATTCAGAACGCGAAAATCCTTGATTCGGCCTCGGCGGAACTGTCCCAGTTGAGCGGGCAAAAGCCGGTTATTACGCGGGCGCGAACGAGCATTGCGGCGTTCAAGCTGCGAAAGGGCATGCCGATCGGGTGTATGGTGACCCTTCGCGGGGACAGGATGTACGAGTTTTTCGACAAACTCGTAAACGTCGCCCTTCCCCGGGTTCGCGATTTCCGGGGCGTTTCGGCCAAAGCCCTCGACGGGCGCGGAAATTACACGCTGGGCATAAAGGAACACATAATTTTCCCCGAGATCGACTACGATAAGATCGACAAGATCAAGGGGATGAACATCACGATGGTTACGACGGCCGGGACGGACGATGAGGCGAGGACGCTTCTGGCCCTTATGGGTATGCCGTTCAGGAAATGATAAGGAGGCCATGTGGCTAAGAAGTCACTTATTGCAAAGGCGAAGGCGAGCCCCAAATTCAAGGCGCGCACCTATAACCGGTGTCCGGTGTGCGGCCGGCCGCGAGCCTACATCCGCAAGTTCGGAATCTGCCGTATCTGTTTTCGGAATATGGCTCTTAAGGGCGAACTTCCCGGAGTGGTCAAGGCGAGCTGGTAGGACCGGAGGAGAGATCAGGAAATGATGGTATCTGACCCCATTGGGGACTTTATCAACCGTATCCGCAATGCGCAAAAGGCGCGCTTTGACAAGGTCGACATCCCCGCTTCCCGCATGAAGGCCAATTTGTGCCGCATCTTGAAGGAAGAGGGTTTCATAAAGAACTACAAGTTCATAAGAGACGACAAGCAGGGCGTGCTTCGTGTCAACATCAAGTATGGAGACGGTCGTGAGGGCGCCGTTACGGGTGCCAAGCGCATAAGCAAGTGCGGCCGCCGTGTTTATGTTGGCCATGAGGATATCCCCAGGGTGTTGAACGGCATGGGGATATCGATCCTTTCGACATCGAGGGGAGTTATGACCGACCGGCAGGCCCGCAAGGAAGGCGTGGGCGGCGAGATTCTTTGCGCCGTCTGGTAGAAGGTGGCAAGTAGCGAGTGGCAAGTGGCGAATGGAAGAAGCGAGTGGTTCGCCGCTCTTTGCTCCCCGCTCCCCGCTACCACGATAAAGGAGCAATGGCATGTCACGAGTGGGTAAATTACCCATACCTTTACCCAAGGGGGTCGAAGTGGTTCTGGACGGATCGGCCCTTACGGTAAAAGGCCCGAAGGGGACTCTTGGCCGATCGGTTCCCGCCATTATCGACATCGATATCAGCAAGGAAACGATCGCTTTCAAGCGCAGGGACGACTCCAAGGAGTCGCGCTCCACGCACGGGATGATCCGCGCCCTGGTCAACAATATGGTCAAGGGCGTCAGCGAGGGCTTCGTTAAAGCTCTCGAGATTCAGGGCACCGGGTACAGGGCCGAGGTTCAGGGCAAGACCCTGAATATGAATCTTGGCTATTCCCGTCCCGTTCAGTTCGATCTGCCCGAGGGGATCAGCGCCAGTGTGGACAAGTCCAACGTCGTACGCCTGGAGGGTATCGATATCGAAGTATTGGGACAGACCGCCGCGCGGATTCGCGCCCTGCGGCCCGTTGAGCCTTACAAGGGCAAGGGGATTCGCTACTCGGGCGAGCGGGTTCAGCGCAAGGCCGGTAAAACCGGTTCCAAGAAATAGTCGGAGGAATCTCTAATGGCATCAGGATCTACAAATCCGCGCTATACCGCTCGGCTGAAGCGAAAGAAAAGAATTCGCAAAAAGATAGAGGGTGTCGACGAGCGCCCGAGGCTGACGGTTTTTCGTAG
This sequence comes from Deltaproteobacteria bacterium, assembly GCA_021777755.1. GTDB lineage: Bacteria > Desulfobacterota > Syntrophobacteria > Syntrophobacterales > Syntrophobacteraceae > SbD1. The sequence continues at coordinate 50,233 of JAJYDE010000011.1, forward strand.
CGACAAGCATATGTACGCCCAGATTATAAACGATCTTACGGGGGCGACCCTGGTTTCGGCTTCCACCCTCTGTTCGGAATACAAGCAATTGGGGCCGGTCAAGGGAAAGGTGGGCGCCGCCGGACGTGTCGGTGAACTGATCGCCGGCAAGGCCATTGAAAAGGGTATCGCCAAGGTCGTTTTCGATCGTAACGGCTTTATTTACCACGGGCGAATCAAGGCGCTTGCGGACGCGGCCCGGGGCAAGGGACTCGATTTTTAATCCTTATCAGGATCGGAGGCTTTTACATTGATAGCGGTTGAATCCAGCCAGCTCCAGATGATTGACAAAGTTGTCCATATAAGCCGCGTGGCCAAGGTGGTCAAAGGCGGTCGCCGGTTTTCGTTCAGTGCCATCGTGGTGGTGGGAGACGGATCGGGCAAGGTGGGATACAGCCTCGGCAAGGCCAACGAGGTTCCCGAGGCGATACGAAAAGGGATGGAATCGGCCAAGCGCAACATGGTCGATGTGCCGCTCAAGGATAGCACCATTCCGCACGAAGTGCTCGGAAGATTCGGGGCTTCCTCGGTAATTTTGAAGCCCGCCTCGCCCGGTACCGGTGTTATCGCCGGCGGCGCGGTTCGAGCCATTATGGAAGCGGCTGGAATTCATGACATATTGACCAAGTGCGTTGGTTCGAGAAATCCTCACAACGTGGTCAAGGCCACTGTCGAGGGGCTCAAGAGGCTTCGCAGCCTGGAGCAGGTATCCAAGACCAGGGGCAAAAATGTCCTGGAGGATACTCCGACCTCGTAGAGGGTGCCAACAGGTATTAACCGATCACTGATCGTCGATCACTGGTCGCTCTTTTCAGGATGTGAGACATGGCTAAGCCGATTGAGCTCAGTTTGATCAAAAGTCCCATCGGACGTCCGGAAAAGCACCGCAAAATCTTGCGCGCGCTCGGACTAACGAAGATGCACCGGCCCGTTGCCCTCTACAGCTCCCCGCAGATACTCGGGGCCGTGCGAAAGGTTATTCATCTGGTCAAGGTTGTTGAAAGATAGGGGTTGTCGATGAGACTCGGAGAACTCGCTCCGCCCGTCGGAGCTAAGAAGAATAACAAGCGGCTGGGTCGGGGCGCCGGTTCGGGCCAGGGAATGACGGCTGGCAGGGGCACCAAGGGGCAGAAGTCGCGCTCCGGAGGCGGTACGCCTCCGTGGTTTGAAGGCGGTCAGATGCCCCTTCAGCGCCGGATTCCCAAACGCGGGTTTACCAACATATTCAAAAAGCAGTTTTCGGTTTTCAATATAGCCGATCTTGCCAATGTGCCGGCGGGAAGCCAAATTGGTCCCGTCGATTTGGTGGCCGCGGGGATATTGCGCAAAAATCACCAGCCGGTGAAACTTCTTGCCGACGGTGAGATTGCCATCGCCGTTACGGTTCGTGTCCACAAGGCTTCGGCCGCGGCTGTGCAGAAGATAGAGGCCGCGGGTGGAAAAGTCGAATTCATTGCGCCCAGGGAAGGAAAATAACTCGTGCCAGGCGGTTTTTCGGCCATAGGGAGAATTCCCGAGCTTAAAAAACGGATCGGCATGAGTCTTTTGCTGCTGATCGTCTATCGCTTGGGGTGTTACATCCCGACTCCTTACATCAATACGGTGGCCCTGCAGGCATACTTCAACGCCGCCAGGGGCACGCTCCTGGGGCTTTTCGACATGTTTGCCGGGGGCGCTCTGAGTCAATTTTCGATCTTCGCTCTGGGGATCATGCCCTACATCTCGGCCTCCATTATCGTGGAACTGTTGACGGTGGTCGTACCGGCCATTGAAAAGCTCAGTAAAGAGGGCGAGGCCGGGCGTAAGAAGATGACCCAGTACACGCGCTACGGCACTTTGGCCCTGGCCCTCATCCAGTCGTTTGGAATAGCGGTGGGGCTTGGCGGCCAGCGCGCTCCCGGAGGCGTTCCCCTCGTGCTTCTCACCGGCTGGGGATTTCGGCTCATGACCATGGTTACCCTCTCGGCGGGTACGGTCTTTCTCATGTGGGTCGGCGAGCAGATTACCGAGTTTGGTATCGGCAACGGGATTTCACTCATCATCTATTCCGGTATTGTGAGCCGGTTGCCTTCGGCCATCTTCAACACCGTTCGACTCGTTCGTGCCGGCGGGATGAGCATTTTCGTTCTGGCCGCCATCGCGGTCCTCATGTTCGTGGTTTGCGGCTTTATCGTTTTTATGGAGCGGGGCCAAAGGCGCGTGCCCGTTCAATATGCCAAAAGGGTTGTGGGCAGGCGCGTTTACGGGGGCCAGAATACCCACATTCCGCTAAAGATCAACACCTCGGGGGTTATCCCCCCCATTTTCGCCTCCTCTATCATCATGTTCCCGGCGACGGTTGCAAATTTCATCAAGGTCCCCTGGGTGCAGGCGGCTTCCAAGGCGATCGCCCCCGGCCACTGGGCCTACATCCTTCTTTATGTGGCCTTGATCATCTTTTTTTGTTTCTTCTATACGGCCATTGTTTTCAACCCCGTTGATGTGGCCGACAATATGAAAAAATACGGTGGGTTCATTCCCGGCATTCGACCCGGAAAGCCTACGGCCGATTACCTGGACAAGGTTCTTAGCCGCATTACGTTGGGCGGGGCTCTCTATATCTCGGCCGTGTGCGTTCTTCCCACCGTTTTGATAGAAAGATTCGGCGTGCCCTTTTATTTTGGCGGAACGGCTCTTCTCATTGTTATCGGGGTCGCGATGGACACCTTGTCCCAGATCGAGGCGCACATGCTTTCGCGCCATTACGAGGGATTTTTAAAGAGCGGCCGCGCCAGGGGCAGGCGGTAGTCATTTTCGATGCGCTGTCTGTGAGAGAATTGCAGCGGTGCTCTTTTTTGAGTTCCCAGCTCTTAATTGCATTTTGCGGAGGTAAGCGATGAACATCATTTTACTTGGACCGCCGGGGGCCGGCAAGGGCACCCAAGCCAAACGACTCGTCGAAAAGTATTCCATCCCGCAGGTTTCAACGGGCGACATGCTTAGAGCGGCCCTCAAGGAAGGAACTCCCCTGGGGCTCGAGGCCAAAAAGTTCATGGACGCCGGGGGATTGGTTCCCGACAGTGTTGTGATCGGCCTTGTAAAGGAGCGGATTCAAAAGCCCGATGCGGCCAAAGGGTACATGCTCGACGGCTTTCCGCGCACTGTGGCGCAGGCCGAGGAACTCGATTCGATTCTTGGCTCCCTCGGGCAGAAGATCGACCACGTGGTAAGCGTTGAGGTCCCGAGTTCCGAGCTTTTGGGCCGTCTTACGGGCAGAAGGACCTGCCGGGCTTGCGGCGCCGGTTTTCACGTAATGTTCGACCCCCCGAAGAAGGATGGGGTTTGTGACAAATGCGGCGGAGAACTCTACCAGAGATCCGATGATAACGAAACGACGGTGAAGTCCAGACTCGATACCTATGAAGCTCAGACCAAGCCTTTGATCGACTATTATGTGAAGCAGGCGAAGTTGCGCCCGATCAACGGTGTTGGAAAAATGGACGATATTCTGCAGCGAATCCAGGCGATCCTCGGGTGATCGCCGTTCCTGCGGTTTTCTAGATAAGGGATTGGGATTTAGAGGGGGGTGGCGGGGCCTTGGGGGCTCGCCTTCCCCGGGTCTTCAATTCCTGATTTTGTTTTATCCGGACGGTCGGGTTGATTATTTTAAGGTCCAAAGCCGAAATTGAAAAGATCAGAACCTCGTGCGGCATTGTGGCCGAGATACTCGATCGGCTGGTCGAGCACATCAGGCCCGGAGTGAGCACTTGGGATCTCGATGCCATCAGCGAGGAACTGACTGCCAAAAAGCACGCTCGCCCCGCGTTCAAGGGCTACCATGGCTATCCCTACTCTCTGTGCGCCTCGGTAAATGAAGAGGTGGTGCACGGGATGCCTTCCAAGCATCGGCGCCTGAAGGCCGGGGACATTATCAGCCTCGACTATGGGGTGGTGCTTGACGGCTACTACGGGGATGCGGCGCTGACGGTGCCCGTGGGCGAGATAAGCGAAGCCGCGGTGGAGCTTTGCACGGTGACCGAGGAGTGTCTCTATGAAGGGATCTCTCGGGCCGTTTCCGGAAACAGGCTCTCCGACATATCCCACGCCATTCAGGACTATGTGGAAAAGCGCGGGTATTCGGTGGTTCGCGAGTTCGTCGGCCATGGTATCGGGCAGCATTTGCACGAGAGCCCCCAGGTTCCCAATTACGGTCCGCCCGGTCGGGGGATCAGATTGAAGGCCGGGATGGTTTTGGCCATCGAGCCGATGATCAACGCCGGAGGGGCCGAGGTGGAGATTTTGGAAGACCAATGGACCGCGGTGACCCGGGACCGCAAGTTGTCGGCTCATTTCGAGCACACGGTGGCGGTGAGCGAAAACGGTCCGCTTATTTTGAGCAAGCGTAAAAACAGGTTTACAAAGCGGTTCGGTTAATTTATTATAAAAAGTTCGAAATTCGATCTTGGAGAAAGTTGCCCATGGCTAAAGAGGATTCTATAGAAGTCGAAGGAACTGTTGTCGAGACCCTTCCCAACGCTATGTTCCGTGTCGAGCTTCCCAATGGCCATCGGATTCTGGCTCATATATCCGGAAAGATGCGGATGCACTTCATCCGGATTCTTCCGGGAGATAAGGTGACGGTGGAATTGTCTCCCTACGATCTGACCAGGGGCCGTATCACGTACCGGTCCAAAGGCTAGGGCTGTCGGCGCCGGCCTTGTTGAAAGGAACTTCCAAAGTGAAAGTGCGGGCATCGGTTAAACGTATATGCAGGAAGTGCAAAATTATTCGCCGCCACGGGACCGTGAGGGTGATTTGTGAAAATCCCAGGCACAAGCAGCGCCAGGGCTAAAGAGAAGCTGCCCGTCAGCGGGGCTGTGAGTGTGCTTGCCTGCCGGGCCGGGAGCCGCGAAGGGCGGGCGAGGGACCAGAGAAGCCGGCTTGACGCTTCTGCATTCTTCAAGGAGTAGGACATTGGCACGTATTGCAGGCATCGACTTACCCAAAAACAAGCGCATTGAAATCGCTCTGACTTATATTTACGGGATTGGCAGACCGACGGCCAAGAAGATTTTGGAATTGGCCGGTATCGGCGCCGACACCAAAAGCGACGACCTGACGGATGCCGAGGTCAATATGATCCGGCAGGTTATTGATTCCAATTTCAAGGTCGAGGGCGATTTGCGCTCGGAGGTCTCCATGAGCATAAAGCGGCTCATGGACCTGGGCTGTTATCGTGGACTCAGGCACCGCCGGGGGCTTCCCGTGCGCGGTCAGCGTACTCACACCAATGCCCGCACTCGTAAAGGTCCGCGTCGATCCGTCATGGGCAAGCGAAAAAAAGCGTAAGGATTGCAAATGGCTAAAGAGAAGGCTGCACCGAGAACGAAGAAAAAAGAGCGAAAGAACATCCTTAACGGTATCGCTCATATCCGCTCCACCTTCAACAATACGATCATTACGATCACCGATGTGAGCGGCAACGCGATTTCATGGTCCAGCGCCGGGAGCCAGGGATTCAAGGGGTCGAGGAAGAGCACGCCCTTTGCGGCTCAGGTGGCCGCCGAGATTGCGGCAAAGAAGGCTCAGGAGCACGGAGTCCAGAACATAGAGGTTTTCGTCAAGGGGCCCGGATCGGGCCGCGAGGCCGCCTTGAGGGCCCTTCAGGCCGCGGGCTTCAACATCACCTTCATCAAGGACGTTACGCCGATTCCGCACAACGGCTGCAGGCCTCCGAAAAGGCGGCGGGTATAAGGCGAGGAATTTTTGTGGCCCGGGGCTTGGGCCGCGTGCAAATGGCGGGGCTACCGCCTCAGGAGGATCAATTTGGCTCGATACACCGAAGCTCAATGCAGGCTTTGCCGCCGCGAGACGATGAAGCTCTATCTCAAGGGTGACCGTTGTTATTCGGACAAGTGCGCCATAGAGCGTCGAAATTATCCACCGGGTCAGCACGGCCAGGGTCGGGGCAAGCTCTCCGACTACGGGGTGCAGTTGCGCGAAAAGCAGAAGATCAAGCGCATTTACGGCCTGGTGGAAAAGCAGTTTGAAAGCTATTTCGAGGAAGCCGACCGTCGCAAGGGCGTTACGGGCACAAACTTTTTGATTCTGCTCGAACGGCGCCTCGACAACACGGCCTACAGGCTGGGTTTTGCCAATTCCCGCTGCCAGGCGCGGCAACTGGTTCGTCACGGCCACTTTCTGGTAAACGGCAGGAAGGTTGACATTCCTTCTTTTCTGCTGCGGCCCGGCGACCGTATTACGGTTGCGGAAGGCAGCAGAAACCTGCAGATCATCAACGAGTCCATGGCCGCTTTGCCTCGAAGGGGTGTAGCCGCCTGGCTCGACATTGACGCCTCCAAGTTCGAGGGGACTTTCAGAGCCTATCCGGTGCGCGAGGAAATCAGCCTGCCGGTTCAGGAACAGTTGGTGGTCGAGTTCTATTCGAAGTGAGAAAGAGAGCTTGCTGATTGCAGGATCTCCCGGGCGGGGCCGGAGATGTGGAGCTTCGCGCATCCATTTGCTCCGACAGGTTTCCGGATCGTGGGGCCTGAGGTGATGTCTCTTCTATGAGGATAAAACATGCAAAAGAACTGGCGCGAGCTTATCAAACCCAAGCGCTTGGAAGTCGAGACAAAGGAGCCTGGCACTTTCGGTAAATTCGAGTGCGAGCCCCTGGAGCGGGGTTTTGGCATCACTTTGGGTAATGCGCTGAGGCGGGTGTTGCTCTCCTCGCTTCAAGGGTCGGCCATCACCAGTGTCAAAATAGATGGTGTTTTGCACGAGTTTTCCACCATCCCCGGCGTTTTGGAAGATGTAACCGATGTGATTCTCAACCTCAAGGAGGTGAGATTCAGAGCGAGCGGGGAAGTGACCACTCGGCGCCTTTTGATCGAGAAGCAGGGCGAGGGGCGGGTGTGCGCCGGAGACATTCAGACCGGAGCGATGGTGGAGGTGCTCAATCCGGGCCTTCACATCTGCACGCTGGCCAAGGACGCGAAGCTGCGGATGGAACTTACTCTCAAGCAGGGAAAGGGTTATGTCCCGGCTGAGAAAAACATAGATGAAAACCAGGCGATCGGCACGATTCCCATCGATGCGGTTTTTTCGCCCGTTCGCAAGGTCAGCTACACTGTGACCCAGGCGCGTGTTGCCCAGATCACCGATTTTGACAAGCTGGTTTTGGAGATATGGTCGGATGGTAGTGTGAAGCCCGATGACGCGCTTGCTTACGCGGCCAAGATTTTGAAAGACCAGTTGTCGGTTTTCATCAACTTCGAAGAGGAGGCCGAGGCACAGGAGGAAGAAACCCGCTCCGAGCCGGCCTTCAATGAGAACCTCTTCCGCAGCGTTGACGAACTGGAGCTTTCTGTGCGGTCGGCCAACTGCTTGAAAAACGCCGACATACGCAATATCGGCGAGTTGGTTCAGAAAACCGAACAGGAAATGCTCAAGACCAAAAATTTTGGCCGCAAATCCTTGAATGAAATCAAGGAGATTCTGGCTGAAATGGGACTTTCTCTGGGACTCAAGATCGATAACTTCCCCCGCCGCGAGGAGATCGAGCAGAGAAGAAAGGAACAGGAATAACCGATGCGCCACGGAGTTTCGGGCAGAAAACTCAATATGACGACGAGCCATCGGCTCGCCATGTTTCGCAATATGGTCACCTCGCTTTTGAGCGAGGAGCGCATCTATACGACGGTGCCCCGGGCCAAGGAGATGCGCCGTTGGGCCGAGTGGATGATCACCCTTGGCAAAAACGGCGATTTGAATTCGAGAAGGCGCGCTCTGGCTATTATTCGCGAAAAGAAAGTCGTCTACAAGGTCTTCGACGAACTTGCCGAAAGATATCGCAATCGAAGCGGTGGCTATACGCGGATCGTAAAGGTTGGTTTTCGCCGTGGTGACTCGGCGCCCATGTGTTTGCTCGAGCTTATCAGCGAGGGCACCCATGAAGCAAAGGGCAAAGCCAAAAAGGCCGAAAGCTCCCCCTCGGCGGCTTAGTAAACCTACCTCAGAGACACAGAGGCGCCGCAAGAGACAGAGATGAATGTTTTTTGCCCGACCGGGGGAAACCTCGGCCGGGCAAAAGCTTCTCGGTGGAGCGTGCTTTGGAAGTCAATGAGCTCACAAGGGAGGTCATCGGGGCGGCCATGGAAGTTCACAGGTTCCCTGGCCCTGGCCTGCTTGAGTCGGTCTACGAGTCCTGTTTGTGCGTGGAGCTTGACTATCGCTCGATCCCTTTCGGCAGGCAGAAAGAGTTCCCCATCGAATACAGGGAAAGGAAACTCGATTGCGGGTATCGTCTCGACCTCGTGGTGGGGGCGAACGTGTCGTCGTGGAACTCGAATCCTGTGACGCCCTCCTTCGCGTACATGAAGCGCAGCTACTGACCTACTTGAAACTTACAGGCCTGAAAGTTGGCCTTCTCATCAATTTCAACGTCCCCATTCTTAAACAAGGAATAAAGCGGTTGGCCAACTGAGCGGTCCAGCGTACTGGTCCCGCGTTATTATCCGTCCCCCCCTGGTAAAACAGCCCAGTATTCCGAAAGAGCATGCGTTTTGACCGGTCGATGTTTCTCCCGACCGGTCAAAAAAGGCTTTCTCTGTGCCTCTGTGTCTCCGTGGTAGGTGTTGTTTTTGTTTTTGCCCCATGTTTTGTCCGCCCAATCGTAGCCCCCCGCCGCGCTCCCTCAGCTTACGACGACGCGATCCTTACCCTTATTTTTCGCTTCATAGAGCGCCGAATCGGCCCGGGCGATGATTTGCTCGGGGCCCGAGTCGCCGTTTTCCACCTGGGTAAGGCCCAAGCTTACCGAAAGGTGAATTTCGGAATCCCTGTAGATGAAGGAAGTTTTGGAAATTGCGGTTGCGAGCTTGTTGGCAACGATTCGGCCGGAGATGATCCCCGTGTTGGAAAGCAGCACGACGAACTCGTCGCCGCCGTAGCGGGCTATGAGATCGCGATCACGCAATACCTGCCTCATTCGGGTGACAAGCCCCTGCAAACATTTGTCGCCCACCGGATGACCGAAGGTATCGTTTACGACCTTGAAATCGTCGATATCGAGGAAAATGAGGGAAAACAAAATGTTGTCGCGCTTGTACTTTTTTATGTCGCGTTTGATATAGCGCTCCATGATTCTGCGGTTTGCTATACCGGTAAGGGGGTCGATGAGGGCTTCGTGCTCGAGGTGGATTTGTCTTTTGTGAGCCCGATCGATTTTGGATTGCAACTCCCGGATATTGCGCTGTAAATCATTTAAAGTAGCCTCAAAGCTTTCCTTCCTTAGCCTGTCTTCCTTTTTTTTAGCATGGATGGCCGAATGGATATTTTCGAGCCGTGTGTGGAGAACCTCTCTAACCTGGGCGAGGTCCTGGATGGTTGCGGCGTCTTGAAGTCCGGCTATTTCGGACTCGATGAGGCTTGTAAAGTCGGCGTTTTCACGATCCGCGCCCGCGGCGCCTTCGATCAGGCCGCAGCATGCGGCTTCGATGCGGGCGAGTTTGGAGCCGAGTTCGAGCAACAGTTTTACAAAAGACTCTTTTTCGGCGCGGGAATAAAGAGCCCAATCGGTAAGCAGTGCGGTGATTTTTTCGAGCAGGGGGTGGAGTTGGTCGAGACTGTCGGCGGCTTCGAGTGCCCGAGTAAGCAGCAGAGCTTTTTCTTTGTGCTCGCAGTTGAAAAAGCGATTGAACTGATCGAGGATTTTGATAGAGCCGGATCGAAATTCCCGAAGGTGCTCCCGGGAGGCAAGCGTGTTCAAAACTCCGGTTTTGCCCGAAAGGGCCTGAATGAGCCTGGAGGAGGAAATGGACTGCCTGTTTGCGGAAAAGCTCTTTAGCTCATCGATTAGCATCTCGCAAAACGCATCTAGTTCCAGTTGCTTTTCGTCGGGGTTCACGCAGCCCATAGTCTAGCTCCGAGTGAGTTGGTGAGAAGAGGAAATAAGTCGCTATTTGGGGTAACGATAAATGAACTGCACCTGGGCCATATTGCCAGAGGAACTGCGCGCCAGGCTGACGACGGTGTAGTAATAGCAGCCGCTAGACGAGTAGCAAGGGTCTGTGGGCGAAGTCGGCGCGGAGCTCACGAAGGTGTTTACGAGCTTGACGTAGACGTTGTAACTTCCAAGCTGAAGGGTCAAGTCGGGAAAATTTTGGATATCGGCGCTGTCGGTGGCCGTGGCGGTCGGAGGTGTGCTGGTCATGCTGCCGCATGCGCTGCTGCTCCAATTTGCCACGTTGGACCAGTTTGTACCGGTGGTAGAAGTGGTGGGGTTGAACAGTTTGAGGTAAATGCACGGGTTCTGGGCAGTGCCTTGCAGTGTGCCGAAACCGGCAGGGCTGGCGCAGGGCGTGGTAGAGCCGGAGGGATTGGCGTTAATGCATAGTTGGGTGTTGTAAATGAAGGCGTCCGCGCCGGCCTTTGCGCCGTCTAGGGCGGTGGAATAACCATTTTCGATGCCGGTGAGTTTGGCCTGGCGGGTCGTGAGTTGGAGCAGGATGGCCACTACGGCGAAGCCAAGCGCCAGCAGCAGCATTGTGGTGATAAGCGCCAGTCCCTTTTCGTTAATCGGGGTTTTCATATTCGAGCTTCTTCACCTTATTGTGTTGGGCGGCAGGCCAAGCAGATTCATGGGCTTAGCGTCTATTTCCATGATTTTCCAGCGATATTGGGTTGCAGCACCGGTCGGCTGGAATCCGGGGGCGTTCAGTTGTGGCGCGTTTGAGGTGGTCGAGTCGGCAAGTTGGGCCGTGCTGAACTGCATGAAGTTGGAGCCCGTCAGCAGGTATTGGGACGAATCCAAGCTGCTGGCGATCTGCTGGTCCCCCAGGTTGAAGTACCCCTTGGAGGTAAAATCGCCCGTTGCGCTGACTTTCCCGCGCCCTTCCTGATAGAGGATGAACACCCTTATCTCGCGTAGATACTGCTGAATTTGGGTAATGGTCATGGGCGTGGTCGCGTTGCCTCCGAAGTGTTCCGTACCCAGGTCCTTTTGCCAAATTACGGCGCTACCGGAAACCGGCACGACCCCGAAAGCCACCTGGAAGTCTTCGACGCAATTTACAAGGGGCGATCTCACCAGCGTGCCGTCCGTTTGGCTTATGTAGGAGCGATAGAGCACGTATGTGCCTTGGGCGCAGTAGGATGGTATGGTGGGGACTCCGTTTGTGACGGGGCTGTTGTCGAGGTAGTAATCGACCCTGTTGAAGGGCATTCTGTCCCCATGGTTTCCCTGGTCCGGATCGATCCCGTAGATGTAGAAAACCTGCTGGTTGCTGGGATTGGCGAGGGTTGAAGCGTTGGTGTAATAATCGAGATTGAATTGGAGGTTCCAATCAAGGAGCGTGCCGGTATCATCGAGAACGGTGATATTTTCGCCAGCCGCAAAAGGATTGTCCGAACTGGTCACCACGGGCGTGCCTGAGCCGGTGGAGGAATTTGTTATGGTAGACCATTTGGCGCTTGTCTGATTGATCCAGGCGGTCGTGGATTTTATCGCCAGGACCGCGGAATGGTTGCCCGTAAGGGTCACGGGGCCGGTAACGGCTCGGGCCGCACCCGGGACGAACGGCATGGGCGGGTTTGAGGGCGTATCGTTTAATAGGGACGGATTGTAGGAGGGCTTGGGTGTGTTTGCCGTATCGGCCAGCGCTTCCGAGTAGTTCTGGGTGAGCGTTACCGGCAGCCCGAACCCCGCCATTTCAATATCATAGCGGAGCACCTCAAGGCCTGTCAAATTGGCCATGTAGCTTTCGGACATGGCCCCCTGCGACTTGTAAGTCCAAAGAAGCTTGAGGTAAGCGTAGCTCGCCGCGCTGACGATCAACAGTACGATGGCCAGGCTGACCATCAACTCCACCAGAGTCATTCCGCGCTGTGGGGGCATTGCGCCTGCCTCACGATCGTCTGCAAGGTATAGGGAACGGCCTGAGTTCCCTTGTACTGCCATGTGACGGTAAATTTCACAAGTGAGGCCCCGCAGTTGCCCCCGCAGGAACTGGTTGGCGGCACGGCCGTAACAGTCGATGTGACGGTATAGGAGACCAGGGAATTTCTGACCTGCCTGGTTATGACGTTCTGTAAATTGTTGTAGCCGGCTACGCCGGCATAGGAGATGGACGCGACATTTCTCAATGCTTCCGACTGTTCCTGGGCAATTTTTACGGCGTCGTTTCGCATTTCCACGTTGATCCCGCAACTCAAGGCCGCCATGATCCCCACAAGAGATCCGAGAAGGCCCAAGGCGAGGATGACCAGGGCCACCATAACCTCTATCAAGGTAAAACCCCTGGTGCCTCCGTTGCTGGACGGCCAGCCTCTACTGCTGAGCTTGGCAGTTGCCCCCATGCATTTTCCCCAAAGCTATGTTGGTTAGTGAAATCGTAACGCAATCCGTTGGCGATCCGTAGTTTGAGGCCACCCAGAATGTGGCCGCGCTGTTGGGATCAAGCAAGCCCCTGCCGTCAAAGCTTACCGTTTGCTGACCGGAAACGGCGGGCTGGGGAGTAACAGGGGGCGCGATCTCAGTTGCGTTGGGATTGAAAGTGCCGTTCGCATTGTAGCCGCCCTCCGAGATGTGATAGGCGCCCTGGGCGTCCCACCATAAGCCTGTGGGCACCTTGACGCCGTAGGCGTGAATCCGGGCGTACTGGAGATCGGAGTAAAGCTGCGCCATCTGGCCTTCGACCTTGTGCTGCTGATTCCAGGCCGAAAAAGCGGGCAAGCCCCACGTCAGCAGTAATGCCGCAAGCGAAACCACCACCATAAGTTCCACCAGCGTGAATCCGGAGCGTCCGTTCATTTTTCGATCCATTGTATGATCTGCCCGCTTGTCGATCCACCCGAAGGGGGAGGCGCAGGCGGATGATCGTTCGGGGGCATTCCGGGATGCCAGGCTGTGGTCTGGCCGCTGTTGCCCGTAAAGGAACTGGAGGGCGTCACGGCGTAAATCGCCCCGGTGGAGGTTTGAAGGTATAAGACTCCGGATTCGTTCGAAATCGAGTACCCGGGACACGAGGTGTCGGTTATCGCGAGCCCCGTAGCGCAATTGAGGCCCCACATACGGCTGCGGCCGCCGCTGCCGCAGGGATCAACCGAGGTGTCGACAGGCTCCGCGGTGGTGAAATAGACAATGTTATTGGGTGTTGCGGTGGGGTCTGTGACCATTCTTTCAGCAAGGTAGGGCGAGGTGGCTGGATCCAGATCGCGCAACCAGTATGCCTGGCTGAGGCCGGTGGTACCCGTCAAATCGCTGCAGGCGTTGTTGTTTGAAGTATTTGAAAAATTGATGTTGGTGTTACCGGACCCCTTGCCGCAATTGTTGTTGTAGGATGCGCAAAACGGGACGCCCATGATGAAGTTGTAGCCCGAATTTCCGTTGGAGCCGTAGCTGTCGGGAGTAAAGAAGTACCTGCCGGTTCCGGCGTAAAGATACCAGTTCCCGAAGCATTGCATGGGCATCACCTGCGCCGTTATGGGGACCTGCGGAACGTTGGCGTATGTGTTGACGTCCCAGTTCCAGGCGCCCGGCGAAAGACCGTTGCCGGTCATATCGATCTTGGCAATGCCTCCCGACCAACTGCCGGTTTTCCCGTTGGGCGAGGCGGCGTATCCGAAGAAAACATAATCCGTGTAAGAGTCCGCGTTCACATCCAGGCCGTTTGTAAAAAGCCTGCCGCCAAATCCGTTCTTGGTCGTTGAGGTGTTGAAGTCATGGTAATAGACGCTGGTGAGCCCCAGGGAGGCCGGGTCCAGGGTGAGGACGAAGGCCTGCAAATCCTGGATCGAAGAGCCGTCCTGCGCATCTGTCGGGCCGGAGAGAAACATGACGAAGTATCTGTCGCCGGTCATTGCGGTGGAATCGGCCGGTTCGTGGATTACCGCCGGTCCGGACAGGGAATAACCCAGGGCGGGGTCGCTGAATTCCCACAGCAGTTTCGGATGCTCGACATCGGTAATATCGAGCGCGTAGTAGGAGGAAAGTCCGATACACTGGGCGGGGGTGTGGGCGGAAGCGGGATCGTCGTAACAGGTCCCCGGATTGGCGCAGGCCACCACCCCGCCGTTGGGGCATGTGTCAGCGGGGACGTTGGTGGGGTAGGCGGTCCCGCAGCTTCCCTTGTAACCACTCGGACACTGGTTGGTGTTATTGGAGCATGTCGATGTTCCATCGGAGAGCCCCGTGCCGTTCGGGCCGCTCAAACAGTAGTTCTCGGGCGTAAGGCCCAATGGGCCGCCAACCGAGCCCCCTCCGAATCTCAAGCCGCCGATGAGGACCTTTCGGGTTGAAGTCACGGTGGCGCCGCTCGAATTGGTCGTATTGATATTCATCGTGGTCAGATAAGGGCTGAGATCGTTATAGTAGATATGGCAACTGCTCGGATCGGTGGCCGGAACGGCCAGGCACCTGAGATAGGGGAGGACATTGCGGGGGATGAAGGCCCACAGCTCCTGGCCCATGTTTGATGTCGGTATTCCGGTCAGCTTATCGACCTCGTTGTCCGAGGGATTCAACCCTGCGGAGCTGAGGGTTCCCGTCTCGAAAGCGTGGAGCATGCCGTCATTTGCGCCCGCAAAAACGACGGTCTCTTTTTTGAGGCACTTGTCTGTGCTCGCCAATGAAGCGCAATCGGAATCCTGCCCGCAAGCCGTGCTGGTGAAGGTGGCGATCCCGCTGGTGTTAACAGATGCGCAATAGGTGTAATCCGCCTCGACCTGGGGCGAGGAGTAGATTATGTCGCCGAGCTTCCAGGTGTTTTGGACGCAAGAGGAAAGGCCGGCATTGGTGCAGTCGGCTGACGAGGCGCAGCCCGTATTGGTAGTGTTACCGGCGGAATCTTGGCAAAGCCCCACGGTCCTGCTCCTGCAACCGGTTATGTCGACGCCCCTGACGTAATTGACAAGGTTTGACAACGAGCCGCCCAGGCAGGAGTTGAGGTTCGAAGAAGCGCCTAAAGGCGAGGAGGCGGAGACAAGCTCGGGATCGGATGTGGGGTCGAAGCTTACAAGGTTGCTGCCGATGCCGCACGGGGAGGTCGCCGCGCCGGTGGATGTGCCGGGGGTGCAGATGGTTCTGTGGTTCGTGTCCGCAGGCGTTGCCCAAAGCATCTTTCCCGCTTCCCATATGGGGCTGAGATCATCCAGCCCCACCGTGTCAACATATTGGGTGGCGGCGGTGACGCTGCCGGAGCCTGCGTACCTGTAGCGGGCTATCTGAAGACCGCTCTGATCGGTGTAGAGGAAATCCAGGGATTCGTCGCCTCCGGCGCCGCCATTGGGGCCGGTTAGATCAAGGATGTCGTCGGGCTGGCCATTTGTGATGTTGTGGGTGGTATCTTCCCTTATGGTGTACTGGACGCACTGATCTCCGCTGTTAGGGCAGTCCGAAGCCTGGGTGCAGGAGGCAAGGGGGTTGTCGAAAGTGGCCAGTCCGGTGGTGGCGTCAACGCTGGCGCAATATTGTTGGCCCAGCCCGTTGTAGAACCACCAGTCATAGAGAAAACCCGGCCAGAGCATCGTTTTGGTTGCGAAAAATTTTTGAGGGTAAAAAACGCCCTCGAACATGTTTGCGCCGGTTTGGGTCTGGGTGGACAGAACGGATATGGAACTGCCCGAGGCCACGCGGCCCAAAATGCTATTGACGATGTTTGACAAGGCGAGGTTGAGTTGGGTGGTATTGGTGGCGTAATAAGCGTGGCCGTTGTTGTCGGCTCCGCCCGCCACAGCCATCTGGTCGAGGTTGGAATTGGCCTCGGAGCCGATGCCGAGGACATAGGTTTGGACGGGGAAGGTGTAGTTCGTGCTCTGGTTGGCATGGACCGGGTCGCTGAAGGTCTTTTGTATGTTTGTCCAGGTATAGCCCGAGGGAAGAGCGGGAGTTACACCCGAAACGGCCGTTGGCGAGCTCAGCCCGTCGAGTTCCTCGAGTCCCGCCAGTACCTGGGGCATTACACTCGACAGGTCTTCTGTTTGGGTCCCGTCGAGAAGCGTGTCGGGCATGCCGTCGGTAACCAGGATTATGTAATTTTTCTGGCACCGGTAGGCGATGGGACTGCTTGGCGAGCTTGATTGGCCTTCCGGGGTGTAGGTCCCGTTAAAATATTGCAGCGCGCTTTGCAGAGCGGCGGCCGTTGGCGTATTGCCCGCGTTAACGATGTAGGAGCAGGTGTTCATGTCGCTCGCGGTGCAGGTGTTCATGTAGGTGTCGGAGGTGGGAGGATCGGTGGCCGCGGTGGCACCCAGATCGAGCATGTTGTAAACCGTGGTGTACTGGTTGCCGCTGTCGACGGGATTGACGTCGCCGATCGCAACGTTGAGATATCCCGAAGTCACGTTGTTTGAACTGAACCATGTGTTGCCGACAGGATACTGGGGTAGCCTGCGCCCGAAATTGTAAAATCCGAGAGCGTAGTCCGAATCGGTCGGCACAACCCCTGTACGTCCGTTCCAATCGTTGGAATTATAACCGGAATTGGCGTCGCTTGTATCCGTCTTTGCCATGTACTCATCGTAGGTGCTGTAATTATTGCAGGTCGGACTGGTGCATTCTCCCGGATTATAGTTTCCGCCGGAGGAATAGTAAAACTCGACCCCCGTATTGGGAAAGTAACCAGCATCGGGCCGTTTGTAGTACGCGAGCCGGGTCCCCGTCGTTCCGTTCCATTGCGTATACGGAAAAACATATTCATTGGTTTTCGGGTAGGTATTTGCGCAATATCTGGCCCTTATGGGGTTATTGTATGCATAGTTGCCGATAATCTCATCGGGAAAGTAGTTTCCATTGGTGTCCGCGCCACCTCCGCCCGTATATTGGTACTTGGTGAAATTCATGGACCCGTCGGTGGTGCTGCCGGAGGGGACCTGGGGGCAGACCGAATCGCAGCTGGTTTCGGCGGTCGTGTTGGCGGGGTTGGTGCAATAGTCCACACAAGGCTGGATCAGGGCCGTATCCGGCAGGCAATGGGAGTAGGGCGAAGCGCAGTCGGCATCCTGGCTGCATTTCTGCAGAGGGCTTTGGAAGACGTTTCCGTCCGAGCAGTAGTTGATCGGGCAGTAGGAATAAGGATCATAGGAGGCGAAAGGCATGCCGTTGTAAAGATACCATCGGGACGTTACACGGGAAAGAGTGAAGCTCATTATTCCGACATTGGCCTTGGTCTCAAGGGTCTTGACGACGTTCTGAAGGGCCTGCCTGGCCTGAAGCGATTTGCTGTTGGACGCATAGGAGCCGACGGCGTTGCCGGTGAAATCTTCATCCATGCTTTGCGAATTATCGAGAAGTATGAGAATGTTTGGCTTTACGCCGGTGGAAAGAAAGGGGGGGATGAGCGGACTTGAGCAGGGACTGATGAAGCCGGAGGTCCCGGAGACTTTCCATGGCGAAATAAAAAACCCCAGAATGGTAATAAAAACTGCAATCCCGAATTTTCGCTTCATGGCCTATTCCTTCATCAAAAACAGTCTCATTTCAGTGACAGGGGCCTATAGTTCAACCACGAGGACCGGGAACCCTCAGTTTCGGACATCTTTCAGTCATTTGAGGATCACCTGCACGAGTCTGCCGTCTTCAAAATCCAACTCGGCACCGGAGATTCCCGCAGCCGAAGAATTGTTGTTGATGACCCTGGCGCCGGAAATATCGAATATACGTCCGTCTTTGGAAAAGATTTGGCCATTGACGATCTTGATCACCGCGATATTTTCGATTTGCCTTGAAACAGGGGCAGCATTGCCTGCGGCCTTGCTGCTACTATTTACCCCCATATAGGCGCGGCAAGTAGAAAACGAGCCAAGACACAGCAGGATCACCCCGAAAAAAAAGTACTTTCTCATGTCAACTTCCCCCCGCTTGTTCACTGCGAATGAGGCCTTCAAATATCTCAGTGACCGAACAGCCACACGAAAAGCGAGTAGCCCAGCGCATTGGGGTTTTGCACGGTGGGCGTGGTGCTGCTCTGGCTTATGGTCACAACATCGCTTACCCCGCTTCTTATCGTGCGCGCGGCTTGGATCGTGTAAGTATTCGCCTGGTTGGTGGGAAGCGTAAACTTATAACCCCCGAATGTGTTCGCCGCGCTTGCGAGGGAGCAACTGTTGCCGAAGGAAGGCAGACACTGTATCGTGGCGGCGTACTGGCCGTAATCGGTGTAGTGCTCTTCCTCCTCGAGTCTTGCGGTCATGAGCATGCTTTCGGCCTGGCCTTGCTTGGTGCGGTTTACGTAGTTAATGTATGCTGGCGTGGCCACAGCGGCCAGAATGGCCACAATGGCCGTAACCACCATAAGTTCCACAAGGGTGAAACCGTTTTTGCCATCCATATGCATAGCTCCTCCCCGCGGCCCCGGTCACGGCCGATCCTTCCGACTGATACGGTTGATTTTTCAAGTAAAGAAGCACATTTTGTGCCAGGCCCATTTCACGGAGGGGCGGAGGTGATTGCCGATCGAGAGGCACGGGGGCAACTCGGCCCCTCCGGGCACACTTGTCCCACGCGATCTATCGATGCGCCCTTCAATGTCGAAACGGTAATTCGAATTGCGCAAGACGACTTCGGCGCAAAGCGAATTTTCAAGCCGACTTCACCCTGATGGTGTAGTGCAACGCCCGCTTCTTGAGCCAGAAAAGCCCGAGTATGTCCAGCAGGGACACCCACAGCCGATTGCCGATGGAATATTTGGAGTTGCCTTTGACTCTGGGCCTGTGGTTTACGGCCGTTTCGCTCAATTTATAGCCCTGCATGGCGGCAAGAGTGGGCAAAAAACGGTGCATGCCGGCAAAACGGGGCACGGCTTCGATGCATTCTCTTCGAAAAACTCTGGTGGAGCAGCCGGCATCTCGGACCGTCTTCCCGGTCAGCAAGCTTCGGAAACCGTTTCCGAGAAGCGAGGAGATCTTTCTTTTGAGATTGTCCTGCCTGCGGGCCCGATAACCGTTTGCCATGTCGGCCTCACCGGATGCGACCTTTTTATATAATGCCGGAATATCGGCCGGGTCGTTCTGGCCGTCGCCGTCGATGGTGGCGATGATGGGAGCGCCGGTTTGACTGAACCCCGCCCATAGAGCCGCCGACTGGCCGGCGTTTCGCTCGAAGGAAATATACCTGTGGCGCGAATTTTCGAGGACCAGTTTCTCCAGCAGCTCCAAAGTTGCGTCACTTGATCCGTCATCGACCCAGACACACTCCCAGGCGGCAAATTCTCTCTCCATCACCGAGCTTACTTCCATGGCCAGAGACAATATGTTGTCCGCCTCGTCTTTGACGGGGATCACTACTGAAATATCCAATTTTTTGACTTCGGGAGATGATGCCATGCAATTAAACCTTGATTTTTCCACTGCGAACCGTGCGCCGTTGAAACTGAGAATAACCGCCGTTGGCCCTTCAACACCCGACGCCGTCTTCGCCTTCCTCGACCGAGCCCGCAAAGTCCTCGGTTCCCGAGTCGCTTTCGACAGGCTCGCCGCGATCGGCCGAAACCCTCTTCGCCACGGTTATAAAGCCCGTGTGCGCCACCATCCGGTCAAAGGGCCTGGCGCGCAGCCGGTCGACTTTCCAGTCTCTTCGCAAAAGCTCGAAATGGACAATATCGCCGAACCCGTTGGCCAGAAGCTGCCGCTGAGTGAGCTGGATCTGGCCCACATTGGGGCTAAGGCTTACAAGAAGGCCTCCCATGCGAAGCATGGAGGACAGATTTCCCACGGCCTGCCAGGGTTCGGGCAGATCGACGAAAATCCGGTCGGCCTGGACCGAGAGGCAGGCGTTCTGAATGTCGGCCACTATTATCTCATGGTTTTCGACCGGGGCGCCAAAAAAACGCGTTATGTTTTCGCGGGCGTCCGAGGCGAATTCGGCCCTTTTCTCGATGGATATGAGCTTTCCGCCCCCGCACATCGCCCGCAGGAGAGCAAGGGAGAGCGCCCCCGAACCGATTCCCGTCTCGATCACGACACAGCCCGGATAAATGTCGCCGTAAAAGATCATGGCGCTGAGATCTTTTGGATAAATGATCTGAGTGCGCCTCTTCATGGCGAAGATGTAGTCCTGGAGGGAGGGCCTGAAGAGCATGAGCCGCGCCCCCTTGCTGGTCATCAGCCAGTCGCCTTCCTCCTTGCCGATTACATCCCGCAGCTGAATGCCGCCCAAGTGGGAAGAATAGGGAGCATCCTCCACACGTACGAGCCAGTTCTTTCCTTTTTGAGAAGTTAGCAGCACCCAGTCGTTCAATTCGAATTTACTCATAAAAAAACCACTCCAGGGGGAAACACGATTTTCGAATTTCTTTCATCCCTGTTTTACGTCCTTTTGTCAACCAGAAGTTACTTTCAAAAGTTATCCCCGTGCAGTTTGAAGAAAAATCCTCAGTTCAGATGGTAATTTAATGGAGGCGGCAAGTTGCTTCCAAAAAAACCTGGCTTCCTCCCTGTTGACAGAGCAGATGAAAAAAAGTAGTTTCAGTCTTTGTAAGCTGGCGATGTGAAATGACAAAGTCCGGGAGTCCGTATATGTTCATATTCGGGTATTTTTTGCAGGCGACAGCCACTGTTTTGCACTATGTTTTATACACGTACATGTTGATCGTCGTGGCGCGCGCCCTGCTTTCCTGGGTGAGCCCCGATCCCTACAATCCCATAGTTCGGTTTCTCCACAGCGCCACAGAACCCGTCCTCTTCCGCCTTCGAAGGGCACTGCCGCTTACTGCCGGCTCTATCGACTTTGCCCCCATGATACTCATACTGGCGCTCGTGTTTTTGGATCAGTTCGTCGTGCCGACCCTGATGAGAATCGCTTATATGTTCGGTGGCTAAACCCGTTTTCACCGCCGCCTGGAGTTGGTCGAATGGAATTTGAAGAAATAGAGGGAAAAAGATTTCGGAAGCGTTTGATGGGGTTTGACCCAAACGACGTCGAATCTTACCTGCGGGATTTGACCGACGAACTGGGTCGGCTGACGGAGGAAAACAAGGGGCTCAAAAAGGATGTGCAGACCCTGGATTCCGCTTTGAAGGAGCACCGGGAGCGCGAGAAGACCATAAGAGCCGTGCTCATAAGCGCCCAGAAAAGCGCCGAGCAGATCAAGACCAACGCCGAGCGCGAGGCGGGGCTGATTGTCTCGGAGGCCGAGGTAAAGGCCGAAGGCATACTCAAGGAAGCTCACAGCCGCCTCATCCGCATGGAGCAGGAAATGTCGGAGATGAGGCGTAACCGAGTGCAGTTCGGGGCCAGGATGCGTTCACTTCTTGACTCCTTTCGCCAGATTCTCGACGATGACGGCAAGGAAGCCCCACACAAATTTGAAGAAAAAGAGAGCAATCCCTGACAACATCTTGAATATAACGGAGTCCAACCCATGGCCGTAAGCAAAGAGCTTCTTGAAATCCTCCGTTGCCCGAAGTGCAAGGGGCCGGTACAGCTTAACTCCGATCAATCGGGGCTTGCCTGCGAACAGTGCGGGCTTTTATACGAGATCCGGGACGACATTCCGATCATGTTGATCGAGGAGGCGAAGGAATTGTAGCGGGTAGCGGAAGAGCGGTAGCGGGGAGCGGGGAGCGGGTAGCGGGTAGCGGAAGAGCGGGTAGCGGGTAGCGGAAGAGCGGTAGCGAGTAGCGAGTAGCGGGGAGCGGGGAGCGGAAGAGCGGTAGCGAGTAGCGAGTAGCGGGGAGCGGGTAGCGGGGAGCGGAAGAGCGGTAGCGAGTAGCGAGTAGCGGGGAGCGGGGAGCGGAAGAGCAAAGAGCGTAGCGGGGAGGCGGGTGGCATGAAAACTCCGGCTAAATCTTTTACCGACCTGGCCGTCTGGCAAAACGCTCACGCGATGGTGCTCGAAATTTACCGGCTCACCGAGGGCTTTCCGGTCCATGAACGCTTCGGACTCACAGGCCAGTTGCGAAGGGCCGCCGTTTCCGTGCCGGCCAACATCGCTGAAGGTTTCCGAAAGTTTTCATCCGCCGACAAGGCGCGATACGTTAATATTGCCGAAGGCTCGCTCGAAGAATCCAGGTACTATTGCATCCTCGCCCGGGAATTGGGATATGCCGAAACGGCTTCGGTTCTCGAAAGAATGGACGCGGTCGCGGGACAACTTGCCGCCTTTGCCCGGCGGCTCAGGCAAGCAGGAGAAAAGAGATGATGACCCAAATCGACACCCCCCGCTACCCGCTGCTCGCTCCCGCCCTTTGCCCCTCCGCTCCCCGCTACCCGCTACTCGCTCCCGCCCTTTGCGCTCCCGCTCTTTGCCCTTCCGCTCCCCGCTACCCGCTACTCGCTCCCGCTCTTTGCGCTCCCGCTCTTCCGCTCCCCGCTCCCCGCTACCCGCTACTGCCTTTATGAGCCAACCCGGGGAACCACGGCCGGCAAAACTGGTTATCCGGTTTTTGTTCAGCGATTACGAAGTTCAGTTGTCGGTGCTGGAGGCCCTTGTATCGGATTTTGGACCGATGGATTTTCTGTCGGCGCCAGGGAATTTCCCACACACCACCTATTATGACGATGAAATGGGCAGCGGCTTGAGAAGGCAGACGGCAGCCTTCGTGGACCTCGTCGCCCAGGGGGCTCTGCCCGACATAAAGCTTCGAACCAACGAAATCGAAGCACGCCACTTAAAAAATGGAAAGCGTCAGGTTAATATCGATCCGGGAATTCTGAGCGAGGAGCGTCTGGTTCTGGCCACGGGTAAGAATTTTATCCACAGGATTTATCTTCGGGAGGGGATCTACGCCGATCTTACCCTGGTATACGGTAAAGGAGCATATCGGCCTCTGCCCTGGACTTATCCCGACTATCGCGAACCTGAATTCCTGCATCAATTGGAAGTTATGAGAAAGAAACTTAGGTTTCAGCACGATGGGATATTCCCGCGATAGTTCCCCTCGGCCTGCGGGGGATTTCGCGGATGAGGGTACGAGGAGTACGAAAGATGATACGACCCGAGCAGAGGAAGCTTTTCGCCGTCATTGGAAATCCGGTTCACCACAGTCTATCTCCCGCGATGATGAGCGCATGCTTCGAGGCGCTCGGTCTTTCGGCTCTTTACGCTGCTTTCTACGTCGATGAACTCGAACGCGATCTTGGTGTCCTGCACCGGGCCGGTTTTAGCGGGTTGAGTGTCACCCTGCCTTACAAGGAGATGGTGTGCAGGCTTGCCGAGCGCATCGATGACACGGCCCGGGAGATAGGCGCGGCCAACACGCTGCGAAGGACCGATTCGGGCTGGGAGGGCTGCAATACCGATTGGACCGGCGCATTGCGGGCACTATCGGCCGCCTGCGAGGTGCAGGGCCGGAGCGCCCTGATCATCGGCGCGGGTGGAGCGGCGCGCGCGGTGGCTTATGGCCTGAGAAAGGCCGGGGCCGTGCTGACGATTGCAAACCGGTGTGTCGAACGGGGCCAGTCGCTGGCCAGCCTGCTCCAGGCCGATTTTATCCCGCTCAATATGGTGGAAAAAACCGACGCCCGATTCAACCTGGTCGTGCAGTGCACCTCCTCGGGTTTGGCCGACGAACGGGAAAGCCCCATTGTTTCCGACACATTTTTCAGGCCTGAAATGACCGTGATGGACATAGTCTACAGCCCGCCTTCGACCGCTTTTTCCAGGGCCGCTCGAAAGGCGGGTTGCAAGGTGGTCTCCGGACTCGACATGCTGCTTTATCAGGGGGCCGCGCAGCTCGAATGGTGGCTTGCGCGCCCGATTTTTGAAACTCCCGCCATCGATGCCATGCGAGGGGCGTTGGAAGAAGCCGTAAATGACAAGACTCGTTAAATCGATAGAGCCCCTGTCCAAGGTGAACGCCCGGATTCGTCTGCCCGGGTCGAAATCGATCACCCACCGCGCTCTCATGATGGCCGCGCTCTCCGAGGGGCCGTGGGAGATAGCCAATCCACTGCGGGCCGAAGACACGCTTATTACAGCCGGGGCATTGGAGTCGCTCGGGGCGATTGTGGACTGGAAAGAGGGCTCCGTTTGCCTGAGACCGCCCGACCGCCGCTGGAGCACGCCCCGGGGGCCGATTTTGCTGGGTAATTCCGGCACCAGCACCCGGTTGCTTCTTGCCCTTTTTTCCGCGGGCGTTGCAACATTTGTCATGGATGGAAGTCCGCGCCTTAGACAACGCCCGGTGGGCCCCGCCGTGGAGGCCCTGAGGGAGCTTGGGGCCGTGATTTCCTGGCTCGGGGAACCCGGCTTTCTTCCGGTGGAGATCAACTCCAGGGGGCTGGGTGCGGGAGAGGTTTTCGTAGACGCCTCGAAGAGCAGCCAGTTTTTGTCCGGCATTCTCATCGCCGCCCCCGCCGCGCTCGGGCCTGTAAGAGTGCGATGGTCCGAGCCGGTCGCCTCGCGTCCCTACCTGGAGATGACCCTTGGAATGATGAAAGATGCCGGGATACGCTTCGAGCGCCACGGGTCGGACACTATCGAGATCCCGGCCCCGCAGGCCTACGCGGCCCGCAATTTCACCGTCGAGGGAGACTGCTCCACGGCTTCTTATTTCTGGGGCGCGGCCGCGCTAACCGGAGGCGAAGTCTTTACCTCGCCTGTCTCTTGTGCGAGCCTCCAGGGCGATTGCCGGTTTTTGGAGGTGCTGGCTCAAATGGGCTGCCGCGTTGTGTGGGAAGATGACGGAGTTAGAGTCCTCGGCCCCCCGAGGCTATCGCCTGTAACCGTGGATATGAACGAAATGCCCGACATGGTCCCGACGCTTGCCGTTCTTTGCGCCTTCGCGGAGGGAGTCTCACGCATTGAAAACGTCGCCCATCTTAGAATCAAGGAATCCGACCGGCTCTACGCGGTGGCTTGCGGCCTGAGGGTGCTGGGGATCGAGGCGCGGGAACTGCCCGATGGGCTTGTCATTTACGGCGGTGCGCCCGCCGGGGCGCCGGCGGGTCCTGTCGAGGCCTTTGACGATCACCGGATCGCCATGGCTTTCGCCGTCGCGGGTCTTCGTCTCAAGGGTGTTGTTATCGACGGGGCGGAGTCCGTGAGTAAATCCTTTCCCGAGTTCTGGGAAATTTTTGAAACTCTCGGTACCGAGGGCCATTAACAATGTAACCCGACTTTGTCTTGAAAGGAGTATGTGCAATGAACAGGTTGAAAACTTTGATCGTTGTCATGACTGCCGCGGTGCTCGCCACCAGCCTGCCGGCCTTTGCCGGAAAGGCTCCGAAGGTGATAACCGTGGGGACCTTGTACTCCTCGAGCGGCCCTTTCGCAACTTCATCGACCTCACAGTTCAACGGTCTCAAATTCTGGGTTTCACAGGTGAATAAGGACGGGGGCGTTTTTGTAAAAGCATTCAACAAGAAAATTCCCGTAAAGCTCACCGCCTACGATGACCAGAGCCAGACCGCCACGGCCGGAATGCTCTACAATCAGCTCATTACCCGCGATCATGTGAACATGCTGGTCTCCGATTTCGGCTCCGTTTTGACCTCCGTGGCGGTCCCCATTGCGAAGGTGCACAAAGTTTTGCTCTTCGACCCCACCGGGACGGCCGCAAAGTTCTTTACGCCGGACAACCAGTTCGTTGTGCTGTGCAGTCTGCCGACCTCGGGCAAATGGCCGTATGCGCTGGCCGATTTTGTGATCGAAAAGAAAATCCCCAGGGTGGCGATAGTCTATTCTTCAAACGATTTCAATCAATCTCAAGCGGTTACGCTTCATGACAGGCTCGTCAAGGCGGGCATAAATCCGGTCTATTACGAGGCCGTGCCCACCGGCACCAGCAATTACTCGGTGCTTCTCCACAGCATCGCGGCCACCAAGCCCGATGCGGTCATAGAGTTCGGCTTCGTCCCCAACGACATCGCCTTTTTGCAGGGACTGCAGTCGAGCGGCTTGAAATTCAAAATGGTCTTCACGATTTTCTCCGGCCAGCAACTCGCCCTGATAAAGAAAAACGTCGGCGACAAGGCCCTCGCTTACACCTACACCTATCCGACCCCGCCGATCTTGAAATACAACGACGTAAACTATGGTCCGACTTTGGACAAGTTCGAGCAGGCCTACAAGGCTACCGGCGGCAAAGTGGACTTCCTGGTGGTTGCCGGCTATAACACCGGGCTCATCATGCAGAAGGCCCTCGAGAGCGCGGGCAGTTTCGATCAGACCGCGCTGAGAAAGGCCGTGGCCGATTTTTCGGGCAAGCTCAAGACCATGGACGGCGCCTTCGATGTTGACGCCTCGGGAGCGCAGGTGGGCGAAATGCTTCCGGTGGGCCAATTTGTGCCTCAGGGGGCAAACGGGGTAGGCATGAATATTGTCTATCCGCAAAGTCTTAAGACGGGCGACGCAATTTATCCGGCACCTTGAAAAGTAATGTGGCGAGTAGCTGAAAAACAGGTAGCAGGTAGCGGGTAGCGGGTAGCGGGAAAACAGGTAGCAGGTAGCAGGTAGCGGGAAAACAGGTAGCAGGTAGCAGGTAGCAGGTAGCGGGTAGCTGAAAAACAGGTAGCAGGTAGCAGGTAGCTGAAAAACAGGTAGCAGGTAGCAGGTAGCGAGTAGCGGGTAGCAGAAAAACAGGTAGCAGGTAGCAGGTAGCGGGTAGCAGAAAAACAGGTAGCAGGTAGCAGGTAGCGAGCAGCCAGGAACATGGCGAATATTTTTTTTCTCGTCTTTTGCTACTCGCTACCCGCTACCCGCTACGCTCTTTGCTCTTTGCTACTCGCTACTCGCTACCCGCTACTCGCTACGCTCTTAGCTCTTAGCTACCCGCTACTCGCTACGCTCTTAGCTCTTAGCTACCCGCTACCCGCTACGCTCTTAGCTCTTAGCTACCCGCTACATTCTCTTGGAGTTTCGCTTGAACCTTTTCGCATACACGATCATTGCCGGGGTCATGTACGGCATATTTTTCGGGCTGGTGGGACTGGGGCTTAACATCGTCTTCGGAGTCCTGAAGATGATAAATCTCGCCCACGGCGACTTTATCATGCTCGGCTCCTTTTTGGCCTACTGGCTCTACACCCTTTTGGGCGTAAATCCCCTTCTGGTCATCCCGATTGCGGTGGCGACTTTTTTCCTCGTGGGTTTCCCGCTCTATTACGCCTTCGTCCCCCGCCTGCTAAGATCCAAAGACCCCGAAATGCTTTCCTTCATACTCTTTTTCGGGGCGTCCCAGGTGATCGAGGCCGTCATCATCTTTGCTTTCGGAAACAATCAGCGATCCATTCCGAGCGATGTGTTCGGTTCTTCCGGGTTTGTCATCTTCGGTCAGCGTTTTCCGATCGCGTGGCTGATCACCACCCTTGTGGCCCTCGCCGCCTTCGGCTTCGTCTACTGGTACTTGAGGCATACGCGCATGGGGTATGCCACGAGGGCCGTCATGGCAAACCGCGACGAGGCGATGCTGAGCGGTATAGACGTCAATCGCATATCGGCCTTCGTCTTTTGCATGGGTCTTGCGCTGGCTGCCATTGCGGGCGTCTTCAGTTTTTTCATTATCGGTTCTTCCTCGCCTTCCATGGGCCCGGAATTGACAACCGTCTCATTTGCCATAATCGTCCTGGGCTCGCTTGGAAACCCCCTGGGCACCATTCTTGGAGGCTTGATCTACGGGGTCGCCGTCATGTTTATGCAAAGCTATTTTTCCTCCTGGGCCGATATTTTGCCCTATGTCCTGCTGATAGCGGTAATGCTCATCAGACCGGAAGGGCTGGTTGGAAAGGCGGCGCGCAGTGCTTAAAAAAATTTTTCCGAGCCTGGGCGTTGTTCTTGTCGTCGTGGCGATGTTTCTCGGCTTGCCCAGCATTTACAGCAATCAGTCCTTTTTGTTCAACTTGATGCTTTACCTGGCCCTGGCCGAGGGGTTGAACATCATCTACGGCTTTACGGGGTACCTGCCCTTCGGTTATGTGGGGTTTTTTGGCGCCGGCGCCTACGGATCGGCCATAGCCGTTACCCTGCTGCATATTTCTCCTCTTTGGGGAGTTCTTTGGGGCGGAGTTGCCGCAGTGCTGATCGGAATTATTCTCATCCCGCTGCTAAGACTCTCGGGGGCCTATTTCGCCATCGCCAACCTGGCGGCATCCCAGGCCCTCTATTACGTGGTCTCCAACCCCGCGCTTGAAAAAATCACCCAGGGGCCTTACGGCATCGATCTATCTTCGGTCTACAATGCCAACGCCGCCTATTATGCGCTGCTCGGCGTGCTGGTTTTCGCCATGGTCCTTGTGGCCTTCATAAGAAATTCGGATTTTGGCCTTTGCCTTCTGGCCATCAAGGAGGACCGGGTTACGGCTTCACTTGCCGGGGTGAACATCGTGCGGGCAAGGAGCATCGCCTGGATGCTCAGCGCCTTCGTGGCCGGTTTGTGCGGAGCGGTTTTCGGCTGGTATTCCGCGGTATTTTATCCGAGTACCGTCTTCAGCCTGGATGTCAGCGTTTTCACCATAGTTTTCGTTCTTTTCGGAGGCATCGGCACCCTTGCCGGCCCCCTTGCGGGAGCGCTCATACTCTACAGCATGTATAACTTCATAGGCATTTCCACTCCGCAGTACTTCCAGCTTTTCTATGGCTTGCTGATCATTGCTCTGGTGTTGTTTCTCCCCGACGGGATCGCCTCCATTTTGCGAAAAGGCAAGGTTTATGTCCCATAACGGTAAGCGGCTTCTTAAAGTCGAGGGTTTGGTAAAAAAATTCGGAGGCTTCAGGGCACTTAACGGCGTAAGCATCGATGTCTGCGAAAAGCGGATCGTGGGCCTTGCCGGCCCCAACGGATCGGGAAAGACCACCCTGATAAACGTCATCTCCGGGGTATACAAGCCCGATGGGGGATCGGTGGAATTCGACGGAAAATCCATCTACCGGTCCCCTTCGCATAAGATCGTCCATTCGGGAGTCAATAGAACCTTCCAGATACCCAGGCCGCTTGCGGGGCTGACCGTGTGGGACAATGTCCGGCTTGCCGCGGTCTACGGCTGCTGTGAAGCCGACAAGCGGGAAATTATCCGCAAGGCCCTGGAGATTGTGCAACTCGACGGGCTGAAAGATTTCATCTCCGGGGGGCTCACCTTCGCTCAGCAGAAACTTCTGGGACTTGCCACCGCCCTTGCCACAAGACCCAGGTTGCTTCTGGTCGATGAAATCGCAGCCGGCCTCAGCCACCAGGAACTGGACTGGATTGCGCAAATGCTTCTGCGGATCAGCCAAACCGGCGTGGCGATGATTGTTGTCGAACACCACCTGGGCTTTATCGACACTCTTACTTCGGATGTGGTCGTCATGAACGCCGGGGCCAATCTGTTTCGTGGCTCCATCCATGAAGCGGCTCAAAACGAAGAGGTCGTCGAGGTTTTTTTAGGGAGATAGCGATGGAGGTTTTGCTCGGTGTGGAGGCACTCGAGTCCGGGTACGGCTCGATACAGGTGCTGTGGGGAAGCAGCCTCGAGGTGGCTTCCAACCAATGCGTGGTGTTGCTGGGAGTAAACGGAGCGGGTAAAACCACCCTGTTGAAAACGATCGCCGGCCTGCTGCCGGCCCGGAAGGGTAAAATAACTTTCAAGGGAGCGGATATCACCGGGCTGAAACCCAATTCAAGAATTGCCGGCGGTATCGGATAC
Organism: Deltaproteobacteria bacterium; assembly: GCA_021777755.1. Taxonomy (GTDB): domain Bacteria; phylum Desulfobacterota; class Syntrophobacteria; order Syntrophobacterales; family Syntrophobacteraceae; genus SbD1. Next base: position 79,811 of record JAJYDE010000011.1, read on the forward strand.
ATGTCCGAACTGGGAATTTTTCCCAACCTTACAGTCGAAGAGAATCTTAAATTGGGCGGCTATTTCAGGTCCGAGAAAGACAATCGAAAAAGAGCCGGTGAAATGTACGAGTATTTCCCCGATTTGAGAGCCTACGCGAAGAAAATGGGCGCCTCCTTGAGCGGCGGGCAAAGAAAGATGCTGGGGGTGGCCAAAACACTCATGTCCCATCCCGGCCTCGTAATCATGGACGAGCCATCGAGCGGCCTTTCTCCAAAGTTCGTAAAAAAGGTTATAGAGGTTTTGAAGTTCCTTCATGAACAGGAAAAACTCTCCATGCTTATCGCCGAACAAAATGTCTCTTTTCTCGATTTCGCGCAGAAAATATACATTCTGGACAAAGGGCGGGTGAGCTTCGATGGCGATGTCCAGGAACTCAAAGGAAACGATACGATCCGTGAGACATATTTTGGAATATCACGTTGAATCGCCGCAAACCCTCTTCATGTCACGGAGAATACCCCCTAATACTTGTTGCAGGCTTCATCGGAAGGTAAAGCCGGTCCTGGCGCTCGAAAAGGTGGAACGTGTGGAATGCGCTCTTTGACCACTTGAAGCTCGTAGTCCGATGAACCGGTCAGCCGGCTCCAGATTTTGCGGGCTGCCCAATAGAGTTTTTCCAGCAAATACTCAAAATTCTCATTCATAATTTCCTCCTGTCGGCTTCCATAATGATACGATAAGCATGATTTTCGGCAGGCGCATGCGACGTGAGATATTCTCCGGGAGAAACGGAAATTGGCCTATCGGGGTGCAAATAGAGTCAAAAAAACCATTATCTGTTTTATCTGGCCCATTTTGTTGCCGGCTTTGGTCGCCGGCTGCGTCGGGATGCGGCAAAGGCCCGCCGCGGGGCCGCCGCCTCCGGGGGCTGAGGCCGGGCTGGCTCGGGCCGACAAGGCGCGCGGGGCCTTGGAGGTGGAAATGGCCGCTTTCCAGTCCGATTTCCATGCCGCGGAAGCCGAAGTCGCCAAACTTCGCCGCAGGCCTCACTGGAGCGGGTTCGAACGTATCCTGCTCGCGCATCCCTCTCTTACCGATCCGAACAAGCAGACGCGGATGACGCCACGGATCAAGACCGACCTGGTCCGGTGGAGCAGGCGGTCACGGGAGCCCTGGGAAGAGTTCATGCGCGATTATTACCGGCTTACTGACCGTTGCGCCATACTGGAGATGAGAAGAGTGGCCGCAAGGCGGATGCTCATTTCCGTCCAGGCCGCTTACATGGCCGTGGTGATGATGGAGGCGGGGGCGGGACATGGAAAAAAGGCCGAAGAGATTTTTTCCAAGGTCGAGGCGCTCGATAAGCCTGCGGCTCAACTTGACGCCATCCGCCTCGACCGTCTTGGACTTTATGAAGGGCGGGGAGCGGGGAGCGGGGAGCGGGGAGCGGGTAGCAAGGAGCGGGTAGCGAGTAGCGGGGAGCGAGTAGCAAAGAGCAGGTAGCGGGTAGCGGGTAGCGGGGAGCAAAGAGCAGGTAGCGAGTAGCGAGTAGCGGGTAGCAAAGAGCGGGGAGCGAGTAGCGGGGAGCGAGTAGCAAAGGGCAAAGAGCGAGTGGCGAAGGGCAAAGAGCGGGTAGCCTTTTGGCTGGTTTTATTTTGCTCCTCGCTCCTCGCTCCTCGCTCCTCGCTCCCCGCTCCCCGCTACCGCTCTTCCGCTCTTCCGCTCCTCGCTCTTTTCAGTCGCTCGATGACCGCATCTTTTCCCAGCACTTCCATGATCTCGAAGAGGCCGGGGCTTTTTGTTCCGCCGGTCAGGGCCACTCTGACGGGCTGGGCGATTTTCCCGAGCTTTACTTTCAGCTCCTGTGCGGTATTTCTGAACACCGGCTCAAGGGTTTCTTCGTCGAAGGTCGCGAGAGCGGAGAGTTCCGAGATCAGCCGTGAAAAAACCGGGACCATCTCAGCGGTCAGGAACTTCGCCGCGGCTTCGGGATCGAATTCGATTTCTTCGACCATATAAAACCGCATCGCCTCGGCCATTTCGACCAGCGTATGCACGCGGGGCCGCAGTGTGCGGATGGCCGCGGCCATGAAGGCATCGGATTTTTCGGGGTAGTTGTGCGCGGCGGCAAAAGGCCTCAGCAGTTCGACCAGTTCTTCGGCCCGTTTTTCCTTGATGTAGTGGGCGTTAAGCCAGAGCAGCTTTTCCATGGTGAAAATGCTTGGCGATTTGCCGACGTTTTCCAGGCTGAATTTTTCTATCAATTCCTCCCGGGAAAAAATTTCCTCGTCGCCGTGTGACCAGCCAAGCCGCACCAGGCAGTTTAGAAGGGCCTCGGGAAGAAATCCCATCTTCTTGTATTCCATGACCGAAGTGGCGCCGTGGCGCTTTGAAAGCGGCGAACGATCCTCGCCATGGATCATGGGCACATGGCCGAACTCGGGCAATTTGGCCCCGAGCGCCCGGTAGATGAGAATCTGCCTCGGAGTGTTGTTGACGTGATCGTCTCCTCGGATGACGTGGGTGATCCCCATTGTGATATCGTCGACAACGACGGCGAAGTTATAGGTGGGGATTCCGTCGCTTTTTACTATCACCAGGTCGTCGAGTTCGCTGTTTTCAAATTCGATGGGTCCCTTGATGATATCGTTTAGAACGGTTGTGCCGCTTTCCGGGCTCCGAAACCTGAGGACTCTGTTAGTGCCCTCGCCAAGGGCCTTGGAGCGGCAGGCGCCGTCGTATTTTGGCTTTCGCCCTTCGGCAAGGGCCGTGCCGCGGCGCTGCTCCAACTCCCGGGCGCTGCATTCGCACCAGTAGGCATGGCCGGTCTTGAGCAGTTTCTCCGCGTATTCGCGGTAGACTTCAAGCCGTTTGGTCTGAAAATAGGGGCCTTCATCCCAGCCCAGTTCCAGCCACTCCATGGCGTCCAGAATGGCCTTGACCGATTCTTCCGTAGAACGTTCCACATCGGTATCTTCGATGCGCAGGATGAATTGGCCGCGCCGGCTGCGCGCAAAGAGCCAGTTGAAAAGGGAGGTGCGGGCCCCTCCGATGTGAAGGTATCCCGTGGGGCTGGGGGGAAATCGGGTAATCACCTGTTGCATATTGAAAACTCTCCTGTGGAGGGCGAGCCGTTAAAGCCCTCCCGCGTCATTGTTCGCTCGTGATGGTCGGATCTTGCGATACGGCCACGTTCCATAGCATAATATCCCTTTTAACTCAATCCCGCATGAATGCGGAGGGCGATCGCATGCAATTAAGCTCGACAATGGCTGCCGGGGGTTCACTAATCACTGGATTATTGCCATGTTTTCGTATAAATTCGGCGAAAAATCGGCAGAAAGGCACATTGGCCCATGGTTAAAAAGATACGTTTTGTCGCGCTTTCACTCCTGCCCCTATGTCTTTTGGGATGCTCCCTGTTCGGGCATAAAGGCCCCGGTTCGCAGAGCCCCCCGCCCGCAGTGGCCGAGGTTGCAAACTCGCCCATAAGAATCAAGGTGGCCGATGTGTCCAACGATACCCGGCAGGTCTTTGATGTCGATGCCATCGGAATGCTGTGGGACGGGGTCGATAAGGCGCTCGCCAAAAGGGGGATGCTCTGGGTCCCCAAATCCGAGGGCCAACCTTATGTCATGGACTGCCATATTGTCTATTTCAAGGAGTCGAGCCTGGGCAAGCGCGTCCTGCCTCATTTCGGGGACACCATCCTCAAGGTCAGGGTCGAAATCAGCCGGGACGGCCGCCATGTGGCCACAATCAACGTCAGTCGAACCCTCGGCTACGGCAAAGGCATGTGGACCCTGCGCGCCTGGAAAGTTGTGTTTGCCGATGTGTCCGAAGACATTGTCAAACAGGCGACCGCAAAACTCTAGAAGGTCGAGGCCCGCCCCGGGCGGTCCAAAAATAATTGACAAAAACGCGGATCCGTTTATACTAGATGTTTTGTGTTGATTGAAAGAGTGTAGCAAATGCGCGTTCGCGTTGATGAAATTCCGGATTCAGGGCGTACCCTCGGCTTTCACTGGGACCAGGAAATGCTGGGCCGGTTCGTTCCACCCGATGATCCCTTCAGCCTGAAACTGCTCAAGCCGGTCAACGTGGTCCTTTTTCTGGAAAAGAGTGCGGACCACGTAAGAGTTACAGGAACCATAAAGGGGGACCTCGAGGTTGCCTGTCACCGCTGTCTCAACCCGGTCGCCCTTCCCCTGGACGAACGTGTCGATATGTATCTGGTCGCCGAGGCGCGAACGGAGGGGGACGAGGAAGAAGAACTCGATTCGGATGTATTGCTCTACGAGTTCTTTGACGGCGAAGTGATCGAGGTCGATGAGTTGGTGGCCGAGCAGATTTTTTTGGCCTTGCCGGTAAAGGTCCTTTGCAGCGAAAATTGCCGGGGGATATGTCCAGGGTGCGGCGCAAACCTGAATGATGAGGCCTGCGGCTGCAAGCCCGAGGCTTCCCGGTCGGCCTTTGCAAATCTCGTGGGCTTAAAGAAGCCCGAGCCTGAACAATAGTTCTTCTGTGCTGAATGCCACGCCCGCGGTTGCGGGCGGAATAAGAGATAGGAGCTACGGAGATGGGTGTACCGAAGAGAAAAACGTCCAAGGCCAGACGCGACAAACGCCGTGCCCACCACGGCCTCGAGATGCCGGCGCTGGCTCGTTGCCCCAAGTGCAGTGAGTTGCGCCTGGCGCATCGTGCCTGCCCCAACTGCGGATACTACAAGGGCCGACTGGTCCTGGAGTTGGAAGAAGAGTAAAGGGCGATTCCCTTTTCGCCGGGGCGTCCTGACACCATCCAGGGTCGCGGGGTGCGGGTCTTCATGCATCGTGCTTACCGCTTCTTCGCCGTTCCAGCCCGCTGCCGGGATCGATATCGCAACGCGTGTGGTGGCCAAAAGAGCAATTCGAAGGCGTAGCCGGGCTGCGGCAGGAGTGTGGTTGGGCTTCTGCTCGGCTTCGGGTCCTCTTCGACCGGCTTGCGCGTATCTCGAATCGGTCGGTCCGGTGCGTCCTCCCGGTCACGCGGGGCGCTGCGGGTTCGACGGGATTTCCGGCTTTTCACACCGCACTTTCCGCGGGAAATATCAAAAATAGAAGGACGCCTCCAAAATTGTTGGCTCTTCAGTTTGTGCGAGCACACGCTGAAGTGGTGAAAAGGGTTCGCGGCCGGTTTTCCCGGTTTCCCGCTCCCGGGGGGTAAAAAAACTGTGCCTTTTTTCGTGCCGGTGACTATCGGTTGCGGAACTCGATATTGGCTTATCTTCGCTTTTGTGTTAAGGAACCCGGATTCCAAATTTTGCGCCGGCTTTTTTTCGCGGTTTTTCTATCGGAGGAAATACGTTGGACTATTTCTTGACTGAAGAACAGAAAATGATCCAGGAGTTGACCGAGCAGATCGCCAGGGAAAAAATTCGCCCGATAAGGGCCGAATTGGATGAATCCGAGGAGTTCCCGTGGGAGATCATGCGTACTCTGGCCCAGGCCGATCTTTTTGGCCTTTATATTCCCGAACAATATGGCGGAATGGGCGGAGGGGTATTCGACAACTGCCTTGCGGTGGAAAAGCTCGGTGAGGCTTGCATCGGGATAGCGACAAGCTTTGCGGCAAGCGGCCTTGGAGCTTATCCGATCCTTCTTTTCGGCAGCGAGGAAATGAAACAGAAGTACCTGCCGCAGATAGCTTCAGGCAAGAGACTGGCGGCCTTCGGACTTACCGAACCGGGGGCCGGAAGCGATGTGTCCGGAATTCGCACCGTGGCGGTAAAAGACGGGGACAGCTATGTGCTCAACGGCTCCAAGCAGTGGATTACAAACGGCGGCGAGTCGGAGATCTATTCCGTTCTGGCTATCACCGACCGGGCAAAAGGGCCGCGGGGTGCGAGCTTTTTTGTTGTCGAGAAGGGAGACCCCGGGTTTTTCTTCGGCAAAAAGGAAAAAAAGCTCGGAATTCGCGCTTCGGCTACCAGGGAGTTGATTTTCCAGGACTGCCGCATTCCTGCCGACAGGCTGATCGCCAAAGAAGGAATGGGATTTATCATCGCTATGAAGACCTTCGATAAATCCAGGCCGGGCATTGCCGCTCTGGGTGTGGGGCTGGCCCAGGGGGCCCTTGATATCGCGGTGGAATACGCCAGAAAGAGGGTCCAGTTTGAAAAACCGATCATAAGCTTTCAGGCTATACAGCATAAACTTGCCGATATGGCGGTAAAGACCGAGGCCGCGCGCGCCCTGGTTTATTCGGTCGCCCGCTATATGGATTCGGAGCCTCGCGAGGTCAGCAAGGTCGCCGCCATGACCAAGGTCTTCGCGGGCGATGTGGCCATGGAGGTTTCCACCAACGCCGTTCAGGTGCTGGGGGGCTACGGGTACATGAAAGATTACCCGGTCGAAAAAATGATGCGTGACGCCAAGATCCTGCAGATTTACGAGGGGACCAACGAAATTCAGCGAAACATTATCGGCCAGGAACTCAACAAGGAATACGGCAGGCTGAAGGAGAGCTTCATCTGATATGCACATAGTCGTATGCATCAAGCAGGTGCCTGACACCAAAAACGTCAGGATCGATCCGGACACGCACACCCTGGTAAGGCAGGGCGTGGAGTCCATAATCAATCCTTTCGACATGTTTGCGATTGAGGGAGCGCTCAAGATCAAGGACCAAAACGGGGCGCGGGTAACTGTGGTGACCATGGGGCCGCCCCAGGCCTCGGAGGCGCTGCGGGAAACCCTGGGCCTCGGGGTTGATGACGCGGTGCTTCTTAGCGATCGGGCCTTTGCGGGCTCGGATACCTGGGCCACCTCGACAACGCTTTCGGCGGCCATTCGCAAGATGGGCGACGTCGATCTGATTTTGTGCGGCAAACAGGCGGTCGATGGAGATACCGCGCAGGTGGGGCCGGAAATGGCGGCTTTGCTCGATGTGCCGTATGCGACCTTTGTCAAAAATATCGATACGCGGGAGTCCGGCTTTGTGAAGGTTGTTCGCCAGACCGATGAGGGAACCGAGGTATGGCGGCTCCAGTTGCCGGCCCTCATGACGGTGATAAAGGAACTCGGAGAGCCGAGGGTCCCGTCGCTCAGGCACAAAATGCGGGCGAAGAAGGCCGAAGTTGCCGTCTGGGGAACTGCCGAGCTGGGGCTCGACCCGAACTCGACCGGCCTCAGCGGGTCCTTTACCCAGGTCGTGCGCGTCTTTAGCCCGCAGCGGCGCGGCAACCGCATTCAGCTCGAAGGCTCCATTGAAAATCAGGTCGAACAGCTTTTCCAACATTTGAAGAAGGCCAGGGTGCCAGGTCTATGAAAGCGATTGTAGACAAACAAAGATGCACGGTTTGCGGGGTCTGTTCCGAAGCCTGTCCGATGGGCGCTATTTCCCTGCGTGAAAACGGGATTGAAATTTCCGATGATTGTTCGCTTTGCGGCATATGCGTCGATACGTGCGAGTTCGGCGCCTTGTCTTTGCCCGAAGTTGGCCAGGGCCCGTCGGAGGACCCTTCGAGCTACCGGGGCGTGTGGGTTTACGCCGAATGGCGCGAAGGCAAAGTCCACGCGGTGAGCCATGAACTGCTGAGCGCCGGGCGCATTCTGGCCGATAAACGCGGTGTCGAACTCGGGGCCGTGTTGCTAGGCTCGGGCATTGACGACCGGGTGGCCGAGGAGTTGATCGCTTACGGCGCTGAAGTGGTCTATGTGATCGATCACCCCGAGCTTGCGCATTTCACCGACGAGCGGTATTCCAAGTGCATTGTCGAGTTGGTGGGGCGCAAACGTCCCGAAATTTTTCTTGCCGGTGCGACCAGCATGGGACGTTCCTTTATCCCGCGAGTTGCCGCGGGTCTTAGAACCGGGCTGACCGCCGACTGCACTGAACTCGATATCGCGGATGACGGTCATCTGCTTCAGACCCGGCCGGCTTTCGGTGGAAATGTCATGGCCACGATCATATGTCCCAACCGGCGGCCCCAGATGGCCACGGTGCGCCCGAAGGTCATGAAGCCGGTGAGGCTTCAAGGCCGCAAGGGGCGCATTGAAAGGGTCGATCTGCCCGCCGAGTGCTTCAAGGCCCGGGTGGAGGTCCTCGAGGTCATCGCCGAGCAGGACCGGACCGCCAAGCTCACCGAAGCCGACGTTATCGTCTCCGGGGGTCGGGGGCTAAGGAGCGCGGAAAATTTCAGCCTCATTGAAAACCTTGCCCAACTCATGAACGGCGCGGTCGGGGCTTCCCGCGGAGCGGTCGAGGAGGGCTGGATGGCCCCTTCCCACCAGGTGGGACAGACGGGCCGAACCGTAGCCCCCACCCTCTATGTGGCCGTGGGGATCTCCGGAGCGGTCCAACACCTCGTCGGGATGCAGGGTTCCGAGGTTATCGTGGCCGTCAATAAAGACCCGAGCGCTCCCATTTTCGACGTGGCCACTTACGGGGTGGTAGCCGATCTTTTTGAATTCATCCCGGAGTTCACCAAACGAATCAAGCGCGAACGGGAAGGGTGAAAAAGGCGGGGAGCAGGCAGAGACAGAACCCGCTTTCTTGCCGTTTTTGAAAAAGGAGTCGATTTTGAGCGATAAACGAGTTGTCGTGGTAACAGGGGCAAGCCGAGGAATCGGCCGCGCCATTGCCGTACAGATGGCCGCTCCCGAAACCCATGTGATTGTCAATTACAACTCGAGTCCCGAGGCTGCAAACGAGACCACTGCCCTGGTCCGGGCCAGGGGAGGCGCGGCGACCGCCATGGCTTTCGATGTGGCCGACCCAGGGGCCGTCAAGGCCGCCTTCGATCAAATAGTCAAGACCCACGGCCGGGTGGACGTCCTGGTCAATAATGCCGGAATTGCCAGGGACAACCTTCTGGCGATTATGAAGCCGGCGGAGTGGGATGACGTTATGGCCACAAACCTCAAGGGTGCCTTTTTGTGCTCGCAGGCGGTCGTGCGGCCCATGATGCGACAGCGCTTCGGGCGCATCATTAACGTCACATCGGTTGTGGCCGCAACGGGCAATCCAGGCCAGTGCAACTATTCGGCGGCCAAGGCGGGCATTATCGGCCTGACAAAATCTCTTGCCAGGGAAATAGTGTCCAGGAAGATCACGGTCAATGCCGTGGCCCCCGGATATATCGAAACAGATATGACCGCGGCGCTGCCGCCCAAAGCCAGAGAGGCTTTGCTGGCGCAGATCCCGGCGGGAAGAGCGGGCGCCCCGGAAGAGGTTGCCGCAGCCGTTTCCTTCCTTGCTTCCGATGTGGCGGGATACATCACCGGCCAGGTGATTCACGTAAACGGCGGAATGTTCATGGCATAGAATTGTTTTGGGGTGGACGCAGGCTCCCTTGAGGTCTCCGAACATGCCGTGCAGGCCGTGGGGGGACGGGGAGACGAGCAAACGCAAATTGACTCTCCGGGGGAAAGGCAGGATGAATTCAGAAAATCACAGGCGACGCGTGGTTGTTACCGGTATCGGGTTGGTTTCACCGGTTGGGGTGGGAATTGAAGAAAACTGGTCCAATCTGATTGCCGGAAAGTCGGGCATCGGGCCTATTACGCGCTTCGATTGTTCGGGATACCCGTCAAAGATCGCCGGAGAGGTGAAGAACTTTCATCCGGAGGAGTTCATCAGCAAAAAAGAATTGCGAAAGATGGATCCGTTTTTGCGGTTGGCCCTGGGCGCGGCCCACTATGCCATGGAGGATGCCGGACTAAAGATAGCTCCGGAGGTCTCTGCCAGGGTGGGAGTGGTCATCGGTTGCGGCTTGGGCGGTTTGCTTACCATCGAGGAATCCCATAAGCAGCTGATTGAATCGGGTCCGAAAAAGGTCAGCCCCTTCTTCATTCCCATGATCATAAGCAATATGGCCCCCGGCCTCATCTCCATCTATCACGGAGCAAAGGGCCCGAACCTGTCCTTGCAAACCGCCTGCGCCGCGGGCACTCACGCGGTGGGACAGGCCTATCATCTGATCCGAAACGGGGTCTCGGATGCCATGATAACCGGCGGGGTCGAGTCCACCATCACCCCGCTCGCGATTGCCGGATTCAGTGCGATGCGGGCCCTTTCGACGCGAAATGACGACCCGCAGCATGCTTCCAGGCCCTTTGACAAGGAAAGGGAAGGTTTCATCCTGAGCGAGGGGTCAGGTTTGTTGGTCATTGAAGAACTGGGTTTCGCCCGTGCGAGGGGCGCTAAAATCTATGCCGAAGTGATCGGTTTCGGCGCCTCGGGAGACGCCTATCACATGGCCGCTCCCGCTCCGGCAGGCGAGGGGGCCGCGCGTTGCATGCAAATGGCCCTCGACGATGCCGGCATAAAAGCCGGGGAGGTGCAGTACATTAACGCGCACGGCACTTCCACCGAATTGAACGACAAATACGAAACCCAAGCGATAAAAACAGTTTTTGGCGATCACGCCTACAAGCTCGCCGTCAGTTCCACCAAGTCCATGACCGGCCACCTCCTCGGGGCCGCGGGCGGTGTCGAGGCCGCCTACACAGCCCTTACCCTGCACAATCAGATGATGCCGCCGACCATTAACCATGAATATCCCGACCCGGACTGCGACCTGGATTACGTTCCCAATGTGGCCCGCAAGGCGGACATCGACATCGCCCTCTCCAATTCGTTCGGTTTCGGGGGAACCAACGGAACACTCGTATTCAAAAAATGGAGCGGCGACTGATCAGCCCCCGGTTTTGCGCAAAAGGCTTGAGAGCCGCCCGCCGGAAACCCGCCCGAGAATCGCTTGATTGCCCCGGTCGCCCGGCCTACGCAGAACCGAGCGCCTTTGCCACATCCGACATGCCGGTTAGGAGTTCCTGTCGGGAATCCTGGATTATACCACGTGTGATGTGAAATTTTTTGAAAACGGGGTCTGAATCCGGATCGAAGGCCTTGGCGTTTTCCGTCTCTTTCGGCTTGGAAAAAGCAATGGCCATCTTGTTGGCGATATAGACCAGAGACGCTATTTCCTCGTATTTCCCGGCTCGTTCGGGATTGTGGTGGTTTTCGATTGCCGAGACGATTTCAGGGGGGAATTTCCAGTTGCGGGCGATAATGGCCCCGAGTTCCTGATGATCGATTCCAAGCGCCCGCCGCTCGGTCGTGATCGCTTCGGTCTCGCCCCGTATCTGCCGCAGACTGGAATGAAGGTAGATCTTGGCGTAGAGATTGAGTATGGTATTGCCTATGTCGTGGAGCAAGGAGGCGGTGTAGAGCGTAAGGACCGCCGTGCGTTGGGTCAGGCGTGCTATTATCTCGGATAGAAGGGCCGTATTGACCGAATGTTCCCACAGGTCCCGTTCGTCCTGCGAGTTGCCGGGGCCGTAGTAGAGTGTGGCGCAGGCGGCTATTACCACTTGGAGCAACCGTTTGTCGCCAAGCAGCAGGATTGCCTCCCGCACAGTGCGCACGCCGTATTGCCGGCCGTAATAGACCGAATTTGCCATCCGGAGGATCTTGGCCGCGATCGCCGGGTCGTAGGCGATGAGCGCCTCTATCTCCTTGACCGGAGCCATTGATTTCACAAGGGAGACGATTTTCCAGGCGACATCGGGAAAGGGCGGCAACCTTTCGGCTGCGGCCGTGATGTCTTTTACCAACAGTTCGTAATGAAGAGCGTCGATTTCGTTTCCACTGAGCTCTCTTACCATTGTCAATCCTTGATTTTGCTGAAAGACCTGCGGTAATCCCCGCTTGCTGAAAACCTCTGTCTGGGTCGAGTCTTCCCGGGTTGTCGGCCCGTTTGCTTAACGATAACCTCCTCGCTGTTGTTCGGCGGATGCCCGAAATATTTTAACTCTTTTTCGACAAACAAAGCCCGTTTTTATCCTCTCGCCGCAGCCAGGTGGATATGCGGTCCACCGCGCGGTTCACCCCGTATTCCATTGCGATCGAACCCAGTGCGATGAACAGGGTTAGCGCGCAGGCGATTGCGAGGAAGACCCCCAGGCTGGCGTAACGAATCATCCTGCCGACGTATATCACATAGGGCTGATGCATCAGATAAATACTGTAGGAATAAACGCCGGTTTTGGCAAGGGCTTTTCCCAACCCCGGAATCCGCTCGAAAAGATAGGCCAGGTGGATGAGCATCGCAGCCAAACCCATTGTGATAAGGCCATCCGAGAAAAAATAGAGAAAATCGGGTCGATTGCAATAGCCGCCCAGCAGATAAATTATTATACCGGCTACGAGCCACTGCCAGGACAACAGCCGTTGGAGCGTCCACTCGGGTTTTTCGGCCAGAAGTTTTCCGAGGGCCATCCCGGCTGCGAACTCCCAGAGCCGGCAGACAAAAAAACCGCCCATTTCGTAATAGCCGTTGGCCTTCAAAATGTCATTCAAAATGAATCTTGACGCCGTGCTCAAAACGATGCAAAGCAGCAGATATTTTAGCCACCCCATCCGTTCCATGAGTGTGAAAAGGAGCGGATAGAAGATGTAGAGTTCGATCAGAAGCCCCATGTACCACCAGGCGGGCACGAGATAGAAGAACAACTTGTCGATGGGAAGGACTCGGTCGCCCAGAAAGCTCAACAGGAACCGGTAGTCTATGTTGCCGTGAATAACGGTAAAGGGGGAGACCAGGAAGATGAGGTGCGCGACCCAGTAGACCGGGAAAAGCCTCGTAAGTCTGCGATTGTACCAGGTGGTCCAGGGGGGTTTCGACGAACCTCGCTTTACGAGCGAGAAGGTGAGGCCGAAGCCGCTGAAGAGGATAAAGACGCCAACGGCCTGCGGGCCGCGTTGAATGATGGCCGCAAGGATTCCCTCCGCGGCGTGGAGCAGCTTTGCAAGGGTCGAACCCTGCGGGCCGGAGGCTAAAAACTCGCCGAAGGAGCCCAAGGTTATCGGCCACGGGATTTTCCCGTAGCCGTAAGCCATCAGGCAGTGATAGAGCGCGATCCACAAGACGGCGAATCCCTTGACGCCGTCCATCCATTGAAACCGCGCTCCCCGAAATTTGCCGCCGGCGTCTTGCATCTTTTTCACCCTCATTTTTGCGCTCCGGAAGGCAGTTCGAACCGGCAAGCATCGGGGAGCCATCCTTGCAATCTCTACCCCAGCCCGGCATCCGACATCAGCTTTCCGAGCACCTTTTCGGCCGCGAAGAATTCCCGGGCTATTTCTTTTGCCGCTTTGCAGCTTCCCTCGTAATCGCTTTCAATCACATCGACGGCGGCAAGAATTTCTTCCATATTCGAAAATCCGAAAAGCCCCTTGCCTGTCGGCAAAAACTTGCTGAATCCGGTCTCCTGGGTTATCACCGGACGGCCGGCGGCCAGAAAGCAGGCGGTCCGGTCGCTGAACCAGCCGGTCTTGGGGCGAACCACCTGGTCCTTGGTGACGGTAAACTCGCCCCTGGACTTTTGGATGTATTCCCGGTAGCTCTCGATGTCCCTTGAGACCCGCATCGCCTCGGCAATCCTCCATCCATTTTCCGCAAGCATCAGGCGCGTCTGCTCGTCTATAAGAGTGGCAAGCTCGAAGCCAACCGGCCTGCGCCGGGGCAGATCGATAATTTTTAAAAACTCCCGGTCTTTTGTCCAGTAGTAGGTCTGGCCGCGAAAGGTCAAATCCTTGCCCTTGTTTTTCCAGGTCGTAATGGTCGAATAGGCCGAGTCCGCAGAGGGCGGGAAGGGATTTTCCCAAAGATCCATGAAAACCGGTTGTCTGGTCGGATGCCAGCATACGAGATCGACGGGCAGGTCGCAATCGGGCTGGCCGAGGTTTTCTCCGAAGGAAAAATGAATATCGTGAGCCGCAAGGGCGTTGATCGTCTTGAGGTCTCCCTGGAGCACCTTGACCTGGACATTGAAGGGATCCGACTCCACGTAGATCCTTCTTGGGATGGCCAAGTGTTCTTCCCGAAGCTCCTGGGAGGCCGTAACGTTCAATAATGCATCGGCTTCCCTGTAGAGTTGGTCGAGTTGGGGCTCGCTCATGCCGTAGCATTTGCCTCCTTCATACCCGCCTCTGAAGACCCACTTGCCCGCAAATCCATACTTTTCCAAAACCGGGGCGACCAGTTCTATATTCGGGGCCGCGTCGGGGGTCAGTTCAAAGTCTTTCAAATCAAAGACCCATCTGCTCGAATCCTCCACGTAATAAACGTCCCACCCCAGTTTCCGCAGTCCCAGGAGGTAATGAAGAAATTGATAAGTCACTCCGGCCAGCGGATACCAGAACATGATTCCAAACACTATGAGTTTGCCTTTTTCTTTTTTTCCGTTTTCCATATCCGTCCCTTCACTCACTTGGCTAAAGCCCTCTTTGTTCACCGCCGCCGCGTATTTGTCAAGAACAAAGCGCTTGAGGAAATCCCTTGCATATTCTTAATATGTGTCCGATAAAACAAACTTTCACGGCAACCGTTCCCCCTTCGGAAAGGAAGACTCCTTATGCAGATCACCTGCCTCGGCGCTTCGCGCTGTGTGACCGGCTCCAGTTTTCTGATCGATAACGGAAGAAAATACCTCGTTGACTGCGGACTTTTTCAGGGCGGCGCGCAGATGGAAAGGTTGAACCGCGGTCCCTGGGGTTTCAATCCGGCCGAGATCGAGGCGCTTTTTCTCACCCACACTCACATCGATCATAGCGGCAGGATTCCGCGGCTGGTAAAAGACGGTTTCAAGGGTAAGATATATGCCAGTGGCCCGACTGCCGAACTCGCTAAAATCCTGCTTCTGGACTCGGCACATATCCAGGAAATGGAAGCGGAATGGCAGGGAAGGAAAAACAAGCGCAAAGGAGAATCCACGGTCGAACCACTCTACAGGATGGAGGACGCCGAGGCCTGTCTGCCGCTTTTCGTGGCCGTAAATGAAGAGGAACCTCTGCGGCTGGAGCCTGAACTGAGTGTTACTTTTCATAATGCGGGCCACATTCTTGGCTCCTCACTGCTGGAAATTGCAAGCGGTCCCGCCGAGAGGTCCCGAAGGACCGTGTTCACCGGCGACCTGGGCTACATCGGCCATATGATCCTTCGGCCTCCGGCAATCCTTACCGAGGCTGACGACCTTTTCATCGAATCCACCTACGGAAACCGCAATCACAAATCGATCGAGGAAAGTGAAACCGAGCTTCTGAAGGCCATCCGGTACAGTTACGATCACGGCGAAAAAGTCCTCATTCCGGCTTTCGCCGTTGAGCGCACCCAGGAACTGCTCTTCATGATCGGCAAGTTTTTCCGTGAGAAACTCATACCCTCGATGCCGGTCTATCTTGACAGCCCGCTTGCGATATCGGCCACCGCCATATTTCGCCAAATGCGGCAATGCTATGACGGTCAAACCAAAGCCGTATTCGACTCCGGAATCGACCCCTTCGATTTCGAGCAACTCGTGTCCACGCGTTTGGCCCAGGAGTCGATGGAAATAAACAATAAACCGGGTCCGGCCATTGTGATTGCGGGCAACGGCATGTGCTCGGCGGGAAGAATCCGCCATCATCTCAAACACAACCTCTGGCGGCAGGGATGTTCGCTCGTCATTGCCGGCTACCAGGCCAACGGCACCCTTGGCAGAAGCCTCGTCGAAGGTGCTCGCATGGTGAAAATCCTGGGCGAAAGAGTGATTGTGCGGGCAAAACTGTTTACCATAGGCGGTTTGTCCGCTCACGCGGATCAAAATGGACTTCTGGAATGGCTGGGCCATTTCAAAAACCCCGCCATGCGCGTTTATGTAATACACGGTGAATCCAATGTGAGCGATGAATTCGCGGGGTTGGTGAGAAGCAAGTTCGGCTTCGAGGCGCATGTGCCCTCCATAGGTGACCGTATAAGCGAGGCCGGGCTGATCGAGCGGGCCGAAAAACCGGAAGGCATTCCAATGCAGGCGCCCGCTATGAGCGATTCGCTTGCCGAGCTTATCCGAAAGGCCGATCTGCTGAGAAATATTTTGGTCGGAAGCGCGTTGCCCGCGCACCTCATACATAGGATCGAGGATGAAATGGCCTCCGCCCGGGCCCATCTCGACGATGCACTGCAAAGCGCCAGACAGAATCGATAGACAAAGGCCCTCCTTGCCCCATTCCCCGATGACCCCGATGGGAGATTCCACCCCCGGTATTCAGCGGGGGCGGGGGGCTTTTGTCCATTTCCGCAATTGCCAACTTCGGCGGGTGTTTGGCCGCCACTAATTCCTGAGCCTCAAGATCAAAGAATCCTCAAGTTTCCTTCTGTTGTTGCCGACTTAAAAAATGTGACACGACAAGGTCATTTTTTTGCTGAGGAGCTGTGGATGCGAGGGTCGAAATGAGTGCGTTGCCAGTGGTTCTTTTGGTGGACGATGACCCGACTGCGCTGGCAATGCTTGCCGGGATGTTGAAGCAGGAAGGCTTCGAAACCCTGATAGCCGCGGACATCCGACAAACAAAGGCCTTGATCGCCAGAGCGCCTGCCTTCGACCTCGCAATTTTGGATGTTCATCTGCCTGACGGAAGCGGCCTGGATTTGTGTCGATCGATGAAATACGGTTCCCCTGCCACCGATGCGCCCGTTCTAATCGTGTCCGCCGACGAAGATATCGAAACCAAGATTGCGGGTTTTGAAGCCGGTGCGGTTGACTACATCACAAAGCCTTTTCATCGAGCCGAAGTTTTGGCGCGCGTGCGTACGCATGTCCGCTTGCACAAAGCCTATCAAGCCATGATCGAACTGCAGTCGTTGAAGCTTTCCAAGCTCGCCTTCGCCCAGCGAGCCATGATACCACAGCCCGACCAAATGCCCGAGGCAAGGTTCGAGCTCTACTATCAACCGATACAGGAAGCGGGCGGCGATCTTTGCCAGGTGCTTCGGCTCGGCCCCAATCTTCATGATTACATTCTGGCCGACGTGTGCGGTCATGATGTCGGGGCCGCCATGACGATGAGCGCCCTCCATGCACTGTTCAAACAGAACTGCTCTGCTCTTTATTCTCCCACGGAGGCTTTGCACATTATCAATCGTGTGGCTCGTTCACTTCTGCCCGAAGAGCAATTCGCCACGGTCGTCTACGCGCGAATAAACAGAAAAACCCGACGCCTCATGGTGGTAAGCGCCGGTCATCCTCCCGCGGTGATCCAAAAAGTTGATGGAGCGGTTTTTCCCCTGTGGCTCGAAGGCGACGTTGTTGGAGCGTTTGAAACCGCCGAATTTGGCATGTCGGGGACCACCGTCGACTTCGGGGATCGAGTCTTTCTGTTTAGTGACGGTGTTATTGAGGGGCCGGGGGAGACCAACTGGAAGGTTGGAATAGAGAAGTTTGTAGAGTTTTGTAAAAAACTGAGGAATAAGGACCTCGAAGCGCAGGTCGCCGAACTTGCGGACTTGGTCGCCATTGGGGGCAAGCCCGTTGATGATATCGCCCTTATGGGAATCGAGGTATGAAATACCCGGCCCTGAGGTTAAAGATGCCCTCGACTCTTGAGGCCATCGAGCAATTGTGCCTGGCCGCAAGAGACTGGTTGCGGCAAAACGGGCTTGAGAAAGACTGGTTTGCGGTCATGCTGTTGTTGCGCGAAAGTCTTAACAACGCGGTTGTCCACGGCAATGGAAACAATCCCGCTTTGTGGGTGGATTGTGAACTGAGACGGGGGCGACGGTGGTTGAGTATATCGGTGACAGATCTCGGGGTCGGCTTCCGGTGGACACGCCTTCGAAAGCACAGGGCCGGTTTCGAGGAAACGTGCGGGCGAGGTCTGGAAATCTATCGGCTGTATGCGGATGAAGTGGTTTTCAACCGACGGGGCAACCGTGTGCTTTTTCGTCGGCTAATTGGAAAAGGAGGAGAAGGTGCCCTCAATTGAAATAGAGCAAAATGAAAGCCGCGCGGTAGTCACACTTCGGGAGCCGCTGACATCGGCTCTTGCCCTCAATTTGCGCCCCAGGCTGCAGGAATTGATCGCGAAGGGGGCGACATATGTGGTCATGGATCTGTCTTCGGTCGATTTGGTTGACTCATCGGGCATCGGCTTGCTCATCGCCACCCGCAATTCCCTTGCCCGCGTGGGGGGAGACATGAGCATCGTCGGTGCTTCCTCCGAGATAAAGCAACTGTTCCAGCTCATGCGGTTGGATCGTCATTTTGAAATCGGGGAAAAACCAGGTCTCGGGAGTCCATCATGAGCGGCTTTGAACAAGATGATCTGCAAAAGGAATTCGTCTCTGAAGCACTGGAGCATCTGGCCGATATCGAAGCCGACCTGCTCACGATTGAAGAAGGCGGAGCCAATATCGATGAAGAACTTGTAAACAAGGTTTTTCGAGCGGCCCATTCCATCAAGGGCGGCAGCAGTTTCCTGGGCCTCAACAAGATCAAGGACCTGGCCCATAAAGCCGAAACAGTCCTGGACATGGTTCGCTCCAGGCAGATTGCTCCAAACCCCGAGACCACCAATATTCTGCTTGCCGCCTTCGACAAGTTGCGGGATATGATCAGCAATGCCTCGCAGAGTGAAATGGCCGATATAGTCGAGCATGTGGACAGCCTGAACCGTCTGGCCTCCTCCTATTTGAGCGCTGGAAAAAAAGAGTCCCTTGGCGGCACCGCTTTGTTGCTGCCCGAACGGGAATCCGCGCCGATCGGCATTCCGGAGACCGATTTGGAAAGAGCCAAAAGAACGGGCCAATTCATCTACTCGGTCGAATATGACTTGATCCATGACATAGAGCGCAAGAACAAAAACGTCCTGACCGTATTCAACGAACTCTACGATTCCGGAGAGATCCTGGACTGCATTTTGGATTTTGAAGCCGTCGGGAGCCTTGAGGAGGCAATATCCAACAAGATCCCCCTGCGCCTGATCTTTGCCACCATTATCGACCCGGATGTCATCGGTACTCTTTTCGACATAGCTGAAAAGAATATCACTTTGCTTTTCGACCCCAACGGCGCTACGGAAAATTCCGTTGAAACATCCGTATTTCAAGCCGCCGAGGCCAAGAGCTCCGGGGAGACTCTCGAAGGGCCTCAAGCGCAGAGCATTGCGCAGCCGGTTGACGAACCCTTCGTCCCGGCAGGGGAGGCAAGCCTCACACCCGCTTTGGCCGATACGCGGAATGAAAAGCAGGAAGTTTTGGCAACAAACAAGGCCGTGGCATCTCCGGGTGAGAGCACTCTTCGGGTGGGCGTCGAGCTGCTCGAGTCGCTTATGAATCTTGCGGGGGAACTCGTCCTTAGTCGCAACCAGTTGCGCGAGGCGGTGGCCCAAAAGGACCAGAGGGCTCTCGAGGCCACTGCCCAGCGAATCAATCTGGTCACCTCCGAGTTGCAGGACGCCATAATGCAAACCCGGATGCAGCCCATTGGAAACGTTTTCAACAAGTTTCCAAGGGTTGTCCGGGACATCGCTCAGGCGATGAACAAGGAAATCAATCTCGATATTCGCGGCAAGGAGGTCGAACTCGACAAGAGCCTTGTCGAGGGGCTCTCCGATCCCTTGACCCATATGATCAGAAATGCGGCCGACCATGGAATCGAACCGCGGGCCGAACGGATCCGCGCGGGCAAAAAAGCCGCGGGCACCATAAGGCTCGAGGCCAGGCATGAGGCGGGTCTTGTGGTCGTGGAGGTCTCGGATGACGGTAAGGGCCTCGATCCGCGCAAGCTCGCCGAGGCCGCCCTGAAAAAAGGGCTTACCACCCAGGACAAGCTCCAGAGGATGTCGGAAAAGGATAAGCTCGGACTGGTCTTCCTGCCCGGCCTTTCGACCGCCGACAAGGTGACCGACCTTTCCGGGCGCGGGGTTGGCATGGATGTGGTGAAAACCAACCTGGACCGGCTGGGCGGAAAAATCGAAATGGAATCCGAGCTTGGTTCGGGGACCTTGATTCGAATCAAATTGCCCTTGACCCTTGCCATTATTCCTTCGCTGGTTTTGACCGCGCAGGGAGAACGGTTCGCCGTCCCGCAGATCAACGTGGTCGAGTTGCTTAGAATTCGAGCCGAAGAGGTCAAAAAGCGGCTGGAGGTGGTAGGCGATGCCGAAGTCCTCAAGCTGCGAGACGAGATCGTGCCCCTTGTCCGATTCATCGACTTTCTGGGCGTCCAGCGAAGCTATGTCGATCCTTCGACCGGTCAAAGGGAGATTTGTCGAAGAGAGGGGCTGGCCGACAGACGCTCGCAACGCTATCCGGATGCAAGGATGGAAGATGGCGCCGGACCGGGAGCTTCCGATGATTGGTCCGAGCGCAGACGGAAGGACGGCAGAAGGATCAGCGTCGAGAGCGATATCGAAATCGTGGTGCTTACGACCGGCATCATGAAATACGGCCTGGTTGTCGACTCGTTTAGAAACACCGAGGAAATAGTCGTAAAACCCCTGGGCCGTCATCTCAAGGCCCTTCAGGAATACGCCGGCGCAACCATTATGGGCGATGGAAAGGTTGCCCTGATTTTGGATGTCAACGGGCTCGCGGCGATAGCCGATCTGAGATCTGTGTCGGGTTCTTCGCGCGCCATGCAGCTTCAGGCCGAAAGCGACAACGATCATCTGAAGGATTCTCTTGCGCTGCTTTTGTTCCACAATGCAACCGATGAACTGTGCGCTTTGCCCCTGGACATGGTGTCGCGCATCGAAAGAATTTCCCGTGATCAGATAGAGACGGCGGGCGGCAGGCGAACCATGCAGTACCGCGGCGCCTCTTTGCCCCTGGTCACCTTGTCCGATGTCGCCTCGGTCAAGCAACTCGATGAGAAAAACGGTCTTGTCGTCATCGTTACCAATGTCCATGGCCGCGAGGTGGGACTGCTCGGGGCCATGCCCGTGGATGTGATCGAGTCGCGTGCGGCCATCGACCAGAGCATACACCGCCAGCAGGGTATCTCGGGGTCGATGATCATACGGGAAAAAACGGTTTTACTTACAGATATCTATGAGCTCGTGAAGACGGTCTATCCCGAATGGGGCGTTTCGCGGACCGCCATGTCCATGCCTCAAAAAGAGATGACCTTCACCGTGCTCCTGGCGGAGGATTCCGATTTTTTCCGGACCCAGGTGAAGCGATTCATTGAAGAGGAGGGCTTCGTCGTTTTGACCGCTCCGGATGGTGAAGCGGCCTGGGAGGTTCTGGTCGAAAACGCCGAAAATGTTCGAGTGGTCGTAACGGACATAGAGATGCCCCGCCTGAGCGGTCTTGGACTGACCCGGCGCATTCGCTCCGATTCCCGCTTCAGCTCCATGCCGGTGGTAGGGCTTACCTCGCTGGCCGGAGATCAGGACATTGCCGCCGGCCAGGCGGCCGGGATAACCGATTACCAGATAAAACTCGACCGGGACAAGCTGATCGATTCGCTGCGCCAACTTCTGCGCGCATCCCAGGGCTGAGCGTCACCGGCTCGGGCAGTCTCCGGAAACGATGAATTCGCAAATGGGTAAAAAAGGAGTCTTTTGCGATGGAAGATGATGTAAGGGTTGACGAGCAGCAGATGCTCGTTTCCACTTTTTTCCTGGGAGAGGCGGCCTTCGGGCTGGACACGGCCTATATACAGGAAGTCGTGCGGGTTGGCGGCATAACTCCGGTTCATCACGCCCCGCCCTACATCCTCGGGGTCATGAACCTGCGGGGCCGCATAGCCACCGTGATCGATCTGGGGATAAAGGTGGAGCTTGGCCCCACGGAAATAAGGGACTCCAGCAGGATCTTGATCCTCGACTGGGAGGGCGAACAATTCGGGTTGCTCGTCGAATATGTCGCCGATGCGATTTCCATTGATCGCATCGATATCAAACCGGCGCCCGAAAATGTTCGTGGCGTGCAGGGAAGATATTTCAAGGGAGTTTTCGAAACACAGGAGCGGTTGATCGCATTGCTCGACACATCCGCTGTCCTGGCCTTGGAACAAGGTCAGGAAGGAGCCTGGTGAAAGGATGGGTAAATGCCGATAAGGGCCTTGGTGGCAGACGATTCGGTTCTATTTCGCCATGTTATCTCCGAGGCGCTTTCTTCCTTTCCCGAGGTGGAGGTGGTGGGCGCGGCGGCCAACGGTAAGCAGGCGGTCCAGAAGGTAAAGGAACTCAAGCCCGACCTTCTTACCCTGGATCTGGAAATGCCGGAGATGGACGGGTTGGCGGTATTGGACGCTTTGCGTCAATGCGGCGAAGATACGATGGTGATCGTTGTGAGCGCTCTTACCTCGCGTGGAGGCCGGCTCACCATGCAGGCGCTGGAAAAGGGCGCCCTGGATTTCATTACAAAACCCGAGACAAGAGGATCTAAGGAAAGCCGTGCGGCCATCGTGAAGGAATTGGCCGACCGCTTGCCCGCCTTGGCTAACAGGCGCGCCATTCGACAGCTTCTAAGACAGCCCCGCGAGCATATTAGACCTGCCGTGCCGCCCGAGCTGAAAAAACCGGTCGATCTCGGGCGCACTGTTGCCGCCATGAAGCGGCTGGCAAGCGCCAGAAAGCCGGAGATCATTTTGATAGGCGTCTCCACCGGAGGTCCCAACGCTCTGGGACAACTCCTGCCCGCCATCCCCGGCAATATTGGCGTGCCGATCCTGCTGGTTCAGCACATGCCGCCCATCTTCACCAAATCTCTTGCGGAAAGCCTTTCGGCAAAGTGTCAACTCCGGGTGTGCGAGGCTTCTCATCAGGAACCCGTGCTGCCCAACACCGTCTATATCGCTCCCGGAGGCAAACAGATGCGCTTGGCGCCGGGCAATGGCGGCTCGAAGATAATAGAGATCACCGACGATCCGCCTGAAAACAACTGCAAGCCCGCGGTCGATTATCTTTTCCGATCCGTGGCCAATAAATTTCAGATGGGTGCGGTTGCGGCAATTTTGACCGGCATGGGCAGCGACGGCACCCTCGGACTGCGCCTGCTAAAACGAAACGGGTGCCATATTATCGCCCAGGACGAAGGCTCGTGTGTTGTTTTCGGCATGCCGAAGGTGGCAATCGAGGCTGGCGTCGTGGACACCGTCCTGCCTCTTGACGCAATAGCTTCCAGAATTGTTTCTCTGGTTCGCGGGGGCTGAGCATGGCTAGTGTTTCCGGCGCCGAACTCGATCTGTGGTCCCGATATATCCAATCGCTTTGCGGAATCCAACTGGATAGTTCGAAAGGCTATCTCATCGAAACCCGCCTTCAACCGTTGTTGCAGGAGTGCGAATGCGCCAATTTCACCGACCTCTATAATAAAGTCAAAGCCGATTTGACAAAAGGATTCCGGAAAAAAGTAATTGACGCCATCACTACCGGGGAAACATCTTTTTTTCGGGATACGTCCCCTTTTGAATTGCTTCAGCACAAGATCGTTCCCGATCTGATCGACAAGCGAACAAAGAACAAGGCGAATGGAGGCCGGATTCCCGTTCGCATCTGGTCGGCAGCCTGCTCCACGGGCCAGGAAGTCTACAGTATCGCTATCGTGCTAAAAGATCTTCTGGTGGATCTGAGTCGGTATGATATCCGTATTCTTGGCACCGATATTTCGGATAAAGCCATAGCTCAGGCGAGCTACGGTCGCTACAGCAAACTGGAGATGGAGCGGGGAATGCCAGCGCAAAAGATGAACAAGTATTTCCAGCAGGATCGGGAATCCTGGAGAATTCGAGATGAAATCCGCGCCCTGGCACTATTTAAGACCATGAATCTTCTGGAGCCTTTCGTATTCCCACATAAATTTGATATTATACTTTGTCGCAATGTGGCCATTTATTTTTCCGAGCAGGACAAAATCCAATTATTCAAAGCCCTGGCCAGGACTTTGGCCCCTGACGGCTACTTCATCATAGGTTCGACCGAGTCCATCACGGGCCTTTGTCCGGAACTTGAATCCAAAAGATATTTGCGCTCGGTGTTCTATCAGTTGAAGTCCAACGTTTGAAAAGGCGGTGTATTGTCGATTGGTCTTCAAGACTTGGTCCGTTTAACTTCACGCATTGGAGGCGATGAATCGTGGACGGCTATCTTACTCCAAGCATTGTTTACTCTCCCGGCAAAAAAAACGCGAACCCCGTTCCAGCCTTTTTCTTTCGCAGGGAAACAGAGGACAAAAAGGTTTTCCTCCACTACTGGTGGATCGAAGCAACAAGCGGGCAGAATTTTGAGATCAACAGATATGTCTTGGAGGTGGGACACCTCGACGAAGCCAAAGGGAACAAGAAACGCTTCAATGAACTCTTCCCGAATCCCGACGGCCTTACCCGGGAAGCAATTTTGCCGGAAGGAAAAGAACTCGACGACTACCTTGGCAAATTCTCCAAACTGGCTTTTGAAAAAAAGCCATGGAAACGCAATTCAACCTGATCCGGAAGGCTTTCTGCGAGGTCATGGCCGACCAGTTCGCCCAAGCCCAGGACGCCATCAGCAGGGAGGACGGGGCGGGTCTCAATAAATTTTTCAAGGGTTTGTCCATCGGTTCGAGCAGGAACACATACGGTTTTTTCATGAAGACGGTCAAAACGGCCTACCCCAAGTTTAACACGCATGAAAAAACAAAAAACAATAACAATAAGTTAGGCTTTAAAGATTCCGCCAGTGGCACTACATCTTAATCTTTTATCAAACAACCATTTTGCGCACCCCCCCC
>JAJYDE010000012.1 GCA_021777755.1 Deltaproteobacteria bacterium
CCCTCCGAGCCATCAGGTGGAAAAAGAGGCCGGTCGAGGTTCTTCCCGCTCCCGGTTCGCCGCCCTTATCGAGAGCCCTCTTTTGTGGAAACCTCGCCACAGCAGTCCGGTAACGGCCACACCCAGCCAGGCGCCAAACAAGACATCGCTCGGGAAATGAGCCCCCACTACGACCCGGCTGCTCATTACCGCCAGGGCGCTTATCAGAAGCGGGTACTTGAAGCGCCCCAGGACCAGGAAGAGTCCATAACAAAGGGCGGCTATCGTGTTCGAGTGGCCCGAGGGGAAAGAGGCGTAAAAATACTTGGCCGTGAAGGGTTTAAAACCGTAAAAACCTCTGGAAAGCAAAAGGCCGGGCCTGCTTCTTCCGACCAGCACCTTGATCAGATCGTTGGCCAGTCCGGAGGCGGCAACGGCGACAAACAAAAAAGCGGCCACATTCGCGAGGGTTTTATTGCCGACGAACCGGAAGTAGACAAACCCCGCAAACGTTGCCACCAGATAAGGCGTCGATATCCCCAACCGGGTAAGAAAACCGAATATTTCCTTCGTTCGCGGTCCCAGAGCGGCGCAAAAAAACGCCGCTCGCACGTCGAAAACTTCATAACTGCTTATGCAGGCGGCGGCAACCGCCAAGAAAAACAAAACTGCCCGCCATTTTCTCAATTGCAACCACTCAGTTTTGATTTTCCTCTTCCTTTTGGACGTAAGAAAAACATTCTCTACAGGTAAAGCCGCTCCACATCGATTTGGCGGCCTTGTCGAGGCAATCGTCGTAGTTGGGGCAGGCAAAATTGCGCACCCCTTTCCCCTCCTTGCACATGGTGGGACAGGGCCCATCCTTGCTTACTCTCTCAAGTTGAACACACTGACATCGAGAACTTTTCTCCTTCGCCATGAACGCAAACTCCTGCAAAGTGCTCGCCAATCCAATTGGGCCAAAGCTTGTTTCAAATTGAAAATTCAATCTGGAATAGCCGACCGAAAAACCTGCGGGACCAATCGGCAACACCGAAATCCGGGTAATGGTTTCCGGTTCATTATAATCTTTTAAATTTGCAATTTGACCAGCCCCTGAATAAAAAAAGGCTCTTCTCCCGGGGGCCCGATCCATGCTGATTCCAACTGGGACCCACCAGCTCTTTTGCTGGCAAAGCGGTCACCTATACTGTTGAAAATTCGCTACTGTCAAGCAAAAAGACCAAAAATAGCGCGGAAAATGAAATTTTTTGATGTCGATTTTTTCTCAAGCAATTCCGTCGCAATTCGCGGCCGCGCCCCCGGGCGCCACTCAAGTTTTCACCCTGTTTTGCCGATAGACAATAAGGGAGTCTGTTGCGGTTGCGTCGGGTGTGATCAATCCGGCCGGCAACTCGTTGAAGTTCACTCACCCGGGGGGGGAGTCGAGATCGGAGTCGGTCTCAAAGAGAAGTGCGACCGCACTCGAAGGGAAAGAGTGAGCCCGACGCACTCAATTATCTATTGAAGGACGCCAAGGATGCGGATCTTGATCATGGAAGACGATTTTACCAGCCAGCTTTTGCTCCACAAACTCCTTGAGCCTTACGGCAAGTGCGACATCGTCGCCAACGGATGGGACGCCGTGGAGGCCTTCAGGCTCGCACGGAGCATGGGAGAGCCTTACAGCCTCCTCTGCCTGGATATCATGGTTCCGGGACTCGACGGCCAGGAGGTCTTGCGCAAGATTAGAGAACTCGAAGCCGAACGGGAGATTTTACCCGGCAAGGGGGTCAAGATCTTGATGACCACCGCTTTAATGGACGGAGACAATGTGTTGACCGCATTTCGCGAATTGTGCGACGGCTACCTGGTCAAACCGATCGACAGGGCCAAATTGCTTCGGAATCTGCGGGAATTGGCCCTTACAGAATGATGTCCGCAAACACCATCGGCGGTTGCAATGAATTAAGGGGGCAAATGCCGGGATCGGCTTTGCATCCGTTTTGACGGAAATGGAGCTTAGACATGCCGTGTGTCCTTGTCATAGACGATGATGAGCAGTTTCTAAATGTGATGAAGGCAATGCTGAGTCGTAGTAGATTTGAAGTTATAGCCGCTCCCGATGGTAGACAAGGGATAAAAATGTGTGGGGACGCCCCCGTGGATCTTGTGATAACCGATCTGATAATGCCCGAAGTGGAGGGGCTGGAAGTTATCATGGAGTTGAAACAGAGATTTCCCGATTTGAAAATCCTTGCTGTTTCCGGTGGCGGACGCAATGATCCATCCAGTTACTTGAGTCTTGCCAGGGCCCTCGGGGCAAATTGCGCTCTGGCCAAACCTTTTACCATGGAAATGCTTTTGAAAACTGTCAATGAGCTGATATCGAGGGACTAAAGCGAGTTTGGCCCGAGATGATCCGGGCAATGACTTCCTGGAATTGTTCTTGCCTCCGATCATCCTCCGCAGTATTCAAATAGTTATGAATTATTCCGGATAAAGAATTACATCCGTTGATCCGATATTATTTGTGGAAGTTGCCTGCGGGACAAGAAGCAAAATGGATAAGCAGATTAAAATCTATCCCGGCCTGATCACAACAGTTCTGATCGGGGCCACTATTTCCAGCGCGGCCTTTGCTCTTTGCCTCCATGCCGTCAAAACCCTCCAGGCCGGAAGAGTCTTGGCCTTGTGGGAAGGTTTTGCCATCGTGGTGCTCCTCATGGGCGCCCCGGGGATTTATTGCCTTTTTCAGAGGCGGAGGGCCGCAGACTTGAAAAACCAGCTCGGCTTTCTGCAAACACTGTTCGACACAATTCCAAACCCGATTTTTTATGAAGATGCCAACGGGATTTATCTTGGATGCAACAGCGCATTTGAAACCTGCGCGGGGCTGCCAAAAAGCGAAATCAAAGGCAAGACGGTTTATGATATCTTCCGCCCGGAATTTTCCGGCGCCCGCTGGAAAGCCGAGCTTGCTCTTAGCTACACTTCCGGAAATCCACAGTTCGAGGGAGTCGTCCGCTATGGCGACGGGAGCCTCCACGATGTCTTGTTCACCAAGACCAAACTTTGCGCGGGAAATTTTACAGGCGCTGTCGGAGTGATACAGGACATTACCGAGCGAAAAAAGGCGGAAAAGATTTTAGAAAGCAGTGAAGCACGATTGCGGCAAATAATCGATCTTGTCCCGCACTGGATATTCGTAAGGGACTGGGACGGCGACTATATTCTGGCAAACAGGGCTGTCGCCGAAAGCTGCGATACGACCGTGAACGGTCTTATCGGAAAATGTCTGGCCGACTTTCACGTGAACGAAGAAGAATCCAGGCGGGCCCTCGAAGATGACCGGGAAGTCATGGCTTCCGGAGAAAGCAGGTGCATCCCGGAGGAAACCTATACCGATTCGCAAGGAAATTTGCATTTCCTCCAAACCACCAAGGTCCCTTTTCAAACCAGCGACGAAAATGTGCGGGCAGTGCTCGGGGTGGCCATCGATATCACCGAGCGCAAAAAAGGCGAGGCTCAAGCAAGGCTTCTCGCCAGCGCGGTCGAACAGGCCGACGAGAATATTCTGGTTACCGATAATCGACGAACCATCATCTATATCAATCCCGCCTTCGAAGGCTCCAGCGGCTATCTCGACAAGGAACTCAAGGGTAAAAAGCTCAGCTTTCTTCGAAGCCAACGCCATGACGATCTTTTCTACAGGAACATGAAGCAGACCCTGGATGGCGGCCGCGTCTGGGTGGGCATCATCTTCAACAAGGCCAGGGATGGAACGGATTTCGAGATCGAGGGAACAATTTCGCCCATCCGGGATGGCTCGGGCGCAATCACCCATTATCTTGCCGTCGGACGCAACATGCGCCGCTTTCGAAAGCTGGAAAAACAGCTCAACCAGGCCCAGAAGATGGAGTCCGTCGGGCGCCTGGCCGGTGGAGTCGCTCACGATTTCAACAACATGCTCTCGGTAATCGCCGGGCAAACCGAACTGGCATTGCTGGAAGTCAACTCCGACCAGCCGGCTTACAACCGTCTACAGGAAGTTCTTAAAGCCTCCCAGCGCTCGGCCGATTTGGTCCGTCAACTTCTGGCCTTTGCCCGAAAGCAGACGATCAGCCCGAGAGTGCTCGATATCAATGAGACCGTCGAGAGCATGCTCATGATGGTGCGACGCCTCATTGGCGAAGATATAGAGCTGCAGTGGGACCCGGGCCTCAATCTATGGCCGGTCAAGATGGATCCCTCGCAGATCGATCAGATACTGGCCAATCTCTGTGTCAACTCCCGGGACGCCATCACCGGTGTGGGAAGGATCACCATATCAACACGCAATTTCGAATGCGATGAATCCTATTGCCGCGACCATGAGGGGTTTTTCCCCGGGCAGTTCGTCATGCTGGCCGTAAGCGATACGGGAACGGGCATGGACAGCCCGACCCGCGAGCGCATCTTCGAGCCCTTTTTTACCACCAAGAAAGTTGGATCGGGCACCGGCCTGGGGCTGTCCACCGTCTACGGCATCATCGAGCAAAATAACGGCCTTGTCGATGTTCAAAGCTCACCCGGCCTGGGGACAACATTTGGCATCTACCTGCCCCGCACGGCGCGTGAACCCTTGCCGAAGTGCGACTCGGAGCCCCGAAAGCGGATCAAAGGTAGCGAGACGGTGCTGCTGGTAGAAGACGAAGAAGTCTTACTCGACCTTGGAACGACCGTTTTGCAGTTGAACGGCTACACGGTTCTGTCCGCCAATCGCCCGACTCAGGCCTTGGAGATGGCCAAAAATTATCCCGATCCAATCCACTTGCTCATCACCGACGTCATTATGCCTGAAATGAACGGCAAAGAGGTCCGAGACAAGCTCGCGGAAATCAAACCCGGCATAAAATCAATCTATATGTCCGGCTACACCGCCGAGGTTATCGCCAGTCACGGAGTTCTCGATGAGACAATAAATTTCCTGCAAAAACCTTTTACCGTGCAAGGTCTGCTCGAAAAAATCAGGCAAGTGCTGGACCAGCAATAAGCCCGGCTATCCGCTCCCGGTTGGCACACCCGGCATTATTCCGCTTCTGGTCGCCGTTTTTCGTCGCCGTTTCTATTGCCGCTTCCGGTTGCCGTTTTGAACGGCACAACCAACTCGAGCTACAATTCCGGAGCGCAATGAAAACGTTTGAAAAAGGCTGCAATCTCTCCAAGCGTCTCCGATTAGTTATCCGGGAGTCACTGAATCAATGGCAGATCGATCCGAGCGCAAAGGCTCCGCGGGTTGGGGGCGTCCTTTCCAGAAGGGAAAATCCGGCAATCCCAAAGGCAGGCCCAGGCGCAACGGTAGTCCTGTTCCGCTCGCCCCGCAGACCATCCTGCAAACAAAGACCGAAGAACTGCTCGAAAAGGTGATCGAGATGGCCCTCGGTGGCGACCGGGCCTGTCTGCGACTCTGCATCGACCGCCTGATTCCCGCGAAAAAGGATTCGCCTCTAAAGCCCGGCCTTCCCCCAATCGCCGCAGCCGCGGATCTGCCAAGGTTCTTTGCCGCCGTTGCCGCCAGATTGGAGCAGGGCGAGATCGCGGCCTCGGAGGCCAAAGCCCTTAAAGAGCTTGCCGAGTTTTATCGGAAGTTGATCGAAATGGTCGAACTCGAACCCCGGGTGAGCGAACTCGAAGAAATGCTCAACTCCCCCAAACAATGATTCCAACCCGATCCCGCCTCAAACCCGCGGTCTTAAAAGGCGCATTTTTTCTTGACCCGAGCTACAGTGTAACTATATAATAGCTACAATGTGATTAATCCACATTTACGCCAGGAGGATCAGGAAAAGACGTGGAGACCCTAGCCCCGGAAAAAGAGATCATCGATCTGATTAAGGCGAACGGTGGAGACGCCTTCAAGAACTGCTACCAGTGCGGGCTGTGCGATGCGGTCTGCCCGTGGAACAGGGTGCGGACCTTCAGTATGCGCAAGATAGTCCGCCAGGCGAGCTTCGGCCTTACCGACATTGAAACCGAAGACATATGGCGCTGCACAACGTGCGGAAGATGCCCGAAGCGTTGTCCGCGCGGGGTCGGGCAGATAGAATCCGGAGTGGCGCTTCGAAGGATTGCGACCGAATACGGGGTTTTTCCGAGCGGGGTCAAGTCGGTTCGCTCGATTAGCGCAAGCCTTGTGGCCGAGGGAAACCCTCTGAACGAGGCACGGAGCAAAAGGGCTAACTGGGCCGAGGGCATGGATGCGCCAAGTTTTGCCGAGGGCATGGAGATACTCTATTTCCCGGGCTGCTATCTCAGCTACGATCCCAGGCTGAAAAGGGTTGCAAGGGCCACGGCATACATCCTCAAGAAGGCCGGAGTGGATTTCGGGATTTTGGGGGAAAGGGAGAGTTGCTGCGGGGAAAGCATCCGAAAGACAGGAGACGAGGAACTGTTCAAGCGCCTTGCAAAGGAGAATATCAAAACCTTTGTGGACGCGGGGGTGAAAAAAATCCTGGTCTCATCACCCCACTGCTACCACACCTTCAAAAACGAGTACCCCGAGTTCATGGTGAACTTCGAGGTGGTCCATATCAGCCAATTTCTGCTGGAGCTGCTCGCGGGAGGGCGGCTTGCCATCGCCGGCCGATATGCTAAGAAAGTCACCTATCACGATCCCTGCTACCTGGGAAGACACAACGGGATATTCGAAGAGCCGCGGGAGATTTTGAAAAGGGCGGGGGTCGAGCTTTTGGAAATGGCCGATTGTCGGCTCGACAGCCTTTGTTGCGGCGGAGGAGGCGGCAGGATTTGGATGGAGACGCCCAAGGAGGAGAGGTTTTCGGATTTGAGGCTCGATCAGGCGGTTTCGGTGGGTGCCGAGACGCTTGCCACTTCATGTCCTTACTGCATCACGAATTTCGAGGACAGCAGGCTGAACCGTGAGGGCGGCGAACAGATCGAGATCAGGGATATTACCGAAATTATCGCCGAAGTCGTGTAGAAGAGGAAAACCGTGCGAAAAGAGCTGGAAAGTATCGGAGAGGGGTTTCTCAAAAGTCTTTGCGACGGTGAATTCGGAGACGTCATGGTGGTTGGCGGCGGCATAAGCGGCATTCAAGCTTCGCTCGACCTGGCCACTGCCGGCTTCAAAGTCTACCTGGTGGAAAAGCGGCCGAGCGTGGGGGGCCACATGGCGCAGCTCGACAAGACTTTCCCGACCAATGAATGCTCGATGTGAATACTTTCACCCAAACTGGTCGAGGCCGGCCGGCATCCGAACATAGAAGTCCTGACCAATACCGATGTTGACTCCGTGGAAGGCGAACCCGGAGCCTTCAAGGTCAGGTTGACCAAAAAGCCCAAGTACATTCTCGAGGACAAGTGCACAGGGTGCACCACCTGCGTTGAAAACTGTCCGGTGACATACCCCGACGTTTTCAATCAGCGGATCTCGCGCAACAAAGCGATCCACATATATTTCCCGCAGGCGATCCCGCTTGTGGCCTATATCGATGAGAGCTGCCTCTATCTCAAGGAGAAAAAATGCCGTATCTGTGCGGCTGTTTGCAAAAACGGAGCGATCGATTTCAACCAGAGGCCCCGAAAGAAGGAAATAAACGTCGGGGCGATAATTCTTGCCCCGGGCATGGAGACCTTCGACCCGCAACCAGGCTCGGAATATCACTACAAAGAGTTTGCAAACGTTATAACCAGCCTTGATTTCGAGCGGCTGCTAAGCTCCACGGGTCCCTTTCAAGGCGAAACGCTGCGGCCTTCCGACGGAAAGCACCCCGAAAAAATCGCCTGGATTCAATGCGTTGGCTCGCGCCGGATATTGCCGGGCGCAAACACTTACTGTTCGGCCGTCTGCTGCACCTATACGCAAAAGCAGGTCATCCTGACCAAAGACCACAGCCCGGAGGCCGAGTGCACAGTCTTCCACAACGACATCCGCGCCTACGGCAAGGACTTCGAGCGCTACTTCGAAAAAGCCGAGGGGCTGCCCGGTGTGAGATTTATCCGCAGCTTCGTCTCCGTTGAAAAGGAAAACCCCGAAAACGGAAACATCACCTTGCGCTACGCCACGGCTGATGAGGGAGTAAAAGAGGAAGAGTTCGAGATGGTGGTTTTGTCCGTGGGGCTGAATGCGCCTTCGGATTCCAGAACCATTGCGGCAAAGTTTGGCATCGAACTCGAGTCTCACGGCTTCTGCATGAGCGATCCGCTGAACCCGGTGAAGACCAGCAGGCCAGGGATATTTATCAGCGGGGCTTTCCAGGGTCCGGTGGATATCCCCGAATCGGTTTTCGGAGCAAGCGGGGCGGGCTCGCTTGCCGGTGAACTGCTAAATTCCAGGCGCGGCGGACTATCGAAAACAAGGGCTTATCCCCCCGAAAGGGATGTCTGCGGCGAGGCGCCAAGAATCGGGGTTTTCGTCTGCCATTGCGGGGCGAATATCGGGAGGATAGTCAATGTCCCCTCGGTGGTCGATTATGCGCTGAGCCTGCCAAACGTCGTCTACGCCCGCGAACAGCTCTTTTCGTGCGCCACCAACTCGGCCCGGGAGATTTCCGACCTGGTGAAGGAAAAGGGGCTTAACCGGGTGGTGGTGGCGGCATGCAGCCCGAGGACCCTCGAGCCTTTGTTTCGCGACACTCTGCGGGAGGCGGGAATCAATCAATATTTTTTTGAGATGGCCAACATCAGGGAACACTGCTCCTGGGTCCATTCGAAGGAAAAGGAGAAGGCAACCCGGAAGGCCAAGGACATCGTGCGCATGTCGGTTGCCAGGGCGGGGCTGCTCGAACCCCTTCGCGAATACGATCTCCCGGTCGACAAGTCTGCCCTGGTGGTGGGAGGAGGCATTGCGGGAATGAGCTGTGCTCTTTCCATAGCCAACCAGGGGCACGACGTCTACCTTCTGGAAAAAGATCGCGAACTGGGCGGGATGGCCAGGAAACTGCACTACACCCTGGAAGGGCTCGACGTTCAAGCCTGTGTGAGCGATCTGATTCAAAAGGTGCACCGCCATCAGCGAGTCCACGTCTATACCGAGGCGCAAATTACGGATGCCAAAGGATATGTGGGCAATTTTACGACCACGGCCAAATCGGCAAGGGGACCGGTCCAGATCAGGCACGGAGCAACCGTTATCGCCATAGGCGCAGACCTCCACAGGCCAACCGAATACCTTTACGGGCAAGACCCGCGGGTGCTCACCCAGCTCGAACTGGAGCAAAAAATAGCTCAAAGCGACCCGGGCGTTCTCCAATGCCGAGGCCTTGCCATGATCCAGTGCGTGGGTTGCAGGCAGAAGGATAGAAACTACTGCTCGCGCATCTGCTGCGGCAATGCGGTGAAAAACGCCCTCAAATTCAGGCAGATGAACCCGCAAGCGGACATTTACATTTTCTTCCGGGACATGAGGACCTACGGATTCAAGGAGGACTATTACCGGGAGGCGGCCGCAAAGGATATAAAGTTCATCCGCTACGAACCCGCTGAAAAGCCCGTGATCGAGGCGGCCACCGAGGAGGGACGCCCGGTTTTGCGGATCAGCGCGCCCGATCCGGTCCTGGGGGTAAATCTTGCCCTGGACGTCGACCTGGTGGCTCTTTCCGCCGCCGTGATTCCTTCCGCGCAGACCGCCGAAATAGCCGGCCTTTTCAAGGTCTCGCTCAGCCCGGACGGCTTTTTCAAGGAAGCCCATGTGAAGCTTAGACCCGTGGATTTTGGAACGGACGGGGTCTATCTGTGCGGCGCGGCCCACTACCCCAAGTTCATTCGGGAAACCGTAAGCCAGGCCTGCGGCGCCGCCGGCCGAGTTCTTGCGCTTCTATCAAACGATACGGTAGTGGCTTCGGGGTCGGTATGCGAGGTCCAGGAGGACAGGTGCATCGCCTGCGGGGCGTGCATCTCGGTTTGCAGCTACGGAGCAATAGAATTTAAGACTACGCCCAAAGGCAGGAAGGCAACGGTAAACCCGGTTCTTTGCAAAGGAGACGGCCTTTGCAATACGAAGTGCGCCACAAATGCCATACAGCTGAAGCACTTTACCGATGAAGAGCTTTTGAATGAAATCGATGCGGTTTTAATTTCGGGGTGAGGTGAAAATGAGTTCCGGATTCAAATTCGAGCCCAAAGTTATCGGTTTTGTCTGTCACTGGTGAGCGTACGGCGCCGCCGACCTCGCTGGAGTTTCCAGACTACAATATACGTCCGAAATGAGACTCGTTCGGGTGATGTGCTCGGGCAGAATCGATGCCTCTTTTGTGCTTCGGGCCTTTTCAAAGGGCGCCGACGGAGTCTTTATCGGCGCATGTCACCTGGGCGAGTGCAACTATATGACCCACGGCAACTTCCAGACCTTGAGCATGGTGAGCCTGTTCAAGAAAATCATGGAGTTTGTCGGTATCAATCCGGAAAGATTGAAGATGGCTTTCATGTCCGGAAGCGAAGCCGGTGTTTATACCGAAAGCGTCAATGACTTCACGGGCAAAGTGAAAACTCTGGGGGCTCTTGGCTCCAGCGAAGGGTTGGGCGAAGATGAACTCAAATCCAGGCTGGAAGCCGTGGAAAGGTTTATCCCCTACATCAAGCTGGTGAAAAAAGACAAGCTCGCCCTGCGCCTGGATGAGGAAGAACAATACGATCGGCTCTTCACCAAAGAGGAGGTGGAGGCTTTATTCAAAGAGGCGGTCACCTATCGCATCGATCCCGAAAAGTGCCGAGCCTGCATGATTTGCCTGAGAAAATGTCCTGTCGGGGCCATCGCGGGAGGCAAAAACCTCACCCACACAATCGACCAGGATGCATGCATAAAATGCGGGACCTGTTTTGAGGCCTGCCCCCCCCGTTTTGGCGCCATAGAAAAGATTTCCGGCGAAACCCTTCCGCCACCATTTCCGGAAAACCCCGGAAATAAGCGGGAGGTTCGCAACGGCCAAGACGCATCAGGGCAGCTTTGAAGCCGCCTCGAGGATCCCGGTTTCCTTTAGCCACTCCATGCTCGAAGCAACCAGAAACGGACCGTTTAGCAGGTTTTCCTTGTTGTAGACGAAAGGATTGCCGGATAAATCGACCATGACACCGCCCGCCGCGGTAACGATCGCATGGCCCGCGGCGGTGTCCCATTCCCACGTGGGGCCGAATCTGGGATAAAAATCCGCTTCGCCCGAGGCTACCGAACAGAATTTGAGGGCGCTCCCGCGGTTTACGATTTGGTGGGAGGCAATCAGTGCCAGGAATTGTTCCAGGCCGGGTGTTGGATGAGAGCGGCTCCTTACGACCCGCACCGGAGCGGTGGTGGAAACCCGGGCAACGGCCAGCTTTCTTTTACCGCCCGAAGATATTTCCCAGCAGCCTTCGTTTACGTCGGCAACAAAAGCGAGGTCGGCGACCGGAATGTAGATGATCCCAAAGACCGGTGCCCGATTCTTTATGAGGGCGATATTCACGGTAAACTCACCGTTTCTTTTCACAAACTCCTTGGTCCCGTCCAGCGGATCGACCAGCCAGAAGCTGTCCCACGTCCGTCTTTCCTCGAAGGGAATCTCCCGGCCCTCTTCGGAAAGAATGGGAATTTCGGGGTAGCCGTCCCGGAGCCAACCGGAGATTATCTCATGGGAGCGCATGTCTGCGAGTGTAAGCGGGGAGCGGTCCTCTTTTCGGCTGACCTCGAAATCCGTTTCGTAGACATCCAGGATGGCACGGCCGGCTTCCTTGGCAACCCGGACCAGAAAATCGAAATCCATATCCTTTTTTCCCTTTCGCCAGTCGTACTATCTTTGCGCCTTTATGAAAAGGCTGCGGATAAGCTCGAAGTGGTTTCTGTGATTGCGGATCTTCCACCACACCGCACCCCTGCGGGAAATTGTCCAGGCGGGGGCGGCTTGGGCAAGCAGGCGCGCCACGTTGTCGATTCCCGCACCCGCAAACCTATCCACCAAGGTTCCTCCAAGCCAGTTTTCAGGCGGGCAAATCCGCCCTGACCATGAAAACGGGTCGGAGAGGAGCAGCTGGCCCTTTTCCGGCCGTGCGACCCGGCAGACCTCGTTCATATGTTCGAGAGGATGCGGGGTCTTGTCTATAACATTCAGGGAAGCAACACATCCGAACGAACCGGATCGAAAGGGGAGCGCTTCGGCATCGGCCACGACGAAGTCCACTTTCGCCGAATTCCACCCGGGCGGCAGGGTGAATTGTCTTTCCGACTCGATCAGCCCCTCTTCCTTGACGCTGAATGCCAGATGTCGTTTCTCCATGATACGTCTGGCGGTTGCCACGAAGCTGAGGGAAGAATCGACCCCGATGACCAGATCGCATTTTGCCGACATCTCGAAACTGAACCTTCCGGTGGCGCATCCCACATCGAGCGCCGTACCCGAAAAGGGCGAGATTTGTTCGGCCCATTCGCAGTAGGCCTTTGTTACCTCCGGGTCCCCGAAAAGATCGGCGTAGTGGGTCCAAAGATAAGTCGATAGAGCCTGTGGCGATTCGTAGGGCGAGGCGGCAAGGTTTTCATTGCCGTCCTTGCCCAGACAGGCGATTCCGTCGCATACGGGATAGGTTTTTCCGCAGCGTCGGCACGCAAGACACCCCTCGATGATCTCCTCACCGCCGAAACACAAATTCCCGGGACACAGGCAACTTTGCTCGGGCAGGCAGGAGGGGCAAATCAAATATTCCAGAGTTTTTCGTTTCACGCCATTTTGCCACATTAACAACGGTTAAGGTCCGAAACGCGCCTCCTTACATTCCCGTTGCATGATACATAATATAGGGGCTGCGTCATCGCAAAAATGACA
The DNA here is from genome assembly GCA_021777755.1 of Deltaproteobacteria bacterium. Lineage (GTDB taxonomy): Bacteria > Desulfobacterota > Syntrophobacteria > Syntrophobacterales > Syntrophobacteraceae > SbD1. Next base: position 12,747 of record JAJYDE010000012.1, read on the forward strand.
GGTGCGCCGGAAAATGATAGTTTAAAGATTGGTCCTGTCAAGAAAACAAAGAAACCTGAATTGATAACGAGGAGAAAGCACATGGCGGAAGCGGAACTGCCCAACCCGAGGGAACTCGAAGAAATCAGGGAAAAAAAATTTCACAGCGTGATAGCCTTGATCACCGCGGTTTACGCGGTGGTGCTGGCGATAGCCTCTCTTGGGGGCAATCACGCCATGAAAGAGATGCTTCTTGCCCAGCAGCAATCCTCGGATCAGTGGGCGCACTATCAGGCGAAGTCGATACGGGAACACCTCTACATGAGCCAGAAAATGATGCTTGAAAACGAACTTGCCCTGCTTTCCGGCACGGTGGGAGGCGACCGGGCGGCCAAGGCGGACGCGGCCATAAAAAAGCTTGGAAGCGAGGCCGACCGGTTTGCCGGGGAAAAGCGGCAGATAATGAAAGAGGCGAAGGCCCTCGAAAAAAAACGGGATAAAAACGAGTCGAAACACCCCTATTTCGAATACGCCGAAGTGCTGCTCCAGATAGCCATCATCATGGCCTCGGTATCCATAATAGCGGACAGTACGGCGGTATTCGCCCTCTCGCTCCTGTTTTCCCTGCTGGGCGCTTTCATGTGCGCCAACGGCTATCTGCAGTTTGTCGTCATGCCCTTTATTCATTGAGCGGCCAGACTCTTTTCCACCGAACCTTCCCCGGTTTGCCGCTCCGGGGGCGGCCGATCCCGTCGAGGATACCAAATCAGAGGACACCTGAAATAAAAAGAGGACAGTTGTCCCCTCCGGTTTGACCGGATAGTGAAACCGGCAGGGAAAGGCGGGCGAGACGATCCGGCTTGTCAATCCGACCGACAAGGGCTTCCGGCCAAAATATCGGTTCCTGGTTGCTCCGGAAAATCTTCGTCTTTAAACCCTATGACCGCGGCTTCGGGAATTCGCCTCACTTTCCCGTCCGAACACAGGAATAGGGCTATCCCCGGGACCTTCGTCCAACTCAGGAATTGAGCTTTGTAAAGGGCTGAAATCAGTGTCATCGCGATATAGACGGCGGGAAGCGACCAGGCGTGTTTGATCCATCCCACCATGCGCACGACAAGCGACCCCACTCCGAAGGTGAGAATGAACTTGACGCCGAAGCCGCTGTGCCTGAGCTTGGCGGGTGTCAACCAGGCCAGTGGAGTGTTTTCGGCCGGCTGCATTCCCATCAGGAACAGCGAGTATGCCATGGTCGCCAACACCAGCGGGAGGTTCACCGCCAGGGCCATGGGCAGGGCCAGGACCCGGCTCGGTCCCATGTCGTACATTCGGCTGAGCGGCAAAATCAGGGCGGGAAAAACGAGCGTGTTGAAGTGGCTCATGAAATGGCCGAAACAGGTGACGGTCAGGATTTTCTTCTCATTACGGTTCAAGGGTTTACTCCGTATGTCGAGGGCCATCTCGAAACAGACGGCCCGCAAGTAAAATCTCCGTCATCAAGGTCCCCGGGACGTTCCCTATCAGAGATCATCAGGAACTTCGATATGTTCTTCATTCCGGATTCCGGCCGAATAACGGTCGAGCTGCTTGCGGAAAAAGGCAGCGGAAGACTCCTCGGCGGGCAGATCGTGGGTGCTGAAGGCTTGGGCGTAGAGCGGATGATCAACCTGGCCTTGAGCTATGCGCCCCCTTTTTCCATCCCCCGGGACCCGGTTGTCATCGCGGCGCGAAATTTGGCCAAACTCTTGTCGCCGAAAGCTTCAGAACGAGCTTTCGACGGCCAACCCGAGCCGGGCGGGCTATGAGACCAGCACGGCGTCCAGGGTAATGTTGGCTTTTAACAACTTCGAGACGGGACATCCCGATTTTGCCGTCTCAGCAACCTTTTCAAACGCAGCCTGATCGATCCCCGGGATCTTGGCCTTGAGAGTCAAGTGTACCGCGGTAATAGCATAGCCTCCCTCGACCTGCTCCAATGTGACCTCGGCCGAAGTTTCCATTTGTTCGGCGCTCAGCCTGGCTTCACTCAAGACCAGCGAAAGGGCCATGGTGAAGCACCCGGCATGGGCGGCTGCGATCAACTCCTCCGGATTCGTGCCCGTTACGCCTTCGAACCTGCTTTTAAAACCGTAGGGGAAGGCCTTCAATGCGCCGCTTTCGGTGGAAATCGCCCCCTGACCTTCCTTGAATCCTCCCCTCCACACCGCTGAACCATGTCTTTTAATCTTCATCTGAATTCTCCTTGAGGTCCGAAATTTATTTCAACTCTGGTCTACCATGGAAGTAGGCCGATTCGCCTCAGCCAGTTGCTTGAAGGATCGTAGAAATCATCCACGATGGGCTGCCGGGTGATATCGATATTCGCAAGGTCCGGGAACCGCTCGAACATGCTCGGCTCTGAGACAGTCATTGATTACCGAACATCGGAGATGGGCGGCCCCTGGCGGAAGGTCCGATAGTAGAGCTTTGCTTCCGGCGCCCGACTTCCATCAAATCGGCTTTTTTCCCCCGCGACCGGTCCTTTCAGCCGGCGCGCGCATCCATATACTCTTTGAGCGCCACCGCATTGTTGTGTTCGGTATCATGCGCGCTATGGAGCAGGGTCACCTTTCCCCGCCTGGCCGCCTCGATGATCGGCTCCAAGACCTCGGAGCGGGCATCGAGTTCAGCAAAGTAACGCCGCTCGAACTCCGTCCATTTGTCGGGATCGTGTGCGAACCACCGGCGCAGGTCATCGCTTGGCGCCACGTCTTTGAGCCATGCTTTCATGTGAAGGGATTCCTTCTTCATTCCACGCGGCCAAAGTCGTTCGACCAAAAATCGGGTCCCGTCGCCCGACTCTGAGAGTTCATACACACGCTTTGTTACAATCACGATTTTGCCTTTCCATCCTGAAATTTACAAACATCCCGCCTCGCCAAGCCCTTTTAGCAGCAGATGAAAGTAGATGAGACCACCATAGGCATTCCATGGGGCAATGGAACGCCTCACAGCCTCATAATTTAAAGCGCCGGGAAGCTCGAGCCGGCCCCTGAGTCCATTGCGAGCCCCGACGTCGTCCGCGGGAAAGACATCCAGGCGTCCGAGGCCCCGCGGTAAAACATACTCGGCGCTCCAGCGGCCGATTCCCCGCAATTTGCCCAACCGGGCTACAACGGCCTCATTATCCAGAGTCTCCAGTTCGCCCTGGCCAACCTGTTTTCCTGCAACAGCGCCGGCCTTCCGGAGGCTGAAGCCAAGGGGGCGGAGCGCCCCCGGTTCCAGCGCCGACAACTCTTCAGGAAGCGGAAATGCGTGAGGATGTTCTTCCTGATTGGAAAATGGCACGCCAAAGGCTGACGCCAGGCGATTCAAAAGAAGGATGCCCACCACGAGGCTCAGCTGCTGGCATGAGACGGCATTGACCAGAGCTTCGAACAAGGTCGGAAACTGCGGGGGTTTAACGCCCCTGAACCGTGTTGCAAGTGCGTTCAATTTCGGGTGGCGCTCGACAAACCCGTAGAAGCCGGCAAGATCGCGATTTGTTCCCGGCATTCGCGTCAGGGTGGAGACCAGGAACGACTCCGCGCCGGGGGGAATCTTTATTCCAGTAACTGTTGCGTGCAGACGAGGCGTATCCGGAGGCCCGGTCTGCACGACTTCAACTTCCAGCGGGATCTTTTGCACAACGAGGAGCCGCCGGTATGCGAGTCCATCCCATCGATCGATCGAATTTTCGGGCCGACGCCGCAAAGCCCACACGGTTAAATCCAGCCTGAACGGGGCAACCGGTTCCAAAGAAAAGCCAAAAGACTCCAAAGCAAACCTTTCTCAAACGATAATCAACCGTGTCAAAAATCCTCTTCCACGATTCAAAAACTGTGTTCACCCATAAACTCTAAACATTCGAGATGCTTTTGACACACTCGCCCGGCGGTCGCCCCCCTGAGAAACCTCAAAGCAAACGGGGTGATAACCCGATTGACATGAACGGAAAGCACGCTTAGCGTGGGCGATATATTCTCACCAGGTTCCAGGCCGGAAATCCTGGCACTCTTCCGGGGGCTGGAAATTGCAGTTGACGCACATCACTGAAGGAGGTTGGCATGCAAAAAAAACTTACATTGCTCCCGACCCTCGCCCTGTGCCTGATCGCGCCTGTCGCTTTTGCTTATACCGGACAGCAGGCGACCCGGGGCGAGAAGGTGTTTTCCCTGAAGTGCTCCGGTTGCCATGGAGACAACGGCCAGGGAGGGGTGGTGAAAAAAATGTTCAACGGGTACGCGGGTATGAAGGCCCCCCCGGTGGCAGGTCCGGGAGCGCTTCCAAACATGGAGACAGCCGAAAACATTTACACATTCATAAAACATCATATGCCCATTCAGAAGCCGGGCAGCTTGAGCAATAGCGACTGTATGGACATCGTGGCCTTCGACCTCAAGGCCAACAAGATCCAGGAACCCGGCAAGAAGCCCCTCACGCTCCAAGAACTTCCGTCCATAAAGGTCCATCCCGGGGCCTGAGAGTGTTTTGGAACCAGGCTGTTCGGCCCGGGCGAGCAAACCCCGCCGGGCCGGGCAAAAGAAGCTCGCTGAACTCGGGGCGAACAGCGTCCCCGCATTTTCGCAAATCCACAGGCGCTGCTCGATGATTTCCGAAATGACGTGGACAACAGGGGCCTGCGAAAGCAACCCCCACGATAGGGATGAAGAGTATCGCCGGTTTCATTTGCCGCTTCCTTCCCCGCGCCCGCCACCAGGCGGCATCGCTGTTCGCGAGGTTTTATCCGCGTTTGGATCCTCGGGTTTCCATATGAAATCGAAAAGATATTTATAGAGGACCTTGGCCCGCGGCTCGGACAGGCGCGAGGGTCCAAATGAGGGCATGGGGGGCTTGGGGTCGCGCACCCATCGGATAAAGACGAAGAGGTTTTTCAATTTCTCGGACCAGCGCAACTGAAGGTCGGGGGCGATGAGGTTTCCGCCGTCCGGATGACAACTGTAGCAATCGTTTATGAAAAGAATCACCCCTGGCTGAAATTGTTTCGGAAGAGCATCGATCCTTGCGCTGAAAGTCAGTTTGTCGCCAAACCATCCCAGGCCTGTAACGGTAAAAAAGCAAAGCGCATAGACGACCAGGAGGGCGGAATCGGGCGGTTTCATCCCCTGCGCGAGGATTGCAGCCAGGATGAGCAGGCCGAGAAGGACGCCCGCCAATATGAGCTTCATTTTGACGGGATGGAGCCAACCGCCGGAGTAGTAGTGCCTCCAATCCATGAAGCCAAAAAGCATGGTGATCAACGCGAAAATCAGCGCCAGAATAATGCATGCGCGGGCGGCGAAGGCCAGTTTTTCAAAATGATAAAACCGGGCGATCAATCCGAAGATGAGGGCGCCGGTTACGAGTCCCATGGGCATATGCGTAAGGGGTGGATGTATCGGGCTGGGGTAGCCGAGGGAGGTAAGGAATTGATATAGAGCGCTGAGCATGCCCGATTCCCCTGTGGAGCCGTTTGCGGGTTTCCCGTCAAAGACGGCCTTGAACGGGTTTTTCGAAAAAGATAAGGGGGCCTGCGAAGCCGGTCAATCACGTCCGGGAGAAGATCGAGACCTTGAACTTTACCGCGACGCCTTGACCAGGGCGGGGCCGCCCGCCGGGCGGCAAGACAGGCGGGAGGACGGCCTGCGAAGGCCGGCGGTATTTGGGCCTGGACATGGGGCGGCAGCCATGCGAAGCTGTTTTCGTTGATCAAAAATTCCCGCTCATTTTTCATCTCCAAGATAATTATTCATAAAAATGGCCAACCCGCTTGTCAAATAATCCAACCTGTGTTAGCAAAAACGTCCTCAATGGCGAACATGCGGGGGTGATACAACGCACATGCCCGCGGAAAGGACATTTGAAACAGATGGCTCAAATCGCCCCTTTTAGAGGCCTTGGCTACAACCCGCGGAAGGTTCCCGATCTCGCGCAGGTAACGATCCCGCCCTACGACGTGATATCCGCCGAAGAGCAGAGGGCCTTTCACGACAGTAACCCCTACAACTTCATTCGGCTCGAGCTGGGATTGTCCACGCCGCAAGACTCACCTGAAAATAATCCCCACACCCGTGCGGCGGCATGGATCGAACAGTGGACAAGGGAAGCAATTCTTCTGCGCAGCGCCAGGCCGTCCATTTACAGATACGAACTGGATTACAAAACGCACCCAGATGCGGTAAAGACTCGCAGAGGCTTTATCTGCGCCCTGAGGCTCGAAGATTTTTCCTCCGGCAGGGTTCGCCCCCATGAGAAAACCTTCCAGGCGGCAAAAGACGAACGTCTGGGCCTCATGACGGCTTGCGGGGCAAATCTTAGTCCGGTCTTCGCACTCTATCCGGATTCGAACGAACAGATCTACTCGGCTCTTTCCGGCGGGCGCCAAGAGCCCCCCCCGGTTTCCTTCACCGACCGGGCGGGCATGGCCCACAGACTCTGGCCCGTTTCAGACCGGCTCATAGTCGACCGGGTGCGCGAACTGATGCTCGACAAACCCCTTTTCATCGCCGACGGCCACCATCGCTATGAAACAGCACTGAACTACAGAAACCATCTTCGAAAACAATGCGGCACGGGCAACCCCAACGCGGCATACGAGTTCATAATGGTCTACCTCACGGATATGAACGATCCGGGTCTCACCATTTTGCCCACGCACCGACTTTTGAAGAATCTGGGCGACCGGGATTGCGTAAAGCTCGTGAAAAGCGCCGGGAGGCTCTTTGATGTGGAGCGCTTTGAAGCGCGGGGCGAAGGCCTGCTGAAATGGAAGGAAGCCATCGGGGCGGGCGGCGCCAGGAAGGACACCACCATCGGCGTCTATTCCGGGAAGGCCGAGTTCGCCTATGCGCTTACGGCAAAAAGAGAGGAGGCCTCGGCCCTCCTGGCCGCCAAATCCATTCCCCCCGCTTTGAGAGCACTCGATGTGGTCGTACTCGATCAGTTGGTGCTGCGCGACCTTTTCGGGCTCTCGGAGCTGTTCCTGGCCGACGAGCGCAACATCAGCTTCATGCACGATTTTACCTCGGCGGTCGAAGCGGTTGAATCCCGCAGGTTCGATACGGGCTTTTTCATAAATCACACCCGTATCGAGCAGGTCCGTGAAGTGGCGAGCGCGGGTCTCACAATGCCCCACAAGTCCACCTATTTTTATCCCAAGGTGACCTCGGGGCTGGTGATAAACCCGATTTTCCGCAATGAGGAAATCCTCTGAGAGAAGAAAGGCCGCTAACCAGCGACGCTATTTTTGACGGCAAGCTGATCGTCAGCCAGCAGCGGAAAGGATATCGCTTCTCGCTCGACGCCGTACTGCTTGCCGGCCTTACGCGCGTGCGCGCCGAAGACCGGGTTGTGGAACTGGGAACGGGCTGTGGCATCATACCGCTCATCCTGGCTCACAGGGGCAAAATCAAAAACAAAATTGTCGCGGTCGAGCTTCAACCCGAACTGGCCGAACTGGCCCGAAAAAACGTCATCGACAATCATTTGGCCGATCGCATCGAGGTCCACAGGCTCGATTTTCGAAAGACCGCCACGGTATTTGAAGCCGGGAGCTTCGATCTGGCGCTCTGCAACCCGCCTTACCGAAAGCCCGGCGCCGGGCGGATGAACCCCGACACACAGAAGGCGCTCGCCCGCCACGAACTGACAGCGACCCTTGCCGACGTATTTGAAGCCGCGGGGCGCCTGCTGCCCACCGCAGGCCGTGTGGCCCTCATCTATCCGGCCACCCGGCTGGCAAACCTGTTTTGCTCCGCGCTCGACCGGGGCTTTGCCCCCAAGCGGCTTACGCTCATCCATTCCTGTCCGGGCAAGCCGGGCAAGCTCGTTCACCTCGAGTGCCAAAAAGGCGCCGGTGAAGAACTGCGGGTCGAGCCGCCCTTTTTCATCTACGAGGAACCCCATCGTTATTCCCGCGCCATGCGGAGTCTCTACGAATAAATATTGGTTTGGCCGGGATTTAGCTATACGGGGGCGCGATTTCAGACCGCGCATATCGATTGACCATATATCGGGAAAACCGGAAGAAGTAGAGAAAATGAATTTTTGGATTGACGGCGTCGTTTTATAGTGCTAAGGCACGAGTGTTTTAGGTGAAAGAAATGCATCGCGGCAAGCGATAAGGATGCGGGGCGCCAGAAGGCGTACCGGCTGTCGCGGAGGCGTTTTTCGCTATTGTTGAACGATATCGAGGGCCATGAAGGTCTTTTGTCTTCCCTGAAGGTGAGGCAGAGGATTTTTATGGCTTTTTTTTTATTGTTTCGTGATTTTTGGTTGGCAACCATCATGGAGGGTTTGCAATGCATATACCCGACGGTTATTTGAGCCCTTCGACATGCGCGGTGGGCTATGTGGGCATGTTGCCGATCTGGGCGGTGGCGGTCAAAAGGGTGCAAAAGGCCCTGAATACCCGATTGGTGCCGTTGATGGTGATGGGAGCGACATTTTCGTTCGTCATCATGATGTTCAATGTACCCATACCCGGGGGCACGACGGCCCATGCCGTGGGCGGCGGCATCCTGGCCGTCATCCTGGGCCCCTGGGCGGCAACCATCTGTATCTCCATGGCCCTGGCCATCCAGGCGCTGCTATTCGGTGACGGAGGGGTCTTCACCTATGGCTTCAACTGCTTCAATATGGCTGTTGTGATCCCTTTTGTGACTTGGTTTGTCTACCAACAGATGGCCGGCAAAACGGAGGTCGGCTCATCCAAACGCTGGCTCTGGAGCGCCATCGGCAGCTACATCGGAATCAACATTGCCGCCTGCTGCAACGGAACCGAACTGGGACTCCAACCCCTGCTGTTTCACACCGCGCAGGCAGTGTCTCTATATTGCCCTTATCCCATATGGGTTGCGGTGCCGGCAATGCTGCTGGCCCATCTCTTGATCGCAGGCCCTGTTGAAGCGATCGTCACGGGTCTTGTCACCCGCTATTTCCAGGCGACCAACCCGTCGGTAATCGCAGACCAGATAGCCGCCGGGGCAGGGTCGATCAAGGCGGCATTCAACAAAATGTGGTGGGGGATCATTGGCCTCATTGTGCTGGTTCCGCTCGGACTTTTGGCGCCCGGAGGCGCTTTCGGCGAGGGATCGGCCGAAGATATAAAGAAGGTGTTCGGTTTTGTGCCGAAAGGCTTGGAAGCCTTGGGCGGCCACTTCCACGCCCTCTTGCAGGATTACGGCGTCCCCGACTCGCGTTTTTCGGCCAACGCCCCCGACCTCTTTCACCAAAGCATAGGCTATTACGTGGCGGCGGTGGTGGGGGTAGCCATCATTGCGGCCATCACCTGCCTGGTCGGCAGGCTGATTGCCGCCAGGGAAGGCGGGGGCCGGGAAAATTCATAACAAGCGAACCGGACGTGGTAGGGAGATGAAGGAACCTGATTTTGCCATGGTAGACTTTCAGATACCGGAGTGGCTCCTGCAGTCGCAGGGGCCACCCCCCCCGCCAAAAGGCGGCAAAAAAGCACGACGCGGCTTTGCGCAGAAGAGCTTACACCTCTTCTCGGGCTTCCTGATGGACGACTTCTATGCTGAACGCATTGCCGGCCGCAAGGGTCTGATGCAGGGCCTGCATCCCGGCGTCAAGGTGGTCACCAGCCTGATCCTGATTTTTGTGGCCTCCTGCGTGCACAGTTGGGCTTCGCTGCTGCTGCTCAACTTGTACGTGCTGCTTTTGGCCTATATGTCGGCCGTGCCGCCGGGCATCTTTTTAAAGCGGGTCTGGGTGTTCATACCGATCTTTACCGCCGTCATCGTCTTCCCGACACTTTTCAACGTCGTCCGCCCCGGGGATCCGTTAGTGGTGCTGCTGCATTACGGAAGCCATCACCAATTGACGATTACCCGCCAGGGGGCGCAAGGGGCGGTGCTGTTCGTCCTGCGGGTGGCCGCGTGTGTCTCCGTCGCCGTATTGTTGACGTTGAGCACACGCTGGGCCTACCTCATGAGGGGGTTCGCCATGATCGGGGTACCGACGATATTTATCAAGATCCTGGAGATGACCTACCGCTACATCTACGTCCTGCTAAATGGGGCCCAAGAGATGTTCGAGGCGCGGCAGAGCCGCACGGTCGGCCGCACGAGCACCAGGGAGCAGCAGCGGTTTGTGGGCAACACCATGGGCTCTTTGTGGATGATAGCGCTGACCCTTGGCGACGACGTCCATGCGGCGATGCTGTCCAGGGGGTATACCGGCACGCCGCGCACCCTGACCAGCTCAAAGCTCCGGGGCCTGGACTGGGTATGGACAATCTTTATCTTGTTGATCTCGGTAATTCTGATTGGAGGTGATCGGTTTGTTTGGTGACGAGGTCGTCTTTGAATTGAAAGATGTGGGCTTCAGCTACCCGAGCGGAGAAAACGCACTCGAAGGTGTCAATCTGAGCATCGGCAGGGGCGAGAGGGTGGCCCTGCTGGGGGCCAACGGGAGCGGGAAGTCCACCCTGCTCAGGCTGCTTAACGGCCTGTTGTTTACAAAGGAGGGGACGATCGAGGCGCTGGGACATGTGCTCAGCGAAGCGATAATGGGCAACGAGGAATTTTCCTTCGCCTTCCGCCGCCGGGTAGGATTCGTGTTTCAGAAAGCCGACGCCCAGTTGTTCAACTCCACCGTCAGGGAAGAGATCGCCTTCGGGCCGGTGCAACTGGGTTGGCCCGAGGCCGAGGTCAACCGGGTGGTCGATGACGTGATCTCGATGTTAAACCTGGAGCGCTTCAGTCAGCGGCCGCCTTTCAGGCTCTCGGGGGGCGAAAAGAGGCTTGTGGCGCTCGCCTCGGTGCTCTCCCTGAACCCGGACGTGCTGCTTCTCGATGAACCTACCGGCGGTCTCGACCCGCGCACGCAGCGCATGCTGATCCGCCTGATCCAGCAACTGAGCGGGGCGGGCAAGACAATCATAGTCACCACCCACGACCTGCAGATCGTCGAGGAGATCGCCGACCGCGCCATGGTCTTCAGCGAAGACCATCGCATAGTGGCCGATGGCCCTCCGTCGAAACTGCTCTCGGACAGGGACCTGCTTATGCGCGTCAATCTGATCGACCCCCAGTTCCACAAACATGTACACGATGGCAACCACCGGCACTACCACAGTCATGATTGAAATCGCCCATTTCCCTTCGATCCCGATAAACTTCTTAAAGAGCACAAAAAACCGGGACTTCCGCCCGGAGGTTTCCGTGGAAGCCGGCCCTCTCCGGACGGCCCCCCCGGTTCAAGTCCTGGACCCGCCGCATCCTTGATCGCGTCGTGAGCGTTCTTATATTGCGCACTATGACGGGAATGCCCCTCAATTCGTGCCATCCCCGGCTTGTCCCGCGCCGCCCCGTCGATTGGTTGAAAAATCGTTTGGCACCCCTCCCTTCGGGCAGTCTCATAGCCGACTCGGAAGGGCTCGACAATTTGATGCATCTCGCATTCGGGAGGAAATCCCATGAATCGGAAGAAAGCACCACTAGTTGTCGGGGCTCTTGTGATCGCCGCTTTGGCGGTGCCGAGCCTGTTCGTGCATTACTACGGCGATTGGCTCTGGTTCCAAAAAATGGGCTTCGCCCAAGTCTTTACAACGATTTTGTGGGCAAAGGCGGCGACCTTTGCGGTGTTTTTCCTCATCTTCTTCATTTTTGCAAGAGTCAACATTTCCATCGCCAGAAGACGGGGGACCCGGTCCAGAGCTCTAAAGGCGGTCACGCCTCAATCACCGGCCACATTCGTCGACATTATTTTCCATGAGGGATACGCACCTCATTCTTGGACCGTCATCGTCCTGTTGTTGTCGAGCATCATGGGGCTGAGTGCGTCCGGTTCATGGATGACCTTTTTGCAGTTCCTGCACCATTCCCGATTCGGTGTTGCGGATCCCATTTTTTCAAAAGATGTCGGGTTCTACCTCTTCATGCTGCCTCTCTACAATTTTTTGCAGCAATGGTGCTTCTTTGCACTATTTCTCGTCATCGCCGCGGTGGGCCTCTCCTACTATTTGGATCACGCCATCAGAACCCAAGGCAATGAGGTCCTTGTCGATTCGAAGGTGAAGGTTCATCTGGCGATGCTGGCTGGATTGCTCGCTCTGGGGATTGCCGTGTCCCAGAGGCTGAAGCTTTACGATCTGCTGTATTCCAACAGCGGCGCCGCCTACGGGGCGGCTTACTCGGACGTTCATGCACGGATTCCCGCCTATTGGGTTCTTCTGATCGTGAGCGTCGCCTCGGCTGTCCTGTTGTTCGCCATGCCCGTTCTCAAGAAATGGAAGTGGCTCGCTTATGCCATCGGGTTCTACCTTGTCGTTCTCGTTGGATTTTCCTGGATTTACCCGGCCATCGTCGAACAATATGTGGTGAAGCCCAACGAACTGGCCAAGGAAATGCCATACATAAAGAACAACATCGAGTTCACCCGTCTCGCCTTTGGCCTCGATAAGGCCCGGGATCAGCCGTTTCCGGTAAAGGCGGACATGAGGTACGACGACATCATAAAAAATGAAGCCACCATACATAATGTCCGCCTGTGGGATCGTCGGCCGTTGATTCAAACCTACAAACAGTTACAGGAGATAAGGCTATACTACGATTTTAAAAGCGTGGACGTGGACCGTTACCATTTTCAAAACAAATACACGGAAGTGGCCATTGCCGGGAGAGAACTGTCCGCGGCGCGAATCCCCGAACGTGCAAGGACCTGGGTCAATACCCACCTCGTCTACACCCATGGCTACGGGGTGGTCATGAGTCCTGTAAACGAAGTCACCTCGGACGGCATGCCCCGATTCATTATCCAGAACATCCCGCCCCAATCCGGCGCCTCCCTGGCAATCACCCGCCCCGAAATCTACTACGGCGAAGAAACCGATGGCTTTACCATCGTCCACACCAAGACCCGGGAGTTCGATTATCCCAAAGGCGATGAGAATGTATATGCCTCATACCAAGGGAAAGGCGGCGTGCAGCTTTCCAGCTTTTTCCGAAGAGTGGTCTATAGCGCGCACTTCTCGGATATTAACATTCTTTTATCCAACTACATCACGGACCAGAGCCGCATTATGTTACACCGCGTCATTACGGAGCGAGACAGGACAATAGCACCTTTTCTGGCGTATGATTCGGATCCCTATATGGTGGTGGGAGATAACGGTCATCTGTATTGGATCCATGATGCATATACCACAAGCAATATGTTTCCCTACTCGGAACCCGCAGGTCGGAACGCGAATGACAGTGGACTCAATTACATCCGAAACTCGATCAAGGTCGTTATTGACGCTTACGATGGAGACGTTTCCTTCTACATAATCGACCCTTCAGATCCCATCGTTAAAACCTACAGTAAAATATTTCCAACCTTGTTCAAGCCTGGCAAAGACATGCCGGCATTTCTGCGGGCGCATATACGTTATCCAACGGACTTATTTATAATTCAAGCTCAAATATACGCTACATATCATATGACCGATCCAAAGGTTTTCTACAATCGAGAAGATTTGTGGAGCATGCCAGGGGAAATGTCTAATAACACGCGGCAATCCACACTTCCCTATTACATTATTATGAGGCTGCCTGATACCAAAACGGAAGAATTCATCTTGATGCTCCCGTTAACTCCGTCGAAAAAAGACAATATGGTCGCATGGATGTGCGCTCGCTGCGACGGGGACAACTATGGACAACTCCTGACTTATATACTCTCTAAAGATAAGTTGATTTACGGTCCCATGCAGATAGAGGCTCGCATCAACCAACAGCCGAACATATCCGCGGAGCTGACCCTGTGGGGCCAACAAGGCTCCAGCGTGATTCGAGGAAATCTGCTCATCATCCCCATAGCGCATTCCTTCTTATATGTTGAGCCCGTTTATCTACAGTCGGAAAAGGGGCAGATGCCGCAGTTGAAGCGGGTGATTGCTGTTCAAAATGGACGGCTGGAAATGCAAAAGGACCTCGACAAGGCTCTAAGAGCGGTCTTTTCCGTGGAGGGCGTACCGGAAGAACAACAGCGAAGAGTGCTCACCGGTCTGCCCGGCGGTCCCCTTTCAACCATGGCCCGAGAGGCTCTCAACCACTATAACCTGGCCCTGGAGTATCTCAAACAGGCCAACTGGAGCAAGTACGGCCAGGAATTGGACCAGATCCGGCAGATACTGCGGACCATGGCGGCAAATAAAAAGAAAGACCCGGCCGAGGTGAAGTGAAGGCTCCCACGCTGCAAGAAGCTTGATGTCATGCCGGCCGAAGAGAACATCCATGCCAGTGACGCATTTTTGCGCGTTCCCCCCCACGCGGGGGCTCTGCCCCTCACTTCGACCATCGCCGCCGACAACCGCGGGGGGTTGGCCACTGCCGAGGCGCGAGCACGGCTGATGGAATTTGGCCCGAGCGCGGTCATTGAAGGCAAAACCTCCATCCATCACCACGGCTTCCCTGCCCATGACCGAACGTTTCAGATGAGCGTCGGCATTGTCTTCACCCGCGTCATGCCGATATTGCCCAACAGGTTCTCGGGGGGCAAGATTTTCCAGCCAGATATCGCTGGTCGTGGTGGAGGCCGGGTTCATCGGAAAACCGAGGCCGCGCGGAAAAATCTCCATCACCCAAGCCGCATCAGGACGTCACCGGTCTCCACGGCCAATCCCGCAACCGCTCGAGCCTCGTCGAGGCTCCCATCCTTTGGCGAGGCCACCCGCAAGGTATCCCCGAAATGCATCGTCAATCGCGACCCTCGATTCCGGTCTCGGGCAAACACCCTCAGATCGGCGGTCTGTCACTTTTTCCGAAAGGTTCAAACGGGTACACGAATTGTGCCAAAGCAGGAATCCCCTCGACGCCGGATCGTTTGCGGGCCGTGTTTTGGCGATATGCTTGGCACGGTTATTGCCCGCTTCTGTTCATTTGTTTGCCCGAACGGCCATGGGCCCGATTTGAATCAACAATTCATTCCAGACAAGGAGCAAGGATGAGCACAATACCAGAAAACTACCTACCTCGGACCGATGCTTGGCCTCATTACCTGACTCCGGAGGAATTTGCCGAGACCCCTGAAAAATTGAATATCGCCGACTTTCTGCTCGATCGGCATGTGAGGGAGGGGCGGGGGGGCAATGTCGCCATAAGGTTCATGGACAAGGAAATCACCTACGCCCAGTTGCAAAAACTGGTCAATCAGTTCGGCAACTCGCTGAAAGAGGCCGGAGTCCAGCCCCAGGACAGGGTCGGAATTCGCCTGGTCAACGCCCCCGCATCTGTTGTGACCATATTTGCGATCGAGAAGATCGGGGCCGTTCCGGTCCCGACATCGCCCTTGTGGTCCCGTGAAGAGATAGCCTTTGTGGTCAACAATGCCGAAATGAAGTACTTTGTGGTAAACGCGCCGTTGATGGAGCCGGTCCAAGCTGCAAAGCCGAACTTTTGTTTCGACACCAAAGTGGTGGTAATCGGTGGAGATCCCGGTGAAGTCAAGGCGGCCGGCAATATGGCCTACGAAGAAATGATCGCCAAGGGTTCCGCGGACTTGGAAGCAACGCTGCTAAACAGCTTCGATATCGGTGTAATCCTCTATACCTCCGGCACCACCGGAATGCCCAAAGGCTGCGTTCATTTCGTTCGTCCAACGATTATCGAGACGCGGATTGTCAATAAATACGTCTACCAGCTAAAGCCCGGAGACATCCTGGGGGGATCGGCGCCGGTGTCCTTTGCCGCCGGTTTCGGCACCTTCGCTCTCATTCCCTTCGAAGGAGGGGCGGGCATTTCTCTTATCCCGAAGTTTTCCCCGGCCGATATGATGGAGCTCGTGGCCAAACACAAGATAACGGTCATGACGGGGCTCCCCACGGCTTACCGCGCCCTCATGAAATTCCCCGATTTCAACAAGTATGATCTCAGCTCGGTGCGCCTCTTCACCTCGGGAGGCGACGCTCTTGGCTCGGAAACTCTTCGGGGGTGGCTCGAGCGTACCGGAAAGCCCATCTGGGAGGGGCTCGGGGGAACGGAAATGCTTCATCTGGTAACCTCCAACACATTAAACCATGCACCGGTGCCCGATTCCATCGGAAGACCCCTGCCGGGTATGTCAGTTAAAGTCGTGGACGCATCGGGCAAGGACTGCAAGTGCGGCGATGTGGGCAGCATGATCGTAAAAGGCCCCTCCGGAACCCTTTACTGGAAACCTTACGAGAATGACGAAAAACTGCTCAAATCGCAAAAATCGGGTGTCGTTGACGGCTGGAACAAGATGGGCGATGCCGTGTTCATGAATGAAGACGGCAACATCTTTTTCGTCGCTCGCGAAGATGACATGATAAAGAGTTCGGGCTACCGAATAGCGCCTTCCGAAATCGAGGAAGCGCTCCTGGGGAATCCGTCGGTAGCCGACGCGGCCATTGTCGGCGTCCCGGACCCCGAAAAGGGGCAGCTGGTCAAGGCGGTCATCGAGCTGAAACCGGGCCTTACGGGCTCCGAGCAGATGAGTGAGGCAATACTCGCCTCCCTTAGAGACCAAATAGCCGTCTACAAGTTGCCTCGCATAATCCAATACATGGATAAGCTGCCAAGGACCCCGACCGGAAAACTCCTGCGACGCCTGCTAAGGTGAGCTTGAAAAAGCGGTTTTAAACCTCCGGATCGCCACTCGAAGGTGGGCGGGGATAAGCCCCGCCCGCCGCGGAGTCGCCCTCGCGGGCGGAGGGTGGAGGCGCCGCGCTTCTTGCAATCATTTCTCGCGGGATTTTTTCGCCTCCCGTCCGCCCTCTTTTATCTTCGCCTTTTTTTGCATTCCCGGGCCGCTCGCGATGAGCCTGACCATGGTCTCGAATTCCCACTCCTTGTAGGGCTCGATTATGCAGCCATAGGCGCCCAGCTCCATGACGGACTCGATCAGACCGCGATTAGTCCGGCGGCTCAAAAGGATCAGTTTGCTGTCGGGGCGCGACATCTTGATCCTGGATACGACCATTTCCCCGAATGCAATCACGCCTTCGCAGTCGATCAAAATGATGGAGTTGGGCTCTCGGCTCCGGGAGGATAAAAGTGAATCGAGGCTGACGATCTCGAAGCTGAAATGTTCATTCTTTCCAAGCATCTTCAAGATGATGGCGCGAACTTCGTCATTTAGCACCAGAACGGAAAATCGAATCTCTTGAGTGATCATCCATGGACCCCGCTTTTCATCGTCTGGAGGCCAATTCCGCTGATCCCATGGAGATTCAAGATTTATGCCCACTCACCAACAGGCAATCACACGACTCGGAGCCCCAAGCGCGGACTTTTTCAACATTTCGGCGCGAAGTGATTTGTCCGTGCCCGTTTCGATGGGCGGAAAACTTCGGGCGTGTGCGGAATGCGTCCCGCCCGGAAGGGAAGTCGCATGCGAAGTCTTCGCCGATAAAGATTTCGGAGAGTGTCTGCAACTCGACCCCGGTGCGCTTTTCCAAACATTGCCCGCCCGCCCTCTTCTCGGAAAAGAGGGGCGGCTTGACTCCTTTCATCTCTTTGGTTCGTCCTTGCGCACCGGCTTGTGCATCGGCAATCCGTATACGCTGTCAATGTAATATGCGCAATTCCCCGGACCCAATTCTTCCACTTCTTTTCGAAACCTCCGGCAAATCTCCAGCCCCTTTTCCCGCGCGCCTTCGGGGAAGCCCCCCTCATCGGAGGCATAGCGCGCCTCGATTTGGTCGAGCTTTTTCATGTACTCTTCATAGCTGATTTCTTCGATCGCCAACCTGGCCTCCACCGGTTACCCGAAGTCCCCCTTACGAAGGACTTTTCATCTCGGCCTCAAGGTCGTCCAGGGCCTTTTTGGCCTCCGCTATCAAATCACGAAACTCATCGGACTGATAAGCGTCCAAACCGCCACAGCCCATGTCCGCCGACCTGTCGAACACATACTCCCGATCCACATACATTATCAGGGCCCTGGCCGCCCCGTGGAATTTCAAAAATCCGTCCTTCATTTTCCCGGCTTTCCAAATCTGGCTTCAAGCTCCGATTTGAAGGCCTCAATATGCATGGCCTCCTCGCGGCGCCCCGAAAAATAGAGCGCCATCCCCTTGAACACCTGCGCTTCGCGCATATCGGGTTCCATCTCAAGGGCCTTGTCCAAACAGGGCAGGCTCTCGGCATACCTGCCAAGGCCCAGCAATGCCCGCCCTTTTCCGGTAAGACCGTAGATATCGTGATTTTGTTGCTCAAGAGCCAACTCGAAGGCCTCGAGTGCCTCTTCACAACGGCCCATATCGTTTAGCGTAAAGCCCTTCAACTGCAACGCCTGAAAATTTTCGGGTCTCACAGCCAGCTCCACGCCGCAGCAATAGAGGCTCTCTGCGAGAAACCCCTTTCCCGCCAGCCTCCTCGCCCCCTCCATCCATGTCATCTTGTCCTCGGGACCTATGCCCAGGACCTTCATCATAACGCTTTCATAGGTTTGCTCCACGGTGCGCCTGCCCGTAAAAGCCACCGGCACGCCGTGGCCCGGCAACAGATGCACGATATTTTTTTGCAGCACCTGCCTCAGTGCGAACAAATAGTGTTCCAGCGAGCCCCCGGCAGTCTTGTCGACCTCGGCCACCGCGTCGGGCAGTATCGCATCCCCCGATATCACGGTCCCCGTCTCTTCGTGGTACAGGCCAATGCCGTCCATCGTGTGACCCGGCGTATGAATTACTTCCCACGGGAAACCGCTCAGCTCCAGGGTTTCTCCTCCCCTCAGCTCCGTTGGTGTAAAGCCCGATTGGACCGCAAGCCTTTTGAATTCCTCAGGCCCCGCCGCATGCATAATGATTTCCAACCGTTTGCTTTCCCTCGGGCCGGCATATCTTAATAGCTCGAATACCCCCATGCAGTGGTCGCGGTGTCCGTGGGTCAAAACGACCTTCCCTATATCCGAGACCGCATACCCCAGTTTCTCGATGTCTGAGAAAACCGTGTAATCATTGCCCGGGTCCACCAGGGTCAAGTAATCGCCGCCGAGCAGATAGACGTTGCTCGAATGATGATACCCGATCAAAAACCTGCTGTTTGCAAAGACGGCGTGAGGTTCTTTTAAAATCTCGCCGATTGAAAGCCAACCGGGATGCGGCGGTTCTTCCTCGCCGGCTAAAAAACCGTTTTCACCACTCGATTTTCTCGGGTCGATTTCCTGCGCATTCATCATTTCCCGTCCCCAAAGAAGCACGGTCGCCAAGGCAAGAGCGCCGCTCTAAAAAAACATCCGCGCAAATAGACACCCGGATGGATTCACTCCTTCTTTGCGGGAAAATGAATCCATCCCGAAAGCCGGTGCATGCTAACCGATGTAGTCAAGCGCGTAATGGAGCTTCAGTTTGTCATCGGGCCACCATTTCTTGCTAATTCTCACTTCACCGGGATACACCTCCTTGCCGTCGATTTTGTCGATCATCAACTCGATGAAATGGAACTCGGTAAGCTTGTGCCGTTTGACGACCTCCGAGGGGATCAGCACCGCCAGGCCGCTTTCCTTCGCACACTCCCATTCGAACGGTTCGCTGCGACTTCCCTGCTCCGCAGCCGCTTCGGACTCGCGAAACACCACGTCGGACTGAAATTCGAACGGTTCGCCCGGAGGCACCTGTTCTTCCCCGGTCTTGCCGGAGAAAACCTTGAGAAGGCGCCCTTGAATCTTCGATTTTGGCCCCATTTTGAATTCTTCATACAGCTCGTCGGACACATGCCACCAACATGCCCTGGCATTGGCGGCCACATATGCTTTTACGAGCATGGGGTCGAAGCCGCACACCACTACACGGCATTTTTCAGGCATAATTAGGCCTCCTTTTCGCCCTCATCGGTTTGCGGATCGCTCAGCCGGATACGGAGATCCTCGACCTGTTCCAGGCAATAATTCATAAACTCCTCGGCCTCTTCGGCGCTCAGGTACTTGGTTTCAAACAATCTTTTCACATAGGGATAGACGTGGGTCTGGATCTCCTCGCTAAATTCCATGAGCACATCTTCGTTATCTCCATCGGGGGAGCCCCAACTGAGAAAACCGGTTTTCCAGTTGTTCAACATCCCCCTTAGAACATCGAGTTCTTCGCTGACGTTTTCTTCCATGCTAGGCGTTCTTCTTTCCGTCGTAGGCATAGCACTTTCTTACGACGTTGAAGTCCGCCACGCACCAGTAATGAGGCCAGTGGATCTTCTTGCACCACCCTATGATGTCGGCAGGCGGAAACTTGGAACCTTTGAGAACAGGCTTCAAGTGTTTACACTGCCAGCATATGTGGTCGCTTTGTTTTTCAGGGACAAGCACCGTATCCAGGAATTCTTGAGGCGTCAACTCTTGTGACATGCAACACTCCTTTGTCGGTCTACCAGTCCTTGACCTCGTCCGCGGCAAGTTTTTTCTGATATTCCTCCCAGAGCTCGGGGGACAATTTCTGAATATCCCAGTTGAACCCGTGGCTGCCCGCCAGACCTGCCGAGGGCGGCTGAGGGCGCCACCCGCGAACCGGACGGCCCCGGATGCTGAATTTGACCTTGTCGGCCACCCCCAACAGGTGTTTTCTGGGCGTACACTGAAAGGGCCTGGTGCGGCCTTCCACTCCCGGCCGGTAGTTGGAATAGCCATCATAAGGCTTGTCGGCATAAAGGGGCGAGGTGTCCGACTTTTCTCCGGGTCTTTCTTCGGGGCCCCGATACATGAAGCCCTGGATCATGTGAATGTAGTAGACCGTTCCGCACTCGGCGCAGTTGATCTTTCCTTCCCAATTCCAAAAACAGTAGGGATCGAGGTAGTTGATGGTGTCACACTTCTTTCCGTCCACTTCCTTCTTGCACCAGATGATATCGCACACGGCAGCCTCCTCTCATATGTAGGCCTTCTTGTACCACTCTTCGATCTTGGTTAGCGGCACGCCGAGCAAATCCCGGTAGATCTTCTTGTTGTCCGCTCCAAGGGGACGCCAGTGCCAGTTGATCCTTCTCGGGCTCTTTTCCATCAAACCGGTACTGTAGCCTCCGTGAACCACCAGATCCCCGAACAGGGGGTCTTCCATCCACCGCACGGTGCCTCTTTCCCGGTAGTGAGGGCTTTCGTAGACCTCCCGGTCGTTTCGGACGGGCTCAGCCAAAAGGCCCGCATCGCCAAGGGTCTTGGCCACCTCGGAGCGGCTCTTGTCCGCAGCCCATCTTTCCAGAGCCGCGTAAATCTCCACCTGCGCCTCGCCTTCGACCCGGTCCTTGTGTGCCTTGTATTTTTCGTAGAGTTCATTTAGACCGGTAATTGCGCACAGTTCCTTGAAATCCCGGTCCTGAAAGGCGCTCACCATAACGTATCTGGCATCGAACCTGTCCTGGGGGTTCTCCGCGTCGGGGAAATCGGACTTGCCGCACAAGATGATGCCGTGCACCGCAAGTTGAGTGTCCCAGTTGCCCCAGCGCTGGCGAACGATGCCGAACTTGCCGTACATCGTCGTGGTGTGCCCAAGCATTCTGGTGGGGACCTGCACCTGGGAGAACTCTATCATAGTTCCAAGCCCGGTCTTTCTCCGGTGGTGGATGGCCGCCATTATGGCGCAGGAGATCAAGTTGCCCGATTGCCAGTCGATGACCCAGTTGGTGCACTTGGAGCAGTGGCCGCCCATGTACTCGTGCATCCCGGTTATGGAGGCAAGCCCCGCGTGGGCCTGGCCCAGGATGTCGTAGGAACCTCCGAATACCTTGGGCCCGTAGCCGAAGCCTCCCCCCCAGACGTAGATGAACCTCGGGTTGATCTCGCTAAGAAATCGATAGCTCATCTTCCACTTGTCCAGGGTGCCCGGCCGGTAGAGTTCGGTGAGTCCGTCGGACTTTTTCACAAGACTGTAGAACACCTCCCGCATCTCGGGCACGTGATAGTCCATCGTGACGAAATACTTGTTGGGGTTGGCGTTGGTGTAGCCCAGGCCCGTGCCGGTCATCGGGCGCATGTCGCTGAACGGATAGAGATAGACTTCGTTGAAAGGGGAGGTGTGGCGCATCGGCTCGCCCATTCTGGGAATTTCGAGCTTGATCACCTCGGCTCCCAGTTCGGCCAGATTGGCCACCGAATGCGGTGTGAAGATATACATCGTGCAACTGAGCCAGCGTATCCCGTTTAGCGGCTTTGGCTTGGTGTGTTCATTTCCGGCATCGAAGAGTTTTTTGCAATACTGCTCGTAGGGCATCTTGAACTCGTCCATCTCACCTTTGCTCTTTGGGCCGGGCAGGTCTTCCACATTGGTCACTCTGGGATCTTGCGCCATCACATCACCCCCTTTTCTTTCATGGCGTTAACTTGTGTCTGGCCCATTCCGATCCATTTCAAATAGATCTCGTAGTTGTCATAGCCTATGTCCCTGCCCATCCATTTGCACCGGAAAGGAGCCCTCAGCTGATAGGAGGCGGGGCTGGAGGCGATCAGGAGCGGTCCGTAATCGGTCTCATGGACGTAGACCCACGGTCGGTACTTGAAGTGAGGAAACTCGCAGACCTCGTCGATGTAGAGCACCGGACCCGCCGCCACCTGGTATTCGAGCAGCTTGGTTTCGGCCTCCACGCGGTTTGTGTCTCGCAGCCAGCGCGAGGTCAGGGTGTAGGTCTTTATCAGGGCGTGCAAAGCGTTTCTGGCCGCCATTTCCTTAAGGAGGGGATCTTCGTGGATCAGCCGACCGAACTGGGCGTCATCGCACTCGAGGCAAAAGCCTATGTTGTACCAGAGCTTGTCGGTCTGGCCGCCGATCATCATGTAGCCGTCCTTGCACGGGTTCCAGGCATACTGGTTGAGGCAGGCATCCCAGCCCCCGGTGCGCGCTTTGATACTGGCATTGAATCCATACCAGGTGATGTCGAAGTCCAGAATGTCCATAAGCGCTTCGGCGCCCGTTTCCTCAATCATTTGCCCCGTTCCCCCCAACTCGTCTCTCCAGTAGAGGGCGGCAATGGAGTTGAGAAACGCCTGGGCCCCGGCCACATAGTCGGCAAGCCAGATCCCTGGGCGCGTGGGGTCGCCTCCTTTGCCTCGCGGCAACAGATCCTGGGCCAAACCGGTATTGTGGATCCAGGAATTTGCCGCGCTCGCAAAAGGTTCGAGCATCCATTGAGAGAACTTGGACTGTTTGTCCTTCCAGGGGCCCCACTGCCCGAGCATCCCGATCCAGACATAGACCATTCTGGGATTGAGTTCTTTAAGCTGCCGGTACCCTATCCCCAGATCGTCCATATAGCCGGGAGGCATTCCGTCGATCAGGACGTCCACGTTCATCGCCATTTTTTTAAAGATTTCCCGCCCCTGCTCACTCTCCACATCGAGGGTCACGCAGTGAGTATTTACCGTTTCATTGACGAATTCCATCCCGCACTTTTCCCCGCTTTCCTTGTTCTGAAGCAGGTACTCTTCACGGCCGAAGGGAGTGAGTTTTCTTAACGGGTCGCCTTGGGGGGGCTCGATGGAGACCACCTCCGCCCCGGCCTCCCCGTAAAGAGAGGCGCAAAACTTGTGGCCCAGCCTCCACAAACCGATGTCGAGCACCCTGTATCCCGTCAGGGCTTCATCCTTTTCATATCTTTTCTCGAATCTCAGGTTTTCCTCGGACCAATTGCAAAACTCCAGCGCCTTTCTTCTCTCGTATACCGGTTTGACTTGCTCGTAGGAAGGCGCAGGGGTGACCGGATAGGGCCGCACGTCAAGATCCATCAGCCCGATGGTATCGGCCCTGCTGTTTATTTCCACATCTCGGATTTCCGGCATCTTTGAGCTCCCTTGTCTTTTGATGGCCTCTACTCCCGATTCCACAGCTTTGGTCTCCTTCAGCGCCATTGCCCGCTTGTGCCAACCGGTCCTGGCTCGTGAAACGATCACGGTGAAGAAAAACCTTTGCCCGACAATCGTCTTCCCGTTGAAAAGCCGGGACTCCTCCCGGGAAATCGCGGTCCTCTCATCACCTCCTGTCATTAGTCTTGAGAAACACCAAGCCCAAGCCGCAATCGAGTCTGGAATCAAGTGGCGCCCCGCAGAATGCACTGCGCGGGGCTGTTGCAGCTTCCCGCTGTTTTTCAAAATTTATGCCCGCACAAAATCGGCACCCCGGATCGTTTGGAGTTTGCAACGCTAAAGATTCGTCCTCGGATGTCCCGGCTCAAAACAGGGACCCGGGGACACCCCCCGACCTTCGCCACCCCCCCGCAACATCGCCCGGCAACTCGGCGTTACGATCAATCTCGTCGAGGCGCCCGAGGCTCGGGCAATGCCCGGCCCCGCGGCCGCCGGAAAAATTTTCTTCGGTTCGATTTTTTTTCTCACCTCGGGGAAGGGGGGGCGCGGGAGGCAAAATGTTCAAAATCCGACCCCGCGGAGGGCAAATCAGCCGCGAAAGCCCCGAGACGACGCCTTCGGGGGCGTGTATAAAAACCGCCCCCCTAGCTCCGGGCCGGACTCCCGGCGGCGGACTCCTCCATGAGCCCGTAGCGCCTGATTTTACTGTAGAGGGTGCTGCGGCTGATCTTGAGGCGAAGTGCCGCGTCGTGCTTGTTCCAATTGGATTTTTGCAAGGTCTTCAGGATGAGGCCGCGTTCGTTTTCGGATAGCGAGGTGAGATTCCGGTTTTGGCAAAGCTCGCGAAGAAATCTCGGCAGGTGCTCTCTGCGGATCAACTCGCCCCGGGATAACACCACGGCGTGACTGACGGCGTTTTCGAGTTGCCTCACGTTTCCCGGCCAGTCGTAGTCGAGAAGCGCCCGCATCGCCTCCGATGAAAAATCGCGGATGTTCTTGTGTTCCTTGAGGTTGTGCTTGGCAAGGAAATGGTGGGCCAGCAAAGGGATGTCCTCGCAACGCTCCCGCAACCGGGGAAGATTGATCGATATCACGTTCAACCGGTAGAACAGATCATCTCTGAACCTGCCCGAGCGCACTTCCTGGAGAAGGTCCCGGTTGGTGGCCGCAAGCACCCGGACATCGGCGGCAATGACCCTCTCGCCCCCGACCCTTTCAAAGCAATGATCCTGGAGAAAGCGCAGCAGCAAGATCTGGACCGCGGGAGCTATCTCTCCGATTTCGTCGAGGAAAAGCGTACCGCCGTTGGCCCGTTCGATCCGGCCTTTTTTTTGATGCGTCGCACCGGTAAATGCTCCCTTTTCATGTCCGAAGATCTCGCTTTCGAGCAGGGTCGGGGAATAAGCCGAGCAGTTGGCCACCACGAAAGGCCCCTTGTGGCGAGGACTCCTCTTGTGAATGGCGCAGGCCACGAGTTCCTTGCCCGTCCCGTTTTCCCCGCCGATCAGCACCGTGGCATCCGAACAGGCCACAAGGTCGATCAGTTCATAGATTTCCTGCATGCCCTTGCCGCGGCCGATAATGTCTCCATAGCCGGGGCGGTCCGCCACCTGCGATTTCAAAATCCCGACCTCGGCCTCGTATTTCACCAGATTTCTCAAGTGCCCCGAAGCCTGCTCGCACAGGGCGTTTACCAGCTTGAAGTCTTCGGAGGGAAACCGGTTGGCCGCCTTGGAGCCCAAAAAGAGCAGGCCGATACATTTTCTGTGAACGAAAAGAGGCAGCGCCGACCACAGGGGGGAAGTGCCCGCGAGGCTCTTCAGGGCGGAAAATTCCTCGCACCTCTGCGTCGGGCCAATCACATCCCCTGCCTTGCAACGGTTGATCTGGCCGACCAGTCGCGCTCCAAGTCCGCCGGAATCGAGCGTGCGTAGAATTCCCCCCGGCCCTTCCACCCCTTCGGACTCGAAATCTTCAAACCGCAGGAAATGTTCGCACGAGGCATCCAGAAGCAGAAAGGCAGGCTTCGAACCGGGGAGAATCTTGACAATATGGTCCAAAAGAAACCGCGCCAACTCGCACATCGTCGATTTTGTCCCGATCTCCCGGGAAAGCTCCAATAACTCCTTGAGCTGGCACCGGGAGCGGCAAAGCTCCTCCGAGCGCTTTGCCAGGGCATGCTCCAGCTTTTTTGTCTCCGTCACATCCCGTTCGATCCGGAGTACAAGATCGACCCCGCCTCTTTGGTCACTGATCGGATAAGTCTCTATCTGCTTGACTTTTCCGTTCTCCATGAGCACCGGATGCACGGTCTTGCACAGGTGAGGTTTCCCGGTTTCGCAGCTCCTGCGCACCGGGCAAAAGACCCCGGCTTCATGGCACGGAATCCCCCTTCCGAAAAGAACCTCGTGGCAGGTCTTGCCCGAGATCTCCCGGGCGTTTTTAAAGGCGCTCCCGGCCACGAACAAATCGTTTACCCGCACCACCCGATAGGTCGCCGGGTCCACCACCATCAATTTGTCCCTGAAGCTGTTCATGATCTTCTCGGAGAAGTTCTTTGCCGAAATCAACTCGTTTTGGAGCTGCTCGACGGGGACGACATCGCCAAGATCCGCAATATCGCGCACCAAGCCAACTTCATACAGGGACTGGGACTCGAATGGCTTTTTCATGCACATGCGACTTTCCCCATCGGTTGATGATAAAGTCTGCGGAACCCGGTCCCGAGGCAGAAAAATCGCCCCGGCATGTCAAGGAGCATCGGGGGAAGCAAACGAGTCGTCGAGGGAAGGCGAAAACGGGGCCGGAACAGCTGAAACCATGCAGGATAAAAGTAAAGCGTGCCTCTGGATGGAAAGTCTGCCAGACGACAAAGATCAAAAATCGGGGGCATCGGCTGTCATCGGCAGTGAGCGCCTGCAAGAGAAGTCTGACTCATCCAGCTGTCCGAGTCGCATCCCTTCCCGCAAAAAGCCGGCTTCGCAATAGCCTCTCCGGAAACTGATTCTTCCTGCTCCTTTTGATAAGCAGATACGAAAGAAAAAGTCAAGGGGAAAATGGGCGCGCGCTATAACCTCAAGGTCATGATCACCGCTTCGGGGTCCCCGGAGTCCGAGAAACTGAAACCGAGAGCCTTGGCCAGGCTCAGCATCGCAGTGTTGTCAAACAGGGAATGAGCGTACATTTCCCTCATCCCCTGTTTGCGCGCGTGGCCGATTACATGCTCCAGCAAGGCCCGCCCGATCCCCATTCGGGTCAGATCGGCTCGAACCAATATGGCGAACTCCCCCCGCACTCGGTCCGGATCGGGTATGATTTGCACATATCCGAGGATTTCCAGATCATTTCCGGCCTCCCTGCCTACGAGCACAAAACTCATTGCCCACTGGTCGTCCAGAAGGGAAAACTCTCTTACCTGCGTCTCGGGCACCTTGGACATCGCATGCAAAAACCGCATGCGAATTTCATTGCCGGAAAGCTCGGCAAATAGCTTGCGGAGCGCATCGATGTCCGAGGATCGTGTCGGGCGGAGCCGAAAAATCCGGCCGTCGGCGAGCGTCATTGCGCTCTCCAATTCCCCGGGATGAGAGGAAACCACCGAAACTCCGTGCCCGGCCAACCTCGTCCTGGATAATCTGGTGTCTGCTGCGGCCATGCCATTAGGTCCTTTTCATGGTTATCGGTTGCATCCGCCCTTTTCAAGGCATGGGAGCGGGCAATAACCGTGCCAAGGTTCTCGCCGAACATGGCCCTGCGATCCGGCGCCGATCTTGGCACAATTCGTGTTACCTTGAACCTTTGGAAATTTGTCAAGAGAGCCTCCGATGCAACGGTCCGTTTCGAGTAAAGACTAAAAGGCAAACCATGAGCCTCAGGAACCTCGACTTCATGCTCAACCCCTCCTCGGTGGCCTTGATTGGCGCCAGCTCAAGGCCCCACTCGGTGGGCGAGGTCATTTTGCAAAACATTCTCAATGCAGGGTTCAAAGGCGACCTGTTTCTGGTCAATCCGAGGTATCAGTTGATGGGAGGCCTGCCGGCATATCCGAGCGTGGCCAGCCTGCCCAGGTCTCCGGACCTGGCCGTGATAGCAGTCCCGCCCGAATCCGTGCCCGAAGTGACGGCTCAATTGGGGGCCTGCGGAGCGAAGGGGGCCGTGGTCATTACGGCGTGTTTGGGAGAAGGAGGCTCCAAACGCGGCCGAGAGCTTCGCCAGGCCATGCTCGAAGCCGGGCGGCGCTACTCCTTGAGGATAATCGGTCCAAATTCTTTGGGCATCATTGTGCCCAAGTCCAGCCTGAACGCCAGTATGGCCCATATTGCACCTTCCGCGGGCGGCATAGCCTTCGTTTCGCATTCGGGGGCGCTGCAGACCGCGGTCCTTGACTGGGCGGCCTCGCAGAATATCGGATTTTCCCACGTTGTTTCCCTGGGCGGTCTGGCCGAGGTGGATTTTGGCGATATGCTCGATTACCTGTCCGCGGATCTTTCCTGCCGAGCCATCCTGCTCTACCTGGAAGGCATTACCAATGCCCGCAAGTTCATGTCCGCGGCAAGGGCCGCCGCTCGGATGAAACCGGTCATTGTTCTAAAGGGGGGGCGCTGCGCCGAGGCTGCGCGGGCGGCCGAAAAGCACACCGGGACGGCTCCGGGAATCGATCCGGTCTATGATGCGGCGTTTCGCCGGGCGGGAATGCTGCGGGTGCGAGACATTCAGGCCTTGTTCAGCGCCGTTGAGACCCTGGCAAGGATGCCAAGATCGCTAAAAGGGGAAAAAGTCGCCATCCTCACCAATAGCGGCGGAATCGGCGTGTTGGCAACCGATGTGCTTATCGACGAAGGCGGTCGTCTCGCCCCGCTGCGCCCCGAGACGATGAGCAGACTAAATGCCGAGCTGCCCCCCATGTGGTCTCACTCGAACCCGGTGGACATAGGCAGCGACGCGCCTCCCGGCCGCTATGCGAGCGCGCTGCAAAGCCTTCTTGGCGATGATTCCCTGGACGGCATTCTCATATTGAATGCCCCCTATGCGGTAGCCTGCGGCAAAGAGGTGGCCCGGGCGGTCGTAAATACGATAAAACCCCGCCAAGACCACCACCCGGTAGTCCTGACCTGTTGGCTGGGCGGGGCCGGCGCGCGCGAATCGCGCAGGCTGTTCGTGCAAAACAATGTGCCCACCTACGAAACTCCCGCCGAAGCCATACGAGCTTTTATGCAGATGATTCGATACCAGAGAAACCAGGCCATGTTGATGGAAACGCCCCCGAGCATCCCCGAGTCTTTCCTGCCCGATGCGCCAAAAGCGAGGGAAATCGTGGAGCTTGCCCTGACCCGGGGGCAAGGATGGCTGACGAGCGCGGAAACCCGCGCGCTTCTAGACGCCTACACGGTCGGCTCGCTTCCCCAGCCCGTGCCGGCCCCGGATTTGCGCCCCGGTGAGCGCTCCGACTCAAAGACCCCGCTCCCGCGTTCCGCCCCCGGCCAATTCTTTGTCGAAGCTCTTGACGATGAATATTTCGGACCCGTCCTCCGGCTGGATTTTTCAATCATGCGGGAGGACCCTCTGCACAAGGGGGAGTTTGCGCTCCTGCCACTGAACCTTCGCCTGGCAAAGGAACTCATCTCCCGCGCCCGCGGCGCTATAAACCATGAAGGCGGACCAAAGGAAAACTGTTTGGACATGGAAGGCGCCGCGCTCACTTTGGTCAAAGTGGCGCAAATCCTTTGCGACATGGACGACATTTCGGGGCTGGGCGTTCATTTTTTCCCTGGAAACGACGGCCCTGTGGCGGTGAGCGCTCAGATCCGGGTGGGCAGGAGCAGGGCCTGCGCCGGTCAGCGTACGGCCATTCGCCCCTACCCGAAAGAGCTGGAGGAGCGCCTGTCGCTGCGCGATGGAACGATGGTGCGAATACGCCCCATAAGGCCCGAAGACGAGCCCAGCCTTCTTGCTCTTTTTTCGAGCCTTTCTCCGAAAGAAATCCGCCTGCGGTTTCTCCATCCCATGCGAGAGCTTTCGCCCGGCCAGGCGGCCAGATTGACGCAAATCGACTATGACAGGGAGATGGCCCTTGTGGTTACCGGGAACGCCGGAGCGGCAAAGCGCGAGTTCCACGGCCATGTGCAGCTCCTCTCGGACCCCGACAATGAAAGGGCCGAATTTTCGATCCTGGTGCGTCAGGACTCAAGCGGAAAGGGGCTGGGGCGCATTCTCATGGAACGTATCATAGAATATGCGCGCAGCCGCGGCATGAAGGAAATCTTTGGAGACGTCTTCTTTGAAAACAAACCGATGCTCGGGCTTGCCAAATCCCTTGGTTTCGTATCGAGCATCGACTTCGACAACCCGGGCTCTCTCATCGTATCCCTTAAACTATGAGGCCCCCGGATTGGAAAGGCTGGGCAGACATGAATGAATTGCTTGCTCCGGGCGGAAATCCGGCCATGGTGGAAGCCGTCTTCCAAAATGGCGCCGACGCTGTCTATGTGGGATCGAAAGGCTTTAGCCGAAGAAAGTGCATCTGGGAGTTGGAAGATTCTCAGATACGGGAGGCCATCGAGACGGCGAATCGATTCGGCGGCAAAGTGCGCGTGGCGCTAAATGTCGATGTTCCGGCCGAAAAGGCCGGCATCGTTTCGGCAAAGATCGCCAAGTATGCTTCATGGGGCGCCGAGGGTTTGATCCTTAAAACCCCCTTCGTAATGGCCATGGCGGCAAAAAACTTTCCCGGCATGGTGATCCATGCCAGCGTCGGGTGCAATATCCACTCGGCTGCCCAAATAGCCGAATACCGCGCCTATGGAGCATCCCGGGTGGTCGCAAGTACTGAGATCAACACCCTCGAAAAGCTCAAAGCCTTCAAAATCGCCGTCGATTCGCTGGGCGTGCTCGCCGAGGTCTTGATCCACGGCACGCGCTGCGTGGGGGGCGTGGGAAACTGCTTTTTACACGAGTTGATAAGCGATTGCTACATGGTTAAGACCTACAGGGATGAAGACGGCAACGAGATAGTGGAATACGAGGGATGGCCCGACAGGTCCGGGAGCTGCTTTCGGATTTGTCTTCTAACCGACGCGCAGCGCTTCGAGATCCTCGGAAAAAGAGGCAAGCGGCCCGATGAGATCTCGGCCATAAACGAGCGCATTAACCGCAACCCCAATGTCGCTTTCCTCATAAACGGCAAAGAACTGTGGGATTATATGGACCTCGGGCTTCAAACGCTAAAGGTCCAGGGGCGCGAATACCCCGTCGATCTGGTGGGGCGCATGATCTTTATCTATCGCCACTTGATCGATGCGCACCGCGACGGAAAAAAATGGGACGATCCCGACCTGCTCCCCATGCGGCGCGAACTGGAGGAAATGGCAAAGGAACGCGACGCGATCAGAATGGAAAAGACGCGCGAACTCCATCGCGCCATAAAGTGGTGACCTCCGGAGCCGGCGCTGCCGGCCCCCCGACCGGGGGCTTCGAGCCAGTGCGCTCCGGCTTGCGACGAATCTTGCCGGATATGCCCGCGCCGGGATTTCCTTATCCCTTGACTCCCGAAAAACGTGCTTATTATTGAGAGTAATAATATTTGGAAAAGGTCGAGCAGGACATGACCCGGGACGATGAGGAGAAAATCCGATGGTTGATCTGCGCGGAAAAACAATAATCATTACCGGCTCCAGCCGGGGTATAGGTCGCGCCATGGCGCTGAAGTTCGCCAGCCACGGGGCCAATCTGGTCATCGCGGCAAAATCCGCCCAACCGCACCCCAAACTCGGCGGCTCCATCCATACGGTGGCAGGGGAGGTCCGGGCCGCGGGCGGCGACGCCCTCGCTTTTCAAGTCGACGTGAGGGACGAAGAGCAGGTGCGGGCCATGGCTGAGGCCGCGGCGCAAAAGTTTGGCGGTATCGACGCCTTGGTCAACAACGCCGGAGCGATCAGCCTGACATCGGTCGAAAATACCCCCGTCAAGCGCTACGATCTCATGCAGGCCATAAACTCCCGGGCGGTCTTCCTGTGTTCGCGGGCCGTGCTGC
Source organism: Deltaproteobacteria bacterium (assembly GCA_021777755.1). GTDB lineage: Bacteria > Desulfobacterota > Syntrophobacteria > Syntrophobacterales > Syntrophobacteraceae > SbD1. The sequence continues at coordinate 44,518 of JAJYDE010000012.1, forward strand.
CCTACCTCAAACAGGCGCCCGCTCCGCACATTCTGAGCATGTCCCCGCCGCTCAATTTCAAAAGCGCGGGACTTGCGCAACACGCCCCCTACACATTGTCCAAGTACGGCATGACCCTGCTAAGCCTGGGCATGGCCGAGGAATTCAGACGTTTCGGCATCGCGGTGAATTGCCTGTGGCCAAAGACCATCATCGCCACCGCCGCCATCGAGTTCGCAGTCGGCGACCGGGACACCCTGAAAGTCTCCCGCAAACCCGAAATCGTTGCCGACGCCGCATACCTGATCCTCACCTCCCCGAGCCACACCCTTACAGGACAGACCTTGATCGACGAGGATTTGCTGAGGCAAAACGGTGTCACCGACTTCGCCCGTTACGCCTACGACCCGGATTTTGCCGGCAAGCTCCACCCCGATCTGTTTCTGGATCGGTGAACATGCCCCGGGGCATGGGCGGCCGCCCTCAAAAAGGGCACTATTCCCCGATGATTTTCACCAGCACCCTTTTTCTTCGGCTCCCGTCGAATTCACCGTAAAATATCTGCTCCCAGGGTCCAAAATCGAGCTTCCCGCCGGTAACCGCCACCACGACTTCCCTGCCCATGACCGACCGTTTCAGATGAGCGTCGGCATTGTCTTCACCCACGTTATGCCGATATTGCGCAACAGGTTCATGGGGCGCCAGATTTTCCAGCCAGATATCAAAGTCGTGGTGGAGGCCCGGCTCATCGTCGTTTACGAACACCGAAGCCGTGATGTGCATGGCGTTACAGAGCAGGAGTCCTTCCGATATCCCGCTTTCCTTCAAACATTCCTCCACCTGCCCGGTGATATTGATGTAGGCTCGCCTCCCCGGGAGGCTGAACCATAACTCCTTTCGGTGGCTTCTCACATTTTTCTCCAGTTGTTTGGCGAATTTGTCATACGGCGGACCGGAAAATTTTTGAAACTTTCAACGAAATACTCTATCATGACGGCTTGGGAAGCGTCATCAATTCTTCAACCCTGCCGTGATGATCCATACTGCAACCAGCAGGATGTCATCTCTGAACCGGAGGATGCATCAATGTCATTAACCACCGAAAAAAATGCCATTTGCAGGGAAATTGATAACTACACCAAAGGGAGGCATGATATCGGCAAAATTAATATGGCCAAATTGTGCAGAAAGTATGTTGAGTATTCATTGAGCTATACGGAACTTCTGGCAGTCCTTAATGCATTCCAAGATGAGTTGAATCTGTTTGTAAGCAACAAAAATGCGAGTCGATTCTTCAAGCATTCCGCAGGCAAGTTCGATACAATCCTGAAACAAGCCATTACTCGATGCACTACGCCAGCCGAAAAGGAAAAGATATTCTCCAAGTTTTTTGCCAATACGCCCAAAAATCCCGATCAAACTCTTTTGGATTGGCGTAGGCACGCCGGTGGAATGACGTACCTGGTAAATACCAACTCCTTTGATATCGACAATCCTACTATTAAACAGATTGATACGTTTTTAATCACGAGCGGCATTCAGAGCGCGCGCATACGCGATTATTTATGTAATTATGCACATCAAAATGGACTGTTTGGATTTGGAACCTTATTCACAATCAAAGTAAATATTGAAACAGAGGCCTTATTGATGTTTGGAGGATGCAAGCATATAATAACCACGGATCCTAAGAACAAATCCATTGTGCATTGCTTGGATACGACTCAGTTTTCAGCAATAATGACAACTACCGGCCCCTGTGTTTTGAATCCGCCTCTTGTCTTCATATTAAGGTTCAATCTAGCCGATGACGGGACGGAGATTTTAAAGTCCGATATCAGGTATGACATCTCCGAGCTGAATTCAGTTCCGCTAAGTTTGCGCGCCGGAGTAACAAAGGCCGTGGAAAAGATGGAAGACTTGGAAACGTAAGTGCGGCGCCCTAACAGAAGTCGCGAAATCGGAAGCCGGCGCACAAGTCTGCGCCATCCGCCCTCCCTCATCTAAACCGCATGAGGATGTCTCCGGTCTCCACGGCCAGCCCCGCAACCGCTCGAACCTCGTCGATGATCCCATCCTTCGGCGAGGCCACCCCGCTTTGCATCTTCATCGATTCGAGCACCACCAGGTTCTGACCCCGAAAGACCCGATCGCCTACCGCCGCCAGCACTTCCACCACCAGCCCTGGCATGGGACAGACCAACGCGTCCTCGGAGGGCTTTTCCACCTTGGCCGGCATGTACTTAAGAAGCGCCCACTCCTTGGGCTGGTAGATCTCGAAGACGCTCGTAATACCGCTAAAGGCAACGAAAACGAAGGACTGTTCGGCTCTTAGCCGGAATCGATGCACCTGGCCGTCAATGGTCAACCTGAGTCTGCGGCGGTAGAATTTAAATTCGGGCATTATGACATCGTAGATGTTGCCATCGACGTGAATACTCCACCGATGGATTTCGCCGGTCCTTTCCAGCACCACCTCGAACAGATGCTCCCCCGAGCGGACCATGTAAGGGTGGGCGCCCCCGTCTTCTTTCCTGGCCCCGATCAGGGAGACCATCGGACGCAGCGACTCTCGTATGGCCACCGTTTGCATGTGATAGACCAGCGCGGCCGCAAGGGCGGCCATCCGGAAGTTTGCCGCGTCGGGAGGATTTTTCGGCCTGCTGCCGTCGAAAAATTCTTCGATAAAACCGGTGGTCAGGTTTCCCGCGGCAAATTCGGGGTGGCACAAAACGCTGTTGACAAAATCGATGTTGGTGTCGACCCCTTCCATGTGATAGCCGTTCAAGGCCTCTATCAATCCGATACGGGCCTCCTCCCGGTCCTTGCCGTGGCAGATGATCTTGGCCAGCATGGAATCGTAGTAGACCCCGATCCAACTGCCCGTTTTGACTCCGCTGTCCACGCGCAGGCCTACTCCGTGGGGCTCTGCGTAGCGGGTGATCATACCGGTGGACGGCATGAACCCCCTGGAGGGGTTTTCAGCACAAATGCGCGCTTCTATGGCCCAGCCTGTGAAATTGACCTCTTCCTGGCTAAGCGCGATCGGCTCGCCCGCGGCAATCTTGATCTGAAGTTCCACCAGATCCAGGCCGGTTACAGCTTCAGTCACCGGATGCTCGACCTGAAGCCGCGTGTTCATCTCGAGGAAATAGAATCTGCCGCCGCCGTCCAGGACGAACTCCACTGTCCCCGCATTGACGTAGCCCGCCTTGGCGGCCAACTCGCATGCGGCTTTTCCCATGCTTTTTCGCAGCTCTTCACCAAGGGCCGGGGAGGGCGATTCTTCGATGATTTTTTGATAGCGCCGCTGGATGGAACACTCTCTTTCACCCAGGTGGATGACCTTGCCGTAAAGATCCGCCAGGACCTGGATCTCCACGTGCCGTGGCCGCTCGATGTAGCGCTCGATAAAAACACGGTTGTCTCCGAAGGCCTTGAGCGTCTCCTGCCGGCTGGACTCAAGGGCGGCCTCCATTTCATTCGGGGCGCAAACGATCCGCATGCCCTTGCCGCCCCCACCGGCCGCGGGCTTGAGCAGTACGGGATAGCCGATCTTTTCGGCTGCCGCCAAAGCTTCCCCCAAGTCGTTCAAGGCGCTCACATGGCCGGGGATGACCGGCACTCCCGCCTCGATCGCGAGTTTCTTGGAGGCGATCTTATCGCCCATGGCGCCAATGACTCCGGCGGGGGGGCCGATGAATGTCAGCCCGGCCGAGGCGACCAGCTCGGCAAACCGGGAATTTTCCGAAAGAAAACCGTAGCCGGGATGCACCGCGTCGCAATGGGCCGAAAGGGCCGCCGAAACTATCCGATCCATGTCCAGATAAGATTGCCGCGCGGGCGCTTTGCCGATATGGAGGGCCTCATCGGCCACCAGGCGGTGCAAGCTGCGGCTGTCGGCCTCGGAATAGACCGCTACGGCGCCGATGCCCATCTTCTTACAGGTGCCGATGATGCGAACCGCTATTTCGCCCCGGTTGGCGATAAGGATTTTATCGAACATCTTTTCCCTCACAGTGGAATGTTTCCGTGTTTGCGGGAAGGGCCCCGGCTCTTCTTGCCCTCGAGCACCTGCAAGGTGCGGATCAGGCGGTGGCGAGTGTCGCGAGGAAATATCACATCGTCGACATAGCCGCGTTGGGCGGCCAGAAAGGGGTTGGCAAAGGTGTGCCTGTATTGGGCCATCTTTTCGTTCAACATGGCCTCGGGGTCTTGCGCCGCCTGGATCTCTTTTCGGTAGATCACCTCCACCGCGCCCTTGGGGCCCATGACCGCGATTTCCGCCGTCGGCCAGGCATAATTCACATCGCAGTGGATGTGTTTGGAGTTCATCACCAGGTATGCCCCGCCGTAGGCCTTGCGAACAATGACCGAAATACGCGGCACGGTGGCCTCGGTAAATGCGTAGAGCAGTTTCGCTCCGTGGCGGATAATTCCCCCGTGCTCCTGGTCGGGGCCCGGCATGAACCCCGGAACATCGACCAGGGCGATCAGCGGGATGTTGAAAGCATCGCAAAATCTGACGAACCGGCCGGCCTTGAAGGAGGCGTTGCTGTCCAAAACTCCGGCCAGCACCGCCGGTTGATTGGCCACAAGCCCTATGGTCTGCCCCCCCAGGCGGCCGAAGCCGCAGATGATGTTTCGGGCAAATCCGGCCTGAACCTCCATGAATTCGGCCCCGTCCAGGATGGAGTAGATAAGAACATTCATGTCGTAGGTCTGATTCGGGTTTTCCGGAATCAAAAAGTCCAGCGCCGGATCGATGCGGTCCGGGGGATCGCGAAGATCCAAAATAGGGGCGCGCTGACGATTGTTTGAAGGCAGATAGCTGATAAGGCGCCGGATCTCCCGCAGGCACAGCACATCGTTTGCCACGGTGAAATGAGCCACCCCGCTCACATCCGAGTGAATTTCAGCTCCTCCCAACTCCTCGGAGGTTATCTCCTGGTGGGTTACCGTCTTGACCACACTCGGCCCGGTTACGAACATGTAGGAGGACTGGCGCACCATGAAAACGAAATCTGTGATCGAGGGGCTGTAGACCGCGCCCCCGGCGCACGGCCCCATGATGCACGAGATCTGGGGAACCACCCCGCTCGCCCTTACGTTGCGGTGAAAGATTTCACCGTAGGCGGCCAGGGCATCCACGCCTTCCTGTATGCGCGCACCCCCGGAATCGTTCAGCCCTATGATGGGATTTCCCACCCTTACCGCCATATCCATCACTTTGCATATCTTCTGGGCGTGGGCCTCGCCAAGCGAGCCCCCCGCGACCGTGAAATCCTGGCTGAAGACAAACACCTCGCGGCCGTCGATAGTCCCGTGGCCGGTTATCACCCCGTCGCCAAGGTAGCTTTTCGTATCCCCCAGCGCCCCTCCGCGACCCACCTTGAGCACATCGAACTCCTCGAAGCTGCCGTCGTCCAAAAGCAGCCCGATCCTTTCGCGCGCCGTAAGCTTTCCGTTTCGATGCTGGGCCTCCATCCGTGCCTCGCCTCCGCCGGCGGAGGATTCAAAGCGAAGTCGCTCCAGGGTTTCAAGGGTCGTGCTGTATTGCGTGTCCATCTCGCTCACCTCGGTTCCACAAACGTTGCGCCAACTTGACTTTAAGGCCCGTCCACGGCGTTTTACGCACGGGTTGTTTTGCGCCGGGAAAAATCGCCCCACCCCAAGGGGCTAAAAAACATACATTTTCCGCCTCGAATGCACAAGTTAAAACTCGGCGCGGGCAGAGTGCGCAAAGGGGGGGTGCGCAAAGCGCCAAAAGGTCTCAAGTGATGTGCCGATAGGAGATAATCGGGATTCTATCTCGAAGCCGAAATCATCACGGCCGCGGCGGGTGCCACGAGATGCTCCCATTCGAGGCCCTCCGCCATACGCCGTCTAACCTCCCCGGCGCTTATGCCCTTCTTGTCCGAAGGCCTTGTCCAGAGCACTTCCACCTTGAGCCCCAAAGCCTTGAACATCTCTTGTTTCCTCTTTCCCCAGTCGTCGTAGATGGTGAGATAAAAGACGGCGTCAAGAGGCAGGTAATAGCCGTAAAGCTCCGGCATGTTTACGGGGAAGGGAACTATGGAAAATTCCGGAGGCCAAACACCCTCTTCGATCACCGCCGCTCGGATGATCGTGTATCGTTCGAAATAACTCAGCGGATTGGACCCTGGCAGACTGCGGTTGGGGTCCGCCGGATCGGTTCTTGTGAGCGTGGGGTCGGGGTTTGTAATTCCGATGACCAGGTGGCCGCATCTGGTCTTGGCTGCCCGTATGTATTTGAGATGATCGAGATGAAAAACCTGGAAACGGCCGTGAACGACTCCGGTCTCTACCATAACCCCCCGCCCCTCATTTGCCGTGCACAAGCAAAATTCGCCTCACCACCACAATATTGGGATGCACCGCAAGATAGCTCAAGGCCAGAAGCGGGGCTGCCGGGAAAAATAGGCTCGCCCATGCGCAAAGCACGATGACGCTAGTTCTCGTCCCCTTGCTCGCAAGGGTCGGTTTGCCCATCGAGAGCCCCAGGCTTTCCGCCCGGGCCGTCGTGTAGCTGATGAGACTGCTCCCGCACAACGCAAAAAAACCCGCCGCCAGCAAAAGCGGCACGGAAAAGTGGACGGGAAGTCTTAACAGGTAGATCACCATTCCGGTTATCAGGGACACATCCACGTAGCGGTCAAGAACCGAATCGAGAAAAGCCCCCCCTTTGGTCTCAAGGCCTGCAAGCCTCGAAAACTGGCCGTCAACGCCGTCTAGCAGCTGGGACATGGCGGCAAGAATTCCGGCCGCCCCTCCACAACCAAGGGCGAACAAAACGCCCCCCGAAACGCCGACAGCCGTTGAACACACCGTGATCATCCAGGGCCGGAGCCATTTGAGCTCGATGAGCCCGGGCGTAATTCGGGCGCACAGATTAAGCTTTATCCACTTCAAAACAAACCTGTCGGTCGGCTTCGTCTTCCACTGGTCTGACTTCATCACGGCTTTCCAAATATTTGCGAACAACTCTTAGAGTTTTCATAAGCGGAGCTTCCTCGCGAAGCTCCAAAACCCACCAGTTGCACGAAAGTGCCCCCAGAAGGTCCAGGCGGCTACTGAGGTTTTCCACGCATTCGGGCGCCACGTGGCGATCGTCGATCTCCTCATGGTAGATGTGGGCGTTAAAAACCCGCCCTGGATTGGGCATGACGAAATCTTCCAGGTCAAACGACCGGCACCGCACCGCCTGGCACACCCTCGCATGACCGATATCAAGAGTAATACCGGCTCCGGATTTACTCACCAGCTTCTCAAACAGGTGGGGCCTGCTCGACCAGCCGGAGGCGAGGTTTTCCAGGCAAAGCGTAATGCCCAGCCCTTTTGCATAAGCGACCAACTCCGCCAAAGACCTTACCGTGCGCTCCCAGGAAAGGCCCTCGGGCGACTTTCTCCCCAACCCCAGGTGCACGGTAATATAAGAGCCATCGAGCCTGGAGACCACCCGGCAGACCCTTTCAAACAGCTCCATCGCCTCCTCGGCCTTGCGGTCATCCTCATCGCCCCCATCCACCCCTTTGAACGCGCAATGATAACGGATCTCCAGGCCGTTCAAAATCGAAATTTTCTCTAAAAGCCTCGATTCTTCCGCCCGGCTTCGCGGCAGCTCTTCGACCTTGAAGGTCCAATCGACCCCGGAAAATCCGTTTCGAACCGCCACGTCCCTAAGCTCTGCCGCATCCGGGATGAAATTGCAAATGGCAATGGTGGGCGAAATCATTGAATACTTCCGTTTCTGCCGTAAAGCGCCGCGCCGATGGCCCCCACCATGTCCGGGTTTTCAGGAACACTCACGGGCTGACCCAGTTGCTCTTCGAGAAGCCGTACGGCGCACGGGTTGTGGGCCACTCCGCCGGCAAACACCAGCGGAGGCGAGGCGCCAACCCGCCTTAGCATGGCGATCGTTCGCGAAATGATCGCCGCGTGCAGCCCCATGGCGATGTTTTCCGCACGCTCGCCCCTGGCCATAAGAGAGGTGGCCTCGCTTTCGGCGAAAACCGCGCACATGCTGCTGATCTGCACCCGGCGCTCCGAGCGCAACGCAAACTCGCCAAAGGTCTCGATCGGAACCTGGAGCGCCACGGCCATGAATTCCAAAAACTTCCCCGTCCCGGCCGCGCACCGGTCGTTCATCTCGAACTTGACCACCTTGCCGCTCCCCGACAAGGAGATCACTTTCGTATCCTGACCCCCTATGTCCAGAACCGTTCCGGCTTCCGGATGCAGGAACTTCACCCCGAGCGCGTAGGCCTGGATTTCGGTTATCGCCGAAACATTCAAACCGGGAAAGGATTCGGCGAACAGTTTGCGCCCATATCCGGTCGCCACCACCCGCACCCCCTCCAGTCCCTCGACGAGTTTTCGGCACTGGCCCAGGGGATCGAAAGTGGTGGGCAGCTTTTCCCGGCGCACCACACCCCCCGAGTTCAATACAACCAGCTCTATCGAGCGCGAACCGATATCAATGCCCGCGACCATGTCCTTGTCGAACATGACTAGAACTCCCTCAGCTCGTCATCTCGACGAAAGCTTCCACCCGGGTCTTCAGCTGTTCCACATCTTCCATGCTGTAATCGGTTTCGATGGAAAGCATGGAAATGCCGGCCTTTCCGAGCGCCTTTTCCACCTTGAAAGCCTCTATGGCGTAAGGTTGACAAAAAGAGAGGCCGTAGTGGATCACTCCGTCCACCTTGAGTTCGCGGGCCATATCGACCACGTTTTCCAGCCTTTCCGTATTGGGCGTAAAGCAGGCGCAGTCGATTCGCATATAGCGGTCCACCAGAGCCTCGACCATCTCCTCCACGGTGGTCCCGGTTTCTTTCACCAGGTCCCGGGTATTGCGCGTACCTATGCAGGATTCCTCGCCCACAATAACCGCGCCGGAAGACTCGATCACGTAGGGAAGCTTCCAGTTGGGAACGGCCATAGGACATCCCGATAGCATCAATCTCCTGGTCCCTTTCGGAACCACCCCCTCTCCGGCCTTTACCCGCTCCGCCAGCTCATCGCACAACTCACCGATCTTGGCGGTGAAGCGGACCGGATCGTCGTAGAAAGATATCTGGTTGATCAAAAGCGCGTCTCTACCCGAAATCGGCACGGGAACCGCCGCCCGAAGCCGGTTGAGTCTCTGCAGCACCAGCCGCCGCCCGTTCACCAGGTGAATCGCATCCTTCAAACTCTGCGCGGTGATCTTTTTGCCCGTCATCTCTTCGACTTTGTTTTTAAAACCCAGGACCTCGCTTTTCCAAAGAACCCGGTCGGAAGCCTTCTTCATCTGGGGGATTTCCATTACATGGACCGGAGAATAATCGGAGAAAATCTCGTAGGCCTTCTTCTTGCCGTCGCAGGTGGTCTCCCCGACGATAAGATCGCACGACTCGATATAGGGACAAAGCCTCGCGAGCTTGAACCCCACAAAGGACTTTATAAGTGCGCAGGTGTTTCTCGGCAGCACCTTCTCGGCCTGTTCGTTTCCAATCTCGGCCCCCGCGCACAAACCCACCTGGATCCCTCCGGCGGCCAAAACGATTTCCTCGGGGACGAAAACGCAGAAGGTCCCAACCACGATTCTACCTGCGGCCTTGGCCTCCTGAAGCTCCTTGATCCTTAGCCCGTGGACCTCGGAGAGCACAAAGTCGAGGTATTCCATCCCCCGAAGACGCCCCTGCTGGCTCGCATGGATGTCCCCGTAGAATTTCCCGAGCACCTCGAGCAGCCCGCTGTGAGCGTCCAGGTCAAGATTGAGCTTTTCCCACATTGCATCGTACGAATTAGCCATAAACCAATCCCCCCCCCATAGTCGGAATTCACCGCGGCATAATTGCGACCAAAACGCAAAGAATGAATATAAATTGAAACCTTCTATGCGGCAAATAGGTAATTCCGATATGATCGGCATCGGCGGGTTATCGAATTTTTTTCAACTAAACATTTGACAGCAATGTTGAATTGATTTATTATTTAAGCAGTTACTAAAATAGCGAAGGAGTCGAGGTGGAAATCAATCAGGCCGAGCTTTTTAAAGTTCTCGGGGTCGAGACCCGCATCCGGATTATCGAACTCCTCAAACAGCGGGGACCGCTCGGGGTGAGCGAACTCTCGGATGTGCTTGGCGTAACTCCCTCCGCTGTGTCGCAGCACCTCAAAATTCTTAAACACGCAGGCTTGGTGCGCAATGAACGAAAGGGCTACTGGATACCCTATGCGATAAACGAAGAAGCTCTTGAGCACTGCCGGAACCTGCTCTCGAAGGTCTGCACGTGCGGCTGCAAGGGGACCGGAAGGGTTGGTGAGGCAGAGCTTGGCGCATCCGAAGACAAGATCGAGCTTCTTAAAAAATGGGAAAGCGAGCTTCAAAGGCAGCTCAACGAGGTACGGTGCCGGATCGAGGATCTGGAGAAGGAGAAGTAACTCTTTTTTTTGCGGACTTAATTAGTATATACTTAATTACTGAAATATATCGCATAGTACTCAAAACAAGGAGAACCCCATGGAATGTCACAGCGATATCGCGGAGCGGCGGGGACGGATTCGCGAGCGCACCTCAAAGATTGCCAAAGAGCGCATTTCCCCCGATGCGGCGGAGCGTGACCGTAGCGGGAGCTTTCCCCTGGAGGCAATCCGCCATATCGGGGAAGCCGGACTTGCCGGGCCAATCATCTCGGAAGCGGACGGCGGCGGCGGCGAGGAAGCAAGGACATGCTTTGCCTCCGTGGTGCAGGAGATCGCCAGGGCTTGCGCCTCCACGGCCCTCATGGAAAAACCTCACGGGCAATGAAGGCGAAGGGCTGCGGGTCATTGGCAAGTCAGTGGTCGCTAAAGCTGACAATTCTCCGGCCACGGGGGGCTTGAATGGCTTCAAGGCAAAGCTCCACGCCAGGGATGCATTATCTGGAATGAAAGGAGGTGATAGCGATGGCCGAAAACAAGGAGCTTCCCATGGCCGGGAAGAAGCGGACCGGTTGCGGGTGCGGCTGTACTGCCTCACCGCGCAAGGATGCCAAGACACTGAAGCTGGCAGCCGAAGAACCTGAGAAGTAAAGAACCTTGCCCTAACAAAGACGACCTGAGTGGAATTGAAGGCTACTATCCCACTCGGGTCGATCATAACATTGACGGAAAACAGTTGTTTTTTATCAAGGGATCTTTGCCGTCGCTATACCCACGCCAACCATCTCATTATCAAGTTTGTTGATCATGAAAAACATTGACGGATTTGCAGCGCCCATGATAATCGCGGAAACTGATATTGACAGTGTTTTCCGTTCAGGAGTCGAAACGATGCGGAGCTGCGTGCCTCAAGACGAAAATTTCGAGAGGCGAATACGAGAGAGCTTCTCGAAACAAAATCTGATGAAAACCATCGGAGCCACTCTTTCGAGGGTACTCCCCGGGGAAGTGGAAATCTCACTTGAATTTCGAGATGATTTGACCCAGCAGCACGGCTTCATACATGCCGGGGTCGTCGCCGCCCTCGCGGACACGGCCTGCGGCTTTGCCGCCTTCAGCCTTATGGCTCCCGATGCCGCGGTGCTCACGGTAGAATACAAAATCAATCTGCTCTCCCCGGCCATCGGGGAATCATTGGTTGCATGCGGCAGGGTTATCAAGCCGGGGCGCACCCTTACGGTGTGTTCAGGAGATGTATTTGCATTGAAAGATGGAGAGAAAAAGATTGTGGCGACCATGTCCGCCACAATGATGAGCATTCGTGGGCGGGAAGGGTTGACAGGGTGAAAAGATCAGGGAGCGCGAATTGCGCCCTGATCCTTACAGGGTGGCCGGAAAAATCCAAAGCCTCATTTGTCCGGGCGTTCCGTGGCAAATGCCCCCCTGGTTGCATGAATGTCGGATTTATGCCTAAAAGGCGTTGCGCAGAAGGCGCAGGGCGTCATTTCGGGTGACATCGAGGGGATTGTATATCAGGCAGCCGTCGTTTAAGGCCACCTCGACTATGTGCGGCAGGTTCTGTTCGGTTACCCCCGCATCGCGCAGCCTTAGCGGAAGCCCGCAGAGCCGGTGCAGGCGCTCTCCGAGTTCGCGGACCAGCCGGATGGTCCGCCCGGCCCGCTCCACCGGGTCGTTGCCCCCTGGCTCGGCCCCGAGCGGTCCGGCAAGCTCTGCGATATGGGCTGCCACCCTTGGCAGGTTGAACTCCAGGCACCAGGGCAGCAAAATCCCGTTGGCCATACCGTGGGGAACGTGGCAGACCGCTCCGCAGGCATGGGCAAGGGAGTGAACGACCCCCACCGTGGAATTGGAAAAGGCGATTCCGGCAAAAAGGGCCGCATTGGCCATGCCGTAGCGCGCCTCCATATCCGTGGCGCCGTTTTCGGTGGCGCGGACCAGGTATTTTGCTATGAGTTCGATGGCCGCCTTCGCGAAAGCGTCTTCGATGGGATTTTTCTGCAGGTTGATGGAGGCTTCGATGGCGTGGGTGAGTGCGTCAAGGCCGGTTGCCGCCGTGATCTTCGGGGGCGCGGTGGCGGTCATGCGGGGGTCGAGCACCGCCACGGTCGGGCAGAGCTGGTCGGCGCTGAAGAGCATCTTGACCTTTTTTTCCTCGTTGAAGATCACCGCCGCCTTGGTGGCCTCCGAACCCGTGCCGGCGGTGGTGGGGACCGCGATGACGGGCAGAAGATCGGCCTCGATGTTTTCCGCACCCTGGATCTTAAGCAAGTCGTCGGTTTTTTCCGAGATGACGATGTTTGCGGCCTTGGCCGTATCAATAGAGCTCCCGCCGCCCACGGCCAAAAACAGGTCGCAGCCGTATTGCTCGAACAGCCTCGCGAGCTTGTTGGAGGCGATGTTGCTCGAATCGGGCGGCGCCTCGTCGAAAACATGGGCAATCGTGCACGAAGTCCCCTCGAAGGCTTGCTGAACACAGGTTATCAACCCGGCCCCGACCACCCCCTTGTCGGTCACCACCATGGCGGTCCTGCATCCCAACCGCTCCATGATCGAAGGGATCTTGTCCAAAGCGCCGTAGCCGGCCACGATTCTTCCCGGTGAGTAATGCTGATAATAGTTGGGCATGTGCATGGCGTTTTTCCTCGATTTTAAAAGAAAGTCCTAACAAGTGCGGGGATGAGCGCGGCGTATATCCTGAGCATGACCAGGTACTGCGAGCGGGTAAACCCGGGGACGGTCCTGAAATTTTTCTTCAAAATGAACCCCGGAAGCAGGTAGATCATGATAATGTCGAGAATCCGGATCACTTCCATGGCCCTGCCGTTATCCCCCTTGATCAGGGCCCTGTTCTCCACGGTGGCCTGGACCACCCCCATGTAAGTGGTGAAAACCATGACGGCCGAATCGAGATTTTTGAAAAGGATCGAGAGGTGGGGGTCTTTGAGCCCCGTACCGATCATCCGGATCCTTCGCCCCTTTTTCTCAAGAGTTATGCAGGGCCCTTTGGGCTCCACTCCCAGGGCGAATCTTCTGCCTTCCTCCCAGTCGGCAAGCTCCCGTTCGCACTCCGCGCTGATGGAGCTCACCGCATCGAAGGCCGCCCCGAACACCCTCAGGGCTATGGCCATGTAGAGCCGCTTGGCCATCGATTCAATCCGGCGCCAGGCTTTGAAACCTCTTGCGAAAAGCATGCTTTTCTCAACAAGGGTAAGTTCCAGCATAAAATCTCCTAAAATGCCTCTTCAAGAAGCGTGAACACCTCCCGGGCGCGGTCCTCGGGCAAAAACGGCCCGGCTTGGGCGACCTCGGCGATTTTTTCCAGTTGCTCCCTGGCGACTCCAGCCTCCCGCAGCCCCCGAGGAAGCCCGGGAATGCCCCGGACAAGGCTTAGCGATTCTCTCACGGCGACAAGTTCGGCGGCCGGCGCCCTCATCTCCCGCGCCACAAAATCGAGTCCCCGGGTAAGCAGGACGGCGGCGGCCATGCCTGCCTCAATTCCCCTCACGGCCTTCAGCCCATGGGCCGCCCCGGTGATAATGCCTCCGGAACATCCGGAGAAGGCGATACCGGCGTAGAGCGAAGCACTGGCCAAGGCCTGGTCGGCTTCCCTGGACCGTTTTTCATTCAACGCCGGCCCTAGAAAATTTTTCACCAGTCCGATGGCCGCTTTGGCGTAAATCACAACGATCGGGTTCGCCTCCCGCCCCGAGGCCGCTTCCAGGCCGCGCGCAAGAGCTTCCAGGGCGAAGGCCGCTTTGGCCGCCCCGCTCGCCTTCAATGTGGCCTTGGGGTCGAGCACCGCCATGCACGGGATGAAATTCTCGGAAAAATAATGGAGCGGCCGGTTTTTTTCCTCGTCGAAAAGCTCCGCAAGGTTGGTTACCTGGTAGCCCGGAGCATATGTGACCGGCACGGCAATAATTTTTGGCAATTTCATGGAAAAACGCCTGTCCGACGGAAACTCCGCTCCCTCCAGAGCCACCGCCATCGCGGCCGCCTTGGCCCCGTCCATGACCGCGCCTCCACCTACGGCGATAAAGCAGTCGCAGCCGCTTCGCCTGAAAAACTCGGCGGCTTCGCCCGCGCCCGCCGCTGTAGCCCTTTCGCCCGAGAAGAAAACGCCCCCGCTCTTTTGGCCGCAGTCCGCAAAGGCCTGTTCCAAAAGATGAATGAACCCGGTTCGGCCCATCTCCTCGTCCAGAACAATCAGCGGCTTTTTGGCCCCGAACCTTCCCGCTTCGAAGGGCAGGTTGCTGACAGCGCGCTGCCCGGCGATAATCTTGGTGGGATGGTGGTGCTCGTAGCTATCCGGTAGTTGCATGAGACTTGCCCTCAATTTTCCATCAACCCGTTACTAAAGATCGGACCGAAACATCCTGGGAAGCGCCATCACCAGCATGAACACGCCGTGCAGGCGCTCGAAAAGATTTCTCCCGTACAAGAAGAGCGATATCCCTTTTGAGCCGTTGTAGATTTTTTTGCTGTGCGGGTGCCAAAACATCTGCTTTTTCGCAAAAGGCAAGATGTCGTCCACAATGCACTGCGGCTCGCTCATCTCCGCAAAACCCAACTCTCCATGGGTGCGGCCGATCCCGCTTTGCTTGAAACCGCCCCAGGGTGTTTCCGCAAAACCATGGCTGAGAAGATGGTCGTTGATTGTGACCGCCCCGGCCGCTATCTTCCGGGCTATCCTCTTCGCCTTTTTCCTGTCGCGCGACCAGACCGAAGCGGTAAGACCCAGGTGAGAATCATTTGCCAGCCCGATGGCCTCCTCGATATCCCCGAAAGGCATCACCGCGAGCACCGGGCCGAATGTTTCATCCTTCATGACCAACATGTCATGGTTTACTTCGCTCAGCACCATCGCGGCCATGAACCGACCCGGCAGCCCCCGGACCTCCACGGAACGCGCAAAAATTCGCGCCCCCTTTTCCAGTGCCTCCTCGATCTGCCCCCTTATGGTTTCCATCTGCCGCGTTGTCGTAATGGCCCCGATATCCACATTGAAGTCCTCGTCAGGACCCACGCGCAACGACTCGACCATTTTTTTCAAAAGCGCCATGAACTCCGGATACACCTTCCGATCCACATAGATCCGCTCGACTCCTCCGCAGCTCTGCCCGCCGTTTTGAATTCCGGCCCAAACCGCGCCGACCGCGGCCCGCTTCAGATCGGCGTCCTCGCACACAATCATCGGATCGTTTCCCCCCAGTTCGAGCGAAACCGGCGTAAGGCTCTCCGAGGCCTTCTTCATCAGATATTTTCCAACCGCCACCGAACCGGTGAAAAAGAGCTTATCGACCCCGGCGTCCAAAAAAGCGTCTCCCGCAAGCCTTCCGGGAAGATTGACGTGGGTGAACACATCCGGGGGCAGCCCCGCGGCCTCGATGCAAGCCTTCAGAAGGTGGCCGACCGCCTGTGTCTCGGAGGCCGTTTTCAAAATAACACTGTTTCCAGCCAGCAGCGCCATGATCACTTCGGAAAAGGGTATCGCAAACGGATAGTTCCACGGCGAGATGATTCCGATCACACCGAAGGGCGTACGGTGAATCTTGCTCCTCTTGCCCAGAGCGTAGGTGATGATGTTGCCCTTCGCCAATCTTCGGGCCTTCAAAAATCGGGGCGCCTTGCGGCAGTAATAGCCGAGGGCCGAACAGGCCGGAAATACCTCCGTTATCATGGCGTCAACACGGGTCTTGCCCGTGTCTTTGGATATGACCTCCGCAATTTCATCCAGGTGAGCAATGATGTAATCGCGAATCGCTCCGACAAGTTTTATCCTTTGCGCCAACGAAGTTTCACCCCAGTCCCGCTGGGCCCTCGCGGCCCGCTCCACGGCCTGACGGACCTCTTCAACCGTGTTCACCCGGTACTTGCCAAGAATTTGCCCGGTGGCCGGGCTGGTGCTGACGGTAAAGTCCTCTTCCGCCCTGGCGCCATTAAAATCCTGCGAGTTTTGCGCAACCATCATCCTCTCCTTTGTCCTGGACCCGCGGGCCTGTCCTCGGCCCCCGTTCATCCGCATGATTTGTTTTAGTCGGTCGCGGTTTCGAGTTCAAGTTGTTATGGTGTTTTACTAAAAAACATGTTTTATGGTAAAACATCAAATCTTTCCGCACAGAAAGCCCCACATGACAAGAGCTGAAAAAGCACAATCGGCCCTCGTTTCACTCTTTCCTTCGAAAGAGTCCCTGCGCCTGTTTCTACAAAACAAGGAAAACACGGCCATACTCGACTCAATCCTGCAGTTCGCCCTTCGAAACGGCCTGATGGAAAGACCCGACACGGAAAGCCTCGAATTGCTTCTCGATACCTCCTCACTGCCGGCAAACGATTTCAACCGGCCCCAAGACCTCACTTTCGAAGATTTCCTGGAGAAAAAAGCTGAGCTTCTCCAGGTGAACCTCTCGCTTCGCGCCCTTACCGCGCGGATAAACGCCCTGCTCGACGAGCAAAAGCTTCTTCTGCCAAAGATCACAAACTCCATGCTCACAAGGCTCAAAAAGGAGCCCGCCGATACCGACTATAAAAAAAATGTTCTCCGAAGCCTCGCCTTCTGGCTGGGCTATGAACGCCGCGGTCCGGCCCGCGGATGGAACTATGAAACCCTGCTTGGACTATGCGCTGAAAACAGTCTGGCTGAAAAAGTCGAAGGAGGCGCCCGCATCGGCTTTGCCGTCTACAGTCGCGGAGATGTTATAGATCATGAAATTTTGGGCTGGCTCAAAAAAACGGTGAAAAGCTACATCGACCGGTCGATAAGCCATTTTTCCCGCGGACGCTGGGGAAAGGTGCGCTCACATGACATCACCACCATCTATATCGATTTTCCCGGGGAACAGGACTGCGAAAATCCCGGCGCCTACCGCAGCTGTTTGCACGGAGCGGTTTCTCTTGCCCACCAGATTGCGATCAAATGGTCCCTGTCGCGCTACTGCACCAAAAACAGGTTTCTTTCAATAGGGATTGTTGCAGGAGAATTTGTCGTGCTGGATAACTACCTGCTGCCCATTCTCAACGCCAAACTGCCAAACGACCCGGTCATCCGGGTTTCCGAATACGCTCGTCAGTGCCTGCTGATAAACGACATCCGTGTTCTTCTGTGCCCCGCCCCCGCCGAGGCAAACCTTTTTAACGGCGAAGTCCTCTACGTCTGGTGGATCGACTCCTTCTGGACAACCCTCTACCTGGATTTCGTCTCCGAGTTGCTCGAAGACCCCCTCATGCAAAACAGTCCCGCATCGATGCGACAGCTCGACCGCCTGCTCTGGAAATTGCCCGAAGCAGATGGAAAAAGAGAAAAAACCGCCGTCAACGCGGTTTCCATCTTCTTGAAATCACCGAGTAATTCCATGCTGGGCGTGGAACTTGCCAAAACCCTCTACTACCGGCGCCGTTTCGAGGAGGCCCTGCAGATTCTGCAGATCACTCTTTCTCTCAGCCCGCGAAACCTCGTCGCCCGAACCCTCCGGATGACCCTTCTGGCCAATGCGGCCCTCGAGGCCCCCGACGCCCGAGCCGCGGAATGTTTCTTCCGCCAGGCCGAAAAGGAAGCCTGCTTCATCCAGGCCAACTGCGCATGCGAGGCCGAGGATTTCTACTGCGAATACGCCATGGTGAATATCGCCCGGGCCATGAGCGGGGTTCGAAACTGCCAGGCGCGGCCAAACCCGCTTGCGGGCGAAACATCGCGCGCCCTCAGGGACAAAGTCTTCTCCTTGCTCGATCAAGCCGAGGATTTATTCGAAAAGGCCCTGACCGTTTCGCCTTCCGGCATCCGCTCGGCCTATCTCCTATTGAGTGTCAGGCTCCTTCAAGCCATGTTGCGCCGAGATGAAGAGATTTTTTCCACCTCGCACCAGCCTTTTACCATCGACGCCCCGACCAGACGCGGGATTTTCCTCGACACAATGGGGCAGATCGGTTTGAGGCGAGCCAACCTGACGGAAAAGGAGCAAAGGGAGCACATTGAAAGTTTGCTCATGGCCAAGATCAAATGCCATGATGACGCGATCACCCTCGAAAGCTATCGCCCGACGATCTATTTTTGCTACGCCGTGGCCCTGGTCGAAGT
Organism: Deltaproteobacteria bacterium; assembly: GCA_021777755.1. GTDB lineage: Bacteria > Desulfobacterota > Syntrophobacteria > Syntrophobacterales > Syntrophobacteraceae > SbD1. Next base: position 63,020 of record JAJYDE010000012.1, read on the forward strand.
CATGGCCCCGCGCTCCGACAGCCTTGTCGCCCTGGCCATCGATGCTCTGCGCAAGGCGGTTGAAATCGCCGGGGTCGCAAAATCGATGAACATGTGCATCTATTCGGTAACCAATGTTTACAGCGAAATGATTCCCGCCGGTAAGTTTATCGACCATCTCGAAAATTGCCTCGATTTTTTGCAAAACCTCTCGAAAGCCGCCGATTCGGACACTCGCCTCGAAACCATGATGATGCTCAATTTCTACCGCCTTACGTGATCGATTATCGCTCTGGATATTGTTCAATAAAAGCAGGAGAATCTCGCCGGATCGGCCATAATTGTAAAAGCGGGGATACATCTTTTGGAGCAATTTCGGGCGGGTGCCCTCCAAGGGGCACCCGGATCGCTCGATCAGGATTTCTTTACTATTCCTTCGGCTTTGGCCACCTTGGCCCAGGTGTCGCGAAGACCAACCGTTCGGTTGAAGACCATCTTTTCGGCCGTCGAATCCGGGTCTACGCAAAAATAGCCCAGCCGCTCGAACTGGTAGGTCGCCCCGGCGGGGGCACCGGCAAGGGCGGGCTCAAGTCTTGCCTCGCTGATCACTTCCAGTGAACCGGGATTGATGAAGTCCTTGAATGTCTGCCCGTTTTCTTCGCTGGAGGCGTCGGGCCGGTTCAGAAGGGTGTCGTAGAGGCGCACTTCGGCCCGGACCGCGTTGGCGGCGCAAACCCAGTGAAGCGTTGCCTTGACTTTTCTGCCGTCCGGCGAATCTCCCCCCCTGGTGGCCGGATCATAGACGCAGCGAAGCTCGCTCACCTCACCCTTTTCATCTTTTACGACATCGACGCATTTTATGAAATAGGCGTAGCGCAGCCTCACCTCCCGTCCCGGAGCAAGCCTGTAGAACTGCTTGGGCGGATTTTCCATGAAATCGTCGCGCTCGATATGGATCACCTTTGAAAACGGGACGCTTCGAACCCCGGCCGAAGGGTCTTCAGGGTTGTTTATGGCTTCGAGTTGTTCGACCTGCCCTTCGGGATAGTTTTCGATAACCACCCTTAGGGGCCGCAAAACGGCCATAACGCGCCTGGCCTTCAGGTTCAACACTTCGCGCACACTGTATTCGAGAAGTCCGTGGTCGACCAGGCTGTCGCGCTTTCCCACACCTATCCGCTCGCAGAAGTTGCGGATCGCCTCCGGCGGATACCCGCGCCGGCGCATCCCGGCAAGGGTGGGCATTCGCGGATCGTCCCAACCGGCTACGAAGCGCTCGGAAACGAGCTGAAGAAGCTTTCGCTTGCTCATGACGGTGTAGGCCAGGTTCAGCCGGGCAAACTCGTACTGGCGGGGACGCGAGGGAACCTCGAGGTTATCCAGAAACCAGTCGTAGAGAGCCCTGTGGTCCTCGTATTCCAACGTGCAGATCGAATGGGTGATGCCTTCGAGCGCGTCCGACTGCCCATGGGCGTAGTCGTACATGGGGTAGATGCACCACTTGTCCCCGGTCCGCCAGTGGGGCAGGTGACGGATGCGGTACATGACCGGGTCGCGCAGGTTGAGGTTTGGCGAGCCCATGTCGATCTTTGCCCGAAGCACATGCTCGCCGTCGGCGAATTCTCCGGCCCGCATCCTTTTGAAAAGCTCCAGGTTTTCCGGGACCGTCCGGTTTCTGTAGGGACTTTGCCTTCCCGGTTCGGTGAGGGTCCCCCGGTATTGCCGGATTTGATCGGCGCTCAGGCTGTCCACGTAGGCCTTACCCGCCTCGATCAGTTCGACCGCCCAGTCGTACAAACGCTCGAAATAATCGGAGGCGTGGTAGAGCCTGTCTTCCCAGTCAAAACCAAGCCAGCGCACATCCCTCATGATCGAATCGACGTACTCCATCTCCTCTTTGCCCGGATTGGTGTCGTCGAACCTGAAGTTGCAAAGGCCGCCAAACTCGGCCGCCAGTCCGAAATTAAGGCATATGGACTTGGCGTGGCCGATGTGCAGATAGCCGTTGGGCTCGGGCGGAAACCGCGTCAGCACCTTTCCCCCGTTTTTGCCACTCTTCACATCCTCTGCCACGATGCTTCGGATAAAATTTGGCGGAACCTTTGTTTCAACACCGCTCATGTTGGCTTTTCTCCCCCGGGCGAGGATCAATCCAGTTGGATGAACCGGCTAACCTGCCTGTTGACACTGGCGTAAATTTCTTCGTCCGTTCCGAAAATGTCCACGATGCATTTGTGATCTATAAGCTTTTCCACAATGTAAGCGGTCACGAACAGACTCACAAAATTGGGTCGTGCCACAAGGGTCCGAAGATTTGCCGTCTGGTACTGGATTTCAAATTCTTCGGAATCGAGCACTTTTTGGAGGGCGAACTGAATCTGGTCCTGCAAGTCCCCTTTGCTGGTGGTCTCGATCAGACGCTCTTCGATCAGCTTCATCGTGATCCTGTCAGCCATCTCCTCGATGTTGTGACGAAGCTGGTTCATGGCGTGATACCTGCGGGACTCCTTCTGATGGTCCAGCTTGGATATCACCGCGGATTCCCTGGCGTTAGGCCTGTATTCTCTTCCCACCCGGATCCTTTCAAATTTTGAGATTTCTCTTTAAACTGTTTCTTATTAAAGGAATCTAGGCAGCTTCGAGCCGCAAAGCCACCTCTTTTAAGCATCCCAAAGGCCTCCCGCGCCTCTTTTGCCACCGGAAGGCAAGATTCCCCGAATCGTCAGCGACCTGAATAGCGGGTCGAATTCTATGTTCAAGCCGGACTTTTTTCAAGTCGGGAGCGCAAAAAAGCGACTTTTTTAAAAAGTCGGTCAGCTGCCTCAAAAATAGTGTCCACACAGTGTCGGCAAAATGTTTAAAACTTTCTCGTCTGTGGGCACGGCTGCCAATTCCAATAGTGGCGGTCGCAGGATTGTCAAATCCGATCCGTTGAAATTACGTGTGGTTACCAAATTTTTTGACAATCTTTAAGCCCCTTACTATTATTATGGTTTCTCATAAGTGAGAAAAAATAAAGACAATAAAAACAAACCGGGAGGAATGGCCGGATGAAATTCCAGGTGGAAAAGGCAAATCTCGTTCAGGTCCTCCAAAGGATTCAGAGCGCGACCGACAAGAAAACCACGATGCCAATCCTTAACAACTGCCTGATTCAGGCCACCACGGACGGGACCCTCGAGTTTTCCGCAACCGACCTGGAACTCAGCCTGTGGACAAAAATGGTCGCGCAGGTATCGGTGGAGGGTAAAACCACCGTTTCGGCCAGAAAGCTTTTGGAGATCGTGCGCGAGGTTCCGCAAAAAACAGTCTCCTTCGACCTGGATGCTTCTCGGGCAAGACTTTTGGTAAAAGCGGGAAGATCCCGCTTCGAATTGTCCACCATCCCGGCCGAAGATTTTCCAAACATAAACCTCTACCAGGATCTGCCCCTCACACAGTGCGATGCGGAGGTTCTGCGGCAAGCCTTTCAAAAAACGCTCTACTCCATCCCCGCCGAAGAGGATTCATTCGCCGCTCCCGGCCTCCTGTGGCATGCCACCGAAGACGACCACCTGCGTTTTGTCTCCTCCGACGGTCACCGGCTTGCCTACTACGAGGTTTCCGCCTCGGCTTTCCCCGGCTTTCGGATGGAAGGTGAAATCACCCTCCCCCGAAAGGCTGTCCAGGAGATGCACAGGTTGCTCGAAAAGGAGTCCGAGGTCTTTATCGGCATGGATGACAGATCGCTCGTCCTGAGGACCCCGGAGGCCTTTTTATCCACCTTGCTCCTCGAGGCCGAATTTCCCGAATATGAATCGATCATTCCCGCCGAAAGACCCCATGCGATCATTATGCCAGCCGAAGTCATCCAGCCCGCCCTCAAGCGGGTCGCCCTGGTGACCGACGTCAGCTACAGACACGTCAAATTCAATATCAGCCAAAACTGCCTGGAACTCGAATCGGGAAATCCGGAACTGGGCAACGCAAACGACGTTATCGACATAGAATATGACGGTCCGGATTTCAGCATAGCATTCAACATTCGCTACGTCATGGAAAGTATTTCCGCCATGGAATCCGCGACAATCAGGTTCGAGTGGGTCGACGACGCTCATGGTGGCATTTTTCTGGGTCCTGACGATCCCGGCTATTTCAGCCTGATAATGCCGATGGTGGTTTGAAAACAGTCAAGGAAGAACAAGCTGCATGCGGCAGATCAGAAACTTCAGCATCATTGCTCATATCGACCATGGAAAATCGACCCTTGCCGACCGCCTTATTCAACACGCCGGGCTTGTGGACGACCGAGAGTTTCGCGATCAAATTCTTGACAACATGGACATCGAACGGGAAAGAGGCATCACGATCAAAAGCCAGACCGTGGTGCTGCCCTATACCAGCCGTTCGGGCGAGACCTTCCAACTCAACCTGATCGATACGCCCGGCCACGCCGATTTTTCCTACGAGGTCTCAAGGGCCCTTGCTTCCTGCGAGGGCGTGCTGCTCTTAATAGACGCCTCCCAGGGCGTGCAGGCCCAAACCATCGCAAACCTCTACGCGGCCATGGAGCACGATCTGGCCATCATTCCGGTCATCAACAAAATCGATCTCCCCTCGGCCGACATCGACCGGGCCAAAGAGCAGATCGATCATGACCTGGGGCTCGATTCGGAAAACGTGGTCCTTTGTTCGGCCAAAGAAGGAAAGGGGATCGAAGAGGTCCTGGAGGCCATTGTAAACCGCGTGCCGCCTCCCGGCGGGGATTCCGGAAAGCCTCTTTCGGCGCTCATCTTCGATGCCCACTACGATCCCTTTCGGGGGGCCATCGCCAGTTGTCGCGTCTTCGACGGCAAATTCGGCCCCGGAGACCTCATCCGGTTCATGTCCACCGGGGCGACCTACAAGGTCGAAGAAGTCGGATTTTTCCGTTTGCACAGGGACCCTCAAAAAAATCTCACGGCCGGGTCGGTCGGATATGTGATCGCGGGCATAAAGACAGTTGCCGACATCCGAATCGGCGATACGATGACTCTTGATTCCAATCCCGCCGCTTCGGCTCAGCCCGGCTTTAAAGATGTCAAGCCCGTGGTCTTTTCCTCCATCTATCCCATTTCATCGGATGATTACCCCTCTCTTGCCGACGCTCTTGACAAGTACAAGCTAAACGATGCGGCCCTTGTCTATCAGAAAGACTCCTCCATAGCCCTGGGGCAGGGGTTTCGCTGCGGCTTCCTCGGGCTTCTCCACCTCGATATCGTCCAGGAGCGTTTGGAGCGTGAGTTCGATCAGTCCATAATCATGACCGCGCCAAGCGTCCAGTACCAGTTCACACTCGATGACGACTCCTCGATCACGGTCGAAAACCCACAGTACTACCCGGACCCGATCAATATCAAAGAGGCCAGGGAACCTTTTATCAAGGCCGTACTAATTTTACCCGAACGTTACATGGGCGCGGTGATGAAACTGTGTCTGGAGCGGCGGGGCAGTAACCCCAGGGTCGTCTATCCGACTCCGGGCCGCGTCGAAATCACCTTCGACATGCCCCTTGCCGAAGTGGTCTTCGATTTCTACGACCGGCTTAAAACCGTCACACAGGGCTACGGCTCCTTCGACTACGAACTTACCGAATACCGGGAGAGCAACCTGGTAAAGCTCGACATCCTCGTAAACGGTGAAAGGGTGGACGCTCTTTCTCTCATAGTCCACCGGGACCGGGCAAGGGACTGGGGAGTCCAGGTCTGCGACCGCCTCAAAGAGGAAATCCCCAGGCATAACTTCAAAATCGCCATCCAGGGCGCCATTGGCGGAAAAATCATTTCCCGCTCCACGATCTCTCCCTTTCGAAAGGACGTCACCGCGAAGTGCTACGGAGGAGACATCTCGCGTAAACGCAAACTTCTGGAAAAACAGAAGAAAGGAAAGAAAAGGATGAAAATGGTGGGTGCCGTGATGATCCCCCAGAGCGCTTTTGTCTCCGTCCTCAAGACCAAGGATGAATAGCGGGCAACTCCCCGGCCTTTATCTCCATGTGCCTTTCTGCCGCTCGAAATGTTTCTATTGCGATTTCTACTCGGTTGCCTCCCCGGCCGCCATCCCGCGGTGGCTGCAAGCAGTTCGGGCGGAAATGGATCTTTACAGGGAAAAATTCCCCCGCTTCGATACCCTTTACCTGGGCGGCGGGACCCCTTCCATACTCGATGAAGCCGACCTTGCGGCCCTTTTCGAATCCATCTTCGATCGTTTCGCTTTCCATCCGGATTCGGAGATTTCCATGGAGGCCAATCCGGAAAGTCTTACGCCGGGAAAGTTGAAGACCCTGCGAAGCTTTGGCCTGAACCGCATCAGCCTCGGCGTCCAGTCTTTGGATGAGGCCGATCTGCGATTTCTTGGAAGACGACACAGTCCGGGCCAAGCCCTGAGAGCCATTGAAGCCTGCCGCTCGGCCGGACTTGCCAACCTCGGCGTGGACCTCATCTACGGCCTGGAAACCGGGAGCCTCAAGAGCTGGAAAAAGACTCTCGACACCGTTTTGGAATATCGTCCCGAGCATATCTCCTGCTACCAGTTGACCTTCGAGACGGGTACGGCCCTTTGGAAAATGAGGCGGGCGGGCCGGGTGCGCTCAATGGACGAAAAGATGCAAGCCGCCTTTTTCATCTGGACTTCCCGCTATCTCGAACGGCGGGGGTATCGTCACTACGAGGTCTCAAACTTCGCCGCGGGCTCCGAATTCATGTGCCGCCACAACCTGAAATACTGGCGCCACGTTGCCTATCTGGGCCTTGGACCCTCGGCCCATTCGCTGCGCGGCGCGCCGCCTTGCGCAAAAAGATGGTGGAATGTCAAATCGGTGCGCGACTACTGCCGGATGCTTGCGGAGGGAAAACCCCCGTTGGCCGGCTCGGAACTCCTCTCCAGGGATCAGTTCGACCTGGAAGCCTTGGATCTGGGTCTTAGAACCTGCGAGGGGGTGGACATGAGTATTCTCGATGAGTTTCCCCAAAGCCGCAAGGTCTTGGAACAGTTGCAAAAATCAGGTCTTATAAGGGTCGATGAGGGCAGAGCCCGCCTTACCCGGAAGGGATTTCTGGTCGCAGACAGTCTCGCGGTCATGTTGGGCGGATAAACCGGTGCGGAGTAGGTTTATCCGGCTATTTTTCCACGGAACTTGAACCCGGTAAGGCAAACCAGGGCGAGGCTAAGCAGTATCAGAGTGGTTGGTTCCGGGACGGCCGCCGAGGTTTCGGAAAAATTGAGAACCTCCGGAAAGCCGTTTACTCCGCCATAAGTCAATGTGAAGTAGTAGGTAGTTCCGGAATCAAATGTGAAGTTGGTTGTTCCGGTCGTAGAAGCAGTCGGGGCGGGAGAGTTTATGTACTTGGTCCCCAAACTGCCTTTTGAAGTGGAAATCCAAAGTGTGGCGCCGTCGTCATGGGTCAGGGACAAAACATCGGTTACGCTGGAATTGAATTTTTGAGTCCACGTCAGCTTGAAAAATGTGCCCACATATCTGCCATTGCCGTCTTTTGGCCCGCTAAAAAAGGGATTGTTGCTTCCAGTAACAAAATTGACATTGCTCTCGTCTTGGCCACCAACCCATGTTGCGTTATTATTCAACCATGAACCGTACGTTTCTTTACCGGATGCGGGCCCCGGCCCAAAGGAGAAGTCAACATTGGACCCCGTGGTATTAAAACTGAACTGACCGTTGGTGAGAGGGTGACCTCCGGTGCTTTTTATAGTGTTTGTATTGTCTGTTTCATTGGACCATTGATCGATATAATTCTGGCCTTTCGCATTGTTTCCATACCATAAATTTCCGGTAATAACGGTATCGGCATGGCCGATTCCAAAGGACAAAGCAAGGTAAACCGCCAAGAAAGCCGCATTCAAAAAGAGATTTTTCTTCACAGCTTCCACCCTTCGAGCATGAGGAGTTGAAAAATCGATGGAAGAATCGCTACGCAATAAATGTGCCGCAATAATAATTGCCTCGAAAATCAGCTTCTTGTATATCGGCAGCCGGAGGAAAAAACTTTAAGGTGTAAATTTTTCAAACGGCATTTTTCCGGATAAAAATAGATTAAGATAATGAAATCGGATATTTGATGCTACTTGGAATCATTGTAATAAATTCCGACATTCTATCTTTCGCGCTTGACCGGCGCGGCGATCGCCTTAGGATAGACGAGGTGGGGCGGCCCTTTTTTCGCGTGCGACCCCTGGAAAAACATCCCGTATAGGGGATATGAAGATTTATGATGCTTTTGGCCGGAGATATTGGTGGAACAAAGATTTCTTTGGGGCTCTACAGTTCACGGGCCGAGGCGCGCCGGCCCCTTGCCAGGGCGGAGTTTCGCAGCGCCGACTTCGCGGGGCTCGAAGAGGTTGCGGGCCAATTTTTGAAGCAAACCAACCGGAGGGCTTCCCATGGCTGTTTCGATGTCGCCGGTCCGGTGATCGCGGGCTGCGCGCGTCTGACCAATTTGCCCTGGTTGCTGTCCGAAAAATCCTTGGCCCGCGATCTGGGTCTTGAAAATGTGGTGCTCTTAAACGATCTCGAGGCAATCGCCCATGCGGTGCCCTACCTGGAGCCCGAAGAACTCCACCCCCTCAGGGCCGCTCAAGCCGTCCCCCGGGGTCCAATCGCCGTGATAGCCCCCGGGACCGGTCTGGGTGAAGCGTTTCTTGTCTGGAGCGGTTCGCGGTATATCGCCTGCCCCTCGGAGGGGGGTCACACCGATTTTGGACCGGCCGATGAACTCCAGGCCCAGCTGTGGCGCCATTTGCGCAATCGCTACGGGCACGTCTCTTACGAGCGGGTGTGTTCGGGCCAGGCTCTGCCTGATATATACGACTTCCTGCTTCATAGCGGCCATGGGCCTCAGTCGCCCGAGTTCGGGGAAAAACTTGCGCTTGAACTGGACCGCACCCCCTTGATTGTGAGTGCGGCGCTAAAAGACCCTGTGGCCAATCCGCTCTGCGCGGAGACATTGCGGATTTTTGCCGCGGTTCTTGGCGCCGAGGCCGGCAATCTTGCCCTCAAAGTTCTTGCCACCGGGGGCGTCTATCTTGCCGGGGGCATTCCAGGGCGCATTTTACCCGCGCTTACCGATGGAATTTTCATCGAGGCCTTTTCGGGCAAAGGCAGGTTCACCGAGTTTCTGAAAAATATTCCGGTATTTGCCGTTTTGTCCAGGGCGGCATTGCTGGGTGCGGTTCTATACGGCTTCGACCACGCTTGACCAAGGCCGGGCCGGCGGGCATGTAAAACCCGGTTTCAACCCTTAATGGCTGAAGCAAACAAAAAGCAAAGGGGTTGCGGGGGGCACCGTGGCTCCCCGCGACCCCCGTTTTACATTCTCACTAGAGATTTTCCGAGACGGCTTTGACAAGCTTTTGGATCTCGCCTTGATCAAGTTTTCCATCTTTTTCAAAGATGAGCTTGCCGCTTTTGTCAAAAGCCAGCACATCGGAGTTCTTATCGGCGATCTTCCAGGATTTTACGAGTACACGCCTGTAATCGCGCACGTAGATGGTATCCGGATAGCTCTTTTGTTTCTGACTGAGGGCCATATTGATGGCGAAGTTGGGCATCCAGGTCGCGGCCATGTTGATGATGCCGTAAGACTGAAACTTCGAGTGGGGAAATTTCGCCTTCTTCAGGGCTTCGCTAGCAGGGTTGTTGAGATCCTTTACGTCCGGATCGACGTAAAAAACGACGGAAACCTTTCCCTTGAGTTCGCTACTGCTCCAGGCGGTTCCGTTGAGACGTCCTCCCAGTTTTCCCGCAAGTTGGACCGCGGGGGGCGTTTGTCCCGGTTGGAGGGCCAAACAGGCCGGGGCGACAAGAAAAAGAGCAAGCATCAAGACCGCAATCCCTGTGATGTGTTTCATAATCAGAGCCATCCTCCTTCTAATTGTTCGCAAGAGCCGCTCAAGAGAGCTTTTCCAAATCGGCCGCGATCGCCTGGAGTCTCTCCTCGGTAATTTGTCCGCCGGAAAACGGAACGATCTGGCCGAGCGTCATTGCCCTCGCCATTGCGATCATGGGATGGGAGGACAGGCCCGGGAGGTGTTTTTCGACAATCTGTCTGCCCTGTTCATCATCCAAAAGTTCCGAGATTTTCGATTCAAGTGTCAGTTTCATTGATGATCTCCTCTCCTTTTTTTGAGGTCAAATCATGCGTCCGACTTCATGCCCCTGGTGCACGGCGTCAAAGGCCAGGGCTATGCGGCCGGCGTCGCCGGCGATTTTAAAGTCAATATTTTTCCGTTCGAGCACTTTGGCCAGTTCGCTCACAGGAACCGCGCCCGCGGCGATAACCACCGAGTCGGCCTTGATCTCTTCGACCTTGTCCCCCGTTTGGACCTTAACGGTGGATTGCGTTATCTCAAGGGCTCGGGTCTTGACCCGCACCTTGATTCCGGCGCGCCTGAGATCCTGCATCATCACCCACTTGGTGCTTATCCCGATGTCTTTGCCCACCTGGTCGAGCATTTCGATGAGGGTGACGTTTTTGGAGCCGCGGGTGGCCAGTTCGTACAGGGTCTCAAAGCTTTCGGCCTTGTTTACCAGAAGAAACTTCAAGGCCTCGGCGGGCAGTGTCCCCTTTTCGGCCAGAAAAAGAGCCGTTTCCACCCCAACGGCGCCCCCGCCGATCACCACGACGTTTTCTCCCGTGGCCGCCCGGTCGGCCAGCACATCCCAGGCCTGGACCACATGGGGCAAATCAATGCCGGGTACCGGCGGCTTAAGCGGCTTGGCGCCGGTAGCCAGAATTACCGCATCGGGCCTTCGGGAGTCAAGGAGCGCTTCGTCCACGGTCGTGTTCAGATGGACCTCGATGTCTTGAAGCGAAACCCGGGTCGCAAGGTCTTGGGCAAGTCGGGCGAATTCGCCGCGGCCGGGGGGAAGCGCGGCCAGGAAAAGCTGGCCGCCAAGGCGTCCGGCCTGTTCGTAGAGGCTCACCTCGTGACCCTTGGCGCGGGCGGCCAGGGCGGCGCTCATCCCCGCCGGGCCCCCGCCTATGACCATCACCTTCCTGGTCTGGCCGGCCCTTTCAATCGCCCGGTCCTTTTCGTGGCCGGCCATCGGGTTGCACATACATTCCACGGGCTTTAGCTTGAAAAGATTATCAAAGCAGCCCTGTGCGCAGCCGATACAGTGAACGATTTCCTTCTCACGCCCCGTGCGCGCTTTTTCCGGAAGTTGCGGGTCGGCGATAAGGCTGCGGCCCATGGCCACCATGTCGCAATAGCCGTCCCGGATAAGTTCCCTGGCAAGGTCGGGATCATTGATTCTGTGGCTGGCTATGACCGGCACCGACACCTGGAGCTTGATCTTTCGGGCCAGGTAGGCATAGGTGCCCGGAGGCACATTGGTGGTTAACTGCGGCACCCTCGCTTCATGCCAGCTTCCCTTGACACACAGGGCGTCCACCCCGCATTCCCCCACAAGCCGCTTCGCGTATTCCCCCAGTTCCTCACCCCGCATCCCGCCCTCCATGAAGTCATTATTGTCCATGCGGGCAATCACGGGATAATCCGGGCCGAGGGCCTTGCGCACGGCCCGCATCACTTCGAGGCCGAAGCGCATCCGGTTTTCAAGGCTTCCGCCGTATTCGTCCACCCTCTTGTTGGTAACCGGAGACAGAAACTCGCTTATGAGATACCCCGTCCCGTTAAGGACTTCCACGGCGTCATAGCCGCAAATTTTAACCCTCGCGGCCGCCGCGGCGAATGCCTCGATCGTCTTCCGTATGCCCTCGATATCGAGTTCGTCGGGGACTTCCTTTGTGAGGGTCGAGGCAATGGCCGAGGGGGCAACGGGTCTTTTCCCGCCCATCAGGGCCGAATGGGAATAACGGCCCGAATGGTTTATCTGGACCGCGGCTCTTGCTCCGTTGTCCTTAATCGCCCCGGCCAGACGGGTGAGGCCGGGAATGAATTCGTCGCTATGGGCGCCCATGGCCAGTGCAAAGCCCGAGACCTCGTCGACCGTGGCGTTTCCCACAACGATCATGCCCGCACCTCCCCTGGCCCGTTCGGCGTAGAAGTCAACCATCCGGTCGGTGACCTTGAAATCCTTGGCCATCGCCAAGTGCATGGCCGGAAGATAGATCCTGTTTTTAATCGTGAGATTTTTGATCGTGATCGGCTCGAACAAAGGGTCTTTCATGGCTCATCATCCTTTATGCTGGTCAAAGCTTTCCCGTAGTCTTTCCGGTTTTTACCGTAAACTACAATAGTAGGTTGACAGCAAAAAGATAAAGTGGCATATCCGACAAAAATCACGCCAAAAGTGCCATCTTCGCCGTGAAGGAGAATGCTTATGGCCCATATAACCCTGTTCGCCCACCCGAATTGTTCGCTTTCCAGCATCTTCGGCCCCATGGACGCCCTTGCCATGGCCAATCTTTGGCGTCAAACCCTGGAAGGGGAAAAATACGACGGGGCTCCTCTTTTTACCTGGGATATCGTGAGCATTGACGGCAAACCGGTCAAGGGGTATGGCGGGGTGGTTATCGAGCCCCATCGGTCGATTGACGAGGTGGAGCGAACCGATTTCATCTTGCTACCCGCGTTTTTGCCCCCTTTCGAGTTTATCGGAAAAACACCCTGGCGGCTTCTCACCTGGCTCCAAGACCAGCACTCCAAAAACACCCTGATAGGTGCGACCTGCACCGGAACGTTTCTTCTGGCCGAAACCGGACTGCTAAGGGGCAAGGTCGCGACGACCAACTGGGTCTATGCCCGATTTTTCAAAAGACTCCACCCCGAGGTCCGCCTGGAGCAGGAAAGGATTCTTTGCGTGGACGGCGGGCTGATTACCTCGGGGGCGACGACCTCCTTTCTGGATCTGTCCCGCTATCTGATAAAAAAATTTGGTTCCGAGGAGCTGGCCTTCTGTTGCGCCAAGTCCCTGCTGGTCGATTCCGGCGTGCGGAGCCAATCGCCCTACTTTATCTTCGATTTTCAGAAAAATCACACGGATCATAAAATTCTGGAAGCCCAGACCCATATGGAAGGCAACCTCACCGAGAGCTTTTCTCTCGACGAGTTGGCGACGGGTCTTGGCATCAGCCCCCGCCATTTCAAAAGGCGCTTTAAAAGCGCCACGGGCGATTCTCCCCTGGCTTATCTCCAGCGGTTGCGCGTGGAGGCGGCCAAGCAAAGGCTGGAGACCACCCGCGAAACGGTCGACGAGATTACCTCGCAGGTGGGTTATGAAGACACAAACTCATTTCGGCGGCTTTTCCGAAAATTCACCGGTCTTTCCCCGCGAGAGTATCGGGAGCGTTTTGCGCGGGCTGAAGGCCAGTAGATTTGTAAAGGGGCGGGGCAAGGGACAGAAGCGCGGAGAGCCGCGTGACCCGGATCGCGGGCGCCTGCGGCGCCAAAATTCATTTTCACATTCGGCGTTGTCCGCCAGGATGTTTGCGGATGGACCCTGGGCCAAACGCGGTGTTAAGAGTTCGCGCGTATATCCCTCGTCTTGACGCACGGGCTAAATCTCCCTGGATTACTAAGACATACAGTGATATACCCTCCAAACGGGGCGTATTGACACTCTTTCCGGCTTTTACGCTGCTCGTTCTTCCGCATCACCCCATTCAGACAATTAATTACCTGGCGTCTGGCCTTGGCGCAATGTCCAAGGCCCGGGCAATCTGGTGAACATAACTCAATATGCAAGGCGGTGACACAAAATGCTTGGATTGAAACTTCGGGACGAGTTCCTCCAGGTGCACATGCCCGGGACGGCGATATCGCTTCGAACAAGCGATAATAAGGGCGCCGCCCAGAAGTCTCCCGACCAGATATTGTCCATCACCTACCCCACGGATGATGTACGGGTTGCGCTAAAGGCCCTCAGCGTCAATCAACACGGTCGCCCGATCCTGCTCATGGGAGACCGGGGGCGCGGCAAGTCTCATATCATGGCTGTGATGCATCACGCCATTCAGTCTCCGCACATTGTGGAAGGTTGGCTCAAAGAATGGTCTGAAAGACTGGGCGGCGATGAACTTAAATCGATTCAATTGGTGGAAGGATACGTACCCATCTCTGAGCCGGTTCATAACCATGAATACCTGCTGCTCTGGGACCTGATCTTTGACCGTCACCCTAAAGGTCAATATTATCGCGGGCAGTTCGAGGGCATGTCCCAATCTTTTCCGCCTCGAACACTGCTTGAAAAAATGTTCGAGGATAAACCGACCTGCCTCATCCTGGATGAATTTCAGACATGGTTTACCGGATTGCCTGAAAAAGATCCGAGGACGGGTCTGTTTATCAGGAAATACGCTTTCAATTTTGTGCAGGTTCTTTCGGAAATAGCCAAAGATCGCCCCGAGATCCTGATTTTTGTCAGCTCGGTTCTGGACAACCAGAACGAAGCTTTTCAGCAGATCCATCGCCAGGGGCCGGTCGTTATCGACTTTAGAGGCCCCTCCGCCAGGCAGGATAGGGAAAAGCTCCTGTTGCATCGGCTCTTTGAAAACAGGCGCAATATTACGGGCGAAGAGGTCCGGGGAATAGCCGGCGCGTATGGCGCCGAAAGATTTCGATTGCTGCACGCCGGAAAATCCGAGGTCGAAAAGGAACGAATTCAGCGGGAGGTTTTCGACTGCTGGCCGTTTAGCCCGGAATTGCTCGATCTTCTCGAATACCAAATTCTTCTTTCTCAGGCCGCCCAGGAGACGCGCGACATGATTCGCATCCTGGCCAGGGTGTTCCGGACGCGTGGGGACTTGACGCCCATGATTACCCCGGCTGATTTTTTCGTCGATGGAGAATCCGAAGAAGTTCAGACTCTGGTCGACTCGATCGCCGTCCAGGCCGGCCAGGAGAAACTGCGCCAAATCGCCCAGGCAAACCTTAAGACCGTTCGGGAATCGGGCGCGGACATTCCCGATGCAAGAGAGCTGGTAAGCTCGATCTGGATGAGATCGATGTCGCCGGGCAAAACGGCTGGAGGCTATCCCGTTCAGCTCCACCTCGATGTAACCAAAGCCAATGCCATAGACGATAACGCTTTCCAGGCCGAACTGGCGCTTCTCATCGAAAACAGCGTGAACATCCACGGCGATGAGACGCCCGGGGGCCCGCTCTGGTTTGGCGTCCAGGAAAATCCCAGGGCCAAGGTCAGGGCCTGCGCAAAGAACAACAAGCTCTGGCAGCCGGGCGCGGTTTCCACCGGCGGCCAGTCGGTCTATCCCGGCAGGGACATTTCCCACATCAGGGCTACTCTGCGCCACATACTCGTCCCCGAGACCACCCAGCCCCCAACCAGGGTGATCGTCCTCGGCCCTGCCTGGAAGGACGATCCGTGGAACGATGTGGAGGATGCCGATAAGCCGGCCAAGTGGGGCAGGCCGGTGCTTCTGGTAATCCCCGACCAGGTCAATGGCGGCCAGGAGAACATCTCCGCCTGCCTGGGGGCCTGGCTGGCAAAGCAAGTCCCGACACGGCGCAATACAGTCCGTTTCCTGCTGCCGGCAGGCGACGGTAAGGGACTCTTTACGGACGCCGAACTGCTGTACTCCGCCCGATGCGGTTTTCTTTGTTCCCGGGAAGCCTGGGGAGCCGACGCAACCTACAGGGCGCTGTTCCAGGATTTTGATCGTCTACTTCGCCAGTCTTTGAAAGGCCGTTTCAATCGATTTGCCATTTTGCAAAAATGGGATTACCAGCAGCCGGCAAACTGCGTTTTTGATGTCGCCAAAATTTCCGCCCAGGGGAATGATATCCCCTCGGCGGTCGAAGCCAAAATCGTGAAGGACCTGTTCGACCAGGAAGAGTTTAAAACTTTCGTTTTGAAGCTCGCACGGGATTCCGATTTTGTTGGCGCCTTGATGGATGACCTGATTGAACCGCCCCCGCCAAATTCCGGGGATGCAATTCCGTTCCTGGGAGAGACCAGGGCTTACGAAGCCATACTCGACCTCGCAGCCGAAGGCCTGTTGGTTCTAAACGTCAATGGGACCTGGATCGGAAGGCGGAACGAGGACGCAACTTTCGAAGAGGCCAGAAATCATATCAGAGCCAAGGCCTTTCGGACAGGTCAGGAAATGCGCAAGGTCCAACTGGGCCTGCCGGAAGCGGTAGGCGGCGGAACGGTTACCGTGGAAACCACTCGGGCGGGCGGGGTTGAGCGGGGGACTTGTCCAACCCTCACTCCGGGCGCGGTCCCGCAGCCGGAAAAAACGGGAACTGCAACCGTAATATTTCCGGCGCCGCCGGATGGAGGGCAGGACGACGATTCGCCGCCCATTGTGGAAAGCCCCGCTCCAAAACCGCTGTCCGTGATCAAAAAGACCGAAGAACCCGCAACCGGCATCAATCTGTCCGGAAGCTTCGAATCCTGGGGAGTCTCTTCCAGCCGGACAATCGATAAAGCCAGGATAGAATTTTCCGGCCTCAACGTCCAGCAGGTGAAACAGATTCTGCAGCGAATCCCTTCCGCCTTCAAGGCTTCCCTGGAAGTCGAGTACGAGGAAGGAGGAGAGCAGTGAGCATCGACTGGCTCCGATTGATCCTCGACTCCCCATCCCCGGAAGCCGCCTGGACGGATATATTCGGCGCACTTCTGAACGTGGCCGGGGCAAGCCCTTCTCCCGTCGCGATTCATGACGCCACGGTGGTCCCGGATCGCCTCTTGAGCGAGGCCGCCTGGGAGCTTTGGAAGGCTTATCCGAACCATCGGGAGAAAACCTCGGCCTTGCTCAAGGAGTGGACGAGCGACACCGGCCCCAAAGCGGTTCTCATCCTTGACGCGCTCTCGCTTCGGGAATTGCCGCTCATTTTGGGGGGCGCCCAAACAAGAGGTATCCAGCCCGTGCGGATCAAAGTCACCGGCTCGGAGTGCCCGTCGACTACCGACCAATTCGCCCACGCCCTCGGGTTGCAGTCAAGAAGCGCTCTGGCCAACGACTCCAAGCCCTCCGATTTCGCCCTGTTCGGTTCCGCCTGTTACACGGATGTTTTCAGTCATCCCTTTGAGGATTGTGCGATTCCGCCATCCCCCAACGTTGTAATCTGGCATTCCTGGCTCGATGACCACATTCACCTCTATAAAAAATTACCCGATCAAATAGCCGGTATCGCATCCACAATTCTACAGGGCGACGGCTTTTGGCGCTTTGTCGACAAACTCCGCCAGGGTCGCGGCCTGGTCATCACTTCGGATCATGGGTACGCGGTGAGCAAAAGATTTTCCTCCGAGGTGGAAGACCCCGACGCCATCGCCATCTTGCGCGAGGCCTTCGGCGCGTCACGGAGCAAAGCCGCGTCCGAACCCCCGAAGCAAAGTTTCATGCCTCCCATCGTGATGACCGCTAATGGACGCAATGTGGTTATGGGGCAGAGGAAATGGAAGGTCCAGGGCGCGTTTCCCGATATCTGTCATGGCGGGATGAGCCTGCTGGAGGTGGCCGTGCCCTGGATTGAACTGCCAGGTTTGTGAAAGGGGAGTAATCCATGAAAATCCGGGTGAAAAACCTTGGAGCGCTAAAACAGGCCGAATTCGAGATCGGCAAATTGACCATCATATGCGGCTGCAACAATACCGGAAAGACTTATGCAACTTATGCACTTTTCGGCTTCCTTTACTTCTGGAAAATGTCGCTGCCTGTTACCGTTCCCGATGCCAAAGTATCCGAGCTTCTTGCTGAAGGGACCGCAAGTATAAACATCCAGGAATATATTGAAAACGCGCCGAAGATAATCAATGAAGGATGCAAGATATACGTTAAGCAACTGCCCACCGTGTTCGCCTCCAATCAGAAGATGTTCATGGAAACCGAGTTCCAGGTGAGTCTCGATCCGGCCGACATTCGACCGATCGAATCATTCGAAATGCGGATAGGGGCGACAAAAAACGTTTTGTTTTCCATCTCAAAAACAAAAGAGAGCGATGAGGTGGTAATCACGCTGCTGGTGGAAAAAGATAAGATCCGGATCCCCAGGGATATTATCAAGCAGTCGATCGGCGATGCGATCAAAGACATCATATTCGGCCATCTTTTCCCGCATCCGTTTATAGCCAGCGCGGAAAGAACAGGCGCCGCCATCTTTCGAAAGGATCTCAATTTTGCCAGGAATCGCCTGCTGGAGCAGATGGGCAGCATGGAAAAAGAAATAGATGCGTTCGAACTTCTGACCAAGGTCTACAGCGATTACGCTCTTCCGGTGAAGACAAATGTCGATTTTACCCGGCAGCTTGAAGATTTTGCAAAACGGGAAAGCTTCATCGCTCAAGAATATCCACAGTTGTTGGATGATTTTGGCAAAATAATCGGCGGGGAATATGCGGTCACAAGAAACGATGAACTTTATTATATTCCCAACAGGAAAAGTATCAAACTGACAATGGACGAAAGTTCCAGCGCGGTGCGGTCTCTTCTGGACATAGGGTTCTACCTTCGCCATGTGGCGCAGCGCGGAGATCTACTCATGGTCGACGAGCCTGAGCTGAACCTGCACCCGGAAAATCAGCGGCGCGTGGCGAGGCTTTTTGCAAGATTGGTTAACATTGGCGTCAGGGTTTTCATAACGACACACAGCGACTATATAGTCAAAGAACTAAACACTCTGATAATGCTTAACCATGACAGGCCGCAGTTAAAGAAAATAATGGAGGAGGAAGGCTATAAGTCTGAGGAGTTGATTAACGCTGAGGTCATAAAGGTTTACATTGCGGAAGAAGCGCCGGTCAAACTGGATGGAGGGGTTCGGAAAAGGAATCACATGACCCTTGTGCCGGCGGATATCGATCCCGAACTTGGAATCGAAGCCAGCAGCTTTGATAGAACCATCGATGATATGAATCGCGTTCAGGAAGCTATCCTGTTCAGCGGTGAGGAGCAGGATTCATGTTCGATCTGAGCGTGATGCGAGAGCTCCTGGTTGACGAAATTGTCAGCTCGGCGGGGGCCGAGCATGGGCGATGCTTCGCTCTATTAAAGGAAGACGCTCCTGACTCGAAGCTGAAGCCAGTCAAGATTTTTGATGTGTCGCCGAATTCGGTGCTCATAAAACTGGATAAATCCGAACAACCCAAAACTCTCCTGCAAGAGGGGCGTGGGCAAAGACAAAGATGCGATTACGTTCTGCTCACCATATATCAAGACAGGCCCCTCATGCTTTTCGTGGAAATGAAGTCCAGGACAGCCAAGAAACCGGAGATACAAAGGCAATTCAAGGGTGCGGAATGCATAATGGATTATTGCAATTCGGTTTTGAAACGATTCCACGATCAAGAGGATTTTCTGGGCCAATTCCAAAAGCGATTCATTGTTTTTTATAAATCCGGGCTTACTAAACAACGCACCAGGCCTGTCCTTCACCCTCATAAAAACGATACGCCCGAGAGAGCCTACAAGTACCCGAACCCTTACAATCCCCCATTGAAAAGCCTGATTTCGCTATGAGCAAGAAGGATAAAAACCAGCTCCCCATCTGGAAAAACAAGCTGAACCCGGAACCGGCGCCTGCAAAGAAGCCGGGAAAATCCAAAACCACATCTTCTGAAAATGGACTGCCTCCCAACCTGGGCAAGGCCATTCGCCTTCCCGTTCCGGATTTTAGCGATCCCAACCGCAAGCCAACCTGCCTCGAGGCCGATTTTCCCATTGCCCAGATAAACGCCCTTTCCAACCTGGAAGGCAACGCGGGAAAACCCATCTATCAGATGTCCAAGTGGTGGGCCAGGAGGCGCTCCAGCGTTTTTCGATCCATGTTGATCGCCGCTGCGACCGAGGCGCCCGACGAACCCGGTGAAGCCGCGAAGAGAGTCTGGGACCATTACTATTGCAATCATCAAAAGGCCGGCTCATTCAAGAAACTGAAGGTCCTGGACTGTTTCATGGGGGGCGGCACAACGCTGGTGGAAGGCTCAAGACTGGGCATGCAGATGACCGGCGTCGACCTCAACCCGGTCGCCTGGTTCGTGGTAAAAAATGAACTTGCCTGCAGCGATCCCGAACAGGTCAAGGCCCTTTTCGATCACATCGAAAGTGAGGTCAAACCACGAATTCAGCCTTTTTACACCACCACCTGCCCGCGCGGCCATAAAGGTCGTTGGGTGGATATTCAAACCGGCGAGCCGGTTGACATCGATCCCGTTGATCTGGCGCCTGACGAGCGGAAACGCTTTCGCTGGGAAGGGCCGGAAGTCATCTACACCTTCTGGGCGAAACACGGCCCATGTCAAGCCAAGGGCTGCGGCCACCGGACCCCCATTTTTCGAACGCCGGTGATTGCCGAAAAGAAGCTTTCCACCAGTTATCTTGAGCTGACCTGTCCGGCCTGCGGCGGTTCGTTTCATGCGGAGCTGGGCGAAACCCGCATGGCCCCCGGTGCTGAGCGTGTCGTTCTCGATGATGAGCCGCCCTTTACCGAAATGACTCAGGATTTTGCCCGTCTCTTAAATGATTACGACAAGGGAAACGCCAACGACACCCTGGAGCGGGCGCTCGCTCTGAAGGACGGGGCGAAAGAAGAACCGGGGCTTCACTGTCCTCATTGCCGGACTTTCTCAGGCAATCGCCTGCTGGACATTTTGCAACGTCATTCTCAGCGTAATCTCAGCGCCTCCAAGCGCAAGAAAAAGGATTTTGGGCTGAAATCCAAGTCGGTGCAGATGTTCCTGCTCGTTCATCCGGAATGGCTCAAAGGGGCGTCGGGATTTGATGGAGATCGGGAGTTGGGCGGCTGGGCCGGAGCGGATTCCTCCACAACCGCCGCATGGTACGAGAGCCGTCTTGCCGGTCTAAACCTCATCGAGCTACGGAGCGAGTCCATTCCCAAAACAGTGTCATTTTCCGACGGAACAGTATTAGAGACGGATGCCGGTACGGTTCCAAAACAGGCCCAATTTACGTGCGGAAGCTGCGGGAAGAGTCAAGACAGACTAGGAGCGACAAAGAAGGTGAAGCATACCGCGCCCACGGCTGCGTATGCATTACAGTGCCACTGCCCCATGTGTGAAGCCGAAGGCTATTCTTACGGCGGGCGCTACTTCAAATCACCGGACATGGAAGACGTCCGCCTTTTGAAAATGGCCGAAAGGGAATGGGAGAGCCTTAAGGATGGCGATCTGGGAGAATATTGGCCACGCATGGAAATAGCCTACTCCATGAGGACCCATGTTAAGGACCCGCTTCCAGACCACGGCTATACCCATTGGTGGATGATGTTCAACAGTCGTCAGTTACTAGTTCATGGAAATTTGTTAAAGGCTATCACGGAGGCTTCCGACGACATTTGGCCATTGGATGTGCGCGAACAAGCCTTGGGAGCCTTTCAGCAATACCTGAGAAATCAAAATATATTTTGTATGTGGGACGTTGGCTACGATAAGCTAGTGCCATTTATGTCCAACGCCAACTACAATCCTAAAAATCTCCATGTCGAAAATAATGTTTTCCACAACTTAGGGCGAGGTAACTGGGATTCAAATTCAAAGACTGTAATTACAGGCTTGACGTGGGCTGCAAAACCATGGGAACATCTAATTCTTGATTCGAATACCAAAGCCAAAGGCAAGAAAGTTGCAATAGGTGACTATTTAATACCGGGTTCGGAAGTATACTGCGGCTCCTCTACAGAGCTCTCAATTACGGGGAATCTCCATTTCGATCTAGTCATTACTGATCCTCCATTCGGTGACAATATTTATTATGCGGATTGTGCGGATTTCTTTTATGTCTGGCTAAGAATAACGCTGCGGAAATGGTACGAGGACCTGCCTGAACACGAATACTACAAACCAGAACGAGCACCCCACAGCCTTGAGGCGATAGACAATGCGGTTGAACACCCGGACGACCGTGAGGATTACGAGAGATCTCCTTTCGTTACTGCAAGAAATTTGGGACAGATCAGGACGATGGCTGAGGACGACTCCATTTTAGAAAATGATCCGAATCCGCTCTACCGCCCACAGCCGTCCAGCGATTTCTACAGCCAGACACTCTCGGCCTGCTGGGCTGAGGCCGGCCGCCACTTAAAAGACGGCGGAATCATGGCATTCACCTTTCACCACAGCGAAGACAGCGCCTGGATCGATATTCTCAGAGCCCTCTTCGATGCAGGCTATCTCCTCGTCGCAACCTACCCGATCCGGAGCGATGAATCCAAAGGCGACAGCGGTCAATTTGGCTCGAAGAAAATCGAATACGACATCATTCACGTCTGCCGAAAACGCCTGGCCGAACCCGACCCGGTGAGCTGGGCGCGAATGCGCAGATGGGTTAAGGAAGAAACGGTACGCCTCAAAGAGTTGCTGGAGCACACACACGGCCGGGAACTGCCCGAATCGGATCTGAGGGTGATTCTGCGGGGCAAGTCCCTTGAGTTTTATTCCCGCCATTACGGGCAGGTGTTTACCGGGGAGGGGCAGTCGCTGGACGTGAGGGACGCTCTGCTTGGCATCAACCAGCTTCTTGATGATGTATTGGAAGACAGCGCCCAGGCCGGCGGTTTGCGGCCGCCCGACAGCGCCGAACCCGCCAGCCGTCTTTACCTGCGCCTCTTTAAAAACCGCAGCGAGATGGACCGCGACGAGCTTCATAAGACTTTGCGCGGCACCGGAATCTCCCAGGCAGACCTGGAGGCGAAAGGCTGGATTAGGGTTGTGGGCAAAACCGTGCACGCCACGCCTGTCACCGAACGCTTCGCATATTTCACCGAGCGGGGCAGGAACCGAAAGATCATAAGAACCGACCTGGATCAGGCTCATTTTCTGATCGGCGTTGCCTACCCCAATTCTGGGTTTAAGATTGAAACCGAGCTGAGCAACCCGAACTTCCGCATCAAAAAATCGGTGGACGACATCCTGAAGTGGATTGGCGAGATGGACCAGAGCGCCACAAACCGCGTGGCGGCCATAACCGCCGTTAAACTTGTCGAACAATGGAGAACCCGCAGGGGCAAACCGGAGTTCAAACAACTTTCTCTCTTTGAGCGCCTCGATCACGAATAACGAGGGAAAAAGTGAAAATAGAATCCATACGCCTTAAGAACTTCAAAGCTTTTCAAGACGCTGAACTGAAGGACCTCCCCAATTTTTGCGTCTTCGTTGGGGCCAACGGAAGCGGCAAGAGCACCATCTTCAGCATGTTTGGTTTCTTGCGTGACGCCATGACCAGCAACATCAACGCGGCGTTGATGCGGTTAGGGGGCAATAGAGGGTTCCATGAGGTTCGCAGCCGAAATGCGGCGGGCCCTATTGAAATTGAGCTGAAGTTCAGAGAAAAGGAGACAAGCCCCCTCACCACCTATTCTCTGCAGATTAACGAACAGGGAGGCAAGGCTTATGTGGAACGCGAAGTCTTGAAGTATCGCCGGGGCAGCGGCGGGCAGCCCTGGCGCTTCCTGGACTTCTCGCAGGGGAGCGGCGTCGCCGTCACCAACGAGCTGGAATCCGTGACGGACGTAAGAGATCTGCGGCGTGAAACTCAGAAGCTGAAATCACCGGATATTCTTGCAATCAAAGGACTGGCCCAGTTCGAAAGGTTCCCGGCGGTGGTGGCGCTGGGGAATCTGATTGAAAAC
Source organism: Deltaproteobacteria bacterium (assembly GCA_021777755.1). Lineage (GTDB taxonomy): Bacteria > Desulfobacterota > Syntrophobacteria > Syntrophobacterales > Syntrophobacteraceae > SbD1. Next base: position 86,546 of record JAJYDE010000012.1, read on the forward strand.
TGGCATATTTCCGATTTTCACATCAGCAGAGCCAGGCCCGAGCAGGAGGCGGGATATGCCGAACATCTTTCTCGGGAGGGAGAAAACCTGTCCCTGGTGATCCAATATTTGTACCAGCATCATAAGGCAATTTTTGATAAGATCCTTGATCTGCTCAAAAGAAGAGTTCCCGGTATCTCCAATGTCGATTCCAAGACAACAGAGGAAGGGCGTGTAATGTTGAAGTTTCAGGACGGCTCTTTCGAAGACCCTTTTCTCGCCCGATATGTGTCCGACGGAACCATAAAAATGCTGGCTTATCTGACCCTCCTCTACGATCCGGCCCCGCATCCCCTGTTGTGTGTCGAAGAGCCCGAAAACCAGCTCTACCCCAAGCTTCTCCTGGAGCTGGCCGAGGAATTCCGATCCTACGCCAATCGAGGCGGACAAGTTTTTGTTTCCACTCACTCACCTGACTTTCTGAATGCGACCCAAATCGAGGAAGTCTTCTGGCTGATGAAAAAGGATGGGTACACCCAGGTCAAACGCGCCGTCGACGCCCCCCAAATCGTCGCCTACATGAAGGAGGGCGATCAGATGGGGTATCTCTGGGAGCAGGGTTTTTTTGAGGGAGCGGACCCTCAATGAAGACCGTTGTGTTCTTTCTGGAAGAGCCGTCCGCCAAAGAAATGCTTCAAGGGCTCCTGCCACGCTTACTGCCCGACGAATTCAGCACCCGCTATGTTGTATTTCAGGGCAAGCAGGACATGGAAAAACAATTGGAGAAACGGATGCGTGGCTGGCTTTTGCCCGATTCATTATTTGTCGTCCTGCGTGATCAGGACTCCGCCGATTGCCATGACGTCAAGAAACGACTCCTTGAGCTTTGCAGAAGAGCCGGAAGAGGTGAAGCCCTGGTCCGAATAGCATGCAGGGAACTGGAGAGTTACTATCTCGGAGATCTGAAAGCCGTGGAGAAAGGGCTTGAGCTTCGTGGACTCGCCGACAGGCAGGAAAAGCGAAAATATAGGGCACCGGATGCTCTCGGCAGCCCATACAGGGAGCTTTCAGCATTAACCGGCAACCTCTATCAGAAAGTATCCGGATCGCGATCCATCGGACCGCATTTAAACCTCGACAATAATTGTTCACGCAGCTTCTGTGCTCTACTCTCAGGCATAAAGAAGCTGGTGGAGTGTTCTTGAATGGAGACGATCTCGAGTTCTGTCTGGCAGAGAAAAGGTTCCTCCATCGTGTTCGATAAAAGGAGCCTTGGCGGGCTGATATCGGCCGGAGCGGTCATATCTTTGCGCCGGGCGCTTGGCTGGTCAAAGGAAATCCCGGCAGCTCCGCCGGTTCCCGGTCCCACCATTCTTGTCTCCGGCTTGGAAACGGTTGTGGAAACCGCTCCGCCGCAAGACGCCGAAGAATTTCTCACCCGGCGAATAAGGCCGCTTCTCATAGCTTTACAATACCGCTGGACGGACTGCGGTCTGGTCTTTGGTTTTTCCTCGCATGCCAAAGCCTTCGAAGAGACCCCGCTCGATGAGGAAGTGCTCTTCATGCGGCGAGATCGTAAAACCGTGCGACTCTCCAAGGGGCTTTGGGACGGAAGCAGCGCGCTCAATATGAAGCGCATCGTTCGGGAGGCGGATAAGCCGGGAGAAGAAATAACCGTTGGCTACTATGTCGCAAGAATCTCCTGAAATAAGGCCGGGCCTCAGGGTCAGCCATATCGAGTTCGGAGACGGGGTCGTCGTCGGCCGTGAACTCACAGGCTACGTAAGCGTCTTCTTCCAAAGCCATGGAGAACGGCGTGTCCCGGCGGAAACCCTGCGCGCCTCCACCGACACATACGACCGAATCGTCGAGAAAATGGCGCCGGTTTCTTCCGCCCGCCTGCAAAACCTGTGGCTTGCTCTCGAAGCCGAGCATATTCCATTGATGGAGAGCGCCGCCGTACTGACATCGGCAAAAGTCGAACTGCTCCCCCACCAGGTGGTCCTGGTGCATCGGGTGACCAACGCCAGCCCGAAGAGATTTCTTATCGCCGACGAGGTCGGGTTGGGAAAGACCATAGAATCGGCCCTCATCCTCCGTGAGCTGGCCTCCAGGGGCGAACTGCGGCGGGCCATCATGATCGTTCCCGCCGGGTTGGTGGAAAACTGGCGCGCCGAACTAAACGACGTCTTCAACCTGGACTTCGAAGTATTCGGAAGCGACGGCGACGTAACCGATAGAAAATCCAACGCCTTTGCCAAACACAACCGCCTGATAGTCTCCGTGGATACCCTCAAAAGAAGGACCAGGGTCAAAAAGTTGCTCGAAGCCCCACCCTGGGACCTGGTCGTTTTCGACGAAGCCCACCACCTGAGCGTTTACCGCAACGGCAATAAGGTGAACAAAACGGAAAATTTCAAGCTGGCCGAAAATATCCGGGGCCACTGCCGCGATCTCCTTCTTCTCTCCGCAACACCCCACCAGGGCGATCATTTCCGCTTTTGGATGCTTATCCGTCTCCTCAACCCCGAGTTATTCGAAAGCCATCGGGACATGGTCCAGAACCGCTATCGCCTGAATGCCGTGGTGATAAGGCGCACCAAGGCCGACGCATGCGCCCGGGACGGAAGCCCCATTTTCGTCAGGCGAATGGTCCACACCGAAAGTTTTACCCTCTCCGAAAAAGAGAAAGAGTTCTACAACGCGTTGCTCGACTATCTTCGGGACGGGTACGACCTTGCCTCCCAGCAGGGAAACAAGGGGAGGGCGCTCGGGTTTGTAATGACCATATTCCAAAAGATCGCCGCCAGCAGCTTTGCCGCGATCCTCTCCACCCTGCGTCGCCGGTTGCTGATGCTGACCATCCAGGAGGGCATCGAGCGGGACGAACTGCTGGACGTGGACGGCAGGAACCGTGTCTTCGAGGAAGCTCGGGAAATGATCCGCCAAATCCATTCCCTTCCCTGTGATCCGGTCGGCAACGCCCAGGTTGACCGCATCCTTGCCGAGACGAAAGTCCAACTCCTCAAAAAAAAGAAGGAAGCACAGGACTTCGTCGGCACGGTTGAAAGCTCTTCGGATTCCGAGTCGGTCGCCGGATTGATGGAGGATTCCGCGGCCATGCTGGTTGCAAATGCTCTACCGCAAGAGCGCGAAAGATTATTGGACCTTTTGAGCCAATGTCCCGGAGCGACCGAATCCAAGACATCCATGCTGGTCAACGCTCTGCGTCAAATCTGGCGCCGCAATCCCGAGGAGAAGGTTGTGGTTTTCGCCACTTACCTGGGAACGGTGGAGGCGATCAAAAACAGCCTGGACTCAACCTTCCCCGAAAGTGGGGTGGACATATTGAAAGGCGGGGACCACGGGGCGAAGACCGCGGCGCAGAAAAGATTCAAACGTAAAGACGGTCCCGGGGTCCTTGTCTGCACGGCGGCCGGCCGGGAAGGCATCAATCTCCAATTCGCCCGGGTTCTTTTCAACTATGACCTTCCCTGGAATCCGATGGATATCGAGCAGAGGATAGGAAGAATACATCGCTACGGCCAGGAGTCGACGGCCCAGGTCTATAATCTCGTGGCGGCGGACACGATTGAAGGGCAGATTTTCCTGCTTCTGGAAGAAAAACTGGGCGATATCGGACGCGCCTTGGGCAAGGTCGATGAACACGGCCAGATTGCCGAGGATCTCAGAACGCAGGTCCTGGGGCAGCTTGGAAGCTGCCTCAGCTACGACCGGCTCTATCAGGGCGCGGTAAGCGACCCGACCCTGAAAAGAACGCGCCAGGAACTCGATGTCGCCATGGCCAACGCCAACATGGCCCGCCAGGTGGTGTTCGAACTTTTTCAGGACCTGGAGCGGTTCAACCTGGGAGAGTACAGGAAATTCGACGACCAGGGCGGCGGCATGCGGAGGCTGCTCGATTTCGTAGCCAGGGCCGCCCACCAGGCAGGATGGGTTTTTCAAAACGAAGACGTCACGAAATGGCGCCTTGTCCGCACCGGAGAACCGGACCTCTATTTTACAACAGACCGCGATCGCGCCCTCCAGGACGAGCAACTCAATCTATTGGGACTGGAACATCCGATCATCGACGCCATGATGAAACACTGTTCAAGCCTCGCCCCGGAGGCCCGCGCCGTCGCCGGCATGGTCAAGGGCTTACCCGGCGCCGGCCTGCTCACCATCTGGAAGGTCGACGCCCGGGGGGAAAACGGCCAGTCGAACCGCCATATAGTCAAAATAGGCGTGAGCAAAGACGGCGACCGCGCCCCCTGGCTCGAACGCCTGGAGGACAAAATCCTCGCCCTCGGACCGCCTTCGAGCGAGTCCACGGCCAACTGGCGGCGGCTCGCCGGCGACCGAAAACAGCGCATACAGGAACTGTTACATAGAGAGCTGACTTATTCCGGGATCATCAGGGAAGAGATGTCCTATTCCGCTCTTCCCTTGGCGATCTTTGCCCTCGATATCTGAAGCATGGGCCTAATCACTCTTCATGATGCTAACGTCACTTGGAAACCGGTTCTAAATGTTCATTGCAAAACGTGCATATCGTCGTAAAATAGTTCAAAATTGACGCTTCCCCTCACAATATGTAGCGGCGCCGGCTACGTGGGAAGACAAGTGGGGAATGTCCCGAAAGCGTTAGTTGACGCAGTGTTACTAATAATGGCTCTGGATTGGAGACAGATGAAAAAAAGTTGCCGGGCCGATGTCGTCATAGTCGGGGCCGGGCTTGCGGGCATGGTGAGCGCCCTGGAGTTGCTCGAGCGCGGGCGCAAAGTCCTTCTGATCGATAAAGACAGCCGGGAGCATATGGGGGGGCTGGCCGCGGAGTCTTTCGGGGGAGTGCACTTCATCGGCACGCCACACCAGAAGCGGCTCGGGATCAAGGATTCGCCCGAGCTTGCCCTCCGGGACTGGGAAAGCTATGGCTGCTTCGGTGAAAACGACTTCTGGCCGAAGGCGTGGGCTAAAACGTACTGTGAAAACTCCCTGGAATACATCTTCAATTTCCTGACGGAAAAAAAAGTGCGGTTCCTGCCGCTTGTCAACTGGGCCGAACGGGGGCTTTTTACGCCGGGCAATTCCCTTCCCCGCTGGCATATAGCCTGGGGGACGGGGGCCGAAATCATCCGGTGCATTGCCGGAGCGCTTGATGCGCACCCCAAACGGGCCAACCTGGAGATGCTCTTCGACCGCGAGGTGAACGGTATCGAGACGACCGGGGGCCGGGTTACGGGGGTGGCGGGCAAAATAATGACAAGCGGGGAGGAATTCAGGGCCGAGGGGGAAGTGGTGATCGCATCCGGTGGCATTTGCGGCGGAGATCTGGGTAAAGTGCGATCCAACTGGTGCTCCGAGTGGAGCGCGCCGCCACGGCTGATTTTAAACGGCTCCCATCTTTACGCCGACGGCCTGCTCCATGACAGGGTGGCAGAACTGGGGGGCAATCTCACACACCTTGACAAGCAGTGGCATTACGCCGCCGGGGTTCACCACCCCGCCCGGCGAAAGGCCTTCGACGGCTTGAGCCTTGTGCCGCCGCGTTCGGCGTTGTGGATGAACGCCCTGGGGGAACGCATCGGCCCCTTGCCGCTCATGGGCTACACGGATACGCGCTGGCTGGTGGAAAACATCGTCGGCCAGCCGGGCGGCTATTCCTGGCAGATTTTAAACTTCAGAATCGCCGCAAAAGAGCTTGCCGTTTCGGGTTGCGATTTTATGACGGCTTTTGCCAAAAAGAGCGGATCTTTATTGTTAAAGCAATCGTTGTTTGGTAATGGCGAACTGGTGGAACGATTGCTTCGCGAGTGTCCGCGGGATGTTGTTGCCGCCCGCGATTTGCCCGAACTGGTCGAGAAGATGAATGAGCGAAGCCTCTACGGCCTGCGCGTCGACGCGACCCGGATGGAACGCGATATTTCCAGCTATGACGAAATGATAGAGCGCGGTCCGGCTTTTTTCAACGATGAGCAGCTACGGCGCATAGGCAACCACAGGCGCTACCTCGCCGACCGTCTTCGCACCTGCAAGTTTCAAAAAATCCTGGAGCCGGGGGCGCGTCCGCTGATCGCCATCCGCGAGTTCATTTTGTCTCGCAAAAGCCTCGGCGGGATTCAGACCGACCTGCGATGCAGGGTGTTAAACAGGCAGGGCGTGCCGATCGAAGGACTTTACGCGGTGGGTGAGGCGGCCGGCTTTGGCGGTGGCGGCATTCACGGGCGCCGTTCCCTGGAGGGGACCTTTCTGGGCGGTTGCGTTCTTACCGGAAGAATTGCCGGGAAATCAACAGGAGCATGAAGATGAGCAAATCCCGAAGTCCGGGCGCTACGATCCGAATCGGTGGAAAACGCAGCGGCGCCTGGCTGGTGCGCTACGCCCTGGAGCAATTGCCCGTATCCTACACCTTCGGCATTCCGGGCGTTCACAATACCGAGATCTACGACGAACTGAACAAATCGGCCTCCATTCGCCCCATTCTGGTCACCCACGAGGCGGGGGCGGCGTTTATCGCCGACGGGGTAAGCCGCTCCTCAGACGGTGAGATCGGCACGCTTGTCATCGTGCCCGCAGCCGGACTGACCTGTGCCATGAGCGGCATCGGCGAGGCATACCTGGACGGCATCCCCATGCTGGTGATAACCGGGGGCACACGAACCGACCTCAACTTCGGTTTCAAGCTGCACGAAATCGACCAGCACAAAATTCTACCCGGCATTTGCAAGGGGAGCCGTCTGATAAAAGAACACCGGGACATAGTGCCGACCATTTTCGAGGCCTATCACCTGGCGGTAAGCGATATGCCCGGGCCGGTGGTGGTCGAGGTCCCGGCCAATATCCAGTTGTTCCTGGGAGAAGTGGAAGAACTGCCGGTATTTCGGCCCTATTTTCCTTCCTCGGAGTTCGATGAGGCGGCTCTCGATCAGGCGGTCGATCTTTTGGTCAAGGCTTCAAAACCTGGGATATTCGTGGGTTGGGGCGCCGTTGACACGGATCACGAAACGGGCCGCATAGCCGCCTTGCTAGGCGCCCCCGTGGCCACCACCCTTCAGGGAATGAGCGCCTTTCCCGGCAGCCATCCCCTCCATGCCGGAATGGGATTTGGCCGGGCGGCCGTTCCCGCGGCCGAAAACGCATTCAAAGGGTGTGACTGCCTCCTTGCCATCGGCGCCCGCTTCGGGGAGATTCCCACCGGAAGCTTCGGGTGCGTAGTTCCGGAAAATCTTGTTCACATCGACGCCGACCCGGCCGCCTTCAACCGGAACTACCCGGCCAAAGTCGCGATTACCGGGGATTCGCGAGTGGTTGTCCCGAGGCTTTTGGACAGGCTCACCGAGTGCAATTTGAAAAATGACGAGCGGCGCCGGCGTGTGATCGAGCAGATTGCCGAAGATAAGAGCGCCTACCGGTTGGAATGGTATAAGCATCGCAGCGACAGGGTGAGCCCGGCGCTGTTTTTTGACGAGCTGCGCAAACACCTTGCCGATGACGCCATCCTGGTGGTCGACGACGGCAATCACACCTTTCTTGCCGCCGAACTCTTCGAGGTACGGCGCAAGCGCGCCTTTCTCTCCCCGACCGATTTCAACTGCATGGGTTACTGCGTCCCGGCGGCCATCGGGGCCAAGCTGCTAAATCCGGCCAAGCAGGTGGTGGGGATCGTTGGAGACGGCGCTTTTCTGATGACCGGCCTGGAACTGCTCACCGCGGTGACCGAGCGCACCGGCATCGCCTGCTTTGTTTTCTCCGATGGCGAGCTGTCCCAAATCGCCCAGGGGCAGGAGATAACCTACAATCGCAAAACGTGCACGATGCTCGGAAAGCTGCGTTTGGACGCCTTCGCCCTGGCTGTGGGAGCGGGTTATGTTTCGATGGAGGCCAATTCGCAGATCGCCGGAGCGATCACCGCGGCCCTTGCGATCGCGCAAGGCGGCCAGCCGGTTATCGTGGACGTAAATATCGATTATTCCAAAAAGACCCGGTTCACTCAAGGGGTGGCCAAAACAGTGCTCAAACACTTTCCCGCAGGCGACCGTTTCCGTTTCATCAGCCGGGTGTTGATGCGCAAGGTCACCGGATAGCGGGAAATGATCGGGTTTTTTTCGACTACAAGTCCAAAAACTTGCGCGATCTCAGTTTGAGCCCCTTTCCCGCAAGGCTCATGAGCGTCGAAGTTCCGTGGGCGATCCGCTCCCGGGAGCTGTTGTAGATGGAGGCTTCCGCATAGCTGATCGATTTTCCCGAATGGATGGCCGTCCCTTGGGCTATAAGCGCTCCGGAGGTAACCGGTCTCAGGTAATTGAGTTTCAAATCGATGTTCACCATGCCGTTTTCTTCGGGTATTCTAAGAAAAGCCGCCCAGAAGGTGGCTGTGTCGATAAGAGTTGCCAGAACCCCTCCGTGTACGTTGCCAAACGGCTGGAGATGGCATCGACCGGTATCGAGTTCGATCACCGCACTGTCAAAGGCGATCTCGGAGAGCCGCATCGACATATGTTCCGGATAGGGACTGGCGTTTACCACCTCGATCAATTCACGAATATATTCGGGGTTTGGTTCGGGCACGGACATCCTCCCTCTTTATCGGAATTTTGAATCCTTCGCGCTTTCTTTGCAAACGATTATAGCACGGCCGGAGATCGGCTCCCGCTTTTTTGGCCTCCGCCGTGCCGATGCGTTTCGACAAGGCTGTCGATTTGGCCGAAGATGGGCTATGATGGATTTTTTCAGCCCGCTCCACGCACGAGGTGTGACTGTGAGAACCAATCGTTTCATGCCGGAATTGAGTACCGTCCGGGAGTTGCGGGACCGTCAGCTCCAAGGGCTGCAATGGACTGTGAACCATGCCTTAAACGGTTCCTCGTTCTATCGGAAAAAACTCTCCGAGGCAGGTATCGGACCGTCCGACCTCCGGTCGCTCGACGACTTGCACCGGTTGCCTTTCACCACCGCCGACGACCTCTGGGAGGGCTACCCCTTTCCACTGGTTTGCGTGCCTCTGGACAGAGTGGTTCGCATCCACGCCTCCTCGGGAACAACGGGCAACAAGAAGGTTCTTTGCTACACGCGCAAAGACATCGACGACTGGGCGCACTTTTTCGCCCGTTGCTTCGAAATGGCCGAGCTTACCACGCAGGACCGGGTCCAGATCGCGGTCGGCTACGGCATGTGGACGGCCGGAGCGGGCTTTCAGCTGGGCTGTGAAAAGTTTGGCGCCATGGCCATCCCCGTCGGACCGGGCAACATGGAGTTGCAGTGCCAATTCCTGGTGGACTTTCAAACCACGGTGGTTTGCTGCACGGCCTCGATGGGGTTGCTGCTGGCCGAGGAGATAAACCGGCGGGGGCTGAGAGAGCGGATCAACCTGAAGAAAATGATCTTTGGCTCCGAGCGCTCAAGCGAAGCCATGCGCGCCCGCATGCGTGAACTGCTGGGCGTCGAGCACATGTTCGACATTCCCGGCATGACCGAACTCTACGGTCCGGGTACGGGCCTGGATTGCATCCATCACCGAGGCATTCACTACTGGGCGGACTACTACATTCTCGAAATAATCGATCCCGAAACGCTTGAGCCCTGCCCGGAGGGCGAAATCGGCGAAATGGTGGTGACAACGCTTCAAAAAGAAGGCGTTCCGCTGATTCGCTACCGGACCCGGGATCTGACACGCATACTTCCGGGCGATTGCCCCTGCGGGTCCGTCCTGCCAAGACACGACCGGCTGCTCGGCAGAACCGACGATATGATCATCTTTCGGGGCGTAAACATCTATCCTCGCCAGATCGACAAGATCCTTTCGCAGACGGAAGGAATCAGTTGCGAATTTCAGATCACACTGGATAGAAGAGACGACGGCAGGGATTATATGATCGTCAGGGTGGAAAGAAAACAGAGCGTGGACGCCTCGCAAAATGAAGCCTTGAGCCGAATGATCGCCGCGCGGATAAAGCACTCGATCCTTGTGAGCGCCGAGGTGCGGGTGGTCGATTACGGCTCTTTGCCCCGCTCCGAGCGCAAGAGCAAACGGGTATTCGACAACAGGGACTGAAAACGGGCGCAAACCCCTGGCTCTACTTTTCCTGGCTCTTTTCCTCCGGGGTCGGGGACAGATCGAGATCGGTCAACCTGGCGCTAAGGACCGTGTCCTTGATCGTCAGGTAGATGCGCCGGAATTTTTCATCGAAATTCGAGGGCGAAACGGTCCCCATCTCGATGAACTTCACCATCACTTCCTTGGTCGCTTTCAGGAATCTTTCGTCATCAGCGTTCATGCAACTCCTCGGTAACGCGGCGTCTGCTCGCGCCTCAAAGCCAGGCCGGCCCGGCCCGGTTTGGCTTATGAAAAAAGCCCCTGCTCAATGGGGGGAAGGCCAATACAATTCGAGCAGAGGCTTTCCGGGCAGTCGAATACCCTCTTCCAAGGCCATCCCTTCGCCCATTGCAAATTTAGCACAAAAAAAGCCCTTTAGGAATCGGCTACTTCACGCTTCTGTTTCCCGGACTCGGATCGGTTTCAACTTCTTCAACGACCTGGTTATAACGTTCAACCAGATCATTCACGGCTGTGCGGCGGCCAGTAGCGGCGAATGCGCCCAATTCATACAGGTTTGCCGGCAACGATTCCCGCGCTGTACTTGGACTTGACTCATCAGCCCGATCTGTCCCCTGGCATGCGGCACATTAACGGAGTCTACACGCAACGGTATAATAGGATTCATGGTCGAGTGGGCCACCTCTTCCAGGGTAGATTCAAATCGGTTTTGATCGATCTAGAGGCCAATTTGCTTGAACTTTGCCGGTACCTTGTGTTGAATCCCGTAAGGGCCGGGAGGGTCGAGCGTCCGGAAGAATACGCCTGGAGCAGCTGTCGTGCGACCGCCGGCGTGTCGCCCGGGCCGGAATTTCTCTCTTGGTGGATTGGATTTCATCCCGGTTCGGCGGGGAAAATGACGAGGCTCGTAGACGATATAAGGAAATCCCTGAATATCAACGGTTGGTCTCTCGTCCGACGCTCGACGAATTACTATCCGGGAGCGCAATCACGGGCAAAAAGGAGTGAAACGCGATGTTGAAGAAAGCGCGCAAAGAGTACGGCTATTCATTTTCCGAGCTCGGAAGAGGTGTTGGCCTCCATTACGCCACAGTCGGCAGAATTGTCGAAGGTGAATAGGAGACGGGACTTGAAAACCCAAGATCTGACCCGCTTCTTGCCAGCTCCTAAACCAAGTCGCACGCTCCCGCCAACCACTCCTCAAGAGCAACGGGCTCTACGCTGCAGGGCGACAGGGGCTCCCAATCGGGACCCGCGCTGAGATCCACGCCTTTGTGGATGACCGATACGGGCCGGTCGGAGGATACCACGACCACGATGAGGTTTTCGTGGGCAGCGCTGAACCTCAGGGCGGAGTTGAACCTCGCGCCCCGGGCGCGGTTTTCACCCTCGATGGACTTTCCATCGAGCAGGCAGGCAAAACCGTGCAGGCGAAGATCTGCTCCGATATGGAGCGCGCCGTCGATTTTCGATAGCGATTTGGCAAGATCGAGCATCGTTTCGTCGCAAAGATCGATCGGGTTTTCCAGCCGTTGGCCTGAAATGGCAATGGGCGTTGGCCCGAGGTCGATTACCAGGGTCGCGCCGTGGCGCTGTTCACCGGCCCTTTCCACGATACTGGAAACGATCTTGAAAAGAGCATGCCGTCTGGACTTGAGAACGGCGGATTCCAGGAAAAGCTCCTCGAGATGCACCAGTCGTGGTTTGCGATTGGTCGAGTGAAATCTTCCATCCGAAAAGCTGCACACCGCCCTGCCCGAGATACGCAAAAAACCGTGTCCGCCCCTGAAATCGGCGGTCAAACGGCACTCAGGCAAAGTTCCCCGGATCACTCCGACGATTTTTCGCCCGTCCGAGACAAGTTTTCTGTCTGAATTTTCAACGGCCAGCATAAGCTTTCGCACATGCTTGAAATTGGATAACCTCAGCTTTTCCGGATTGGGAAACCTTACCATGTAATTGAGCGACTCGATCAGGACCGGATCTATGAAAACCACGGTCCCCCGAGGCCAGGCGCCTTCCTCCCGGGTTTTGGAAATGCCCAGCACGGCGTCCAGGACGGGGTAGACTTCAATGCGACTGTTCAGACCGAATTTGCGATCCAGCAGGTCCTGGATGTAGTCCCTTATGGCGTGGCGCGCATATTCCCTGATAACATAGTAGGAATTTCTCGTGTAGAACCACTGTTCATGGGCCCAGTCATGGGCCAGAAGGCAGACGGCGTGTTCCAGCCAGCTTTCGATGGGACCGGTCGAACACAGGGTGGAATGCTCTTCGGTAAACCACATCTGGTAGAACAAGGACAAGGCTCTGCCGCCCCTGGATACCAGCCCCGCAAGGTCGAGGCCCTTTTGGGCAAGGGGCTGGACGGGAAGCCCGGCCTGATCGATAACCGACTCCCCTTCCCGCCAAGCGTCGGATTTCAGGTAGAACTTCTCGACAAGGGGTTGCCAGCCGTCCATGAGGCCTTGAGGGTCGTAGAGGTGAAGCGCCCCCTCCGGCCTTTCCGCGTAGATCAGCGCCGCGCGGCTGGGGCCGGAAAAGTGGCTCAATCCTTCGCTCAAGGCTTCATGAATATGAAAGATGCTTCGGTGTTGATATGAAATATCCATACGTCTTCTGATAGAAAGGCAGGGTTGAAAGCGAAACACAATATTTACAGTAAAATTATTACAAGCGGCGATCGGCCCGATGCCGGTCGAGCTTTCAGGCCGTCACCCCCCCGGTATACTGATCGAAAGAGTTCACCGCCAATTTAGTCGATGTAATGACGCGGCAAGCCGCTGAAATGTCGACAATTGAGTCTATAATCTTTCCGAGGGGCTGTCAATTTGTGTCGTTCAAACTTGTCCGACAGATCTCCCCGGCACCCCCGACATCAATTCGAGAGGGGTCTTTTCCGTAGAAGGATGGAAAAAGGCCGGCTCCTGCCAAATGCCCTCGGGTGCCACTCCGAAGGGCATCGGGCGGGAGGCCGCTTCCTTCGACTTCGAACACCTTGGCATCCAGCCGGTCAAACGACCTCTCGAAGCAGTGAGTCGCGGCTGATGATTCCTTTGAAGGCGCCTTCCGCGTCGAGCACCGGGAGCCGTTTAAGCCCGTGATCGAGCATGATCCGCATGACCTCGTCTATCGGTTCATCTTCCTTCACCGTCACGACATTGGTGTTCATGACCTGGGTGGCTGTTCTCGATCTCAAATGCTTTCGAAGGTCCTCATCGTGTCCGCCTGGCCGACCCAAAGAGGTCTTCGCCGCGTAATCCCAGATTCCGGGTATGCCGGAAAAGGCACTAAAGAGGTCAACATCGGAAATCATGCCCAGGAAACGGCCGTCCCGGTCAACAACGCAAACCCGTTGGATGTCGTTGCAGCCGATAAGGTTCATCAACTCCTCAACCGGGGCATCGGGAAGGACCGTGGGAATCCTGTGAGACATAATGTCGGAGGCGGTCAGCAGATTTTGAACCGAAATCGGGGGGCCATTGCAACTGTTGCGGGCCGTACACTCTTTAATCACAATACTGAAGACATCCAGGCGCGAAAGATTTCCAACGAGCTTGCCCGCCTCGTCGACTACGGGGAGACGCTTGACTTTTTTTTCAACCATGATCTTTACGGCGTCTGAAACCAGCTTGTCCTGTCCGACGGTTACAGCGGGTTTTGTCATTATTTCACCGGCGCGCTTGGAGGCAAGCACCTTCAGCACGGAGGCCGTTTTTTCAGGGTCGGACCTGGCAAGGAGACCGATGCGAAGGGGCATGTTGGCCCTGTAGATCAAGTCGCTCTGGGCAATCACGCCCACCGGGCGGCCATGTTGGTCCACAACCGGTACCCCTGTAAAGGAGGAAGCAAGAAAAAGGCGCGCCACTTCGTCAAGGGAAGTTGAAAGGCCCACTTTTCGGGGCTCGGAGGTCATAATGTCCCGGACCCTTATATGCCGGGGAAGAAGGACGCCCCTGGTCCTGTGGGTAATGAGGCCGATATCGTGTACGCCTATGATGCCGTCGTCAACCATCTCGTCGATGGCCTCGCTCACCCGCTCAAGCTCCGCTTCCGGGATGACGATGGTAATGCGTACGGGCATGTTGTAGGAGACCGGTTCGATCTTTTCCATGCCCGCCGCCTCCCCCGTTTCATAGGAGCCCTGCGAGCCCTTTACGACCATGGTCCTGGCGGCGATCCTCATATCTCGCACCCGTTCGATGATCGCGTCGGTAAGAGGCCTTCCCCGCCACCATGCCTGCTCGCTTGTGAATATGTCGATTACCTTGTACTGTCGCATGATCTTATTTCTCCTGCTTCGATCTTATACAGTAAATGTAATTCGCACCCGGCAAAGGGTATCACAATTATGTGAAATTATCCCCCGCCTGTACAGCGAAATGGGAGGCACGGTCGGGCGAGAGGGCGAACTTGTGGAGTTACAAAGACTTGCGGACCATATTCACGGGGCTTGACTCCCGCGGATCCAAGAACTAAGATCCACGCCAAAAGAGCGGAGGAATCAATTTGCCGGGAGGTTCCATCAGGTATGATTTGCTTCTTCGTTTTCCATCGATTCGATAAAATTCAGATTTCCCTTGCACCGGCCGCACCCGTCGGCCGACGCCGCAATACCGGCCAAACGCTTTAGGTAAACATCCGGGAAACGACTTGGACGGATAGTTATTTCCAGTCTTTCATTTTTTCAACGGAGATCCCATGTCGATTGTAAGGGGTGTTTTAAAACGGCCCTACACCGTAATCGCGGTGCTGATTTTGATATGTATATTGGGCGCGGGCGCGGCCATGCGCATGCCTGTGGATATATTCCCCGAGATCAACATTCCGGTTGTGGCCGTGGTTTGGACTTATGCGGGCATGGACGCAACCGATATCCAAAATCGGATTCTTACGCTTCACGAACGGCAGATGGCCTCGCTCGTAGATGACATATCCCGCATAGAGGCGACGAGCTACGAGGGGGTGGGCGTCGAGAAGGTGTATTTGCACGAAGGCGCCGACGTTACCCGCGCGGTTTCACAGGTGGCGAGCAGCGCCTTGGCGGTCCTTAAGTACATGCCCCCCAACATCACGCCCCCCCTTGTTTTGCGCTACGGAGCAACGGATGTTCCGATCATCCAGTTGAGTCTGTCGAGCAATACACTTCCCGACACCAAGCTCAACGATATTGGACAAAACATCATCCGGCCCGACCTTGCCGTTGTTCACGGCGCCGAGGTTCCCTACCCTTACGGGGGCAAACCCCGGGTGATCATGGTGGATCTAAATCAGCAGGCGCTCGAATCGCGCGGCCTTTCGCCCTCGGATGTGAGCAAGGCACTGGCCCGGCAAAACGTGATTCTGCCGGCCGGAGACGTTAAAATCGGCTCCAAAGACTACATGCTTTCCATGAACAGCAGCCCCGATCTTATAAAGACGATCAATGCATTTCCAGTCAAGGAGATAGATGGGAAAACCGTCTTCGTTCGCGATGTGGCCCATGTCCACGATGGCTTTCAGGTGCAGACGAACTCGGTTTCAGTAAACGGAAAGCCGGGTGCTCTCATATCGATTCGAAAAACGGGCGGGGTATCGACGCTTGCGGTCATCGACGGGATTCGCAAAGCCCTGCCCGAGATAGAAAAAGCCCTGCCAAAAGGCGTTAAGATAAAGGCGCTCTTCGATCAGTCGGTTTTTGTAAAAGCGGCTCTGGACGGCGTCATAAGAGAAGGGGCAATGGCCGCATTTTTGGCGGGCATGATGATCTTGCTTTTTCTTGGCAACTGGCGTTTGACCCTCATCGTTATGGCCTCGATTCCACTTTCCATCATCACCGCCGTTCTCGTTATGTATATCGACGGACAGACTCTAAACACCATGACCCTTGGCGGTTTTTCACTCGCCGTGGGTATTCTTGTCGATAACGGCACGGTGGTTATCGAAAATATCGAACGGCATCTGCATTCGGGCGGTCCCCTTGAAACCGCGATCATCGGCGGTGCGGGGGAAGTGGGGGTTCCAACCTTCCTTTCCACCCTTTGCATCTGTATTGTCTTTGTGCCTGTTTTTCTGCTCCAGGGAACGGCGAAATACCTCTTTTCGCCTCTTTCACTTTCGGTTTGCGTATCTCTTGCGGCAAGCCTCGGGCTTTCTTTTACGCTCGTGCCGGTGCTTTTCAAGTACCTGATGCGTTCAACGGTTGCAAATCAGAACTCCGAGTTGCGTCCCTCTCAATCGGGGGAACGGAGGCGAAACATTTTCAGCCTTTTCCACCAAAAATTCGATCAAGGCTTTGAAAAATTCCGCGATACCTATCGTCAGTGCCTTGACTGGACATTGTCGCGGCCTCGTGCCACAATCGTTTATTTCGTAGTCCTCATGGTGTTCGCACTTTTTTTGTTTCCGCAGTTGGGACGCGACTTTTTTCCACAGGTCGACGCGGGACAGATGCGACTGCACGTAAGAACTCCTCCGGGCACCCGAATCGAGCAGACGCAGGAAGATTTCGCAAGGGTTGAGTCCGCTATCCGCCAGATCGTCGGCAACAAACAGATCGACGTCATTTAGATCGGAA
>JAJYDE010000094.1 GCA_021777755.1 Deltaproteobacteria bacterium
GCTAGGTATACTTCCACCACTTCCCCCCGCCGAAAACCCCGGACGATTCAAACCCCGGACGCTATTTTCCCTCAGCGTCGAGATAAGGAGCGTAGTCTTTGTCGGTTCCCATGATGTGCTTTAGCACCCAGCGTTCGAGCAACCTGGGCACCTCCTGACTTATAGTGGCTTTACCGTCCCGGTAATTTCTGCGAATTTCGGCGACCCGTTCGGCGATCCAGGCGTGGGTGGCCTTGTGAACCTCGATATCCGGATAACCGGCTATCTCCATCATCCGCTCTTCCTCGGCGAAATGCGTTCGGGTATATTGGAGCAGCTTCTCCAAAATTTCTCCAAGCACCTCTTCACCTTTACCCCGGATCATTGCATTATTCAACTCACCCACCAGGGCTATCAACTCTTTGTGTTGATCGTCGAGCTTCTTGACGTTGACGCTGTATGTATCGTCCCAAGTCAAAGAACCCATCGAATATTTTCCTCCAAATTTTTGGCGCGAAGCGATTTTTTCCGCCTTCCGGGCGCCGAAAAAATCGCCCTTTCAATACAATCGGCCGCGGGGGAGGATTTCTCAAAAGATTTTATCGAGATTTCGCAGGGCACCGAAGGCCGAGGAGAACCGAGCGTGTTCGGTGCCTGTGGCGGATTTTTTCCGTTTTTGCCCGCAGTGCGGCCAAACGCCAAACGGGTTGGTCGGGCTTTCATTGTATGATATAGAAAAAGGGCATATACAAATCGGAAAACATCAGGCTGAACGGCCACTCAAAGCGCTATTACATGCCGGAGTATGACCAGTTATGAGGGCTGTATCCGCGGGGAAATCCCGGTACACGAAAGCAATCGGGCTGCTTCCGGTTGTTGTCTCTTTTGCGGCCATAGCCGTGCTCTACATCCGGGGGGAGTCCTTCCTTTGGGAACCTCAATACCTGGTGGGAATTTCGGATACCGTTTTCGCCGCTATCGTTCCCGCCATAGTGGCGTTTTTCGCCGCGAGGGCCTACCTCAAAACCGGTTCTTTAAATGTTTTGCTCATGGGATGCGGCATGCTCGGGCTCGGTTTGTGTACCGCAACGGCAGGGTGGTTACGACCGCTGCCCGGCGGGGCCGATTACGATGTGGCCATCTACAACGCGGGGGCGCTGGTCGGCTCTTTTTGTCATTTCGCCTCGGCGATGCTCGGCGCATCCAGCCGGCGGCAACAATACAGACCGGCGCGACGGCCCATCCTGATGATCGCATATTCAGCCCCCCTGCTGTTTGCCGTTTCGTTTTCCCTGGCCACCCTGGATCATGTTGTGCCCCCCTTTTTCATCCAGGACGTCGGACCGACCGCGCTTCGCCAGGTAGTCCTGGGGCTTGCGATTTTTCTCTACGCTTCCTCCGCCCTCATTTTCATGAGCAGTTTTTTAAGGACCAAATCGGACTTTATCTACTGGTACTCTCTTTGCCTGGCCATAATTGCGCTGGGGTTGTTCGCCTCCTATATCGAAAGAATCGTCGGAAGCCCCATGGGCTGGGTGGGTCGATGTTCAAATTACCTGGGGTCGATTTTCGCGCTGATAGCCATCTTGGTTGCCGTTAAAAGCGCAAAATCTGGCGGTCTGCCCCTGGAGGAAGTCATCGCCGGTTTTTTCGAAGATGCGGAAGCAAACTATCAGTCCCTTGTGGAAACGGCCTCGGACGCAATCATCTCCTGCGACCACGACAACAGGATCATTCTTTGGAATTCGGCAGCGGGGAAAATGTTTGGTTATTCCAAAGCCCAAACCATCGGAGCGCCTCTTTTCGGCATGATTCTTCCTCTGAACCATGAGAACACCCTGGCCGAAATGATCGCGGCCTCGTGGGGCGCCAATCCCCCAAAAACCATTGAAATTGCGGGCAAACACCAGAACGGCCATCTTTTCCCGATTGAAATTTCCGCATTCGTAAGAAGGGTTCCAAGCGGACAGGTGACAACGTGCATTCTGCGCGACATCACCGAACGAAAGATTGCCGACGAGGCGCTAAAGGAGAGCCGGGCAACACTTCAGGCGGCTCTGTCCAGCATGACCGACGCGGTGATCATCTCCGATGCCCGGGGGCGATTCATAGAATTCAACGACGCCTTCGCGACCTACTACAGGTTCAAAGATAAAGACTCCTGCGCGAGGACGCTCTCCTGCTATCCCGACATTTTAGATGTGTTTACGGCCGACGGGCTGCGGGCCCCTTTGGACCAGTGGGCCATTTCACGGGCACTTCGGGGCGAAAGGGCAGCCAACGCGGAGTACATCCTGCGGAGCAAGGAAACGGGTGAGACATGGGTTGGCAGCTACTCCTTCGGCCCCATTCGCGACGCCCGGGGCGCCATTGTTGGAGCGGTTGTCTCAGCCCGCGACATCACAGAGAACAAACAGATGGAGGAGCAACTGCGCAGGTCGCGCGACGAGTTGGAAACCCGCGTCAGGGAGCGCACAGAGGAACTTCTCAAAACCACCCGGGAACTCAGAGAAAAAGCCGAAATCATCGATTTTGCCCATGACGCCGTCTTTCTTCGGGACATGGACGGCAAGATAACCTTTTGGAACAAAGGCGCCTTTGAAACTTACGGTTTCACGGCCGAGGAGGCGCTGGGACGGTTGAGCCACGAGCTTTTGGCAACAGAGCTTCCCGCGCCCGTTGAAACGATTGTGGCCGCGATTCTTGAAAAATACGAGTGGGAGGGTGAGATCGTCCACACCAAGGCCGACGGCCAGCGCATCGTGGTCGATAGCAGGTGGGCCATGCAGGCCGGAAAAGACGGACAACCCGCGGGTTTTTTGGAAATCAACCGGGATATTACCGCCCGAAAGGTAGCCGAGGAGGAATTCCGAAAAGCCGATCGGGCCTTCAGGACCCTCAGTGAGGTCAACCAGGCACTGGTGCGCCAAACAGACGAATTGGAGCTGCTGCGCAAAGTGTGCGCAATCGTGGCCGATGTGGGCGGCTACCGGCTGGTATGGGTGGGCTTTGCCCGTGATGATGAACAAAAGACGGTTGAACCGATCGCATCGGCCGGATACGATGCGGGCTACCTGACCCGGGCCCGGATTTCGTGGGCCGATAACGAAAGGGGCCGCGGACCTTGCGGAGTCTCCATTCGAACCGGTAAAACGACCGTTTCGCAAAACACCGAATCCAATCCAGACTTTTCACCATGGCGTTTTGAAGCGATCGAAAGGGGCATCGCCTCCTCCATCTCCCTGCCCCTCATTGTCGACGGGAAGGCCATAGGGGCTCTTGGGATCTATGCTTCCGAGCCCGACGCCTTCGACCAGGCAGAGGCGGGTCTTCTGGGCATGCTTGCCGAAAACCTCTCGTACGGAATCTCCTCAATTCGCTCCGACCAGAAACGCAGGAAGTCCGAAGAAGCTGTCAGCGCCGAGCGAAAGCGCCTCTTTGACGTGTTTGAAACCCTGCCCCCCATGATCAGTCTAATGACACAGGACCATCACGTCGCTTTCGCCAATCGCAGCTTCCGGCAAAGATTTGGAGAATCCAACGGACGGCTTTGCTATCAGTACTGTTTTGGCCGCTCCGAGCCCTGCGATTTCTGTCAGGCCTACACCGTGCTTAGAACCGGCCGCCCGCATCACTGGGAACTCACCACCCCGGAGGGCGAAGTTATCGATCGCTACGATTTTCCCTTTACCGATGTCGACGGCTCGCTCATGATACTGGAGATGAGCATAGACATTACGGACCGCAGACGCGCCGAAGCCCGACTTGCGGCAACGGTGTCCAGGCTCGAGCTGGCGAACAGGGAATTGGAAGATTTTGCTTTCGTGGCCGCCCACGACCTCCAGGAACCCCTGCGAAAGATACAGACCTTCACCGATATGGCGCTGAAACGATGCACCTCGGCACTGGACGACACCGGCAGGCAATACCTGGATAGAGTTGTCAATTCGGCCTCCCGCATGCGGCAACTGCTCCATGACCTGCTCGAATTTTCCAGGGTGGCGGCCAAGGGGGACCCATTCCGAAGGGTCGACCTTGCCGAAGCGGCCCGCGAGGCGACCGATGTCTTCGAAGCTTCGACCAAACAAAACGGCAGCCTGATCGAAATTGGAGACCTGCCCGAAATCGAGGCCGACAGGACCCAGATGGTGCAGCTTTTTCAGAATCTGATCGGCAACGCGCTGAAATATTCCGAGTTACCCCCTCACATAAAAATCCACAGTGAAACGGGCCAGGAGGGCTTCTGCGAGATTTTTGTGCAAGATAACGGCCTGGGATTCGAACAAAAATACGCCGAGCGCATCTTCAAGCCCTTCCAAAGGCTCCATGGCCGAGGAGAATATCAGGGCGCCGGCATGGGGCTTGCCGTATGCCGCAAAATCGTCGAACGCCATGGCGGTACGATACGAGCCCGAAGCGAGCCGGGTGCGGGTTCGACCTTCATAATTCGCATACCCCTAAAGCAGGCGAAATTGGAAAATGACATTGATGTGTGATTCCAAGACGGTCCTGATGGCCGATGATGACTCCGAAGACTGCATCCTGGCCGCCGAAGCTTTCCGGGAATCGGGGGCCGGGGCCGAATTTTTCTTTGTCGAAAACGGACTTCAATTGATGTCGCGCCTCCATGAGTGCGCCTGCAATCGGGAAAGACTGCCCGTATTGATCCTGCTCGACCTCAACATGCCTCAAAAAGACGGGCGCGAGGCCCTTGTGGAAATAAAGACCGATCCCGCTCTGGGCCATCTGCCCATAGTCATTCTCACAACATCGCGGGAAAAAAAGGACATCGATTTCGCCATGGGCGCCGGGGCGCAGATGTTTCTAACCAAGCCCGACACCTTCGATGAATGGGTCGAGATGATGAAATCCCTGATCCCGCGATGGTTGTAAGCGAGCTTTGGGCATGAATTCCGACACGGCGCTCACCACGTCGGACTAACTGATCTCCATGACCTTGAGCAAATTGGTGGTTCCGGCCGTTCCCACCGGGACTCCGGCCGTAATCACCAGGCAATCCCCGGCTTCGGCCACCTCTTTTTCAATCGCCAGGGAGCGGGCGGTCGAAAACATCTGGTCGGTATCGATAAAAGCGGCCACCAGGTGCGGTATGACACCCCAGGACAGGGTCAGCTGCCGCCGGGTTTCCATGTGATCGGTAAGCGCGACAATGGGCGCCGATGGCCTGAAGCGCGAAACCAGCCTTGCGGTGCTGCCCGAAGACGAGGTGGCCACGATCGCGGCCGCCCCGAGGTCGAGGGCCAGAAGGCAAGCGCCCCGGCTGATTCCCGCCGGGACGGTGTGCAGCATGGCGGAGACCTCCTCGGCCAGATAGCCCCTCTCATCGATATAGGGCTCCGTTGCCCTGGCTATCCGGTCAAGAGTCGCCACCGCTTCCAGGGGATAGCTGCCCATGGCCGTCTCTTCGGAAAGCATGAGGGCGTCGGTGCCGTCCAGGATGGCGTTTGCCACATCCGTGGCCTCGGCCCTTGTGGGCCTGGGCCGATCGAGCATCGAACCAAGCATCTGGGTAGCTGTTATAACAGGTTTTCCCGCCTGCCGGGTCGTCTTGATGATCCTTTTCTGGATTATCGGCACCTCCTCCAGAGGCATTTCCACCCCCAGGTCCCCCCTGGCCACCATCACCGCATCGACCGCGGCCAAAATCTGTTCGAAATTCTCCACAGCCTCCCGCTTTTCAATCTTGGCGATGAGCATCGGGTGTGATCGAGCCTTCGCCATGATTTGGCGGGGCGCCTCGATGTCCTCCAGGCTGCGGATAAAGGAAAGCGCCACGAAATCCACCTCTTCCTCCAGCCCCACCATAAGATCTTCGCGGTCCTTGTCGGTGAATGCCAGCACGCTCAGCCTGCTCCAGGGCAGGTTGACTCCCTTTCGGGAATAGATGGTTCCCCCCGCTTCCACTTCGCAGACGGCCTCTTTGGCTTTTTTCTCGATCACTGTGAACTGGACCGTCCCATCGGCCAGTAAAATCGGGTTGCCCTCTTCTATGTCGTCCAAAAGCGTCGGGTAATTTACAGGGATGATGTCCCCCTTGCCGTAATCGCCGGCCACGAGCCGCACCCGGTCGCCGTGTTTGAGGATCACCTTGCCGTCGCCAAGCTGGCCCAGCCTTATTTTGGGCCCTCCCAGATCCTGAAGGATTCCGATCTCTTTGCCCGCTTTGGCGGAAATGGAACGGATGGAGCGAATGGTCCTCCTGTGCTCTTCGCGGTCCCCGTGCGAGAAGTTGAGTCGCGCCACGTCCATCCCTTCGGCTATCAGCCGCTCGATCATTGCGGGCGAAGCGGATGCGGGCCCAAGCGTGCAGACTATCCTTGTTCTTCTGAGTTTGGACTTCGACTTCATAGGGCTGCTTCCCTTTCGGCCTCCTCGACGAGGCCCTCTGTCATTAACAAGCCGCGCTGCCAGAACCCGGGCTCTGCCGGATCCACCCCGAGCACCCCGAGCAACTCACCGGGTTGCGCTCTGCCGCCCGACGCCAAAAATTCGAGATATGCCGGCACAAAACCCGGCCCATCGTGCAAGTACTTTTCATG
>JAJYDE010000047.1 GCA_021777755.1 Deltaproteobacteria bacterium
ATCAGGAAAGTGGCCCCCAGTAAAGCCTCCGTGCTCCTTCTGGGAGAATCGGGAACCGGCAAGACCCTGGTGGCCAAAATCATCCACGAGTTGAGCACGCGGTCGAGGCAGCCCTTCGTCAAGATCAACTGCGCATCTCTTCCCGAGAACTTGCTCGAATCCGAGCTTTTCGGCTACGAAAAAGGAGCCTTTACCGGGGCCGTCAAGGCCAAGCCCGGCAGGGTGGAAGAGGCCGACGGGGGTACGATTTTTCTCGATGAAATCGGAGAACTCCCCCTCGCCTTGCAGGCGAAATTGCTCCGGTTCATCCAGGAAAAGGAATTCGAAAGACTTGGCGGCACAAAGACGCAGAAGGTCGATGTCCGGGTGGTGGCCGCGACCAACCGGGACCTGGCCGGGGCGTTGAGCGAGGGCGCCTTCCGGGAAGACCTGTATTACCGGCTCAATGTCTTTCCTATCCGGGTGCCCGCCCTGCGGGAGCGAAAGGAGGATATCCCCGAGCTTGTGCGCCATTTTCTGGAGAGGACCTCGCAAGAATATGGCCGACTGGTTAGCATAACCGCTCCGGCAGTAGCCAAATTCACGAGCTACGATTGGCCCGGCAATGTGCGGGAGATGGAAAACCTGGTGGAACGGTTGGTGATAATGGCCGACGGAGACGAAATATGCACAGGCATCCTGCCGTTATATTTAAACAAAACCGACATGGAGAAAGGAAAGATTTCTCTTTCGCGCATCGAGGAACTGGAGCGCAAGGAGATCCTCGCCACCCTTGAAGAAAATGGCTGGAACCAGACGCGAACGGCAAAAAAACTCGGCGTGACCCTCAGGCAGATCGGTTACCGGATCAGAAAGTTCGGGCTCGAAAAGATGGTGGAAGAGCAAAAACGGGGGATCGGGGCTGCGATTCGATGAAAGCGCGGGCGGATATGGTGATCATTTTTGGAATAGGTCAAACGGAGATTTTTAATGGGTGACCCCATTCAGACCTGCCGCCCCTCAAGGCGCCGCCTGGCGGAGTAGCCCATAGAACCATCAGCTTCAAATGATCGTAAATCACGAAGTATCCCCCGGGACAAATGGGGTGTGCTTTCCGACTCTCAACCCGCCCGACCCTTCTTCCATGGTCCAGGGTCACGCGGTATCCCCCCCGCGGGATGAGTGGAAAGCTCCGCCCGTGGCATCTCTCACTGTCTCGACGATGGGGGAACCCTCGGTAGGAGTCTCGGGCAACCGATAGGGCTTGGATGTTTGCGTTGAACTCGATCTAAAACTATTCAGCGATCATCAGTCATGTGCTCATTCCACTCGAGTGGGCTAACCTCCGAGTCTATTCTTTCATGTAACGCATCTTCCGCCTTGGCAAGGTCATATTGGGCTTGAATCCCCAGCCAATATTCGGCAGAATTTCCAAAATAACGGCTAAGCCTGAGCGCTGTTTCAGCAGAGATGCCACGTTTTCCTTTAAGGATCTGGCTAACCCGTGTGGGCGAAAGTTTTGTTTCTTTGGCCAACCTGTACGCGGAAATTCCAGCAGGTTCAAGGAAAAGCTCCTGGAGGATTTCACCGGCGTGAATGGGCGTCATTTTTCCCGGCATGATTTATTTTCCCTCAGTGGTAGTCCACAATTTCGACATCGAAGGCGTTTCCTTCAACCCAACGGAAACATATCCGCCATTGGGCGTTTATGCGGATGCTGTAGTAGCTTCTTTGAGAATTCGGTATCGCCATCCCTTGCGTATTCCTGAAAAAGGACCAGGATGCGCTTGCGCCCCATGACATCCCGCGGCCCATAGAGCCAATCGGTAAAGGGTTCAAACCCGTAGGAGTCCGCATAAAGGATAACTTGTTCAGGCCTTGCCAGTCTTGCCACTCGCACCCCCTTATCATAGCACCGCGAACCATAAGCAAGGGCATTCTTCTTGAAGGCGTGTGCATAGCCGCTTAGCCTCAGCCCTCCCGTGCGTCGGACACAGGCGACGAAAAGACCTTGCCTTTGCCACCCGCTCTGGCGCGGCGATTTCATAGCACGGTGGAGGTGCGGCCCAGGAAGCCGCCAGACCTATTGCCCCTCGCGGAATGAGGCGAGCATAGTTTTGCCTGAGAACGAATGCGGTATATATTCCACCAAGGCGGCTGGTAGCGCAAAACGGCGTGATGTGATATAAAGAATAAGAAAACAACATGGAGCAAGCCAAATGGATAGGCGGCTTACACTGATCCACTGGAGGCATAGTGAAATTGATGATGGACTTGTGAGGTGTGCTTGCCGACTCTCAACCCGCCCGACCCTTCTTCCATGATCACGCAGTATCCTCCACGGGATGATAAGGACAGTCTTCCGCGGCTTCCCGCCCCTGCTGCTTAAAAAGGAGCTTTTTTCGACATCACTGCTTTAGATGGGAGAAACGATATGCTGGAATTTATCCAGTTGCTCGGATTGAGCCTGCTGGGCATTGGGGCCGGAGTGAGTTTCGTAACGCAGCAAGCGCTGAACGCTGAGCTGTGCGGATATCTCGGATCGGCCACATGGGCGGCATTCATCAGCTATTGCGGAGGAGTGATCACCATGGCGGTCGTTTTGTTGGTAATGCGGACACCATGGCTGACCGCTTCCTCGGTAGCCAAAAGCTCCTGGTGGTTGTGGATCGGGGGATTTTTCGGGGCCATTTATATAGTCGCGGCGATTGTCTTGTTGCCAAGACTTGGCGCTACGACCGTTGTCGCGCTGATTGTGGCCGGACAGATGCTGGCTTCCCTTGTTTTCGATCAGTTGGGGATTCTGGGGCTTGTCCATCACCCTGTCAGCCTGCCGCGTCTTGCCGGGGCAGTACTGCTCATTGCCGGCGTAGTTCTGATTCGACTTTGAAGCTCGGACGCCCTACCAGCTCGAAAAGCCTCTGTTGAGCATAATGGTTGGCTCGAATCACAATCCGCGACCTGGCAAGCCGGAACAAAAAAACATTTTTCCGCGTCTTGGCCGCCCCATGATAAAATCATGGCCAATCTTTTCCTGGAGGTCATGACAATGCGTCCGGTAGTTGCGATAACGATGGGAGATCCTTGCGGAGTGGGCCCGGAGGTGATCGTCAAGGCTTTCGATACGCCCGGATTCGCCGACGGATGCCTTCCCCTGGTGATCGGGGACGGGCGTCCGATCGAGCGAGCGATAAAGCTCCTTGGTTCCCCGGCGAAGGTTACGCCGGTTTCCAAACGGCCCGAGGAGTTGCGCTCAGCACTCACAGGCGAGGCTTTGGCGGCAAAAGGGGCGATCCCTCTTTGGGCCGGACCTTCCGCCCCGCTTACCGCCGAGGACATCCAATTCGCCGCCCCCACCCCGGCGGCGTGCGAGGCGGTGGTATCCTGGATACGAGCCGCGGCCGAACTGGCCGGCGCGGGCTTTATCGACGCCGTATGCACCTGTCCGATAAACAAGGAACAGCTCCATCGGCAGGGCTTCACCTTTCCCGGCCATACCGAGTTTTTCCAGGAACTGACGGGATCGGAAAACGTGGTGATGATGCTTGCCGGACCGGTGCTGCGGGTGGCGCTGGCAACCATCCACGTTTCTTTGGCCCGAGTGCCGCACCTGATCACAAAAGAGCTTCTTGGACGGGTCATCCGGATCACCGCGGAGGCCATGTCGCGCGATTTTGCCCTGAAATCGCCCCGCATCGCCGTTTGCGGCCTCAATCCCCACAGCGGCGAGGCGGGAAAATTTGGAACCGAGGAAATCGATACGATCGGGCCGGTTATAGAACAATTCCAAGCAGCGGATCGCCTTGGCGGTGAATTCGGGCTCCGCGTGAGCGGACCGTGGCCGTCGGACACCGTCTTTAATCGCGCCATGTCGGGAGAATTCGACGCGGTCGTCGCCCTCTACCACGACCAGGGATTGATTCCGGTAAAGCTCGCTCATTTCAGCAACGCGGTAAACCTGAGCCTGGGGCTTCCAATCGTGCGCACCTCGGTCGACCATGGGACGGCCTACGATATAGCGGGAAAAGGGATCGCGGACCCCGGCAGCCTGATAGCCGCCGTAAATCTTGCCGCCTCCATCGCGATCAACAGGCGGCAAGAGTCGGGCAAGTTGCGGGAAAACCGGTAAGCAAAGGGGCCAGGCTCATGGCCCAAAGGCGTCCACATGGCCGAAAAAACCATCCGCATCCGCGGAGCGAGGCAAAATAACCTCAAAAATATCGACATCGAGATCCCGCGAAACAGCTTCGTCGTCATCACCGGGGTGAGCGGATCGGGAAAATCTTCCCTTGCCTTCGACACTCTTTTCGCCGAAGGCCGGAGGCGCTACCTGGAGGCGCTTTCCACCTACGCCCGCCAGAGCGCGGGAAGACTCAACGCGCCCCTGGTCGATGAAATAGAGGGCCTTAGCCCGGCGATCGCCATCGAACAAAAGGGGCTGCCGCACAATCCCCGGTCGACGGTGGCCACCCTGACCGAAATAAGCGACTACCTCCGGCTTCTTTTCGCAAGGCTTGGCACGATCTATTGCCCAACCTGCGATTTGCCCCTTCGGGCCTGGACGGTGCGGGAAATTTTGGCCGACCTTTCCGCAAGCTTGCCCGAAAAAAGCCGCCTTTTGATCCTTGCGCCCCTGGGCGAGGTTACCGAAAAGGAACTGCCGAACCTGCTTAAAAAGCTCAGGCGCGAGGGCTTTGGCCGGGTGCGCGTCCGGGGTGCGGTCTACGAACTCGACCCGCTTCCCTCCTTGCCCCGCAGCCCTTCCCACCCACTCCAGATCGTGATCGACCGCCTGGTTTTGGAGGGCGAAAAGAATCGGCGGCTGATCGATTCGCTGGAACTGGCATTCACGACCGCGAAAGGCAGGGCCTGGGTCGCCACCCCCGAGGGGTGGGAAAGAGTTTACTGCGAATCGGCGCGTTGCGCTTCATGCGGGTACACGGGGCCGGAGCCGACACCGAGCCTTTTTTCTTTCCAGCACCCTTCCGGCATGTGTCCCGAGTGCCGAGGACTGGGATATATCGATGACGAGAGCCGGCGTGAACCGCTTGCGCCTTCTTCCGATGAACTCGAAGAGCAGGCCGCTCCGGCCGCCCTGGACCCCTCCGAGCTTCCACGATGCCCGGCCTGCGCGGGGACCAGGCTAAACGATGCCGCCCGCTCGATTCGCCTTGGAGGTCTTTCCATCGACCGTGTTTTGGCCATGACGCCATCCGGTGGTGCCGGGTGGCTCGAAGGGCTCGAGTTTGACCGGTCGCGGCGGGAAATCCTGGATCGTCCGAAGAAGGAAATTCTAAGCCGGCTCCATAACCTGGTCGAACTGGGCCTTTCTTACCTCAGCCTCGATCGGGCCTCCAACACCCTTTCGGGCGGAGAGGCCCAGCGGGTTCGGCTGGCCCACCAGGTGGGGGCAAACCTCTGCGGGGTCCTCTATGTGCTCGACGAACCGAGCGTTGGGCTGCATCCGCGCGACCACCGAAGGCTTCTGGGGCTCCTGATGCGGCTTCGCGACGCGGGAAACAGCCTTGTCACGGTCGAACACGACAGGGAGACCATTTTGCGCGCCGATCACCTGATCGACATGGGACCGGGGGCGGGAACCCAAGGCGGCGAGGTGATGTTTTCCGGCCCCCCCGAGAGGATCGCCGACTGCCCGGCTTCTCTTACCGGCCTCTATCTTTCGGGAAAAAAAAGGATGGAAATCCCCGAGCGAAGGAAAAAAGCGAACAGTTTTTTCCGTATCATCGGAGCTTCAGGACACAATCTCAAGTCGATTTCCGCCGATTTTCCCTACGGGCTTCTGACCTGTGTTACCGGGGTTTCCGGTTCAGGGAAAAGCACTCTTGTCCTCGATACGCTCTACCGGGCGCTGGCACGCACCCTCTACAAGGCCGAGACCCGCCCCGCGCCTTTTACCGGCCTTGAAAACGCCGAACGGATCGAAAAGGTCGTCCTGGTGGATCAATCCCCCATCGGCAGGACCCCGCGGTCCATTCCCGCGACCTATACGGGGGTTTTCGAACTTATCCGGCAGCTGTTTTCGAGGGCACCTGAAGCCCGCGCCCGAGGCTATTCGCCCGCCCGATTCTCCTTCAACGCCCGGGGAGGGCGCTGCGAACATTGCCGAGGCGAGGGGCTCCAACGCATTGAAATGTATTTTCTGCCCGACATCTACGTGACCTGCCCGGTGTGCGGGGGAAGCAGGTATAACCGGCAGACCCTGGACATCACCTACAAAGGCTGCTCGATAGCTTCGGTGCTGGAGATGACCGTCTACGAGGCGGCGGCTTTTTTTGCCAACTTCCGCCCCATTCGCTCCAAGCTCGATGGACTGATAGGGATCGGAATGGGCTACATACGGCTGGGACAGCCCGCGACGACTCTTTCGGGAGGCGAGGCTCAAAGGGTGAAGCTCGCTTCCGAGCTTAGCCGGCGCGGACGGGGAAAAGCGCTCTATATCCTGGATGAACCCACCACCGGCCTTCATTTTGAAGACATCGGCAAGCTTTTGCTCGTGCTTCGAAAGCTGGTGGAACAGGAAAACACCGTTATCGTGATCGAACACCATACGGACGTGATGAAGGCCGCCGATTACGTGATAGACATGGGGCCCGAAGGGGGCGAGGGCGGCGGCCGCATAGTGGCCGCCGGAACCCCGGAGGATGTCGCTCGCTCAACAGTTTCTCTTACCGCGCCCTGGTTGCGGGAAGCGCTGGGGATGAAACCGAAAGAAAATTAGACCGGAAAACCGCTCAAATCCTTGCGCGAATGGAGGCCGCCATTTCGCGTACAGCCTGGCCGGCAGTCTTGAAATTGTGCTCAAACCAGGTGCGCAGGTATGTATTATCGGCCACAAGCGCCGGAGGGTCCCCGGCTCTTATCGGTTTTTCCTGAACGTTTACACGCAGAGCCAGTTCCTTTTCGACCGTGGCCACAAGCTCGCGAACCGAGACCCCCGAGCCGGTGCCGACGTTTGAAACCAGCCGCTCACGAGTCGCAAGTTCGGAGATCGCCCGGATGTGTGCAAGCCCCAGGTCCATTACATGCACGTAATCGCGCACCGCCGTTCCGTCCGGGGTTTGGTGGTCGGTGCCAAAAAGGTTGAACCCGCCCCCCGACATTGCCGCGCCGATCAGGTTCGGCAAAACGTGGGTCTCGGGTTCGTGCCGTTCAAAGATCTCCCCTTCCGGATCGTTTCCAATCACGTTGAAATAGCGCAGCATGGCGTAACGAAGCCCGATCACCGGGGCCGTGGCCGCTATTACCCGCTCGCACAGCAGTTTGGACAGGCCGTAGGGATTGGTGGGCACCTGCTGATGATCTTCCCGGATGGTCGGGGTTTCCGCATTGCCGTAAGTCGCACAGGAACTCGAAAATACCAGCACCTTGGTGCCCGCCCGCTTCATGGCCTTAAGAAGCGATATCGTGCCGTTGACGTTATTGTCGAAGTAGACTTCGGGCAACCGGGTCGATTCTTCCACGTAAGCCTTCGCGGCAAAGTGGATCACCGCTTCGATCTTAAAAGAGGTCAAGGCCCGGAAAAGAGCCTCCTCGTCGCGAATGTCGCCGAAAGCGAAGGGTCCGAACTTCACCCATTCGGCCCAGCCGTTTGACAAATTGTCGAAGACCACCGGGAGATGTCCGGCCTTTTTCAAAAGCTTCGAGGTATGCGAGCCGATGTATCCCGCCCCGCCTGTAACCAGTATATTCATAAATTCTCCTCTCGCGGTTGGCCTTTATATGCGGTTTTTGCGGCTTATATACACCGAAATCGACCCGTTGGCCAGAAAAGCCCGCAGCCAAAAGCGGGCAAACCGGCTCGCTTCCATTTGAGTTTTGACCGGACCGGTAATACAATATGGTGAAAAAGGGATTTCAGGCGCTTTTTTCGCGGAAAGGGAGGTGGCGATTGGCTGAGCGGCAAACCGAATATGTGAAAGTACACACCCTCTCGGACCGCTTCGAAGCGGACGTGATAGCCGATGCCTTGCAGCGTGAAGGGATACCGGTGCTCGTTAGGCAGTTCACGGAAACGGCCTATTCGAACATTTTCGTTTCCCAGAAGGGTTGGGGGTGGATCATGGTTCCAAAGGAACTGGCCGATCAGGCGCGCGAGATCATGGCGGAGCTGAGTGAAATGAAGCAGGACGATGTTTTTCGGGAAGAAGAAGCCCTACCGGCAAGTTCGCCGCCCGGTGATAATCCGGCGCAAAAACTCGAGCAGGTGAGCGAACAGCTTGTTAGCCTGCGGATCGAACCCCGGCTGTGGTTTGATTTAAGACAAGCCGATCCGGGCGAAGTCGCCGCGAGGGCCGAAGTCCGGTTCGACCCGGAAAAAAAAGCCTATGTCGTTCCATTCTTCAATACCGCGCTGTCATGCCGGCCCGAGACTGAAGAGATCCAAGCCACAGCGGGGCAGAAGGATTTTTCCGGGGATTTTTCGCTCGTCCTTTCGGTCCTTCATTATCTTTTGGATGCCGAAAGCAAGCCCCCGGCCGATATATGGGTAAGCGAGAAAGATCTCCCGGGCGGAAGACTGTTTTTTACCGCCGCTCATGCGCTTCCCGTGGATTCGCTCATCACCGCCTTCGACGGACGCCCGGACCTTCTGGACGCGGCGGCCCGAAGCCTCGGGGGCCAAAGAACCGATACCGCGGCTGTTTGCTACCGGTTCGGGGTCTTGCCCCGAATCCCCTTTCTTTTGATCTTCTGGGAGCGAGACGAAGAATTCGCGCCTTCCTGCCACCTGCTTTTCGATGAGACGATCACGGCACACTTGAATTCGCTGGACCTTGTCTGGGCGCTTGCCAATGTTTTTATTCGCGCTCTGCTGGCGGCCGCCGGCCTTTCCCCCCAAAAAAACGACTGATCGGAGTGTAAACAATGCATGCACAGATGAACATGGACCGGGCCATCTTCGACCTTGAAATCAGCGTCGAGGCGACCTCGCTTTATATACTGCTTTGCGCTCTAATGGACGACGGGGTGGGGCCAACACTCGAAAACGCCGCCCTGAGGTGGACCGGAACCGAAGAGACCCTGGCACAGGCCGCGCGCGAACTGATCGAGCGGTGCGTCATCACCGGAGCCGTTCCGGTCTTGGCGAACATGCACCTGCACCCCAACAGCCGCGACCGGTGGTGTTGAATTCCGCGGCTCCCCGCCCGATTTCAACCCAACGCTTTGAGTTCGAGGATATCCGCGATTGCCGAGGCGGAGTACTCCACGAACTTTTTGAACTCTTCGGGGCCAAGAGGCCCGCTCGCCGGATTGGGAACCCGCTCGGGAAGGCTCAGGGAAAAGGGGGCGTTTCGCATCTCCTTTTTAGGTGCGATCTCGAATTCGGGCTCGAAAGCGTCCGTGAAGTATTTTTCCTGAAAGCCGGAAAACTTCAGTGCATGTGCGGTCGCATCGAGCACCGCCGTGCGGTTCCTGTCCACCAAGTTTTCCGCCACGGCCTTCCTCAGGCCGGCCAGGCATTCGCCCCCCTGGGGGCAGGCGATGTGGCCGTTGCGGTTGGCCACCAGCATGGAATCCATGATCTCCTGCTCGGTTACCTGAACGAACCTTGCGGAGTCTTCACCGGCGAGCTTGCGGTACTGTTCAACGAGCTTTATGACACGCGGCATGGAGACCGGATTTCCGATCATGGCCGCCTGCGCCACACTGGGGCGAACGGTTACGGGACGAAATCGCCTTCTGCTTTCTTCCGCTTCGAGATAATAGAGGTAGACCGGGTTTGCATGCTCCGATTGCACTCCGATCACAGAGGGAAGGGAATCGATGATGCCAAGGTCGTACATCTTGAGAAATCCGGCCATGATGGCCGTAATGTTTCCGGCGTTTCCGATGGGAGCAACGACCGCCAAATCCCCCACTTCATAGTCGAAGCCTTGGGCTATCTCGTAGCTGTAGGATTCCTGCCCCAGGATCCGCCAGGCGTTTTTGGAATTCATGAGAGCAACGGAGAAATTTTCCGCAAGATGTTCGACGACCTTCATGCAATCGTCGAAGACTCCGGGAATCTCGATCACCCTGGCCCCGCTTCCCAGGGGTTGGCCCAGTTGCTGGGGCGTCACCTTGCCCGCTGGAAGAAGAACCGCCGATTTCACGTTGCCGCACAGATAGGAGGCATATAGGGCCGCAGCCGCCGATGTGTCGCCCGTGGAAGCGCAAATGGCCAGTACGTCTCGAACACCCCTTTTGTTTATCAGATAATTGAGGTAGCTGAAAGCGCTCGCCATCCCCCGGTCCTTAAAGGAGGCGCTCGGGTTCTGGCCGTCGTTTTTGTAGCAAAATCCCATGCCCGCCCATTCTTTCATCGCCGCATTGGCCGCGATCACGGGCGTGTGCCCTTCTCCCAGATAGATGATATCTTCCAGGGGAATGATCGATCCGATCAGTTCATGGAACAGGTATATGCCGCCGAGGGCGGGCAGGTTCGACATTTTCCGGTAATCGAAAATCTTTCGCCAAATCCTTCCCGGGACCTCCTTTAGCCGTTCCCATTCCGTATCTTCTATAAGAAGGACCGAATCACACTTCGGGCAGGTGTAGAGAAGCTCTTCTATGCCGAAAAGGCTTCCGCATCCCAGGCAGCGGTAGAGATATTTTCCGCCGATCCCCGGGATGATCGATGATTGCATTTCAGGGGGAAACTGGTCCAATCTCATGCCAACTCCGGAAGAATCTAAAATGTTGCGGCCCGGTCCGGGCCGTTAAAATGTCTCGCGGTCAGCTTTAAAGCAGTATCAAATATTTCACCCGAATAATCAAGCGGCACGGATTGCGCGGGGCCATCACCCTCTCGGTCGAGCAGGGTTTGAGACCTTCCAGGTGTTGCACAAAT
Source organism: Deltaproteobacteria bacterium (assembly GCA_021777755.1). Classification (GTDB taxonomy): domain Bacteria; phylum Desulfobacterota; class Syntrophobacteria; order Syntrophobacterales; family Syntrophobacteraceae; genus SbD1. The sequence continues at coordinate 10,829 of JAJYDE010000047.1, forward strand.
ACCACACTTCCTATTTGCATGTATTATTTTCGCCACACTTGTAATTTTCATTCAAGCCTTGTCAATTATTGCCGATAGATGTAAGAGTAGCCTCCATGAAGGTTTCAGGGCACATGGCGACCGGAGGAAGTATTCTGGCACGAATGATGCTCATGCACCGGCGGGGAGGTTACAGGGGGCGTGACACATCACAAACAACACACCATCGGTCAATCGGTATGGTGCAGCGGAGTAGGACTGCATTCCGGCCTTAAAGTCTCTTTGGTCTTGAAGCCGGCGCCCGCGGATCACGGAATCCGGTTTAGGCGCACGGATCTGCCGGGCAATCCCACGATTTGCGCTCACTACGACAACGTAATCGATACCTTTCAGGCGACAACCATCGGTTCGGCGGGGATAGGCGTTTCCACGGTCGAACATCTCATGGCGGCCCTCTACGGCTGCGGGGTCGATAATGCCCTGGTGGAGCTGAACGGTCCCGAGGCGCCGATTTTCGATGGAAGCGCGGCGCCCTATGTCAAACTGATCCGTAAGGCCGCTATCGTGGAGCAGACGGGCGCGAGGCGCTACCTGACGATCCGCCGGCCCTTCGTTGTCGAGGAAGGCGATTCCTCCATTATCGCCACTCCCGCCGATCAGTTCCAGGTACACTACGAAATCGAGTTTCCCCATCCGCGGGTTGGAAAACAGGAATATTCCTGGGAACTTACAAATACGAGTTTTAGCCGCGAAATTGCCAAGGCGCGAACCTTCGGCTTTCTAAAAGACGTGCAGAGGCTTCAACAGATGGGGCTGATACGGGGCGGCTCCCTTTCGAACGCGGTCGTTTTCGATGAAAATGAAGTGCTCAATGTGAACGGGTTCCGCTATTCGGACGAATGCGTACGTCATAAGATACTCGATTTCATAGGCGATTTGGCCCTTACAGGGCTGCCGGTGCTTGGAAAATTCGAGATCCGCAAAGCGGGGCACACGCTCCACAGCCGTTTTCTGGCCGAACTGATGGCCGGGAAAGGCTACGCGGCTCAAACACCGGTTGCAGCTTCAGCTCCTTATATTCCCTCCGGGCTTTACGCCATCGCCTGAGCCTTACCCGGGGCTTTGCGCGGCACCGGCGACCAACCGCGAGAAATCCCGGTGCCTTCGCCGATCAAGGCTTTTCGTCGGCCTGCGCGGCCGCCAGGAATTTCCTGTAGGCCAGAGCCAGTCTTATCTCCCCGTAAGAAAAGTTCTCGCCCAGGGCTTGCTTTATCTCTCCAAAGGGCCTGTCCGGCATGGCCGCCAGTTGCCGATCCATCCTCAGCAGCTTTTCTTCCGAAAGCACCCTTGCAATCTCGATGCGCCCGGCTTCAACCAGGCTTGCCAGATGGCCTTCTATGGTCGAACGGGCCAGACCCCGGTCCTTGGCAATCTGTTCGAGGCTCAGCCCCTTGCTGAAAAGCTCACGGGTGGCCTCCCGCGTATCTTTTGCCGCGGGCTTGGCCTCTGCGGGGGCGGAATCGTGAGCGGCGGGCGCCGGAGGCCGGAAGGGTTCGCTGATGGAGTGTTTTTGCCGGTAGGAAGACACCAGCTCCAGCAGTGCCTCGCCGTATTTTTCCAGAATATGTTTTCCAATCCCGCGGATGCAGTTGAGGTCCGCGGAACTTTGCGGCAGTCCTACGGCGATCTGGAGCAAAACGCTTTGATGCAGGATATGGTAGTTCGGGACCCCTGCTTCGGCCGCCCTGGCGGCGCGCCAGTCTTTTAGCGACTGGAAAAGCTCCGGGTGGCTTAGCTCCGAGGGGCTGTATTGGGGCTTGCTTTTCTTTTCCCTGTCGGGTTTAAGTTCTATTGCCGCCGATGACAGGGCGCGCAGGTAGCGATCGCAAGAAAAACCCGCCTTGCAGCTAGCAGCCGCCAGGAGCTTTGCCGCCGTCTCTTTCTTCAGCTCCTCCAGGCCATTGCGTGTGATTTTAGCAAGCTCTTTGTTGTCGGTATCGATCCGCAAATCGCTCAGCAAATCGCCCAGGATCGACTGGAGCCTTTCCTCGAAATAGACCCCGGCTTTGCTCACCCGCTCCAGCACGACCGGATCGGCTTCCGGGAGGCAATCTTTAGTGAAAAGCCCGCTCAATTGCCGGTGAAACTTTTGAGCGACAACGAACAGCTCGGCCATTGCCCTGTTTTGGACCTCGCCAAGCTCTCCCGCGCCACTCACCTTGATCGAGCCCTTGTTGGTCTCAATGGTCCTCAGAAATCGAGAAAGCAAAAAGCGCAGCTTCGAAAAGTCGAAACATTCCGTTAGCAGCCGCCGCTGATAGAGGATTTTCGCCGCCGCGAGCTTCGCCATGGTGGGCGGGTCCTCGGATGTGCCGGCAATGAATCGGGAAACCGAACTGTCCGTCTTTACGGCCTGCGCCGGGATGGGCGAGCTGAGCACCAGGCCTTCGAAGCTTTTGCAGCGACTAAGAGCCACGTAGACCTGCCCGTGGGCGAAGGCAGCCCCGGCGTCGATCACGGCCCGCTCGAACGTGAGTCCCTGGCTTTTGTGGATGGTAATGGCCCAGGCCGGCTTGAGCGGAAGCTGTTCGAAACTCCCGATCTTTTCACGGGTGATTTCCCCGGTGGCCGGCTCCAACCCGTATTTGATATTTTCCCAGGTTGAGGCTTGCGCCGTAATTTCCCGCTCTTCGCCGGGACATTTCACTGAAACCGATTGCTCCGCGATCCGGGTGATTTTGCCTATCTTGCCGTTGAAATAGAGCTTTTCGGCTGAAGGATCGTTTCTTACAAACATCACCTGGGCGCCCTTTTTCAAAGTGAGCGCGGGCAAAGTCGGATAGGAGTATTCCGGAAAATCCCCCTCTATTTTGGCTCGAAAGTTTTGCGCCCTGTGCGGCAGGCTCCTGAGCCTGGCTTCGTTTACCGCATCGGCGCTTCGATTGTGGGTCGTAAGAGTGATGTAGCCCTCGTGATCCTCGGGGCTGAAATTTTTGCGGTAACGGCTGTTCAGTTGCCGCAGCTCCGCCTCGTCCAGTTCATTTTCCCTCACCCGGTTGAGCAACTCGATGAAGCTCGTGTCCGATTGGCGATAGATGTGCTTCAGTTCGATCACCACCAGGTCTGAAAGGCTGAGGGCGCGGCAGCCGAAAAAGTACATCGAGTCGTAAAACTCGCCCAGGATTTTCTGCTCGTCTTCCTTGACAACCGGGGACAACTGCCGCAGATCGCCGATCATGAGAAGCTGGACGCCGCCAAAGGGCAGATCGCTTCGGCGACAGTATCTCAGGACCGCGTCGACTCCGTCCAGCACATCGGCTCTAACCATGCTGATCTCATCGATGACCAGCAGATCGAGACTTCTCACGATATTTTTCTTCTCCCGGCTGAACCGGTACCGATCGGGCCGATCGAGAACTGCGCCCCCCGGCACGCAGGGGCCGAAAGGCAACTGAAAAAAGGAATGAAGGGTGACTCCGCCGGCATTTATGGCCGCCACACCGGTCGGGGCCGCTACGATCATGCGTTTGTGGCTGATTTTTGCAAGGTTGTGCAGGAAGGTCGTCTTGCCCGTGCCCGCCTTGCCCGTTAGAAAAACATTTCGGTCCGTGTACTCCACAAAATCACGGGCCAGTTCAAGCTCGGGGTTTGAAGGGATGCTCATGATCGCATCTCGCATAATCCAGCGGTTTTAACGGCACTGATACCGGGCCATCCCTGAAAAAGACTCGCAGGCGGCAAATGATGCGGTTGCCGATTGTTTGCCCGTTATTTGGGCGTGGAGCGGGTTCATTGCATTGGTTGGCGAATGAGCGTTTTCCATTTTTCCGGCGCGGCCTTCCTTATATCGCTCAGGTAGATCTCATGATGCTTACCCGCGGGTTTGCGCCCGCAATCGGCGATGAACTTGTGCAGTCGTTCAACGGTGGGTCCTTCGGCCGAAAAAGGCCCGATGTGCATGATCTGGGCGCACAATCCCTCGGTAAGCGATGCGAATCGTACATCGCCCGAGCGGGCAAGACCCTTTTTTCGCCCGACCTCATCAATGGCCTTCTCCACCATCTCTTCGGTAATGAAGCCCGGCTGCATGATCATGACGGTCCATTGCCAATCCGACTTGTCCTCCGCTGCGAACTTCGACATATCGTCGGTCCACCAGAGCCCCTCCAAGGGCATCACGCCGTAATCGATCGACAGCACTCCCTTTTTGACCATGAACTTGATGGTATAGGAAAGAGAAAACAAGGCCTCTACTCCGGACCGATAGGCCTTCGACGTGTTCGGATCCCCCGTCCCGTCGACCATCAAATAGTTGGTTTTTGAAACCTCCACCTGCACGACCTCTTTTGCCGACGGCATATAAAGATGTCTCATTTCCTTCTTGAAATCAATCTTTTCCATGTCGCCTCCCCGGCAGCCAACCCCGACCATCCGCCCCATCATTGTTTTCAGTGGAATCCGCGACGATAGTTTCGCAAAAGCCCCATGACCACTCCGACAATTTCCACCTCGCCGGCGGCAACCAGGATGGGCTTCATGTTTTCGTTTGCCGGGCGCAATTCGATTTGCGATTCATGGTGATAGAATTTCTTGACCGTTGATTCCCCGTTCACCAAGGCGACAACGGTCTGGCCGTTTTCGGCCCGTGGCTGCCTGGTCACGATCAGGATGTCGCCATCGCGTATCCCGTCGTCTATCATTGAATCGCCCTTGACCCGCAGGGCGAAATTGGCGCCTTGGCCCAGAAAATCGTCCGGCACTTCGATGGATTCCGAGATCTCGACGGCCTCGATGGGAGCCCCCGCGGCCACGACCCCCAGGAAGGGAACCGCCCCCACACCGGTTCCAAGAGACACCACTTCCAGGGCACGCTTCCTGTTTTTCCAGGGGCTCCTCAGATACCCCCGCTCCTCCAGTTGTTTTAAATGTTTTGCGACGGCATTAAGAGATTTGAACCCGAGATTTATCCTGATTTCCTCGTAGGACGGCGCATGGCCGTGCCGGCCGACATATCCCTTCACAAACTGATAGACCCTGTCCTGGGCCGGAGTGAGTCCTGCCATATGGTATCCTCCTGGCCGACCTGGTTAGCATGAGTGGCCCAACTGCACCGCCTTTTCCCGCAAGGTCCCCAGGAAATTGAGATCGGCGGGCGATGCGCTGTCTCCCTTTTCCTGTATGAACCTGATCAAGCCAAGTATCTTTGAGACCCGTGGAGAGATTGTATCATATCGGCCCCGGTTTGAGTTTTCATTCCCGTTTTGCGTGAAAGGGCCATGAGACCTCAGAAACTCTTCGCCCGACTCGAAAAGCTCGCCCCGCCGGAAGTCCTTGTAGACCTTTGCCGTGCCTTCATCGATGCGCCGCGCCGTCTCGGCGATTTTGATCCAGTTTTGTTCTCTTAGCGTCCGGAAGCGATAACCCCGGTTTTCCCCTTCGCCAAGGTAGCCAAAAGGAGCCGACAGGTCATGGTCGAAACAGTAGGGACGTTTAAAAAATGGCCACTTGAAAATCGGCGCCCCCGGCCGGGGAAAGCCCTCAGCTCCGACCTGAACCACAAACTCGGGAAGCTCGCCCTCGGCCTCCCATTCCTTGCGGGCATGCTTGACCGCGGAATCCACCATCCATTGAGCATCCTGCATGAGGGCGTTTTCAACGGCAAGTTGAAGAAAATAGACCGTTTCTTTCATCCCGATTCGGGGCAGCACCTTCACAGACTTTCTTTTCAACACGTAAAGGTCAACGCTCATTGTCCACTCCGCAGCCTTTTCTGATTACCTTTGCCTGGATCGACGTCCCATTCACCGTGCAGGTGAATATTAGGTGAAAGTTTTGGTCGATGTCAAATGTTTTTTTTAAGGACATGTGGCAAGTAGGGGGAGCCATTGGCGGACAGTGGCTTTTTGTTCCCGATTGACAGCGTGCCGGATCGGTCCCAGATTTATTTCAACAAGAGAAATAATATTGGTTTCCATGTCATTGAGGCTTTCCGCGTCGATCGACCGGAAGGCCACGAGAGGAAGGCATAATGAAAAAAGCGCTTTCATTTCCGGTAATGCTCCTGGTCGCGGCCATGATCTGGACAGCTCCGATGGTTCCGGCATCCGCGGCCTATTATCATCATCGCTACTATTACTACGGCCATCGCTGGCACAGCAGGCCCTGGCACCATCATCACTGGAGATACAGACATTATCGTCACCATCACTACTACTATTATTATTGACAGGGACCCTTCGGCCGGCGCGCGCACGGGTGCGGGCGTGTCGGCCGGCGGATAAACTCGACGCGGCCTTCAGCTTTCCGGGAAAACGGGGATGGTTCTGCCGGTCATTTTGTTCATAGTTGCCGTTTTGCTTGTTTTCCTGGTGCTTTGGGAGGCATTCGAAACGATTGTGTTTCCTCGCCGGGTGACGAGGCGCATCCGACTGACGCGGTTTTTTTTCGGTATGACGTGGAGTGGGTGGAAGCAAATTGCTCGTTTTCTCCCCGAAAGTCGTCGGGAAAACATGCTGAGCATCTACGGGCCGCTATCCCTTCTGGTGTGGCTGATATTGTGGGCCTTCCTGCTGATTGCAAGCTTCGGTCTTCTTCGCTGGGGCTGGGCGGCAGGAAAGCTCGGCCTCGGGGCATGCCTGTATTCGAGCGGCTCGATTTTTTTCACCCTGGGGCTTGGAGGGCAGAGATCGCTATCTGCTTTCCTGCGATTTGTCTGCGTGGTCGAAGCTGGAACGGGCCTGGGTTTTCTGGCCATTGTGATCGGATACCTGCCCGCTCTCAATCAGTCCTTCTCGAGGCGTGAAGTAAATATCGCCCTTTTGGATTCGCGCGCCGGTTCGCCGCCAACGGCCGAGGAGATGTTACGCAGGCACAGCGATGAATATGGAATGGATTCCATCAGGCAACTGCTTCACGAATGGGAGCGCTGGTCTTCCGAACTGCTCGAAAGCCATCTGTCCTACCCCGTGCTTGCCTATTTTCGCTCCCAGCACGACAACCAGTCCTGGCTGGCCTCCCTCACCTGCGTGCTTGACGCCGGGGCATTCGTCATGGTTGGCCTGGAGGGGGCATGCACTCACCAGGCGCAGTTGACTTTCGCCATGGCGAGGCACACGGTAGTGGACTTATGCCTCATTTTCGGTCTTCGGCCCGTTTCGAACAGCCGGGACCGCTTGCCTCCCGAAACGCTTGCCGGCATGAGGGCGGGGCTGGTTGAGGCGGGACTCCGCCCGCGCGGGGACAAGGAAGCCGATTTGAAACTGAGCGAACTGCGGTCCCTGTATGAACCTTATCTTTTCGCCCTGTCGGAGCATTTCGGCCTGGGACTGCCGAACTGGCGCCCCGATCCGGAGGCTGCGGACAACTGGCAGATCAGCGAATGGCGCCAGGGCGCCGGTGGGCGTGGCCACTTTTAGGCGCCAAGACCGCCGGCATGGCTTCGACCACGGTCGCGATCCGGCGGCTAAGGGCCTTGACTGCGAGACTTTCGGCCGATGCGATTGCACTATATCCGGCGTTCGCTTCGACCGGCTCGCTCACCCTGGAGCGTCTCATGACGAGAAGCTCTTTGCCCTTATTTCCGAAAATCTTCCAACTCGCTTCCAGGATGACCTTGCCGCTGGCGACCTTTTCGAGTTCAATGACGTCGAGCGTTACCTGATATGTGACGGGGAAGGCGGTGGGACAGGGGAAGACGCACACGTTCGCCCCCGGAAGCAGCGCGGAAATGTCATCGGCTATCACCCGGGCCAGGTTTTTATCGAGCGGTTCGGCCCACCGGTCGAACTCGGCATACTTGATTGTCTCGGGTGATGGCCGCGTCACCATCTGGGGGCGATCGAGGTAGGCGGGGATACTGACGGGACCAATTACCACGGCCTTTGCCGGTCCCGGTGCGGCCGTCCTTACGCCCGGCTCGGGGCCCCGCATGGAGCGCAGAATATAATAATTTACGGACGCCGACCTGGCGCAGCCCCCCAAGGCAGCCAGAGCGAAAACGAGAGCGGCCAACCTTGAAAATCGAACTCTACCCATATTCCCCTTTCTTTATTGCCACAGCGTTTGGCCTATTATGAGTCGGGGCTATTTGCCTTTGCCCCGGACAATGGCCTCCGGATGGTTGTCCAGGTATTCGGCCAGAATCCGAAACGAACGGGCGGCCGAAGCGAGTTCATTCAATGTCTCCAAAAGCTGCACTCGCACAGGGGAGTTATCGGCGGTAAGGCCGTCTATGGCCACATTGGCGCCTCGAATGGTCACCCCGGCACTTTTGAGGGTTTTATTCAACTGAGCCACAACCCGCGGAATTTGGACATTGAGTTTGGCTGTCAGCCGGGCGGCGTTTGCGAACATTTTCCCGGAATGGTCAAGGTTCATCTTTACGCCTTTTGCCAGGGGCGTTACCTGGTTGTTCAAATTCCCGAGCAGCGCGTTGGCCGTTTTGACGGCCTTGTCGAGCGATTCGAGGGTGTTTTCCAGATGCGGCGAGGCGAGCAATGCCTCTGTTTTCTCGAGTGTTTCCAAAAGTTTGTTTGCGATCTGCGACAGGGGGATCTTCTGCACGGTCTTGGTTATGGCGGAGATGGGGGACTCGATCGTCGGAAGTTCCTCATAGCCCGTTTCGGTGCCAACATATCTCGCGGGTTTGTCAGGGAAGAAATCGAGATGGATGCCGAGCTGGCCGGTTATCAGGCTCATCATGGAAAGCTGGGCTCGCAGCCCGCGCTTTATCAGCAGTTGATAGTAGGAGGAGGCGCCGTTTGTGGTCTTTACCAGATTTTGGAGTTCCTCGCCCGAGCCGGAAAAGGCCACCTTTTGAGGGTCGATTTCAATGAAGACCGGGATTTTGAGCGAAAGGTCCTTTTTGTCCAAAACAACCCTTATGTCGGTAACCGAACCGATCTTTACCCCCCTGAAATCCACCGGGGCGCCGACATTCAGGCCGCTTACCGAGTCGGCGAAATAAAGGACGAACGTCTTGTGCTTTTGGAACACCTTCCCGGCGCCGAACACCAGCAGCCCCGCCACTATCAATGCCACCGCCCCGACCACAAAGCCGCCGATCAGCTTGGTATTGGCCTGCTTACTCATTTTCTGAAGCCTTTGTTGAAAATCCTTGCCGGAACGTCTCTAATTGCGACCGCTTCACTTTTCTCCCCGGGTGAGAAACCGTCTGATTTTGGGATCACGGCTTTCTTTTAGCAGCTCGCCCGGAGCGCCGACGCCTATCATGGTCCTGGTTTCCGCGTCGAGAAAGACCGAGTTGTTCCCGATGGCGAAAATGCTCGCCAATTCATGGGTGACCACAATCACGGTGGTCCCGAGGCTGTCGCGCAGTTCGATAATGAGTTCATCGAGGCGCCGGGCGCTTATGGGGTCCAATCCGGCCGATGGTTCGTCGAAAAACAGTATGTCCGGATCAAGCGCCATTGCGCGGGCAATGCCCGCCCGTTTGCACATCCCGCCGCTTATTTCCGAGGGGTAGAATTCTTCGAACCCCGCCAGGCCGACCAAAGCCAGCTTGAGTGAAACCAGCTCCGCTATTTCGGCCTGGCTCAGGCGGGTATACTCACTCAGGGGAAGAGCCACATTTTCGGCAAGGGTCATGGAACTCCACAGCGCTCCGCTCTGGTAGAGAACCCCGAAACGGCGCATGATGGTTTTTTTCTCCTCCGGCCCCGATTCCCAAAAGCTTGCCCCTCCATAGAGGACCTTGCCCCTGGCGGGCGGCTGCAACCCGACCATGTTTCTCAAAAGGGTGCTCTTGCCGCACCCGCTTCCCCCCATGATGATGAAGATATCGCCACGGTTTACGGTGAAGTTGAGATCGTGCTGAATCATGAAGTCGCCGTAAGCCATGGTGAGATCCCGCACCTCGATGCAGGTTTGCTTTTTATCAAAACAGTCCATGAGGCGCCTTATATGCCAATCCTGTCGAAGATCACGGTGAGTATGGCGTCCGAGACTATGATGGCCACGATGGCCGTTACCACCGCGGAAGTCGCGGACTCGCCCACGGCCGAGGCGCTTCTTTTGCACTGCATGCCGCGAAGACAGCCCGAAAGAGCGACCAGGATGCCGAAGACCACGGCTTTTATAAGGCCGGGGACAAATTGCATGATCCTCAGGGCGGCCACCGTTTCATTGAAATAGTGAATGGGAGAAATATCGAGCATGGCGACCCCGACTATTCCGCCCCCCACTATTCCCATGAGATTCGCATAGAGGCACAGAAGGGGCAGCATCAGGACAAGGGCCAGCATCCGGGGCAAAACGAGAAAATCCATGGGAGATATGCCCATGGTCTTTAGAGCGTCGATTTCCTCGTTTACCTGCATTGTTCCGAGCTGGGCGGCGAAGGCCGCGCCCGTGCGCCCGGCCATGACGATGGCGGTCATCATAGCCCCCATCTCCCGGGCCATCGCAATCCCGACAAGGTCGGCCACGTAGATCTGAGCGCCGAAAAGTCTCAGTTGGACCGCGCCTACGAAGGCAAGAATCAGCCCCACCAGAAGGCTTATGAGAGATACGATGGGCAGGGCCTGTACCCCGCATTCCTGGAGCAGCAGGGCCAGGTCCGAACCTCGAAACCGCGCTTTTCCCCGTATCAATTTGCAAAAGGAAATGCAGGCTTCACCCAGGAAGACGAGCATTTCCTCGATTGCCTGGCCGGCCTCCAGGACTGCTTCGCCCACTCTGGACAAAAGGGGCGCTCTACGCCGCTCTTTTCGCGCGTCCTTATTCTCCGGAACGGCCGAAGCCAGTTCGAGCAACCGGGCAACCCCCGTGGGCAGCCCCCGGCTCACCACCTCGATCGATTTCGATGAACAGCAGGCCGCAAGTTTTGACAGAAAAGCCAGAAGACTGCTATCCCAGTCGCCGAGTTTGCCAGCTTCGAATGCAACCTTGGCGGGAAGCGGTTTTGTCGCCAGCAGTTTTTCCAGTTCATCGGTTGCGGCCAGACCATTGGCGATATTCCAGTTGCCGCCAAGATGCACCACCAGGGTGTCGTCGGCTCTCCGATCGAAAGCTATATCCATTCTTCCCGTCGCTTGTGGGGCGATAATCGCCGTTTTCTCACCAGATCGTGTGAAAATGATTCCATCGGTGTTTCTATATCGGTTTGATCCGAGACGGCAAGCAAAAAACGTCTCAACCGCCTCGGGCACCGGCCGGGAATTTATTTGAACAATTCTGTGTGAGGTTTGGATGAGCGAGGACCGCGCGGAGTCGGAGTCGCGTTCCCCTGATGACGTGGATTTGGAAACTAACCGTTTTAAAGTTGAATCTCCTCGGATAAACTGATTTCGATTAGTGAGGCGCTTTTCCTTTTTCTTCGGCGGTTTTGCGGGCACAACCCGCGTTTAATGGCGCGCCGATTCGGCAGATTCCAAGCAGGAGGCGGTCATGGCGGATAAAAGCAAGGACAGGGTTTATGTCCGGTTGCAACAGCACCTGGACAGGCAGGCGGTCGGATTCCCGGCGACCAAGTCGGGCGCGGAGATAAGAATCCTCAAGCACATCTTTACTCCCCGAGAGGCTGAAATCGCCATCTGTTTGCGCTATAAACCCGAGCCCCTGGAGACGGTGCGCGAACGGGCCGCCGATCTGGTCGGCTCCCCGGAGGAGCTGCTTTCGCTCCTTGATGAGATGGAGAAAAGGGGGGGGATCGAAACGAAGATCAAGTCCACCGGGAAGCATTATTGCCTTCCGCCCTTTATCGTCGGGCTCTATGAGTTCCAGGCCGGCCGACTCACTTCCGAATTTCTTGACGACGTCGATGAATATGTCTCAAACCCCAAATTCGGAATCGAGTTTTTGGCCACGGAACTTCCCCAGATGCGCACCATCCCGGTGGGCAGGAGCATCCGCCCGGAAAATCATGTCAGCACCTATGACCGGATCACGGAACTGCTGCAAGAAATGGAAGGCCCCTTTGCCGTTCTGGAATGCATATGCCGCGCGAAAAAACAGAGGGAAGGCAAACCCTGCAAAATCACAAAGAGAAATGAAACCTGCCTTGCCACCGGACACCTGGCCGCATCCATTCGTATGACAGGGGCAGGCAGGGAGATTACCCGGGAAGAAGCCATGGCCATTATCGAGCGAAACCAAAAAGAGGGTCTGGTCCTGCAGCCCTCGAATTCCGAGCAACCCGAATTTATCTGCTCCTGCTGCGGCTGCTGCTGCGGAATACTGGGCATTCACAAGATGCTGCCAAAGCCCCTGGATTTTTGGGCTGCTAACTTCCATGCCGCCGTGAACGCCGATCTTTGCAACGGATGCGGGGCCTGCGCCGCACGCTGCCAGGTCGAATGCATCCGTGCGGATAAAAAGGGGGAGCCGGCTGCCATAGACTTGAACCGCTGCATCGGATGCGGGCTGTGCGTACCCCTCTGTCCCCAAAAAGCCATGTCTCTTCAGGAAAAGCCGGTTGCGGTGAGGCCTCCGAAAAGCCGCGAAGAACTCTTCGAGATCATTATGGCGAACAAAAAGGGTCGGATTGGAAAACTCAAACTGGCGGGAAAACTTACCCTGGACACCATCCGAACGGGGCATAAGATAAGGCCGGCAAATCGAAAACCGGCAAAATGAAGCCTCCCGGCGAGTCGGACCTCTGCGGCCAGTAAAAACCGATTGCCGTTTCCAATATCGGCCCGTGATATGTCTTACCATGAAAAGATGCCTTGCAACTTGCTTCACCGAACCTGAATGACTATCGAAAGAGGCAGTTCTCAAAATCTGCACGGAAGAAAAGCCGGGGGCTCGACTTGCGCCCCTGTGCTTCTTCCCTCATTGCTTTGCCTTCCGGAGTGGTTGCCTGCAAAACCATGATGCTCTACGAAAGGGATATTCATGAACAGGGGTACTGACCAATCGTTGGGAACGGTTTGGCGGTTTGCACTGGTGGCGACCGCGGCTTTGGTTCTGACCTTCGGCCGGGGGCCAGCCGCATCCGCAAAAAAGCGACCGGTCAACATCAACACCGCCAGCCAGGCTGAACTTGGCGCGCTAAGAGGTGTGGGCCCGGCAACGGCGGAGAAAATAATCGCCAACCGGCCCTACAAAAACTTGGACGAACTCGGCAAAGCAGGCCTTTCGGCCAGAAAGATCAAATCCCTCAAATCCTCTCTCACAGTCGGGGAACCCTCGGAACCCTCTGTTTCCAAAACCACCCGGAAGGAGAAGACTTCGGGCCGGGAAGGAAGAAAAAAGGGCGAGCCCGAAGCATCCGCCAAGGCCAAAGAGTCGAAAGCCGCGGCAGTTGAACCGGGAGCGCCCCTCGACTTGAACACCGCTTCTCTTAAAGCTTTGGAAGCCCTGCCGGGTATCGGTGCGGCCAGGGCCAAAAAAATTATCGCCGCCCGCCCCTTCAGCAGCGTTGATGATTTAAGCAAAGTGAAGGGTATGAGCAAAGCCAGGATAAAAGCCTTGAAGGACAAGGTGACGGTATCGGCGCCTGGAAGCGCTCCCGCTTCCTCGGGGCCCAGTGCCCAGCCCCCCTCCGCAGGATATGAATCGACTCCACAGGCCAAACCGGAAGCGCCTGCAAAAGAGAAAACGACAGCAGGCAAACAACTCCCCGGGCAAAAGGTGGACCTCAACACGGCCACCCCGGAAGAATTGGACAAACTCCCCGGCATCGGTGCGACCAAAGCGCGGGCCATCATCGAGGGCCGCCCTTATCATAAGATCGAAGATGTAATGAAGGTGAAGGGCATCAAAGAGCATACCTTTGACAGGCTCAAGGACTATATCACGGTGAAATGATTTCACTAAATTGCTCTTCAATCCGGTCCGGTTCTTACAGATTTTAGAGCGAAACCTCCAGCTTGACAGGCCTGATGCCACGAACCGAGGCCCTCTTTCTTCACACGTCCGGCAAGAGTGGGCAAATCCTTGATAGTTTTGCCCGATTTCTCCTCAGCCAGGCGAAGTTCATACAGCTTTTGCAAGTTTATCCAGAATTCCGCGCTGGTGCCGAAAAAGTGCCCCAGGCGCAAGGCGGTGTCGCCGGTTACGGCGCGCCGCCCGTTAAGGATCGAGGTTATGCGGTTTGTCGGCACCCTGATCTGTCGAGCCAACTCGGCCGCGCTCATGTCCAGTTCCTGAAGTTGCTCGGCGAGATGTTCGCCAGGATGTATTGCGCTACGTTCCATGATGCACCTTATCGAGCAGCGATATCGCCGCATCGAGCTGATCAAGCCTCATCTCCGCCTTACGTTCGAAGTTGGCGAAAGCCTTGACACGCCTTCCGGCAGCGAATTCACGCGTTCATTTGTCTCGAAAGCTCACTATCATGCAAAAATATGCCAAGGGCTGTTACTCGTTACGTCAAGCATATTTTCAACCATAACCTCACACAGGAGGGCGAGTGGACGGACAAATTGGAGATGACAGAATCCTCATGTCACAGACTCTAATGGAAAGAAAACCGGAAAAGCAGGGAAGATTCATAAGCTGTTTTCAAATTCTGTTTTCACCCCTTATGCGAACTGTCCCGCGGCATGTCCGGAAGCCCACGCCCAGTGAAGATTGTATCCGCCAAGGCGCCCGGTCACGTCGATTACTTCTCCCGTAAAATAGAGACCGGGGGCCTTCTTCGATTCCATCGTCTTGGAGGAGAGTTCCATCGTGTCGATGCCGCCCAGGGTTACTTCGGCCTTATTGAAACCTTCCACCCCCGCTATCCGTAGCGGCCAGGCGTGAAGACTCCGGGCTACGGAGGCGATTTCCCCCGGGGAGTATTCTTTGATCGGTCTTGGCGCCCCGTACAGAGCGCACCAGACTTTTACGAACCTTTTGGGCAGAAACTGATCGAGGATCGTTGAAAGAAGAGCCTTTGAAGACCGTTTCCCGACCAGGATGGAATAGATGTCCAAGCCGGGCAGCAGATCGACGCTCAGAACGGACTTTTGATCCCAATGGGACGAGATCTCAAGGATCGCCGGGCCGCTTGCGCCCGTGTGGGTGAATAGCAGATTTCCCGTAAAGCTCGTCGTTCCCAGGCTTACCGTGGAGTGTATGGACACCCCGGCCAGGCAGCTGAAAACCCGCGCATCTTCGGGACTGAACCTCACGGAGGTAAGAGCCGGGCGCAATTTGGTGACTTTCATCCCGAACCGCTTTGCAACCAGGTACCCGAAATTGCCGGCCCCCAACCCGGGATGAGACAAACCTCCCGTGGCGATAACCAGAGATTGCGATGTGAAAACACCCTGGTCCGTTTCTATCCTGAAGAGGTCGGACCTGCTGATTGCGGACACCTCGCAGTTGAACCGGAACCGCACAGACGCCCTTTCGCACTCGGACAAGAGCATCTCTTTGATGTCCGTTGAGCTTGCCTTGCAGAAAAGCCGGCCTGCCTCACGCTCCTGGTATTCGATCCCTCGGGCTTCGAGCAGGCAAAGAAAGTCCGAGGGGGTAAATCGTGAGATGGCGGACCTGACAAAATCGGGATTGCCGGACAGGAAATGCTCCGGACCCATAAACATGTTTGAAAAATTGCACCTTCCGCCACCCGAAACGACAATCTTTCGGCCGGCCTCAGGGCAATGATCCAAAACCAGGACCGAGCGACCTCTATTGCCCGCCTCGCCCGCGCACATGAGGCCGGATGCGCCCGCCCCGATGATGATAACGTCTGTTTGCATCAAAGAAAGCCCTACGGTCTTCTTTCTCATTCATGATGATTGTGGCCGGAAGTGTGCTCATGCCCGCGGGGCCCGAGACGGCACTCCGATAGGGCGCACATTCCGTCGGTCTCCGTCTGAATTGTCGTGTGAGTGATGGAAAATTCGTCGTGCATTCGCCGGTTTATGGTCTCGATGATGCATGTGCACTCTTCCAGCGTACAGGCGTGCGGCAGCGCCACATGACAGCTTAGAAGGTTCATGCCCTCACCTACCGTCCAAACATGCACATGATGAACATCGCAGACCGGCGGAATGGATTTTATCGTTTGTTCAAGGGCTTCCAGATCGACATTTTTGGGCGCTTTTTCCATCAATATGTCCGCGGCGTCTTTCACAATGTTTATGGCCGAATACATAATGAAGAGGGCAATCAGCATCGATGCCGACGGATCGGCATAGCGCCAATCGGTGTAGCGGACCAGGAGCCCGGCCAAAACCACGGCAAGGCTCGAGATCGCATCGCCCGCCATATGAATGAAAGCCGCTCTGTTATTTAGACTGTGTTTGGCATCGCCGTGCAATGCGGCCGCGATCACCGTGTTCATGACAAGAGCCGCCAAAGCCACCCAGATCATTAGTGCCCCGTCAACCGGCGCCGGGTGCAAAAAGCGGCCAACGGCCTGAATACAAATGAAAAGGGCAATAACCACAAGAGTCGATGCGTTAAATAGCGCCGTTAGAATGGGAACGCGGTGAAAACCGTAGGTGTGCCTGCCGGCTGTGGGCTTTTGTACCGCCCGTATGGCATAGGCAGCCAGCCCCAGTGCCAGCGCGTCACCAAGATTATGGCCCGAATCCGAAACAAGGGCCAGCGAATGAGACATAAATCCGGCAATCGCTTCCCCGGCACAGAAAAGCAGCGTTATAAGAAGTGAGAGCCACATCTTCCCGCTGTTCGTGGTGCTGTGAGAATGTCCGCAATGCCCGCTCGATCCACTCATCGGGTCTTCCAAGTAGGACCTCCTGGAGAGGTGGAAATAAATACCACCCTTGTATTAACAAAATACAGGCTTTCCCTCATTCATTTTTTCGGGGAGCGTCGATATATTAGAGGTGCTTAGCTATACCATCTCATGTTTCTCTCTTAGGAAAGCCAGGTCCCTCCCACCTGGCTTTCTTCCTTTCAGGGGCCGGACGGGCCCCGGTCGCCCACAAATTGGACAAAAATCTTGCGAGTCCTGGGTCCGTCGAATTCGAGGAGAAATATCCTCTGCCAGGTCCCGAGGACCAGGTGGCCGGAATCGACGACGAGTTGGGCGCCGGCGCCTGCGAGGATCGCTTTTATGTGGGCCGCCGAATTTGCCTCCACGTGCTTGTAGCCGCCCTTCCAGGGAACCAGCCGGTCAAGAGCTTCCAGGACGTCTTCCATGACGTCTCTGTCCGCGCCTTCATTTACGATCACGGCCGCGGTGGTATGGGGAACGTAGATCAGGCAGAGGCCGTTTTGCGCCGATTTTTCCTTCAATGCACCGCCTACGCGGTCGGTGACATCGATCGCGCAGCAGTGGGAGGGAGTCTTTATCTGCAAGGTTTCCATGGATTGACCTGTTCTCAGGGCAGGATGATTCCCGACTCCGTTCTGCGCTCCCGCTCCTCGGGTTCGGCGGTTTCCGGGAAATCCTCGGGCCAGAAAGATTTCATCGAGTAGATAACCATGTGGGAAACGGCGGGGTTTTTTCCCGCAGGCTCCCCGGCGGCCAGATCGCAGGCAATTATCCATGCCCGGCGCGCATTCTGCGCATCGCCCTGGAGTTCGAACGTCATGGCATACTCTTCGAAAAATCTTTGATAAAGGAGCCGTTTGGGCCCTGCGCAAAGGGCATCGCCCGCACCGCGAACCAGTGCCAGGCTGCGTTGGGTGAGGACATCGCGCGGGACCACCAGGATCGCGTCGTCCAGGTTTTTAAGCTTTTCGCGCCACGGCGCAAGCTCTTCTTTGGCAAAGCTCAGCCAGGAAAGGTCCAATCCCTCGATCAGCGAGTCGACATCGACTTGGGCCCAAAACTGCTCCGGATGCTCGATTTGCGCCATGAGTTCATAGACATGAGGTTTTGCGTCGGGTTGATGATATCTGGCAAAAATGTCGCGTCCGCGTTCGAGGTGGGCGTAGCTTCCCTTGCCGGTCCATAAATCGAGCATCTCGAAAAACAGTCTCGCGGCGTGGCGCAGCGGAATCTCGGTGGGTCTTCGGTGCGAGTGGGCGGCGAGCATCTGGAGGTACTCTTTGTAGCGCTTCTGCCCCGAGGATTCGGCCACCCGCACATTGAAGGCGGAAAAATCGTCTTCGAGAAAGGCGGTGACAAGGGAATAGCTCCCGGTCGAAGGTTCGGGAACAAGGGCCGAGACGATCCACATGGCCCCCTGAATCTGGAATAGATGCGCGACCGCTTTTCTCTGCTCATCGCGGATAAGGACCACGGTCTTGGACGCCGACTGGTCAGGGGCCGACGAGAAGCCTTTTTGGGAGAACCGGAAAGCGGCCTGTTTGGCGCTTCTTCTATGGGGTGAAGCTTCCAAAATGGCTTCCAGCGCCTGGAAGGTGCGAAATCCGGTCGGGTTTGGACTCCGGCTCAACTTCTCGACAAGAACCGCGGCAAGGACCGGCCTTTGGGATAAAGAGTTGCACAAGGTCTTGAGATAACCCTCGAAACTCTCACCCTCGGGGGCTTGAACGGCAAGGCGGTCGAAGATCATTTCCAGCTCGCTGGTTTCTTCCGGGGTGAGAGCGAGTTGATCTTTTCCCTTTTTGGTCGCTGCTTTTTTGCTGCCCATATTTCCCCTAAAATAAAAAAGCCCCATTCACACTTATGAGAGTGCTTCCGGGGCTGTTTAAACTGAGTGGAAAACCCTATTCTTCTTCGGATTCCACCTCGCGCGGCTCAATGATAAGCGAGTCGGCCACAAGCCCCCAGAGATATTTTA
>JAJYDE010000048.1 GCA_021777755.1 Deltaproteobacteria bacterium
TGTCCCGTTCGGTTTGCCCGCTAGTGCGATTGAGCGCGGCTTCCTCCAGCACCCTCCCCTTGTCGGAATCGCGCGCAGTGTTGACAGCCGCATGCACTGTCTCACGCGATTCCGGCGCCAGATTGGCGAAGTGGTTCACAACGGCCGTGCGGATGGCGCCCTTGATGCTCGATCCGGGCAGATAAATTTGCCCGGAATGAGGATTGCGCGGCATAAGCTCAACCCTGAACCGGTTGTTCGGGTTGCCTATCCGTAAGTCGAATTCGCTCCTGAATGCTTGTGAGGCGTCGATCTGCGCGGTTGCGTGGATCTCGGGGCGCACATGAGTTCGCAAAAAGCTATGTATAGCCGGCAGGTCGGCCTTATCCACCAGTCGAATGTATCGATCCATCTCGGCGGGCGGCAGTTCGCTCAAGACCCGGGCGGGGTTGAATTGAACGACTCTTTCGCCGTGCAGGATGAACTCCATCGGCTCGATTTCACAGCCGCAGCCGATGTGGACGGGAGTAAGGGCTTGCGCCCTGAATCTATACGCCTTCATGGCTCGGTCTCCGTGAAAAAAACAGGCAGGTGCAACGCATGATGTCGAACGCCGGCAAGGGCGGGGTCATGGTGCACCTCGGAGAGCAATCTGCCGAAGGGCCCTTTGCCGGTCGGGGTGAAAGTCGCCCCGGGGCGCATCATAAGAATCGGGTATTTGAAGGGACTGAAGGCCCCCGTGGCAAAGTGGCCGCCAAGCTTTCCGAAATGTGCATGCTGCTTGTACCGCACCAAACCCATGTTGTCCGTAAGGACCCCGTGAGACATGCTCATGGCCCGGTTGCCCGCTGATTCGAACAGAGCCGTTTCCTCGGCTATGAGGGTTTGAAACTGCCCGTTTCCCGTGCTGGCGTTCGCACCAAAGCCGCCGCTCCCGCCGATGAAATCAAACAGTGCCTTGAGCTTTTCCAGCGAAGGCTCACTCGTGAAAACGAATCCCTGCAATGAGGATTCCCTGTCGAAAAATCGGCTCTGCTCAAAATAAAGGCCCGCGGTTTCGGGCGTTGAGCCAGTAAGCCGGTCGATCCGGTTGTGGGCTCTAAGCTCCGGCTCGCGCCATTGCGCTTTCCGGGATGCTCCCGCCTTTTCGCGCTCTTTCTGAAGTCCCTCCTTGAGGGTCGTCTCGTTCAGATTCTTTCTGAGCCGCAAAAAGAGTTCTTCGGAGATGAATCTTTCGTTCTTCGTCTCCTTTTCCTTTCTCATTTCCATGAGCGTCAGACCTGCCCGATTGTCGGGCGATGGCTTGAGCAGCGGCCTCGGCAGCATTCCGGCAGGCATAAAGCTTGACAGAAGCCAGGGGCTTTCTTGCTGCTCTCGAAGCCAGCGGCTCAGCCCCTCCTCTCCGTCCCTGTAGCGCACCGCCCAGGCCAGATGTCCCCACAGGGTCCCCGACACCAGGTCGGTCCCCAAAGGGCTCAGCGGGGTGATTGTGATCCGGTGGCAGGCCATATCAGGCTGTCCTCTCCATTTGTATGAGCGCGTCAGTGGAACTCGCTTCGAACGCTTCCTGCAGGTCATTTCCGTCCACGCGGAGACTTTCAAACTTTATGCGCCCGTATCCCCGCGATCCCGACCCGCCCAGGGCGTCGTTCTGCAAAAGTCTCATCGCTTTTAGCAGTTCCTGGAAGCAGGCGCCGTCCTGTTTGCCCCCGTCGCCCGTATCGAATATGCGGTAGATCATCGTCATGTCGAAAATCGCCCCCGCCGGGACCCGCTCGGTCTTGCGGATGCCAGTGCCCGCCTTGCCCTGGATTCGGTTGATATTGTTTTCGAATTTTTCCTCGGTGAAAGGCAGACCTCGCTCGACGATATCCTTTCGCCAGTTTTCCTCCAAGGCGCAATCGCGAACAATGAGACGAGTGGGACCCGCCTGCCACCCCTTGTTGGTGGTGCCGAATATGCGAAGCACCGGGTCCGATGCCAGTCGGGCCGGGTCTCTTTCTTGGCCGCCGTCCCAAGTCCCGCCGTCACTCTTTACCCGGCCAGTGGCCCACTCCATGAGACAGCGCAGCTTGCCTTTCAGCGAGGAACCGGGAATGTATGGCTCTTCGGTATACGGATTTTTCACCACCGGGCTGTCAACCCCGCCTATCTCTATGGCGTCCTTGCCGGCGCCGATATGCAACCCGGTGAGTACGCGGATACGCCCCGTGATTACCCTTGTTTCAAGAATTCTCATGGATTTCCCCTCTCAATTCTCTTTGGCGAAGAATCTGTGGAACGCGACCACTGACTCGAAAACTTTTAAAAAGGCCCGAAAATCTTTGACGTCGGCTATGGAGAAGACATGGTCGAAAATGAATTGGGTAAACTCCCTCGGAGCCACCTTTCGCTTTTCCGCATAGACGGCCTTGGCCTTGAACATCTTTATGAGCGCAAGGTTTCGGGCAAAGTTTTCCTTTTGTTCCAGCGGGCTGCCGCCCTGAAGAATCTTTCTTTCGATGGCTTTCAGGTCGTCATAAAAACGGCGCATCTGGGTGGTTTTGAGCGGGTTTGCCTGCTCAGCGAAAAGCTTGGCCAATCTCTCGGCTTCCCCGTCGACCAGTTCCGGGATCAACTTCGTTTTTTCGTCCCCATCCTGGAAGTAAGATACCCGCTTCGGGGTTGGCAGGGACGGGCCCGAATCATTGCGGGCAGGTCCATCATAACGGTCTTTTGGCCCTGGATTTCCTCTGTTTGGAAATGACATGTGCTCCTCCTTCTATTCTCGGCCCCTGTAGAGGGCAATTGTTAGTGGCAGGAGCCATTCGAAAGGATCCCGACTCTCGCCGCCAAACTTCAACTGGTCGTCCATGCCCAGATGCTCCAGCCACTGGACGATTCTTTTCTTTCTGTCCGCCGGGTCTTTACCCTTGATATTTCTCGCCAGGTGGTAAGCGAGCCTCGACCGCCAGTTGGTCTTTCGAAGATCTCCGGCGGCGGCCTCGCGCGCGTCCCGCGCCAGGTTGAAAATCCGGTAGACGAAACCGGTTCCGAGCGGCTGGTCCCCGCGCATCTGCCCGTAGAACCACTCGGCATCCTGAAGCCGCCGCAGGTAGTGCTCCCAGGGGACGGGCGCCTTGAGAAGGGCGCAAATTCGGTTTCGTACTCTTCCCGACCCGGTCTCCATCTCCTTCGCCATATTAAGAAGCCCCTCGGCCTCCAGGACCGCGCGGTTGACCGGATGGTTGGCCCTGAAAAGCGACAACCCGGCCGAAAGAGTCACATTCGGATTATTGCCCGTGTAGGACCGGAAAGTTTCATTGATGCGTCTGGCCAGTTGCAGCATTTGATGCCATGGCCCTATGAGCAACAGGTCGTCCCCGCCGGCGTACACCGTGTAAGTTTCCGGGAATTCCCGGTCGAGAAGCCCCTTAAGGTATCCGGTGAAATAAAGGTCTACCATGCGTGAGAGTTGGGCCAGTCGCGACAGGGTGAAACGATCCTCACCGCGGCAACCCCGCCGAAATCCGTAATGAAATAGAAATCCGAGATAGTCGACATCCGCCTTCAAAAGCCCCAGGAACGGCCTGCCGTGCGCGGTACCGTCCTTATCGATCTCCAGGGCGCAGGCCGCGATGTGCGCGAATGTCTTCATGTCGCCGGGCCGCGGAGGCGTGTCCTCGCCCTCATCAGCCTTGCAGGGCTTGTCCTCCAGTTCCCCTTGGTCCTTGAAAACGGGAACGAAATTGGCCAGATGCTTAATGGCCCACGGAAAGGTCGTATCAAAATCGTACGTCTTTCGGACCGAGCATATCCCCTCAAAAGAAGTAAAAGAGCCCTCGTCCATCAGGGCAAGGCCGAGGCCAAGCGCGGACGACGGTCGGTGTTTTGCCGGGATATTCCTGCCCCAGACAATCAACTCGGCGCGGGTCAGTCTTCTGCCCGTCTCGACTTCTCTTTGGCACGTGGGACAACGACTTGCGTCTTCGTCGACAATCTCCGCCGGTCTTATCCCGCATGTCGAACATACCGCCTCCAGGGGAAATTCCCGCTTCACGACCCCCTGGGCACAATGGGCCAGGGGACGCTGCTTGGACTCTTCGATGGCTTTCCCCAGGTTTGCCATGACGTCGCCAAGCCTGCCCGCCCCGAAGTCATCACCGCAAAAAGGAGGTGAAACGGCGACGTTCAGAGACAACGTTCCGGTATAGTTTTCGAGGAGCCATTCATCCCAATGCCGGCTGAGTTGCGAAACCTTCTCTTCGACCTCCTCAAGCGATGGCGCCAGGATGAGAAATCTTCCCCCAGCATGCTGGATCATCGAGCAAAGCGGCAGCCCCAGCACCTCAACGAGTTGCAGGGCCGCCGATTCAGTAATTGCACCCAGCATGAAAGACCTTGCTCTTAAGACCTTATTGACGCCTTTTACACCCTGGCCGGCCAAGGTGAATAATGTCGCCTGAATGCCGGAAAGGTCACCGGAGATAAACCGGAACTTCGGGCGTGAGCCGTCTTTTATCGCCCCAATATCGTCGAGTTCTCCCCGGGCTTCATGATGCCGGTAAAGGCACGCCGCGATAGCGGCCGATGTGCGCGAATGGTCGTAGAGTGAAATATCGGGCAGATCGATGGTGCTCGAAGGAACCGCCCAGGTGGTGCGCTCCAGCAGGCCCAGCAGGGCCTCTTCGAACAGTCTGAAAGAGAGTCCCTTGGTCGTCGTGAGGGACTTGAACCGGTCAAAAAAAGCCTCCCACAGCTTCCGGTATTCCATCGGGGGGGCGCCGCCGTCTGCGGAATATGCAAAGGGCATCAGGTTGGCCTCATCGTCCGGACGAAGCATGTCCAGCTTGTAGGCATTGCGACCCGGCCTGCCAAGGATTTTTTCGTCCAGAATCAGCTCGTCGAAGATGCAGCGCAACGGAGTGGTCCGGAAATCGGCGCGCGTCTTCTCGGCTTCCTCCTCCGCCCGCCGGTCCTTGCCCGCCGAGTACCGATCGCCAAGAGCGCACATCCAGGCGGCGCCCGGGGAATCGTGGCAACTTTCCGGTTTCTGGTGATAGCTCGCCGCCCGGCTGACTGCCTCGAAATCGACACCCTCCGGAAAGCTCAGATCGTTTTGGCCCATCAATTCAAAGAGCGCTTCGGTGAAAAGTACATGCTTGTGCGTGTATCGGCCCTCCTGTAATGGACAGAGGGTGGACTCCAGGTTGTAGTTTTGCCCGCTCAATTCTTCCGGGCTTCGGAAAGCCCGTTGGGCGGGCTTGCCGATGTCATGGAGCAAACCTGAAAGGACAACTTCCTGCATTGAATATCCCATACGCCCCTCTACTCTACTTCGCCCGTTAACGGCTCAAGGTTGTATTTCCCCAGCCCGAAACTGGCCGCCTTACCGAGATGCAGCACCTCACCCCAGGCCAGTATGGGCAAGAACTCTTCGAAATCTCCGGCAAAAGTGGCTCTGCCGATAAATCCGCCAAGGGTCATTTTTTGCCTCTGCCTGCCCGAATACCTTTCCCAGTCATGCCAGCTAAGAGTCGAGGAGACACGTTCTATCCCCTCGGCCCTTCTTATCAGCCCTCTGAAATCAAGTTCCAGCCTCGCGCCGCAGTGGAAATAGGAAAGGGCTGAAAGCCGTCTTAAAAGCGACCTGGCCAGGTGGTGAAATTCGGGCTCTTCGGTAAGACGCCCTTCGGATTTGAGCCTTGTTGGCGTCCTGAAACAGATCGAGAGCCGCGGGGCTTCTTTCAGTTCGTCGCAACGCGCCGAGATCGCCTCCCGGTCCGGCCAGGGGGAAGGCTTTTTAAGAGACTGCCCCTCGCTGTCGTAAATCGAGACCATCCCGTCGCCCGATATGGCTAAAACATCTTCGAGGCTGAATTTTCCACCCCTGGTTATCCCCGCCGAGGTGTCGCGCTCAAGGCCGCCCGAATGTTGCGGCCCATCGGGAGGTGAACACCTGCCGGTAGAGGTGCGCCCGGGCCGGCCGAGCCCCATCTCGCCAAGACGTATGAAACTGTAGATCAAATAAGGCATGTATTCGATAGCTCGTCCGACGACGGTCAGGCCGAACTCGAAAGGATCTCCCTCAGCGATAACCCTGCTTCCATTTTCCGGAGGCTCCAGCACGAATGGGTGTGGCGCGGCAGGGTATAGGCGCATCATCTCCGTATCCGGCGGGGGAGGGGTCTCGAACAGGTAAAGATAGACGCACCGGTCGCGAAGCATGCACGACGCGCACTCCTGGTTTCTAAGGGCGCAGCATACCTTTTTTAATGAGTGGCCGAACCCGCCGCGCAACGTGGAACCCTGGTAGGCTGGAAGCCGGATCTGTTCGAGTGCCCTCAGCCTCAGAAGAAACTTGCAGACCTTAAAATGACCTAACATCGGAGCATCCTCCTTTTTGAGTTTGAGAACTTGCGGCCGCAAGCTTTGAGGAGGGCCACTTGAAGACTTTATAAACAAGCCTTCGTACCGTGGGGGAAAAACTATTTTGCCGGCAAAATTGCCGGAAATCCTATCTCAAACCTTTCCAGGGTTTGCTTCCCGCCCCGAGGACCTTGAATCGCTTGACATTGACACCGTACTCCTTCCCCTTGGAGATTGCATAACGCGACGCCAGTAGATCGCCGCCGAGACCCTTGCGAATCTCTTTATTCACCTTGGTGATGCATGGCCTCATCTTGTCTTTGAATTCATGGACGTCTCTCATTTTCTGCCATGCGTAGAGATCGATTTCCCCGGCTCCGTACCTGTCGATCTGACGTTCCAGTTCCGCCAGAACCATTCGTTTTTCAAACAACGATTCCATGGAGCCTACGGCCCCCGGGCCGTTGAAATGGAGCAAGAAAAAAGAATAGACGGCCGCGAGCTGTTTGGGCAGGGTGAACTTGAAACAGCCGATCGTCACGGCGCAGGTTTCAAGGCGAATGCCGACCTCCGGAGGAGCCTGCAGGTAATGCATGACCAGTTGGGTCCCCTCCACCGCCTCCATGTAGCCCCTGCGCACTGGAGCTTTGCCTGCTGACATTTCGCGCAGCCTGAGAAATGGGACCTCGGCGAGTTCGACGCTCGCTTCATTCGAGGAAATCGGCTCCGGGTGGTGGGTGACGCCAACCCCTTTGCCCCTGATGTAAAACCGCTCCAGCGGGGGCGGGTAGAAAAAATCGGGTACGCTTGTTTCGAAGGAAGGCGATACAAGCACATGGTAAAGACTGTCGTCTTTGCGTCCGCACATCATGAGGGACATGGCAAGATAAATCCCGAGCGTCTTGCGCCCGCCGGCAACGGAGCACAGAAGACGTTCCTCCTTGCGCTCGCACCACTCGTTTATAAGGTTGTAAACCTGGTCAGCCGCGTTGGCGTTATCATCTCCGGTACGAATATCTTCCAGAGGTTTTCCACGGGAATTTTTAAGGGTGTAAACGGTTTTTTCGGAAAAGGCGATGCGCCCGGGCGGAATCTCATAGTCGGCACAAAAACGTGAGAATTCCCCTCCGGGGCCCAGGAGCCGCTTGATAATAATGTCCCTGCCCGATGAGGTGGTGATGACCCTGATCTCGTCTACTTTGGTCGTGAGGCGATTTTCGAGGGCCCACAGCGTTTCCGTAATGATTGCTGGCGTCTGGCCGGAAACGGCCACAAGCACATTCCGCAAATCAAGCAGGTTCGACGCCAATTGCCCTCCCTCCAAGCAAAATTGGCACTATGCTGCGTTCCGGTTGGTATGGTATTGAGAGTGATAGTTCAGTATACTACCAACCGCTACCCTGGCGCAACCTTCAAATCTCGACACCTTCAAATCTCGACCCGTGTCGGGCTCATACAATCCGCCTATAAATCCGAAGGGCTGGAATCCGACTGTCCATAGTGGTGCTTGCGAACTCGTTGTAGTCGAGTTGCTCGAGGGGGGCCAGGCCGTTCATGGCGACTGGCAGCGTCGCGGAATCGCGGCGGGGCTGCTTCTGGACGCCTTGGGGCGCACCTTGCGGGGTGCCGGTATTGTCGGCATACGGGCCTTGGCTGTTCACGCAAAAGAGGTCGCCGAGGTGGCGTTCTACCGACATTTCGGATTCTTGCCATCACCCACCGAGAGCCGGCATATTTTCATGTTGATCAACAAGATCCGCTCCGTGCCGGAATTTAACCGCGGACATTAAGGACATTACCCCGGAGAGCTTCGTCTTTGCGCCCGCACCTACAGTCAGATTCAAGACACTGACACGATTCGCGCGCCATCTTGACGGCGCTCAGGACCCGGTATATCAAGGAGCACCGGGGTTGGACGGATAATCCTTCGCCCACGACCGCGGCCTTGCAATCAACCGGACCTCGGTTGAAGGGCAGATGATCGGCTCGGTTTCCATGGGGCTTGGCGAGGCGCTTTTCGAAGTAGTTAATTTACATGATAAAGGCCGGGTCCTTAACGGCGACCAGGCGGAATACAAAATTCCACGCGCCTTGGACATGCCGGCGGTCGAGCCGGTGATTGTGGAAAGCGACGAGCCAAACGGCCCCTTTGGAGCCAAGGAAGTGGGCGAGGGGGCCATCATGCCGGCCATTCCCGCCATTTTGAACGCTGCCTGCGATGCTATTGGCGTAAGAATTTTCGAACTTCCGCTAAAACCCGAAAGGGTCTATCGGGCCATCAAGCAACACT
Organism: Deltaproteobacteria bacterium; assembly: GCA_021777755.1. Classification (GTDB taxonomy): domain Bacteria; phylum Desulfobacterota; class Syntrophobacteria; order Syntrophobacterales; family Syntrophobacteraceae; genus SbD1. Next base: position 8,618 of record JAJYDE010000048.1, read on the forward strand.
AATGAAAAACAGGGAATGAGGAAGGAAAAACAGAGCAAAAACGATTTCGGCCTAACTGTGAAAGGGGTTCCCCGCACCCGGAGGAAGAATTCGTTAAATCACGAGAAGCACATCGAAATGATAAGTACGACAATGATGAATAAAAATATGAACACGCCATGCGTGCCAGGTTCATCGCCAGCGGCTTGTTTGGAAGATGCGTGCCGGAATGCCACATTGATTTCATTTTGCTCATATTCGTGCTGATCCATCCTTATGTTGTGGTGGAAAAACAGAGGCAAGAAGATCTGAAACCTGCTGCCACACAAGGGGCTAGCAGTTTGTACGGGCCGTTTCCGAAAAGGGATTTCGGAAGAAAAAGGCAAAACTTCAGGAAATTCAACAAAAGGCAATCGAAGAAAGTTCTGCCCGGCAAGACCTCCATGTTTTCCTTAGTTCATACTTTTCGCAACTCAACCGTTCCCGCCGGGCTAAAGCCGCGTGCCGATTAAAAGATGACTCATTTTTCCCGATGCTCCGGAAAAAGACAATCGAGTTCCTGGAAATGACCGATATGCAGTTCGGCTTCAAGGCCGGGATTTTTATAGCTTGCGAAATGAACCCCCGTGGCCTTGGCCAGGGTCTCGTCCACACGCGAATCGCCGATATAGAGAACATTTTCAGGCAAGACGTCGAAGGCCGCCAATATTTTTTCCATCGATTCCGGATGGGGTTTGGGGTTTTTGACATCCAGGGCGCACACCACGAGGTGAAAATATCGCCTGATGTCGAACTGCTCGAGCAACTCCATCGTGGAAACGGTGCGGTTCGTGGCCAAAGCCGTCCTGTAATGGGTGCTGGCAAGTTTTAGAAAGCGGACCAGTCCAGGTTCACGGGTAAGATAGTCGTGGAAGGGGTGAAAATCGATTGTGGCGACGTAGTCCATGGCGCGCTCGAACCGCTCACCTTCACCACCGGTAAGGTAAATAAGAGATTCCCTCACCGGGTACATGTGGATATATTCGTGTTGATCGGCCCGTACGGAAGGGCCGCCGATTTTCTCCATGATATGGCTGTAGAAGCGTATATTGGCCTCACGTGAATCGAAAAGCACCCCGTCGCAATCCAGGGCTATCACCTTGAGGTTGCCGAATTTGCCGTTGCCTGTAACGTTGTTCATCTCGCTCCGTTCATGCCCGCCTGAACAAAAAACATTGCTGTAAAACATTACTTGCCGCAGGCAGGCTTTGGTACTAATAATAAAAGCTTTATACGAAGTATGAGGAATTTTCGATGAAAAATCAATTCGATTATCTCGTTGTCGGCAGCGGAATCGCCGGTCTTACGTTCGCTCTGAAAGCCGCCAAGAGCGGCTCGGTGGCCATTGTAACCAAAAAGGACAAGCTTGAGACCAACACCAACTATGCCCAGGGGGGCATAGCGTGCGTGCTCGGCCAGGACGATTCCTTCGACCTGCACGTCCGGGACACCCTGGAGTCCGGAGACGGCCTGTGTCATCCCGACGTGGTGGATCTGGTGGTAAAGACGGGGCCCGAGCGGGTGCGCGAACTCGTCGAGTTGGGCGTGGCCTTCAACCTGTCCACGGGCGATAGTTCATTCGACCTTGGAAGGGAAGGGGGGCACAGCCGCAACCGGATTCTCCACGCCCAGGATATGACGGGCAAGGCGGTGGAAAAAGTGCTCGTCGCCGCCGCCGAAGCCGATCCCAACATTGCCATTTTCGAAAACCACCTGGTCCTCGACCTGCTGATCCAGCACCAGTCCATGAAGACCGGCGCGGTCGCCCTCTACCAGGAAGACACCTGCCGCGGGGCCTATGTGTTCGATATCACCGGGGGGCGGATTCACACCTTTGAGGCAAACGTCGTGTTGCTGTGCACCGGGGGGGCCGGGAAGGCCTATCTCTATACCAGTAATCCCGATGTGGCCACAGGAGACGGGCTGGCCATAGCATACCGGGCGGGCGCAAAGCTCGCCAATTTGGAATTCGTTCAGTTCCACCCCACCTGTCTCTATCATCCCGCGGCCAAAAACTTTCTCATCTCCGAGGCCGTGCGCGGGGAGGGGGCAAGGCTTATCGACAAGCGGGGGCGCGCTTTCATGGAAAACTACCACCCCCTGAAGGACCTGGCCTTTCGAGACATCGTGGCGCGCGCCATAGACACCGAAATGAAAAACAGCGGCGATGACTGCGTTTTTCTCGATATTACCCACCGCGACGCCGAATTTCTCACGAAACGCTTTCCCAACATTTACCGCCGATGTCTGGCGCTTGGAATCGACATCACCAAAGACCCCATTCCGGTCGTCCCGGCGGCCCATTACATGTGCGGAGGCATACTCACCAACGCCTCTGGACGCTCTTCGATAGAAAACCTCTACGCGATCGGCGAGTGCGCCTGCACCGGTCTTCACGGGGCCAACCGGCTGGCCAGCAACTCCCTGCTGGAAGCCATGGTTTTTTCCCACGCCGCAGCCGTCGAGTGCGCCGAGCGTCTCGATTCCTGGCGAAATCGAATCCTTGCGGCCGTTCCCGACTGTCCCGCAAAGATCGGCGCCGAGAATTCATCCAACAGCGAAATGGTCATGATCGCCCACAACTGGGATTTCATCCGGCGGCTGATGTGGAATTACGTCGGGATAGTGCGCACTGACAAAAGGCTTGCCCTGGCCCTGACTCATATCCGCCAGATAAAGATGGAGCTGAAGGAACACATGCCCAAAATCCCTTTGAGCAGCGATCTGGTCGAACTCCAGGACCTGGCCCTGGTGGCCGAACTCATCATCCGGTGCGCTCTCCACAGAAAGGAGAGCCGGGGGCTGCACTTCAACGTCGACCATCCCGCAAAAGGCGGAGAGGATTGGCTGAAGGATACAGTGGTAAAAAAGAGCGCGGCCGAGGAATTCCTCACCCTCCCGGGAGTTTAGCGCGGCTGAACCCATTTTCGGGCGGGATCGGAATTGCTCGCTTCCGCGCTCCGCGATCTCCTTTACTTCTTCTTGACCGGTCCCGCTTGCGGTAGTGCCGCCTTTTTGCCGTTTACAATGTCTCCAAGAAAGCTCGACAGGCTCTCGGGCATCCACCACAGGGAAACAGAGGTGGGAAGATGTCCGTCGAACTTGTTTCCGAACTCCCGGAGCGAATCGGCGAAGGCGAGCGCCTCCAGCGTGCCGGTGTACGGGGCGAGCGACCGGGCGACCTGCATATCCTGGGTCGCGACGTATCTTCGGTTGATCGCATTCTGGACGCTTTGGTCGAAACTGAAGGTGTCGGCCCATCCGATGTAATCCAAAGTGATCCCGTAGTCGGCCAGCCAGGCGCCCAGCTTTTTTTGCATGTCGGCCATAATGACCCCGGCATCGGCATTATCCTGGTCGAAAGTGCGCGAGGTGAACTCGTCGCCCAGCATCGACTGGATTTTGAACCGAACCACGGTATCCATCACCTGCGTGAGGCTCTTTCCATAATAGACGGTAGTGAATACGACCTGGGGATCGGAACGGTTGCCGCTGGGAGGCAGTACGCCGAAATGGTAGAGGAACTTGGGGCAGTTTTCCTCGGTAACCGAGGCGGCTATCGAAATCCCCACCGAAATGTTCAATCCTTCCTTGCTCTGAAGCGGGAAGCCCTGATTTTCGGCGCTTGTTCCTCGATTGCTCTGACTGACCCACTCCCTGGCGTATGGAGTCCTGTCCACAATGATAAGCCTTCCGGCCGGAACGTAATAGTTGCTCCAGTAACCGGAATTCTCCAGCTTGGTGTGCGGAACGGTAAACCTTTTCGCCGCGATCTTGTGCGCGGCCAGATATTCCTCGGACATGAAAGAGGCTTGCGAACTCTTATTGTTCCCGACATCGGGAATCCAGAATGCCGACTCGTTGGGAAGGATGAAATAGGATTCGTTCCAATCATCCTTATTGTAATATGCGCGGGCATTCAATGTCATGGCCAACAATAAGAGCAGGACAAGCGGGACGATGATTTTGCCGGAACCGTGGCGCGAATTTTTGAATGTCTTCCACCATATGGCGACCAGAACCGCCAGCAGCACGAGAATCGACAGGTTCAGATTCTTGAAAAAATCCATGCCGATGTAGGATTTAACATATGCCGCATTCGAGGGCTGAAATTGCATTCCGGCAGTCCTCCCGGCGAGCAGGACCGACGCCGGGTGAAGCAAATAGTTGATCCACCCGTAAACCACTACAGCCAGGACTGACAAAGAAACCCTGGTCAATACCTTCATTGTCCCCCTCCATTTCCGCTTTAAGTAGCATAAAAGACAGCAAAAACAAAACTGTCCCGTTGCGTTGACTCTTCGTCCGGTTCCCCTCGGGCCAAAGGGTACAGCGTTCATCCCGCCCGCGCCTCGAACTGAAGAACGGGGCTGGCGAGGGAAATTAAAAATTAGTAAAAGGCGTTGCCTGAAATTCGATCGTAAACATCCGGGATTAAGCAGTGGAGAAGGTCAAACTTACCATGATAATGGTTTGAACTCAATAATAATTCCAATTAGGCATAAATGTTCGGTTGCAGGTTCGTCTGTTTTGCAGGTTGACATGCCTTCGCGATGATGATGAGGGCTACTGCTCAGTCAATCTTGGCTTGGTTTGTCTATTTTGCAGGTTGACTTTCCCGCCCGGTTTTTTTCGACCATGACCGGGAACGTCCCGTGATGAAAGCAATCTTTTCTAAAGCAATTTTATCAGCCATCCGGCCAGGAGCACGGCGAGCCATGCGCACGCAAGCCAGGAAAGGAACTGTCTCCATTTTTCTCCCACAAACGCTTTCGTAGTGGCCGCGATCCATGTCCAGTTGAGCCAGAGGTGCACAATGAGGAGCACCAGGAGAAAAACCGACAAGTAGAGGTGGATCTCTCCCCATTCATGCCGGTGCAGCCACAGGAAGTATTGCCCGCCACCGGCATGTTGGCCGGGAGGCATCACGAAGGCCAGGAGAAAGCCAAGGGCCGCGATTGAACAAAGATCGACGAACAGCAAGACATCAACACAGAACTTTAGCAGGTGCCTGTTCATTTCGTCTCCTCCAAATCCGTTTCGAATTTGTTCCGGTCACCAATCGTAACGCCTGCCGCCATATTCAATCATTTGTGCTACATTCATTCTTGGACCGGATGTGCGTATAAATCCGACCCTGAAGATGGACCGGACTTTATACCTTTGTGTATTCAATATCAAGGTCCGTACGAATTGGAGAATTCTTCGCGGGTCTTAATGAGAGCGGAAACGACCCACGAATAGCCCTATGGATCGAAGCCTCGGGGTGAACGCACTTTCAGCCTCCGGGGTGCGGTCATATAATGTGGTAATTAAACTATTGCTTTATTGCCTTGTCCGGTTTCAGTTGACTTGGCTGACAATTCTTGCGGAGTGTGGCGATGATTGAAACAGAGCCCGGCAAATTGTTCGGCCTGAGAGCCGAGGAAGTGATCGAGAGGTTGAAGGAAGATGGCTACAACGAACTGCCCTCCTCACGGCCAAGGAGCATCTTTACCATCGCTTTCGGAGTAATCCGGGAGCCGATGTTTCTGCTGCTGCTTGCCTGTGGAACGATTTACCTCATTCTTGGCGATCTTCGGGAAGCCCTCGTACTCCTCGGGTTCGTGTTGGTGGTGATGGGTATCACGTTGTACCAGGAACGCAAGACCGAGCGGGCCATGGAGGCCCTTCGGGATCTCTCCAGCCCGCGAGCCACAGTCATTCGTGATGGTGAAGTCAAGCGTATCGCGGGCCGTGAAGTTGTTCGGGACGACATTTTGGTGTTGAGCGAAGGGGACCGGGTCCCCGCCGATGCCGTTGTCCTCTCATGCACCAGCCTGTGTGTCGATGAATCCCTTCTGACCGGGGAATCGGTGCCCGTTCGTAAAGTCGCGCGTGACGATGCCCCTGCCGAGACAGATCTTCCCGGAGGAGACGATCTGCCCTTCCTCTATTCGGGTACCCTTGTCGTCCAGGGGCAGGGCATCGCGCGCGTGAAGGCTACCGGTCTCCGTACGGAACTGGGAAAAATAGGCAAGGCGTTGCAGCAAGTCGATATTGAAGTAACTCCGCTACAGAGGGAAACGGGGCGTCTGGTCAGGTATCTGGCATTTTCGGGAATCTTTCTTTGCGCCCTGGTCATCATAATATATGGCTTGACCAGACATGACTGGCTCAACGCGTTTCTTTCCGGTGTTTCGCTGGCCATGGCCATGCTTCCGGAGGAATTTCCCGTTGTATTGACGATTTTCTTGGCGCTCGGCGCATGGCGAATATCTCAAAAGAATGTTCTTACGCGTCGAGTACCTGCCGTGGAATCACTCGGAGCTGCCACGGTGCTTTGTGTTGATAAGACCGGGACTCTTACCCTCAACCGGATGTCTGTTACCCGTATTTTCGCCGGAGGCAGTTTTTACAGCTTGAATAATCATGGAAGCCGGCCTCTTCCCGAAGCTTTTCACGAGCTTGTCGAATTCGCAATCCTGGCCGGCCAAAATGCCCCCTTCGATCCAATGGAGATAGCCCTTAAAAGGATGGGAGATCGCTACCTGAGTCAAACCGAACACATCCATGGCAATTGGGTCTTTGTTCGCGAATATCCCCTCTCCAAATCCCTGTTAAGTCTGTCCCATGTGTGGAGAGCCCCGGAGAACCACGATTATGTCATCGCCGCAAAGGGTGCCCCCGAAGCCATCGTGGAGCTTTGCCACATGGAAGCGGCGCAACGGGAAGAAACGGTCAAACAGGTGCAAATAATGGCCGGCCGGGGCCTGAGGGTCCTCGGAGTGGCAAAGTCTGTTTTCAATGAAGAAGCCTTGCCGGGCGGGCAGCATGATTTCCCCTTCGAATTTCTGGGGCTCCTGGGGTTTTCCGATCCGGTGCGCCCCCATGTCAAGGATTCTATCAAAGTGTGCTCCATAGCGGGAGTACGTGTCGTAATGATCACGGGAGACTATCCTTTGACCGCGCGCAGCATTGCCAGGGAGATAGGCCTCGCATCCCCCGGGGACGTCATTACCGGCCCGGAGTTGGATAAGATGGATGATTTGACGCTTCGAGATCGCGTGAGGTCTGTGAACATTTTCGCACGGGTAGTCCCGGAACAGAAACTACGTCTTGTCAATGCCCTCAAGGCCAACGGCGAGCTTGTCGCCATGACCGGGGACGGGGTAAACGATGCCCCGGCTCTTAAGGCGGCCGATATCGGAATTGCCATGGGAGGCAGGGGCACCGACGTGGCACGCGAATCCGCCGCCATGGTGCTCCTTGATGACGATTTCTCATCCATAGTCGAGGCCGTGAGACTGGGGCGAAGAATATTCGACAACCTCAAAAGAGCCATTGCCTACATCCTGGCGATCCATGTACCCATAGCAGGGTTGTGCGTCCTGCCTGTCATTTTCACCTGGCCGATCATTTTGTCCCCGATCCACATCGCTTTTCTGGAACTTATCATAGACCCGGCCTGCTCGATCGCCTTTGAGGCCGAGCCGGAGGACTCCGAGGCGATGAGACGACCGCCGCGCAACCCGAAGGAACCCTTGTTCAGCAGGAAGCTGTTGATGCTCGGTTTGCTGCAGGGCTTAAGCGTGTTGGCCATTTTGATCGTGGTTTACCTGACCGCGCTTTTCCGCGGCCAGGGTGAACGGGATGCACGGACACTGGTCTTTACCTCGCTTATAGTAGCCAATATCGGTCTCATTTTGGTGAACCGCTCATGGTCCCGGAGTGCGCTTGCAACATTGAGAAACTCCAATGCGGCTGTGTGGTGGGTGGTCGGAGGGGCGGCCGCCTTTCTGGGTCTGGTTCTCTACATTCCCTTTCTAAGAGGGTTGTTTCGCTTCAGCATGCTGCATCCGGTTGATCTGGCCATATGCCTTGCCTCGGGCCTTCTGGGGGTCTTGTGGTTTGAATTGCTCAAAGCTTTCCGATTGCGGGCGCATCCGTTTGCCAAATGAAATGGAGTCGGGGGATTTACGTGAAGCGGTGTCGCGGCGGTCGGGTTACCTGGCAAAGGAATGGTAGAGTAGGGCAGGGCGGTAATGGATGTTTGCGGCCTGCAAATTCCCGCCCCTGCCCGGAGCTCAGTGCGACTGAACCGATTTGCGGGCGGGATCGGGCTCTGCCGTTTCCGCATCTATGACCTGATCGGCGACCGAAGGAGGGGCTTCAAGCAGCTTCGCCCCGTTCATGTTCTGTTCGATTCTCATGGTGAGCATTCCGCCCATGAAGCTGATTTCGTAATTTTTATCGGACTTGCCCAAGGATTCTCTCAACTTCAAAAGCCGCTTTTTCGCTTTCCGGTAAAGATAAATGATGCTCGCCGCGGAAATTCCGAAAATGAACAGAAACACCCACGCCGGGGTGGAGATAACCTTGCCTATGAACATGATTATCCCCATCAGCGCCAGGACGAATAAAACCTGAAGACCGATGATCAGGTAGAGGTAATAGACTCCTCGATCCAAAGTGGCCTCATCCGTCCACCCTCTCTTATCGGTTTGGTACCGGTGATTATCTTCCTTGTTTTTAAACCACATCTTTCTAATGTTCCCCTGACTGCAAAAATTGCGCTCGGGCTTCAACCGCATCGGTATTTGCCGCAAGCAGTTGCGGAACCGAATTCTGCTCGATCATCAATCGTTCGATCCGGTACTTTTCGATACGCACCTGGTTTTCAAGCGCCTGCCTGGACAACCTGTATCTCAAATAAATGACCCAAACGAGCAACCCGCCGGCGAAAAGGGATACCCCGATAAAATACCAGGGGTACTGCGTGATGGCCCTGAAAAGCGATGAAGCCATATCGCCGAGAATTGAAGGAATCAACCATAAAATAAGCATGGACAGAACTATCGCGAACCCGATGCCCAGAACCGAGAAGTTTTTGGAAACACTGAGAAAGCCGGTGAAAGTCGATTGGCCCGGCTCCACTTCATTGTGCTCCTCGTCTTTGGAGCCGCCTTTCAAAAGAAGCAGCCACACCTGGGCCATGAAGAAAAGCAACAGCATGATCCCCAGTGGCAATCCGACCGCCAGCAGAATCCAGGCCCGGTAGTTGAACGGCTCGTATTGAGATTTCAACTGGGTGGTGAAGTTTTTCAGGGGACCGAAGTTGTTTTCGAACACCATCTTTTCATAAGAAGTGATCGTGGGGCCGGGGCTTTCATATACCAGTCTGCCGCTGGAATCGGTGATGCAAACCCTGGTCTTCAACCCCGACTGATTGTAGACGGCAACCAGAACTCCAAGTTCGAGCACGAGGAGCAAAGCCGCCCCTGCCGCCAGTATGCGCCTTGTATATCTAGGGTCTTCGAAAAACTCGGAAAGAGACGAACTTCTTGCCATAATCGATTTCCGGCTACCATTCTTGAGAAAAAATTTTCACCATTGCGCGGAGTCTGTGCTCTGGCAAGGCTAACATTGCGCGACAGTGCGAGTCAAACAAAAAGCGGCCGGGCGGCCCGGGATGACAACCGGAAGGAAAATGAGCGCGGCCGCCCCGAAAATGCCGCCTGGTCTTACTTGACCCCGAATATTCGAGCCGCATTCTCGCCTCTGATCGAATCGATCTCCTGGCGCGCAAGGCCCGACTTGTCCATTTCGGCAAAATAGCGCTTCGGTGAAAGTAGGGGATAGTCGCTTCCGAAAAGAATTCTGCCAGCCCCGGCCGCCTGCGCGGCGGCCCGGTAAATGTCGGCCCGGTAGACATAGGGGGAGGCTGCCGTATCGTAGAAGATATTGGCGTATTCGGCCGGAGGCTGTTTCTTTAGAAGCTCGAAGAAAATCAGTCCCCCTCCCCAGTGGGCGAAAATGAGGGTGGCCCCGGCCGCCGCTTTTGCCATGTCGTGGTAAAGGTCGAGTCCGTAGGGGGCTTTGCCCGGATATTGATGGCCGATGGGTTCGTTTGCATGGACCAGCAGGGAAACTTCTTTTTGCCTGCACAAAGCGGCAATTTGCTTGAAATTGTCCATCACCCGGTCCATATTTCCGCTGGCGGAGTAAATGGCCAGTTCGCCAAGGCCCCGGGCGCCGGCGGAAATCATTTTCTCGGCTTCCTTGGCGCATGCGGGCGAAAACAGGTCCAGGCACGCCATGGCAAGAATCCGGCCGGGAAACCTTGCGGCTGCTTCCAGTACGTAATCGTTGTGTCTGGCGAGCGTCTCCGGGTTTCTCCAGGGAAATCCGAAGGCGACTGAAATATCGATCCCATTTTCCTCCATGGCCTCGATAAGAACTTCGGCAGAGGCCATTTTTGAAGCCGCCGGGCCGTAGAGAAGCCCAAATTCCGGTTCGCCGTCAAAGAAAAGTTCTTTTCCGGTGATTATCTCAGGAGGAAAAATGTGAGTGTGGACGTCTATTATCACGATCGGATCTCCTCGAGCGAATTGATTTGAGAGTTTTGCGGTTTGTACCCAATTTCGGCCCGTTGCGCAAGCGGTGCGGAAAAGGAAAGTGATATGATCGAAAAAATCGAGGCCGTAATAGAAAAGGTGATCTTCGAGGCGGGTGAACTCATTCGATGCCACATCGGGCAGGTGAGCGCCTCAATGGTCACTACCAAGGGCCCTTCGGATTATGTGACAGAAATTGACAAAAAATGCGAGCATCTCATTACCTCGGCTATCCGGAAAAATTTCCCCGACCACCACATAATGGCCGAAGAATCGGCCAATGAAGGGTTGCAGCCCGGTTACACCTGGGTGGTGGACCCCGTGGACGGAACCACCAACTTCATCCACGGCTTTCCCTTCGTCGCCGTTTCCATTGCGGTTTGCCTTGATAAAAAGCCTGTGCTCGGATACGTGCTCGATCCGGTTAGAAACGAGCTCTTCTCGGCCCAAAAGGGGGCGGGGGCCTGGCTGAACGGCGCGAAACTTCCCCCACGCCCCCGGGTCGAACTCGAGCGGGCTTTGGTTGCCACCGGCTTTCCATTCAGGGGCAAGGAACTCATGGACCCCTATCTGGTCTCCTTCAAAAAAATTGCCCTAGGGGTGAGCGGAGTCCGAAGGGCAGGGGCCGCGGCGCTCGATCTCGCCTACCTGGCCGCAGGCCGCGTGGACGGCTTTTGGGAAATCGGCCTCAAAACCTGGGATATTGCCGCCGGAACTTTGCTCGTAACCGAAAGCGGCGCGTCGATAAGCGATTTTGCCGGTGAGGACAATTTCCTTCTCAGTGGAAACGTCGTCGCCGGTGTCGAGCCGGTCTACGGGTTTTTGCTCGAAGGGGTGCAATCGCTAAGAGCGTTGGCGGGCAGCGAGTAGCGGCTCTCAGGGAGCAATTAGGGGGTCTAAGCCTGAACCCCGGAAAATTCTGTGGGATAATATTTACGTCCGGATCGACCCTGTCGGAAAACAGCTGTTTTACGTCAGAACTTCGCGCCGTCGAAATGGTCGGGGTGCGAAGCCCTGATCAGAGAACTCTTGAAACACAAGAACTGGTTCTGTGTGACGAAAGGAGTTCCCGAACATGGTAACCGTAAAGGCGACCGAGATGAAGAATAAGTTGGGCCACTATCTCCAAGTGGCCCTGGTGGAACCGGTCGTGGTTGAGAAAACCAAACAGAGCGGGTCGCGGTTCTGATGTCAATAAAAGAGTATGAACGTCTCACCAGGCTCGAGGATGCTTATCGGGGGGAAAGAGCGAAGGCCGCAGAGGCGGAGGGGTATTTGAGCGAAGCTGAAACCAAGGAATTCATCGAGGCCTCCCTCCGTGTTGGAGCTTGATATCACAAAACAAGTTCTGAAGTTTTTTCGTCCCCTGCCAGCAAAGCAGTATCGTCAAGTCTTCAACAAGGTCCTGCAGATCATCCAGGTTGCGCGCCAGGCGGTCCATGCTGTGCACCACCACCGTATCGTCTTCGCGCACGAAAGAAGGCAGCGCGTCGAGTTGGGGCCGCTGTATGTCCTTGCCGGACGCCTTGTCGATAAAGACCTTATCGGTCGAGATGTTTTCGAGTTGCCGTTCCGGGTTCTGATCGAAAGTGCTCACCCGGATGTAGCCGATGCGATGACCCAGCACGTTGCCTGCGAAAGCTGAAATGTCAGGATGGACTCTATAATCTTTCGGAGGGTCAGTCAATTTGTGTCCGTTTGAACCCTATTCTGACGGATTTGCACTGCGCCCCTGACATCAGGTGGAAGTATAGTCCAACCTGACGGATACACTTACTTTGTCCAGCGATACCCGCTTGGACCCGACAGCCAATAAGCCCAATCCTCGTGTCTCACAGGCAATCTGTTTAACTCGGCTCGGCAGACCTGCCAATTCGGCATGAACTTGTCCATCAAACTTACGAAGCGGCTGCCGTGAGTGGGCTCCAGCAGGTGAACCATTTCGTGCACGACTATGTATTCGAGGCATCCCGGGGGCTTTTTGGCCAGATCGGTATTGAGACGGATGCTCCTGGCTTTGGGGTTGCAGCTTCCCCATTTCGTTTTCATCTTTTGCACGAATAACCGTTCCACCTTCACGCCAATTAGCGGTTCCCATTTGGAGATCAAAGAAGGGGCAGCCTGTTTGAGTTGCTCGCGATACCATTCTTCGACCACAGCCCGCTTCTCTTCGTCGGCCGAACCGGGGCGGACGTGTAGGTACATCCTGGTATGTTTAAGTCCGACTCCGGGCGGCATATTGCTTTCAACAACTCTAAGCAGATAACGCTTGCCCCAAACGTAATGACTTTCGCGGTCAAGGTACTCGCGCGCCGTTTCACGTTCCTGCTCCTGCAGCTTCTTTTGCTGACGCTTTATCCAGCCGAGTTTGGAAATGGCAAAGATGCGGATGGTGTCGAGATTCATACGCAAAGGCGCGGAGATCCGCACCCTTCCGGCAGGTGGGTATACGCTCAGGTGGATGTTTTTGATGTCCTTTTTCACCACCTCGACAGCGATTTCACCCAGCTCAATCTTCGTGACCATCAGTATTCTTTCTGTTGCTTGATGATAAGAAAGATACGCTCCACCTCAGCATTATTCTGCAACACTCCATATAAGGCTTGCTTGACCACCTGCTCACGCGCCTGAACCCCGCGCCAAGCGTCGGGCCGGACATCCTTCACCACCTTGTCGATCCTTACGGCCAGCTCCTCGTCATGATTCAAGTTGTTGTAGAGGGCGCGTCTTCCCGGTGTATTCAGTTCTTCCGGCGTATCATCGGCTTGGCCGGCCGCCACCTTCTTCGCCAACTCGGCGATCCGTTTGAGGTACTCCTCATATTCAATCGCCTTCGCTTTGCGGGCGGAAATGATTTCGTCCAGCAGGGCCGACATTTTCTCGTAGTAAGCCGGGTCGCTCAGATGTTCCTTGATGATCTTGCGGCGGACGTTGTTCTCGATGGTTTCCGCCACGGCCTCCCTGTTGCTTTTGAGTCCGTCGGGCATGCTGTTGATCGCATTCGCGATACCCGTTTTCACAATGAGGTCCAGTAGCGATATGTCGTCAAAGGGCGAAATCGTCCGTGGCTCATCGGCTTCGATGTAGGTGTCGATGAGGTGGCGCATGTCCGCCTCGTAGGCTTTGAGATCGAGGCTTTCCCCGCTTGCGTTGCGGATGATCTCGCGCAATTTGACGGTGAGATCGAGATCCTTCTTGATGCGGCTGATGTCGACCGCGCTGTAACCGGAGGCTTCCAGTTCGTCGGCGATGTTGGCGTAGGCTCGGACCAGGGCCACGGTCGCCTTGTAGAGCGCGGTGCGTTGCGGCTCCCGCTCCTTCAGATCTTCCGGGATTTCGGTGTTGCCGCAGAAATAATGGATGTGCTCAAGCTCCCCCCCGGGCGATTCCACCGGCTCGCAGAGTAGCGCCACAGCCTCGATGGCGTTATCCAGACGCTCCCGGCCTTTCTTCAGGCGATCTTTTATCAGCACCTCGGGATCGACGCCGCCCGCGCTGTGGTCGAGCTCAGACGTGTAAACCGCGATGGCGTTCTCGACCTTTTTGAAGAGGTCCTTGTAATCCACTATGTAACCGAAATCCTTATCCTCGCCGTCCAGCCGGTTGGTGCGGCAGATGGCCTGGAACAAACCGTGATCCTGCATGCTCTTATCAATATAAAGGTATGTGCAGCTCGGGGCGTCGAATCCTGTGAGCAGTTTATCCACCACGATCAGGAGCTTCATATTGGCGGGCTCCTTCTTAAACGATTCCTTGGCCCGCTCCTCGTAGGTTTCGGTCTTCGTCATGCCCGGCTTGGCAACGACGTCCTTCAGCAGTTCGGTGTAGGTGTTGTAAATGAACTCCTTGTCCGTCTCGGTCTCCGCCCCCGTGTCTTCAACGGTGATATCCCTCGTCTGCGGGTTGTAAGAGGTTACCACCGCGCACCTGCCTCTGAACACCGTCTTATTGAACAGGGTGAAATACTTGCAGGCCTCGTAGATGCTCGACGCCACCAGGATCGCGCTGCCCCGGTCATTGTTCAAACGCGGTCTCACGCCGAAGTCGAAGACGATGTCGTTCACAACCCGATCCATACGCGACTTGGAGCTGAGCACCTTCTGCATCGTGCCCCATTGTTTCTTCAGTTCGTCTTTCCGCCAGTCATTGAGCGCCTTGGTCTTGGCCTCGAACCAGGCATCTATTTTGTCCTCGGCGCCGAGGCGCTGATCGATGTCGCGCGCCTCATAGATCAGATCGAGCACCACTTCGTCTTCCACCGCCTCGCTGAACTTGTAGGTGTCGATGTAGCCGCCGAAGACTTCCAGGCTGGTTTGTTTATCCTTCTTGAGCAACGGCGTGCCGGTAAAGCCTATGAAAACCGCATTCGGCATGATGGCCTTCATCACGCGGTTCAGCTTGCCGCTTTGGGTGCGGTGACACTCGTCCACAAACACATAAACTTCGCCCACCGTCCGGCTGGGTTGCGTTTCCAGCTCCTTGATGAACTGGTCGAAGTTATCCACCTTCTTGTTGCCGAACTTGTGGACCAGAGAGCAGAGCAGGCGGGGTTTGGCCTGACCCAGTTGGCTCATCAGATCGCGCCCGCTGCTTGTGCGCTTGATGGCCTCGCCCGCATCGGTAAAGACCCCCTCGATCTGTTTATCCAGTTCGTCGCGGTCGGTGATGATCACGACTCGGGCGTTGGGGTTGTTTTCCAGAATCCACTTCGCCAGC
Organism: Deltaproteobacteria bacterium; assembly: GCA_021777755.1. Classification (GTDB taxonomy): domain Bacteria; phylum Desulfobacterota; class Syntrophobacteria; order Syntrophobacterales; family Syntrophobacteraceae; genus SbD1. The sequence continues at coordinate 23,728 of JAJYDE010000048.1, forward strand.
AGCACCATTACAATGCTTTTTCCGCTGCCCTGGGTGTGCCAGATGATGCCGCCCCTACGGTCAAGCACATACCGCTGCGCCGCCTTGATGGCGAAATACTGGTGTGCTCGCGGCAGCTTTTTCATCCCGCCATCGAAAAGCACGAAATCATGCATCAGCTCGATAAGTCGCGCCTTGTCGCACATATTCAGCAAATACTTGTCCAGCTTGAAGCGGGTGTCATCCTGCTCGTCTTCCTTCCACTTCAGAAAAAACTTCTCCTCCGTGCCAACGCTGCCGTACTGAAGCCCTTCGGAATCATTACCCGCGAAGATGAACTGCACCGTGCTGAAAAACCAGGCGTTGAACTCCGACCGCTGGTTGGAAATGCTCTGGCGGATGCCGTCGCCAATGGAGATGCGGCTGTTTTTAAGTTCCAGCACGCCAACGGCGATGCCGTTCACATACAGCACAATGTCCGGTCGCCGGTCGTGGTTCCCGTGCAGGGTGACTTCCTCGGCGATGGCGAAGTCGTTTTTCTCCGGTTCCTTCCAGTTGATCAGCTTGACGGTTTCTGTGACCTTGCCCGCTTCCATCTTCACAGGCACACCGTATCGGAGCAGACTGTAAACGGCCTTGTTGTTGCCGTAAGGGCCGCGGCTGTGGTTGTCCGCCTCGGTGCGAAGTTTGTATAGGGCGCTGCCGATCTGCGCCGGATTGTAGCCGCTCCTGGTCAGGTAGGCCGTGAGCAAACCTTCCTCGATGTTGCTGTTGCCGTCGCGGTCCCGCCAGTCGCCGAGATAGCGGTATTTGAGTTCATCGCGGAGCAGGGCGATGACGCGGTCCTGAGTGACGCGTTCGGGTTGGCCGATACTCATAATAATCGAATCCTCCCGGTTAAAAGGTTGTGCATCATACCCTGTTTAATTTGGCGATATTTGACGAGCTTGGCTTCCAGAGCTGCGATTTCGGTGTCCATGTTGGAGAGGATGGTGGCGATGGCTTTTTGTTCGGCGATGCTTGGGACGTGCAGGATTAGATCTTTCAATGCGGTTTTTGAGACCCCGAAGACCTTCATCCCTGTTGCTACACGAAGGAATTGATCGTGTAAAGGTTCCAGATTGCCGAGGTGCCCCTTAAAACCAAGGGCAAATGTTGGCCCTTTCTCACGAAGCAGGAAGGTGTGAAGTCCCGCTACAGCAGGAACTCCTTCGTCCAAACCTAGAATCTCAACTGACTTGCCAACACCATTGAAGTCCTCAGAAGCATCCACCATAATCCAGTCGCCATTTTGGAGCAAGGTAGCGTTCTTACAGCGGCGCCGTTCGATCCTCGGCGGCCTGTGGACTCTAAAGTCCAAGTGGCTGCGAAATCTCGTGTGAATATCTCCATAGTGGATGTAATAGGCATCGCCGCCGTCTGTCAGGTCACCTCGGGAGTTTGTTGCTGTTGAGTAGTAATCAAAGATATCACCAAAACTCTTCACCTCCCATTCCCCGCTAAATCCCGGCAGTCGCCTCTTCCCAGTAAGCAATTCCTGCATAGCGCCTTGTTTGATGTGAAGTTTCTTGGCGATGAGTTGCTCAAGGGATTCAATAAGGGCATCCGCATCGCTCAAGGAGGCGGCGATGGCGTGTTGTTCGGCAAGGGGGGGTAGTTGGACAGGAATGTCGCGAAGGATGCCAAGGTTGATATGCGGAACGCCAGTCTGAATCGTGCTTAGCCGAATGTATGCCTGCTGGTTCACGCTGGTAAACACGTAAAAGAAGAAAAGTGAATCGGCTAGCCCACGGTTCACCGAAAGCTTCATCTGACTTTGCGAGACTAAATAGTATTCAAAGGGGCTCTCTGGAACAAGACTTACTTGACCTAAGGTTCCTCGCTGCGTAAAAACAATGTCCCCGGGTCGTGCCAAATTTGCTTCAAGCGAATTGGCTTTGGCTAGTGTCACGAAAACGAAGTTACCTGAAACCCATTGGCTATTCATGTTCTGCCCGCGAATAACAGGAACTCCTCGGTCCTCGTAATCGAGAGAAACTAAGTCCGATCCAAACGGACCGCCAACGATCGCATTGCGAGCACAGGAGGCGATTCCGTTGATTGTCGTAACCACCCAATCCTCCGGAATCACCCCGACTGCGGTCTGCTTGTAGCCAGGCATCACTTCCATGAGAACCCCATCCGTTCCAGGTGGCCGTTCACTTTCTGCTCCAATTCAGTCAAGCTGCTCGCCTGCTGTGGTAGCGGGGTTTCATAACGTTCGGCCAGTTCCTTCACTCGCTGTGTTAGTGCCTGGCTGATACGGTCCATCTCGCCGCGAATGGCGGCATCGAGCGTGGCCAGCCATTTATCTTCCACAATTAGCGTCTTGATCTCGGTCTCGTTAAGTTCGGGATATTTATCAAGAGCAAACGCATCGAGTGACTCCTCACATTCCTTGAGAAGGTGTTTAAGCTCAGCCTGCTCGTTATAGAGGTTCAGCCAGGTTTTGAGCGCCCAGGCTTCCTCTTTGGCCTCTTTATCACTTTCGATCTCTTTAAGGCGGGTGGCGACGTTGGCCTTGTTCACCTTGTCCAGTTCGGAGAAAGCACCCTCCTCCCCGCCGTTATCTTCTTCCATCTCGGTCATCCGGGCGGTGACGCTTTCAAGTTCCGCCTCCAGCTTATTGATCGCCTCCTGCTCGGAGGCGAAGTAGCGGGCGACGATGAAAGGCTTCGGCGCGAGATCGCAACTCCAGCCCTTATCCACTTCCTTGCCCTTATTGTTTTTCACCAGCACGCGGGAGGTTTCGGCCTTCCAGCCATCGGCGGCGATCAGGTAACAATCGTCCTGCATGGTCTCGGCCCAGTAATCCATCAGGTGCTGATAGACATCGTATTTATCGATGAGCTGTTTGCGGCTGTAGTGGGCGAGCAGGTCTTCAGATAGTTCCGCGATCACCCGCTTCGGATGACACCCGGCCTGCAAGCCCCGCAGCGTGGCGGCGCTCTTCTTGCGCCAGTCGGCAAAGAGGGTATTCATGCAGCCGATGAAGGCGACAAACTCCGGGTGCTCATAAATGGCGGACTTTATCGACTCCTTGGGCATGGCCAGATCCAGGTAGCCGGGGCGGTTCTCTTTGAACAGCGCCTGCCTGAGTTGGGGGCAGACCGCCCAGTAACGCGCCAGTCCATCCACATCCGCCATGGGGATGCCGCCGCGCAGGTGGCCCTCTATGTCCTGAATGTCCTCGGCCTGCCCGCTGTCGATATAGCGCGGGATGTTGAGGTTGTACTCGTTTTTCTCGATCTCGGCGAACGAGACCATGCGCGAGTACTTGGGCAGCTCCAGTCGCCGGTTGAAGACGTCCACGATCTTGTGGATGTCCATGGTGCGCAGCCGGTTCTTGTTGCCGTCTTTCATGTAGCCCGCGCTGGCGTCGATCATGAAAACGCCTTTGCGGCTGTGGGCCGCTTCCTTGTCAACCACAACGATGCAGGCGGGGATGCCGGTGCCGTAAAAGAGGTTGGCGGGCAGGCCGATGATGCCCTTGATGTAGCCCTTGCGTATGAGGTTGCGGCGGATTTCGGCCTCGGCATTGCCGCGGAAGAGCACACCGTGCGGCAGAATGCAGGCCCCCTTGCCGTGGCTCTTGAGCGAGCGCACGATGTGCAGCAGATAAGCGTAATCGCCCTGCTTGGCGGGCGGCGTCCCGAAGCGATTGAACCTCTCGTGCGGGTCGTTTAGCGGGTCGACGCCGGTACTCCAGCGTTTGTCGCTGAAGGGCGGATTGGCGACGACGTAATCGAAGGTTTTGAGGCTGTCGCCCTCTTTGAATTTGGGATCGGCCAGGGTGTTGCCCTGCAGGATCAACGCGGAGGGGTTGTTGTGCAGGTACATGTTCATCTGCGCCAGGCCGGAAGTGGCGGCGTCTTTTTCCTGCCCGTAGAGCGTCACCTTCGCGCTGGCCATATCGGCAACCTTCAAGAGCAGCGAACCGGAGCCGCAAGTGGGATCATAAACGGTGGTATTGCTGCTCGTCTTGGCCTCGTGGATTCCGATAATCTGCGCTATGACACGGCTCACCTCGGCCGGAGTGTAGAACTGTCCCTTGCTCTTGCCGCTCTCGGTAGCGAAGTGGCGCATCAGGTATTCATAGGCATCGCCTAAAATATCATCGCCGTCCGCGCGGTTCTTGCTAAAATCCAAGGCCTTATTTTCAAAAATGGCGATAAGATTGGTAAGACGGTCCACCATCTCCTTGCCGCTGCCAAGCTTGGTGGCGTCGTTGAAGTCGGGCATGTCGGAGAGCTTGTTGGCATTGGCCAGCGGCCCGATGATCTTCTTATTGATCTGGTCGCCTATGTCGGGCTTGCCCTTGAGAGCGACCATGTCACGAAAGCCGGCCCCCTCGGGGATCGTGATCGGGGCAAACGGCACGCCGGCATATTTGTCGCTCACGTATTTGACGAACAGCAGCACCAGGACATAGTCCTTGTATTGGCTGGCGTCCATGCCGCCACGCAACTCGTCGCAGCTTGCCCAAAGAGAGCTGTAGAGTTCAGATTTCTTAAGAGCCATTCTTATTCCTTAGCTTTCGCTTACGACGCGCGAGAAGGCTTCCATTGTCGTACTCACGCCGCTCGTGATCCTCTTCTTAGTTCCTCCGGCAGCTTGGCGATCTGCTCCGGATCGGGAAGCTGGCCTTTCATGTTGGCAGGCAGACTCGATACGACCCGGAATTGCGAAACGCCGATAGATTTGTTCGATTCCCGCAGGGCGTATTCGACAATGGTGCGATTTTTGGTTTTGCAAAGGATCATGCCGATGGAAGGATTTTCGCCCTCCTCGCGGGCCACATCATCGAGTACGGCCAGATAGAACTGCATCTTGCCGACATATTCCGGCTGGAACTTCCCGACCTTAAGTTCGACGGCCACCAGGCATTTGAGGCGCCGGTGATAGAGCAAGAGGTCGATGAAATATTCCTCGCGCTCGATTTCCAGCCGGTACTGGCTTCCCACGAAGGCAAACAGGCCGCCCATCTCACGCAGGAAATGTTCGATCCGGCCGATCAGCGCCTGCTCAAGCTCGCGTTCGCTGTGCTCTTCGCCAAGTTCCAGAAAATCGAAGGTGTATTCGTCTTTGACCGCCAGCTTGGCGTGATTGCTGTTCTCCGCCGCCACGGTCTTGTCAAACGTGGTTTGATTCAGGAGGGTTTTCTCGTAGGTCTGGTTTTCGATCTGATGCACGAGGACGTTCTTCGTCCAGCCGAATTTGCGCGTCATTCGGATATAGAATTCACGCTGCAGCTCCTCCTTGCACTTCTCAAGGACGATCACATTATGGGTCCATCCAATTTCTGCAACCAATGGCCGCAGTTTTTCATTCCCCTGATATGTAAGGTAAAAATCCCGCATGTTCCAAATATTACGGGCGGAAAAACCCTTGATGCCGGGGATCTCGGCTTGCAGGTCTTTGGCCAGGTTTTCGACTACCGATTTGCCCCAGGATGCTTCCCGCTGTCGTTCCATGATCATCCGACCAATATCCCGATACAAGGCGATCAACTCTTTATTGACCGCCTTG
>JAJYDE010000049.1 GCA_021777755.1 Deltaproteobacteria bacterium
TGGTTGGTAAGTGGCGTGCGCTATCAATTCCTGTTAATTCAATGACTTGCTTAAGTTAATGGCATTGGGTCGGACCAAGCCAGATGGTTGATTGGCGCGGCTTTAGGCCAAATACGATGCCATTTTTAGGCCTTAAAACGCTGTTTTTGCCCTTGGAAAGGGCCATTTAAGCCTAAAATGCGGCAGGAGCGGCAGCACCGGGATTCGTGTTGTTTGGCCCACTCGCACCCGCCCGAGGCATCCTCCATGGTCCCGGATCATCGAATACCCCACGGCCAGATTCGCCTGATCTCCACCTGAAGCACACTGTCCGAGGGACCCCACGTGGTCTCAACCATGGAACATCCTAGCCCTCAGGCAGAAACCTGACTGACCTTGGACGCTCATTAATTGTTCCCCATTGATTAACTGGCGCTGGCAATCACTACCGGATGAATTCCCGCGCGGTCTTGCGGGAGGTGAATAATCTGGAACAGGTTGCCCGTGGGGGGATGGGGACGCCCATGAAATTATGCGTTTCCTTCCTCAACCATGGAAAGGCAGAGTTCTTTGACAATCTCCTGCCCCCTTCTGACGGCTCTGCTGACGGCGGACTGAGCCAAGTTGAGATGGTTGCCGACCTCCGTTCCCGTCAGTCCCGGTTCTTCTACTGCCCGATAGCCCGCGATGCTTTTGACTCACACTCCGTTTCTGGTTGCCGTTTGTATTGCCGCCCCTATTTGCCGCTTCTGGACGCCGCTTTGCGGCTCCAAACCACCTCGTGATATAAAACCCCGTGGATTCCACCGTTATCGACCGGCCGGCTCTTTCGACCCGCGGACCCGATGACAGGGTTCTTTGACAACCGAATAGTCGTTCCACCAATCCCGCCTCCCTCGGCAAACCCTCGCCGCGAGGACCCCGGAGGCGCGGCTCCCGCGCCTCCCCATACCCCGGGCGCGTCCCTTCACCAGGCCCGCCTCCGAAACGCCGATTTTCATCCGCCCTCATTTCCTATCGGCTATTTACGCGCCTCGGGCTTCGCCTCCATTTTTTGCTCATTTTTCCCATGCTGTTACAATGCTGTTCCCATGCTGATACCCACGCTGTTATCCATGCTGTTATCCGTGCTGTTCCCGTGCTGTTCCTACGCTGTTATCCATGCTGTTATTTTTTACCCAAAAACGCTGGAATATACGTTAAATCGACATGATAGAAAAATCGGCAAAAAAATATTTTAACTTTTTCAGCCTCAGACTCTCCCCGGATCGGCCATAATTGCAAAAGCGGGGATAAATGCATTCCATGAATTTCATGCGATTGCCCCGGCTCCTCGATACTCGGCAAGAAGGAAAAATCCACCGCGAAGCGACCATGATCGGTGTGCTATAATTTAAATTTTGAAATCGTTTAACCCAAAAGCGGTCGTTTGCGATGGCTGAGAACGGGGAAACCCGAACAGAAAACCCCGGCGAGATCGCCGGTGCGAAAAACGATGTCCGGCTTACCGGCGCGGCAGCCCTTGCCGGCCGCGTGGCATCATTTCCCCACCTGCCGGGCATATACATTTTCAGAGACCCGGACGGCACGGTCCTCTACGTCGGAAAAGCCAGGGATCTCCGGAAACGCATCGCAAATTATTTCCGAAGCGGCGAGGCGGTGGACGTAAAGACCCGGATAATGCTCGGCAAGGCCGCGGACCTCGAATTCGCCCTGACCTCCTCGGAAAAGGAAGCGCTGCTTCTCGAAGCAAGCCTGATCAAAAAATACAGGCCTCGCTACAACGTCGTTTTGCGAGACGATAAAAACTATCTTTCGCTGCGGATCGACCCCCGCGATCCATTCCCCAGGCTGGATATCGTCAGGCGGTTCCAAAAGGACGGGGCGCTCTATTTCGGCCCTTACACATCGGCTCGGGCAGCCCGGGACACCCTGAAATATCTCCACCAGCTTTTTCCCCTGAGGCTTTGCAAGGGCAAAAAACTTCTCGCGCGCCAGCGGCCCTGCCTGAATTTCTCCATGAACCAGTGTCTGGGGGCTTGCGCGGGCAATGTTTCCCGCGAGGATTACATGTTGATGGTCGAGGAGGTGGTGCTTTTCCTGGAAGGAAAGACCGACGTTCTCCAAAAACAGCTCACGCAAAGAATGCGGGAGGCCGCCGAGGCCTTGAACTACGAACTTGCCGCCTTCTATCGCGACCGGCTGCGAAACGTGGCCACCACCATCGAAAAGCAGCACGTCGTATCGGACCGTTTTTTGGACCAGGACGTGCTGGGTGTATGCCAGGAAGAGGACCGGGCGGAGTTGGTGGCTCTTTTCGTGCGCCAGGGCGTTCATTCGGGCCAGAAAACCTTCGATTTGAAAGAAGCCCGGGGCGATCGGGCCGAGCTGATTTCGGCCTTCATCCAGCAGTATTACTACCAGGGCGGTTTCATTCCCGACGAGGTCGTCGTTCCGGTTTCGATCGATTCGGAAACGGTCCTCTCCGAATGGCTCTCGGAGATGAAGGGCAGGCGGGTGCGGATATGGGCGGCCAAAAGAGGCGACAGAAAGCACCTGCTCGACATGGCCGAGACAAACGCCAGGGAAGGGCTGATAAGCCGCGGGCGCAGGCAAAAACGCGATACGGCCGTTCTCGACGCACTCAAGAGCCTGCTGCGCCTTCCCGCAACTCCGGAGCGAATCGCCTGCGTGGACATCTCCAACATCCAGGGGCGGCACGCCGTGGGGGCCCTCGTGGTTTTCGAACACGGGCGGCCGGAAAAGAATTCCTACAGACGCTACAAAATAAGGTTGAAGAGCGAACCCGACGACCCGGCGATGATGTCCGAGGTGATCGGCAGGCTCTTTGAAAACGATACCGAACTTTCCTCCAGTCTCGACCTGCTTCTCTTGGACGGCGGGAAGGGGCAGCTGAACGCGATCGTCCGGCTGCTCGAACAAATCAGTCTCCCCCGGCCGCTTTCGCTCGCCTCAATAGCCAAGGAGCGCGAATCGGACATCGGGGAGAAAGGAAAAGGGCTCTACGAAAAGATTTATCTGCCCGGCCGCAAGAATCCTCTCTTTTTGCACCGCCATCCGGACATCCTGCACCTTCTTCAGCGAATACGCGACGAGGCCCACAGGTTCGCGATAACCACCTATCAGAACCTCCACGGGACCTCTCTTCTCACCTCGGCCCTGGACTCCATTCCCGGAATAGGGCCGGCCAGAAGGCAGATGCTCCTGCGGCGCTTCGGCAGCATCGAGGCCATCGAGGAGGCAACGATATCGGAACTCGAAACCGCGGGGCTTCCGCCCGAAGTCGCCCGCACTGTGCTCGGCCTGCTCCGCGAAATCGAAAGCGGGACAGTCTTGGAGGACGGGGAAGAAGAAAGCGGCCCGAGGCAGAGTCCTCCGGGAAGCTAGACGCTTTTGGCCGCGCCCTTGCGGCGGGTGACCACGAAAACGATCAGACAAAGGACAAGGAGCGCTCCAACAGCCAGGTCCACCTGGTGAGAGTAGTGCTCGACGAGGTCCCATCTCTGACGCAGATACATCCCGCAGCCGAGAAGAAAGGAATTCCAGAGCGCCGCGCCAAGCAGGGTGGCTGCAAAGAAGGGCAAAGGCTTCATCTTGCCCGTGCCCGCGGGAAGCGAAATGAGATGTCTTACAACGGGGGTGAACCTGCTGATAAAAATGGCCACCGCCCCTTTGCTGCGACCGAAAAAGCGCTCGGTGATCTCCAGATCGTGCCGATTGAGGAGCAGGTACTTTCCGGCTTTCAGCACAAAGGGCCTGCCGCCATAATAGCCCATGGCATAGGAGATTGCCGATCCGATCATCGAACCGGCGCTCGCGGCAAGAATCGCCCACCAAAGATTCCATTTGCCGTCGGCAACCATGAATCCGACAAAGGGCATTACGGCTTCGCTGGGCAGAGGCACCACCATGCTTTCAAGGGCCATGAGGAAGGTTGCCCCGAGATAGCCGGCTTGTTCGAGACAGGGAATCGCCAATTTGGACACGAGATCGGTAAGCATTCAAATTTTTCCAGTTCATCGGGCGGGGGAGAACATTTTCCCCCGTTATAAAAAACAGAAATTGGAGTAAATTTCCAAAACATTTCCGTTTTGGCTCCGGTTTCCGGCGTGCCATGATTTAATAGTTGGCAGCCGGGCGGCGGATACTATATTAATCGGTTGTGCGAGTTTTTGCAAAGCATCCGGAGAACGGTATGAACAAGATAGTCCGCTATCCGATCGAAGATTCCATCGATTTGCATACCTTCCGGCCAAACGAGGTAAAAGAGCTTCTGAACGATTACCTCGAAGCGGCCGGCCGCAAGGGGTTTGCGGAGGTTCGAATAATCCATGGCAAGGGCACGGGGGTTCTTCGCCGGATGGTTCATTCGGTGCTGGAGACTCATCGGCTGGTGATTTCGTTCAACCAGGCCGGCCCCGAAGCCGGCGGCTGGGGGGCTACGATCGCCCTGATCAAGGCCAAAAAACCGAAGAAGAAGCCATGACAAAAATTCAACTCGGGGGAATAAAAATCCTGGAAGGGCGCTCCTGCGCCGGGTGGGCGTGCGATAAGGCCCAAAACCCGCTCTCCGATATCTGCCGCAACATGGGCGTGGAGCGCATCAACCTCAGCCAGGTGAGCCACCTGGCCGATGACGGAAAGGGGCGCTCCGCGACTTGTCTTTGCACGGAAAACGCGGCCGGCTTCACCAGCTATTTCCTAATCAGGCTCGGTACCGGAATGGAGCCCCGGCTAAGACGCGACACCACTATTTTGTCCGTTTTCCCCCACGACCGCAGGCCCCGGGTCATGGGCGCTCTTCTTGAACTCGCGGGACGGGAAGATATCGATGCCTTGGCAATAGCGAGTTCGCCTTCCGCCATGTCGATCGTGGTCCCGGCGCAGACCATGAAGGCGACCATCGACGCCATCTTCGGCGCCTTCGAGTTTCCCGCCTATGGTTCTCCCCTCAAGTGGGAGACCGCCTATGTGGGAAAGGAAGAACTCTTCAAGGACGTGGTGGGCTCCTACGAGGAACAGGACATCAAAGTTTATGCCGTCTTGGACCAGCCGAACCTCGACCTTTGGACCCTTGTCCTGGATCGCGGGGATTTGGTCAGGCTGGGACCCGCGCTAAGACAAATCGATGATCTGGGGGCCAAAATGCCCTTTCTTACCGCCGATTGCAGCCGCCCCGAGGAAACGGTCCTCGGTTTCTGTCTGCCGACCTCCCTGCGCCAGGGTGTGGGCAAAGCCCTCGATGCCAACCTGCCGAATGCCGTATGTTCCGTTCAGGATGCCGCCGGAGTTTTTTTCCACGGACCTCATTTCGGGGACCGCTACCGAATCGCAACCGCTCTTACCGGAAGTCTGCAAGGCGCGGATGTGGTCCCTCTCGCCTTGAGCTGCGCGGTCCATTCCATCTCGGTCATTCTCGCGGCTAAAGACCTTCCCGGCGCACTGCGGGTTATCAAGGCCAAATTTCATGTCCCGACGGAAAATTGTTGAGCCACCGCGCCTTTTCGGATTCTTGTCGTCCGAAGCGCCAAGGCCTTCCGCGCACCCCCCGCCACATTGACACCGGAACCGGTCCGTCTTAATTGGAAAAAATGGACCGATATCCTGGCAAAGATTCCCGCGGCCTCTCTGCCAAAGGGACTTTTACGCCCTCGCCTTATTCCCGTGCCGGAAGGTGCCTTGCGGGGGTGATGGGTTTGATTTTCGGGCGTCTGCTTGCAAACAGCCTCCCCATGATCAAACTCGACGAAAAGGAGCTGCTGAACAAGGCCTTCAACCTGACCGGGCTCGATGATCCCGGCGACCCGTCGTTTCATGAACCTTTGACCTTTCTGCTTCAATCGATCGAAGCGGATGCGCATCTCAATCCGGTGGGCAGGCTCTGTTTTCGAAGCGACATTTTGCGCATGCTCTGCAATCGGCTTCGGCTGCAGGCCGAGCGCGAATGTCATCCGCGGATAGCCGATCAGGTCATCAGCCGACCGATTTTCATCACAGGGCTCCCCAGGACCGGCTCAACCCTTCTGCACGCGCTTCTGGCGCAAGACCCGGCAAGCCGCGCACCGCGAGTCTGGGAGGTGATGCATCCCTGCCCGCCGCCGCAAAGCGGCTCCTATCATCGGGACCCCCGCGTCTACAAGACCGCGCGGGAATTAAAGTGGCTCGATTTCATCATGCCCGGCTTCAAAAGGGTTCATATGATCGGACCGAGGCTTCCCCAGGAGTGCATCGCCATTACCGGCCATTCCTTCATAAGCTATCTGTTCGAATCGATGTACTTTGTCGATTCCTACCGCGAGTGGCATGAGCGGCAGGATAAGCGCCCCGCCTACGAGTACCACGAAAAATTCCTCCAGCATCTGCAGTGGCGCGCCCCGGGAAGTCATTGGGTGCTGAAAGCGCCAAGCCATATCTTCGCGCTCGAAACCCTGCGCCAGGTCTATCCGGAGGCAAGAATCGTGTTCACCCACCGCGATCCGCTCGAAGTTCTGCCCTCGTGCGCAAGTTTTACGGAAATGCTGCGAGGAGCTTTCACCCGCGTCATAGACAGGAAAAAGCTCGGCGCTGAGATCTCACGCCACTGGCGGAAGGGCGCGCGCCTTGAGGTCGAATTTTCCGGCCGAGGCGACTCCCGGGGACCCGTGTTCAACGTTTTCTACAGGGACCTTGTCAAAAATCCCCTGGCCGTTGTTCGGCTCCTCTACAAACAGTTTGACATGAAATTGACAAAAGAGACGGAGGAAGCCATCCGGCGCTTTCTTGCCCAAAATCCCCGGAACGCTCACGGAGTACACCGGTACTCTCTTGAAGACTATGGTCTGGACCGCCATGCCGAACGGCGCCGCTTCGCATTCTACACCGATTTTTTCAGTCTCGATCCGGTATCGTGAAGATTATGGGTTCGCGGCCGGACCGGTTGAAAAACTTTCGCATCACGACGCGCACAATGAGGGCGGCATCTTTTCTGCTCGGTGCGGGTGTGCTGGTGTGGCTGGTCCTGACGACAGACGTTCGTTCGATTGTTACCGATCTTTCGCGTGTGTGGGTCGGGTTGCCGGTTATCCTGGCGCTGGAATTCGCACTCGACGCCTTAAACAGTCTCGGATGGTGGTACACCTTGCCGGTTGCCGAGCGGGCGGGGACCTACCCGCGGCTGTTCTGGGTGCGCAGTGCGGGGAATGCGCTGAACGAATCCACCCCGACCGCCTCCCTGGGAGGCGAGCTGGCGAAGATCATGCTGCTAAGGGGCAGGATTTCGATTCCCGCCGCAACGGCAAGTCTTTTTTCAACCAAAGTGGCCTACTGCCTTGCCGATACGATTTTCATCCTTGCCGGGGAAGCCGCTGTGTGGTCGCGGCTCACTTTGCCCCCGGAAATCGACTGGGCGCTGCTCTCGGGCATGACCCTGATGCTTGTCGGGATAACTCTTTTTGCCGTCTTGCAGATGCGGGGCATCGGAGCGGGCACGGTCAAGGTCTTGAGAGGCCTGAGGGTCCCGGGGCGCTGGCTGAAAAAGGCCGAGCCCTTCTCAAAGGAGATCGACGCCCACCTGAGCGATTTCTACCGGCACAGGCGGGGCGATCTGCTTCGGGCCGTCGGAGCCCATTTGTGCGCGTTTTGCTGCGGCGCCTTCCAGATGTTGCTCATACTCCAATGGCTGCGGCTCGGGTTCGATCCCGGCGCAGCGCTGGGCATAGCGGCATTTTCGGCCCTGTTCGCCCTTGTCGGCTTCGCGGTTCCGGCTTCGCTGGGGATCATGGAAGGCGGAACAGTCCTGATCTTCTGGGCTCTCGGGTTGCCGCGCGCCCCGGCCCTGGCCGCCGGCATCGTCCTGCGCCTCAACTGGCTGGTCAAAACAGTCGTGGGCCTTGTTGCCTTCATGCTGCTTCAACACACGCCGGCGGCCGGCGACCGATGAAATTCGCGCTCCAATCAGGGGTTTTCCTGAGCGCCCTTGTTGTAGCTTCCAAGGAACTTGAAAAATTCGGTCTTGTCCACCAGTTCATCCAGAATGTGTTTGTTGCCCTCCTCGGCAATGTCGATTTCCAGGTCCACGTAGAACATGTAGACCCACGGCCTGCTGTGGATGGGCCTGGATTCGATCTTGACGATGTTTATACTGTTGGCCGCAAAAATCCGCAGGGTTTCAAAAAGCGCTCCCGGCTTGTCGCTTACCGAGTAAATCATCGAGGATTTGTTTTTGGGGCCCGGAAGGGGCTGGTTTCGGGATATGACCACGAACCGGGTGAAATTTCTGGGATTGGATTCGATGCCCTCCTTTAGCACCGCCATTCCCGCAATTGGCACCGCCCCCTCGCCGATGGCGGCCTCCTTGGGATTGCCGCTCTCTTTTATGCGCTGGATTGCCGAACCCGTGTCCTTGTCGGTCACAAGGTCCCATTTGGGGTGGTTTGCCAGAAACTCGCGGCATTGCTGAAAGGCCTGGGGATGGGAATAGACCCTTTCGACGTCTTCGATGCGGGCATCGCTTTGTCCCATGAGATTGTGTTTGATCCTGAGGATGACCTCGCCGGCGATTTTCAGGTCGCGGTCCAAAAGAAGGTCGTAATTTTCGTGAATGCTTCCGGTGAGGCTGTTTTCGACCGGAACGACGCCGAAGGCGGCCTGTTCGTTGTCCACCGCGTCGAAGACTTCTTTAAATGAAGAACAGTTGTCGAGGGGGACCTCGCTTCCGAAAAATTGAAGGCAGGCTTTATGGGAAAATGAACCCGGCACACCGCTGTAGACGACCTTGGCCGGCGCCTTGTTGCCCCCGGGGCGCGGCTTCATGATCTCGGCCTTGTCGAGATAGGCGTAGTCCACCTGCTTACCCACCACCGGGGCGATTACGTACAACTCTCTCATAAGCTGTTCGAACTGGTGCGGATACAGGCTCTGGGGACCGTCGGAGAGCGCCTTGTCGGGCTCGGTGTGCACCTCGACGATCAGGCCGTCGGCCCCTGCGGCTATGGCCGCGCGCCCCATGGGGCTCACTTTCGCCCGGATTCCCGTGGCGTGGCTCGGGTCCACTATGATCGGCAGGTGGGTCAGTTTCTTTATGACCGGCACGGCGGTCAGATCGAGCGTGTTTCGGGTGTAGCGCTCGAAGGTTCTAATCCCGCGCTCGCACAGGATCACCTGGTCGTTTCCTTCCGAAAGAATGTATTCGGCCGACATGAGCCACTCTTCGATGGTCGCGCACAGTCCCCGTTTCAAGAGCACCGGCTTTCCGATGCGGCCAACCGATTTGAGCAGTTCGAAGTTTTGCATGTTGCGGGCCCCGATCTGAACGACGTCGACGTATTTCATCATGAGATCGGCCTGGCCCGGCGAGGTCATTTCGGTGACGATGCCAAGACCGGTCTCCTCGCGTACCTCGCTCAAGATCTTCAACCCCTCCTCACCCATGCCCTGGAACGCATAGGGAGAGGTCCGCGGCTTGAAGGCGCCGCCACGGAAAAGAACCGCGCCGTGCCTTCGAACCTGGCGCGCAATCTCCATGGTCGTCTTTCTGCTCTCCACACCGCAGGGACCGGCCATCACCACCAGGCGATCGCCGCCTATGGCCACATCGCCCACCTTGATCACCGACCCGGCGGGATGAAACTCGCGGCTCACCAGCTTGTAGGGCTTCGATATCGGCACGGCCCTCTCCACCCCGGGAAGCGACTCGTAGTAGGAGCCCTCCTTGCACGACTTGCCGACGATTCCAAGAACCCGCTCCTCCACCCCGGCTATCTCCTTTACGATGTTGCCTTCCGAGCGAAGCATCTCCTTGAGCTTCTCGGTTTCTTCCTTCGTTATCCCTTTTCCCAGCACCAAGATCATGACAACCCCTCCGGTCAAGTTTCCAAATGGTTAAACGCAAAAAAAAAACCCCGAGGAAAACTCCTCGGGGTTTCAAGTATTCTGCAAGCCCCGGAGGAGTTTTTCCGCTCCACCCGGGCTCTATCTATTCGAGCTAACTTCCCGGGTGGGCGCTCATAAAAAAGAAGCCGAAAAAAAAGCCTGCAAAGGACGCGAAATTCCGTCCTTCAGGCTGGCGCAGACCCGGAAAAAACGATCGATTGTTCAGCAGCGTTTCTTTCAACATGCAATTCCTCTCAAGACTGGTATAAATAGAAAGTTCACCGGATTTTGTCAATCGAATACTTCCTCGGAAGGGACGCCATGGAAGAAAGACTGATCAAAAAATACGCTGAAATAGTCGGGTATACCGAAGCCGAGATCGAAAAATTTCATGACGGCGGCCACCGGATCAGACACGTTTCGCGCCTGTCTCGGGCGGCGTCCAAATTCTCCATCCAGGTCGAGGTTGCCCGGTCCAAAAACTGCAACTCCGGCCACGTTACGGGACAGACATTCACCCTGGATCTTGACGGCAATTTGATCACCAGGCTTTGCCCGGACAAAATGTGTATCTATCTTTTATCTCAGTTCACCATCCCGGTGGCGCTCATAAACGAAAGGCTCAGTGAAGGCCTTAAACCCGACGATTTCCATTTCATGCGCCATCTGCGCTGCCCGGATACGGGGGTTGATTGCCTTGGCTACGGCGAGGTGATGGCCGAGGTGCGAATCGTTCCACGAATAAAATAGAATCCTGTCCGGTGTCGATCCGTAAAAGCTTGCCTGAGGGCACCCAAGCACCGGGAATAGTAGTGCCCACCCTTCTGTGAACTTGGTTTTCCGCTTGTAACCATCAAAAAGACGAGGTGAAATGATCATGAAGGAAGCTCTTTCGGGGAAAACTGCAATCGTAACCGGGGCAAGCTCCGGGATCGGCTACGAAACGGCTGCGGCTTTGGCCGGGGCGGGCGCGGCCGTGGTGATCCAGGCAAGGCGAGCCGATAGACTCGAAAAACTGGCCTCGCAAATCGTCTCCGGGGGCGGCAGGGTGCTCGTCGCGGCGGGGGATGCGAGCAAGCCGGCCGATATCGATTCGCTTATGGAGCGGGCACTCGACTGGACCGAAGGCGGGGCCAAAGTGGACATCGTGGTCGCAAACGCCGGCCGGGGCCTTGCCGGCGGCATTCTCGGCAGCGATGAATCCGCATGGCGGGAAATTTTCGAGCTCAATGTCCTGGGGGCTGCCCACCTCATGCGCATTGCCGGAAAATACATGGTGGAGCGAAAGGGCGGCGACATCGTCGCCCTTGGATCGGTTGTGGGCCGAAACGTTTCTCCTTTCAGCGGGTTCTACGGTTCCAGCAAGTTTGCCGTCGGGGCCATCGCCGAGGGGTTGCGCCGCGAGGTTTGCGCCCAGGGCGTTCGGGTCTCGCTGGTCATGCCCGGAATCGTTCTGAGCGGCTTCCAGGATGTGGCCGGCTACAATGAGGAAAACTTCGGCAAGACCACCGCTCAGTTCGGAAAATTACTCGACCCGCAAGACATCGCCCGCGGTATTCTTTGGCTTCTGAGTCTGCCTGCGCATGTCCATGTAAGCGAGATAACGATCCGCCCCACAGGGCAAAATTACCCGTAATCGGGTTTTTCCGATAGATGTGATCTTTTCTCAAAAGTATTATATTGGCGCTGTTCCGGGCCGCTGGCGCCCACTAAACTTGACCGACTCAAAAAGGAGATTTTCATGATCGAACGCAGGCGCGCCGCGAAGTTGGGCGCAGTGGTGCTTGGGATGGTTCTTGCCCTGACTGTCAGTGGATGCCAAAAGAGGATCAAGGGCACGATTCAGGTAAAGGGAGAAAAACAGGTCGCATTCGCCGAGATGGCCAAAATATCGCTCGCCGACGCCGTCAACAGCGCCACCCAAAGCTACCCCGGAAAAGCGATCAAGGCCGAACTGCTCAACCTGGACGGCTACCTTGTCTACGAAACCGAAATCGTAACCAACGATAATACCGTCATGGACGTCACCGTGGACGCCGGAAGCGGAACAATCCTTAAAACAGAACCGGGCAAGAGCGGACGGGACTGAAAAGCCCCCCGGTGTCCCGAGTCGAAAATTGTCAATCCCCGGGGGGGGGGCGATCTTTGACTCGGGACTCTATAGCCCCAGATCCTGGTTTATCAATACGATTTTGATTCTGCCCTTCGGATAGGATTTTTCGGTAATCGTCCAGCTGTTGCAAATCCGGTCCGTGCCGCGGCAGTCCTCGCAAATCGAGGTCTTGACGCAGGGGGTCTTTTTGTCCAGGCGCATGGCGTTGGTCGGGGCGGCGAAGTTTTTTATCCGCAGCATGGCGTCTTCGATGTCCGGGGTCACCTTGTTGCGCCCGGCCAGAATAACGACGTTTCGGGGACCGAAGGTTATGGCGGCCACCCGGTTGCCGGTCATATCGAGATTTACCAGTTTTCCGGTCTCGGTCACCGAATTTGCGCCGGTAATAAAAAGATCGGCCAGAAGCGAGCGCCTCCTCAACTCGAACATTTCCTCGGGGGGCATCTGCTTTTGATAGCTGTCCAGGATTTCGTGGTCCGAAGAGTTTTTCAGTTCATCGTAGAGGCCGGTTTGCACGAAGGTCAAGGAACCGCCCCAGCCGATGGTCCTGGCCCCCGTGCGGGAAAGTATCTCTTTTACGATCTTTCTTGCCTCATCGGTATTTTCGGCGATGTGAGCCTCGAAATTGTTGGACTCCAGGGTGGCCTTGAGATCGGCAAGTCTAAGCAACCAGTAGTTTTCGATCGGTTTTTCCATTCTTTTTGCTCCCTTCGGCTTTTTAGGCCGGGCATGTCTTGATTTGCGAAATTCTTTCCAAAAGGATCTGCTTATGATTTACCTCTTCGGCCATGATCCTGTCGAGCATGGTGCGAACTCCCCGGTTGGAGACGAAGGGGGAAATGAATTCGAAGAAAAGCAGCGTGTCTTCTTCAAAGACGAGCGCGGCCCGAAGGATCTCATCTTCCTCCCGGAGTGAATCGATTTCCAGTTCGTCCAGGGAGAAGGCGTGGCGGCCCATGGCGCTTTGCAAAACGTCTCTGCCAAGCGATAACAGGGCGGGGTCCTGTTCGGGTTGTCCGGCAAGCGCCTCCCGTATTCGGGCGAAGGTGCTCTTATGCTCCACTTCCTGCTCGGCAAGCCAGGCCAAAAGATCTTTTAGCACCCCCGGCCCCGTTTTCTCCAGCGCGCTCCGGTAAAACCGCTCACCATTTTCTTCCACCCGCACGGCCAGGTCGAAGAGTTCGGAAGCCGTAAACATAATCCCCCTCCATTCGAATTTTCTTGACAGAATACAACAAATGCGAAGTTATGCAATTGTTCGCGGGGGATTTTTTTTCTTTTCCGCTCGGCCGTAAGCGAGCGACAACCCTGCCGATCCGGGATCAAACACTTCTTCGGAAACGCAACGATATGGAAGAAAAACTCAGGCAGGCCTTCCACGCCCGGGTGGTCCAAGAACCCTTTGCGGCCAAATTCGGCATCAGACTGCTGGAAATCGGCGACGGCCACTCCAAAGTGGAAATGCAGTTTCGACCGGACATGGAAAACCTCTTCGGAGCCGCCCACGGGGGGGCGTTGTTCGCGCTTATAGACGAAGCGTTCGAAACGGCGTCCAATTCCCACGGAACTCTTGCCGTGGCGCTGAATATGAATATCACCTACGTTGCTTCCCCTCGGCCGGGAAGCTTTCTTACCGCCGAGGCCCGCGAGGTGAGCCTCACGCGCAAAACCGCCTCCTACGACATCAAGGTCCATGACGACCGGGGCGGCCTCATCGCGACCTGCATGGCGCTCGTCTACCGCAAGGGCTGCGCGCTGCCCTTTGCGTGAAATCCGCCCCCTTCGGGCGAAAGCCCCGCCCAAGCCCCGGCTGCCCATATGGAAACCCGGGGAGTCCAGACGGTGGATACACGCCATTTCCCCGCATTTTGAAGGCCGTCAAAAGGTTTGCGGCAGGGGTGCCGGCCATCTTTTAGCCGGTCCGAATCTATTGACAAAACCGGGAAGCTCTGTTAAACAACAATTTCTTCATTCCCCGGTAGCTCAATCGGCAGAGCGGGTGGCTGTTAACCACTAGGTTGGCGGTTCAAGTCCGTCCCGGGGAGCTTGATGAAAAAGGGCTCGGGAGAAATCCCAAGCCCTTTTTTTCAATCGGATTTACTTCCAGCCGTGAATAAGGAAACGTTTACGCGCTCATCCGCGCGGGTTCCATTCGGGACCACCCAACCCGCCCATTCTCGGAAGAAAAGACTCATTTCCTTACCACCGCGCAAATGGAGGTGCTCATTTGTTGCCTGCCCCCGTCAGGAAATTGTGGCGGCCGCTTTTGCGCCCCCGGCCTGCGCCCCCCGGCCGGCCTCATCGAGGGTGCGAACAAGCGGGATGACCACGCTCACCTCGCATCCCCCGGTCTTGCGATTCTTCAACACGATATCGCCGCCGAAGCCCTTCGAGATTTTCTTGCATAGAGGAAGCCCCAGTCCCGTGCCCTCTTCTTTGGTCGTGAAAAATGGCTTGGTCACATCGTCCATGATGGCGTCCGGGATACCGGGACCGCTGTCGGAAAATGTGGCCAAAACCGTCTGCCTGTCGGTCGCATCGCTTACCCGAACCTGCAGTTCTCCGCCCCGGTTCATTGCGTCATAACTATTTTTTATGATATTTATGAATACATGATAAAAGCTGGTGGGAATCTCCATGCTGGCATTTGCGGTATTGTATTCCTTGATTATGGATATTTGCTTATCTTCTAAAGTTGGAGCCATTATATAGATCGCATCGTCAATCAGATTGGCCAATGGGCTGGAAGTGGTTTTAAGCATTGCGTCACGGGTGCATTCCAGAAATGAGCGAACTGTATTCCCCATGCGTCTTATGGCCGAATAGATCATATCGAAGATGCTATGATCCATGTTGACCGTGTTTCCGATGTTCAATTCCAATATCCTGATCAATCTATTAATGCCGTCGAGTGGATTGTTCAAATCATGCGCAATATTTGCAACAAATTTTCCCATTATTGCCAGATTTTCCAGCAAGGCAAGTCGTTTCGTGATTTTTTCCTGATCGGTTATGTCCTCGATCAATATATTGAAAGTATTGTGCTCGAAAGTGGAGCAGGTCGGGATTGGGATCGACTTGATTTTAAACAGCCTAATCCCGTGAGTGGTTTTAATCGGAATGGAATCATCAATACATAATACGGCGTGTGATGATAATGAAGACAAGATTTTTTGATGCGCAAGGTCCCCAATACTTTGCCAAAAAGAGTGATTTTCAAGAGAACCTGGCGGTATATTTTCATCGACGCCGAAAAGCTCCTTGTATTTGTCGCACATATGCAATATTGATAAATGCCCGTCAACGAGAACGGATGCTACCGATGACGATCTTCCCAACGATGTTTTGTGAATTTGTAGCCGAAGATGCTCTTTTTGAAGCTTCTCCCGATCGGTGTTGAAAATGGAGTTCTGTCTCGTGTATTCGATTTGGGTCAGTATCTCCGAGGCCTTCCTTATCAGGGAAGAGACATTGATGAAATCCTCCGAACTGTATCGATCGCCGCCTGTTTTGCCGTGGAGGTACAAGATTCCCCAGGCGGTATGAGCATCTTCCACGGGGATTGTAAGTGAAAATTTGGCCGACTTGGTGTTGCGTTCACACTCCTTGCGAACTCTTCCGCGCAAAGGGGGCGAAAACATCTGGCGAGGCCCCCCGTTGCTGTTTTCACGCCAATCGACCATCACCAACTCCAGGCTGGCCTTCCTCGATCGGTATTGGAAGATCGAACCTTTGCTGCTTCCGGTAGTTTCCAACGATGCCCGCAGGAGTTTTTTGAAGACCTCCTCGGCCGAATTTTCATCCTTAAGACTTGACATGAAATCGGTTAGCATGTCAGCCTTTTTAAGCAGGAGATCGACTTGGGAGTATTGTGACCGCAGATGGTCCAGCCTGCCTTTAAGATATCTGTTTTCTGCAAGTGTTTCGAGAAAGTCTATGGTGGAATTGAGAACACACATCAGTTTATGCGGTGAGAAGGGCTTTTCCAGGTAATCGAAAACCCCTTGCCTGACCGAGTATCCCGGCTCCGGAACACTTCCGGCTCCCGTCATGAAAATCAGTAGCATTTTGGCCCGAATGCATGCCGTTTTTCTGAACGACTCCCATCCATCGATATCAGGTATTCGAATATCGGATATCACTATGTCCGGCTGGTATTTTTTTATTCTTGCAAGTGCCATCTCCCCGTCACATTCCGCGCATACATCCAGATTTTGGCTTTTAAGATATTGCGCTATTGATTCTACAAGGAGCTTGTCGTTATCCAAAATCAGCACTTTATATGCGGTCATTTTCACTCCGGACCCATCTGGGCTAACGTGGCATATCAATTAATACGTCGGCCGGGCGTGGCTATCTTCATACGCAGAGACATGACTTTTGAGAAATGAAGCAATACTCAACAAATGACCTGGCGCCATACTGATTCAGGAGCAGCTGAATCACAATGGGGTCGAGCATGTATATTGGGCTTAAGACACGACATTTGAGGGGGTGGGGCCCCGCGGGGCCGATACCGCCAAGAAAGAGCGGAAAAGGAGGTCTTGGCGATATGCCCGAAACGGGGTCGAGGTTTGCGGCAGCCGCGCGGGCCGGCCCGGCGGAGTTAATCCTTGTTTTTGAAATGGAGCTCCCAATCACTTAAATTCTTAGGTTTGGCCCCGTATTCCAGGGGATAAGACTTCTCGAACGCCGGATCATAAATCATGGCGCTCATATGCCAGTAGCTTGTGAAAGACTGGTCGCTTTTTCCTTTTTCATCAGCCTTTTTGAAATCGTTTACCAGCAGTTGAAATGTCCCGTTGTTGAGGGGCAGGGTCATTGCTCGGGCGGCCTTTCCGATACGCGCCGCAAGGCTTGCGAATTCCTCCTTGGTAAGAAGCCTGGCGATACCGGCCATGCAAGCCATCATCTCCGGGTCCGCCTGCCGTACCTTGGGAAGGACCGTGGTTTTCTCCTTGGATAGGGAGGCGCCTTTGGATTTAAAACCGAAGAGATCGTCCATCGTCCGCTTTTTAGGTGCAATCGGTTCAACTGTTTGCGGCGAGGCCCAAACCGGGACCTTGGCGCTGTTTTCATTACATTCTTTCCAGAATTTGGCCGGGTCGGCTATGGCGGCCGATATGGAATTGATTTTTTCTTCAAGGTGGGGCGGCATATAGTGCGGCATTCCATTGTTGCAGGAATTGGGGATGGCGCTGGGCAGCATGGACTGCGAAGAAATCACGTCTTTGCCGAAAGCCATGTCGTTGTCGATCAGTTTCAGTCCGTTGTAGGTCTTGTTTTGGATATCGACGTAGAGGTTTCCGAGATGTCTGTCCATCTGGGCGCAAATATAATCGAGCCAGTTTGCGGCGAAAAGGTCGAAGGCCAATTGGGGGGTCTTTGTGATAATGGAGTATGTGAGGTCCCGGCGCCGGTGTGGACAGGTCGAATCCCTCATCGAGTCGTCGAAATCCATGCCGCCTTCCAACCACCTCCCGAGCTTGCCCAGGTCGGGAAGCATGATATAGACGCTTCTGCCGGGGGCCGCGGCCATCAGGATGCCGTAGTCCATGGCCGAGGGACGCTGGAAATAGACAAAATCGGTTTTCACCATGATCGATTCCAGCCCCAGCGCCTTGGCTAGCAGGAAACTGGCGACGCTGCGGTTGTTCATTTTCGCATTCTGCTTGGGTATGCCGCTGCGATTGGCTTTGTCCAGAGCGCATGAGTCGTCTTCGGCCTTGTAGGCCCACCGCCGGTTCATCCAGGTAAACAGGATCACCCCGCCCACATCCCCTCTGGATTCGCTTTCAGCGGAACGCCCCGAGGATGATACGTAGATGAAATCATGGGAAAATTTTGCTTGAAGCCAGCTTTCCTTCTTCCCGGTGAGAAAACCTGCGCAGTTATCCAGTAAAGCCTTCTTCCATGCCGTGGCTATGGCGTACTCCCACCGGAGCTTGGTCGGGTCGTTTGTTAAGGCCAGCATCTTGAGGTAGGAAGCGCGGAGGTAGCGCAGCCGCTCCTGCGTCTTGGCGCTTTCGAAAAGTTTGGTGAATCCTCCATGGGCATGATGGAGGGCTTTGAGGTCCTTCCACTCCAGTGGATTTTGAAGACACTTGTGGGTATGTTCGGTAAGCGCGGTCGCCTGGTCGGGAGAAATGATGCCCAACTGAGCCCCGTCGATTATATCCCTTATGATTCGCTTGAAGACCTCCTTGTCGCCTGAAGACAGGGTATCGTAAGTCGAAGGCATGGTTCGCAAGCTCCTTTAAGGGGGGAAAGCCCGGGCGCACATTGCGCGCCATGAATCACCACTTCCTGTTCATAGATGAAATGAATGCTCGCGCGCAGAACCCCGCGGGGTTTCACGGGAGCGCGAGAGCGGGCCGCGCCCAACATAAATATCGGCTCTAGGCGCGCATTACTTGAGGGCAAAACTTTTTCCCTCGGCTTTTTGCGGACCGGGTGCGATTTTCTCGCATCCGGTCCTCGCCTCGAACCAAGGGTATTCGGTTTTGATGATTTCTATTTTTGTTCGAGCCTTTGCCGCGCTCAGACCACGCCCGACTCCTTCAGTTCGGCGAGCCTGGTCTTTCCTATTCCCAGGTACTTGCCATAGATGTAGCCGTTATCGGCGCCGATCGGCCTGCAAACCCACTTGATGCGGCCCGGGGTGCGCGACATGGCCTTAAACGACGAGTTTTGCACGAAGACATCGCCGTAGATCGGGTCCTCGGTTTGATAAAATGTCTGGCGGTCCTGCCAGTGTTCGCGCTGCACCACTTCGGTCGGAGCCTCCAGGCGCCCGACGACGACCGTGCCTTTGCGGCCGGGGCTCTTCATATAGGCCCCGACGATGCGCTGGAGTTCGTCGGCTGTGTATTGTATGGTGAACTTTTCGATCTCGCGCTGCGCCTCGGGTTGGTTGACCGGATCGAGCCTTTCCTTGATGGTGGGGAACCTGTCGCGAAGATCGGGGCGGTCCATGATTTCGCACAGGGCGTGCCAGTTGGGATCGGTGAACCCGGAGATGAAGGTGTAGCCGTCCTTGCATTTCACATAGGTGTAAGGGAAAACGGCATAATCGAAGTTCCCGGCCCGGGGCATGAGTTCGCCTGTCATGTGGTAGTACTGCATGACGTAGTTGGACATGGTTATGAGGCCTTCGGGGGGCGAGCAGTCCACGAGCTGGCCCGCCCCGGTTTTCTTTTTGTGGTACATGGCCGCCAGAATCCCGAAGGAAGCCCACGCGCCGCCCGCATACCATCCCATCCAGTTGCCCTGCTTCAAGGGGCGTTTGTACTGCTCGGAGAGTTGGGTGTCCAGATCGGGTTCGCCCGTAATCGACATGACCACGCCTCGGGCCTGGCAAGCGATATCGTAGTCGGGTTGATTGCCCAGTTTTTCGGCATCTTTTCCAAACTGTCCATAGAGGTGAACGGGACAATAGATCAGCCCCGGATTTTCGGCCGCGAGCTGGCGATAGCCCACACCGAGCTGGTCGAGGTGGCCGGGTTTGAAGGTTTCGATGATCACGTCGGCCTTTCGGGCAAGTCTTTTGAAAATCTTCGCCCCTTCTTCGGTCGATATATCCAGAGTAACGTGGAACTTGTTTCTGGCCTCGGTCAGGTAGGCAAGACCGGAGTCTTTGACCATCATACCGTAAGGGCTCATTTTGCGTGCTATGTCGCCTCCCGGGGGCTCGATGCGGATCACTTCGGCCCCCAGTTCGGAGAGTATGGAGGAGGCAAAAAGGCCGGCGAAGCTTCCGCAGCTCGCATCGAGCACCAGCGTGCCATCGAGGGCCTCGGGTTTGGTGAAGATGTCTTCCGGGTTGGTCTCGCCGTGCGCCCACTTGGCGTATTCGGCGTCGTGCGCCATACCGACTATTCTTTTTTCATCCATGGCATTCCTCCCGACTCAGGAAAGTTTCTTTCCGCTCTCTCCATCCCAGTCCGGCGGCGGACAATGAGACCGGATGCTCGGGTTCCATTTGAAGATGACGCCTTCGTCCTGAAGGAGCCTGATGGCGGGCTTGGTAAGGCCCAGAAGTTTGGTGAACACATATTCGTTGTCAAAGCCCAGGGGGCGGGAACTCCATTTGAGCCTGCTCGGCGTCCGGCTGAGGCGGGGCGGGTAGCAGTGCTGCACCATGTCGCCGTAGAGGCAGTCGTCGTATTGCTGCACGGTCCCGCGTTCCCGGAAATGGGGGCTTTCGTAGACATCCCGGGCGGAAAGAACGCGCGTGGCTGCAAATCCCAGGGTGTTTCCCAGCTCTTCGAGTTCCTCGACGGTCTTTGTGCCCGCCCAGGACTCGATGGCCTCCAGGACGATACGACCGTTTTCCTCATTCAACCGATCGGCCGGATCCCGGAATTTTTCAAAAAGCGAAGGCTTCCCCATCGCCTCGCACAGGCCTTTGAATTCCTGTTCGGTGAAGGCGGCCACCGCAGCCCATCCGTTGGAACAGCGGAAAAGATCGGAGGGGCAGATGGCGAGGTCGCGGTTGGCGGAGCGTTTGCGGTCGGTATTGGTCTTATGGGTGAAAAGCCAGGTCCAGTCGAGCCAGCGAATGACGTTTTCCACCTGCAGGTAATCTATGAACTGGCCCTCGCCGGTTCTTTCCCGGTAGTTCAAGGCGGCCAGGATGCTGATTGCGCACATGAGGCCCGTAGCCCAGTCGGCGATCCAGACCCCCGATTTGATCGGCCCGCGCTCTTCGAAGCCGGTTATGGCCGAAAGAGCCCCCATGCTCTGGGCCACGGCGTCGTAGGAAGTCCTGCCGGTCCAGGGGCCCCAGGAGCCGTAGCCGGAGACATGGAGCTGGATGATGCGCGGGTTTACCTGTCGCAGTTCCCGGTAGCTGAGTCCCCAGGCGGCCAGCCGTCCGGGCGTGAGATTATCCACGACCACGTCGGCTTTTTTCACCAGGTTGACAAAGATTTCCTTGGCCTTCGGGTTGGCCATGTGCATGCCCACCCAGTATTTGTTGTGATTTTGCTCCTCCATGCCCGGAGACATGTTTTTCCAGAAAAAGGCATAGGGGGTAACGAAGCGCATCTGGTCCCCCTTCTGGCCTTCGAACTTTATTACCTCGGCGCCGAATTCGGCGAGGTAATCGCATGCCGCGGGGCCGAGGACGACGTAGCACAGTTCGAGGACCCTCACGCCCTTAAGCGGTTCGGGCTTGTCGAAGAGCTTGCCCACGTCGTATTCCTGCTTCAAGAACTCGAAATAAGAACCGTCCTGCTTCATAAGTGAGCTCCTTCCGGCCGTCCCCCGGATCGAGGGCGGCCACTCTGGGTCCGCAGGCCAAAACGTCCTGTGAGGCAGTCATTCTTGCGCCAAGGCGTTTTGCGGACCCGGTTTAAATCGGCTAGCGGTTTTGATCCCGTGGATAAAAACCCTCCTTTCCCAATTTTGAAGACATCCGATAAATCGCGGTTTTTGGTTGGCACATTGTCGGCAGCGCCAAGAGGGCGGCAGCCCTGGATCGATTTGGTCCAGGCAAGCTCCGGTAGAGGGGAGCGGTGGCAGAGAGCGTTGGAAAGCGGCGAATGGGCGACAGAGCTGGAGTATTTGGATAATATTAGATTACCCGTTGGATATTCAAACTATTTTTATCAAAATTGCCATGCCGGGCCTTGTCGCCTTCGCCATTCGCACAGGCGGAATGTTATCATTTCATTGAAAAATGCCGAGGAAAGTGGTTAATTTCAAACGGTGGATATCCACACCGAAAAGGGATTGAATCGGTTTAACCGCTTGAGAGCGGCTTTTGGCCGCCGGAGGCCTCCCCGGACGGGGGCTTGGAGGAGATGGAAAATGACGCATATTCCCCCTTTGGCGCACATACCGCCAGGACCGGTCGCATCTTTGATCGCGGGGATTTTGATCCTTCTGGTTCCGAGACTTTTGAACTATGTTGTGGCCGTCTACCTTATCGTCATCGGAGTGCTGGGACTGCTCCACGGCGCTTGGTGGTGAGGTCGGGAGGGCGTCGCAACCAATGACCAGCGGTAAGCAAATCACAATCGAACAGGGGCCGATTCGGCCTCCGAGCGAAGCGGGAAGCCTGCTTTTTCGATTTACGAGAAACTGCCCGTGGAACAGGTGCGCCTTTTGCCCCGTCTACAAGGGAAAGCAGTTCAGCAGGCGCTCGCTGGATGAAATCAAGGCGGATATCGATGCGGCCTCCGAGGTCCTGGACGACCTTCGCGGTCTTTCAGCGCAACTGGGCTGCCCGGAGGGCTTCTCGCGAGAAGCCCTGGAGGTCGTATTTACCAGCCGGGAGTACAATGATTTTTACCGCCGGGCCGCGCTCTGGCTCCATGGCGGCAAAGGCGGCGTGTTCATCCAGGACGCCAACAGCTTCGTGCTGCCGGCAGGTGTCATTAGCGAAGCGATTGCCCATTTGAAACGCAAAATACCCGGCGTCAGGCGCATCACCTCCTACGGACGCAGCGGCACGCTGGCCAGGATGGCGCCCGCCGCGCTCGAACAAATCCGCAAGGCCGGCCTCGACCGGGTCCACATAGGCATGGAAAGCGGTTCGGACCTTGTCTTGAAGCTCATGGACAAGGGGGTTTCGGCAAAGCGCCAGGTGGAAGCGGGCAGAAAAGTGATCGAAGCGGGCATGGAGCTTTCCGAATACATCATGCCAGGGCTTGGCGGCAAGGAGCTTTCCGAGGAGCACGCCAGGCAATCGGCCATGGTCCTTAACCGGATCGATCCCCATTTTATACGGCTTCGAAGTCTTCGAATCCCTCCCCGCGCACCTATTTACGCCGCATGGCGGGAGGGCCGCTTTACGCCTTTGACAGACGATGAAACGGTGGCCGAGATCAGGCTCTTCATTTCCTTGCTCGACGGGATTTCGAGCCGTGTGGAATCCGATCACATCATGAATCTGCTCGAGGAGGTCGAAGGAAATCTGCCGGAAAAAAGGGACGAAATGCTAGCCACCCTGGACCGCTATCTGGCCATGCCCGAAAATGACAGGCTTCTTTTTCGGCTGGGGCGCCGGGGCGGGACGCTAAGAAGGGTTGCCGAGATAAACGATCCGCTCATCCGGGAGCGGCTGGAACGGGCGACAAGAGATTTGGCGTCCGAGAGCGGGGCGGACCTGGAAAAGCTCATAAAGGAGTTGGCCGACCAGTACATCTAGTGAGGCGCCCCCCGTTGTCGCCGATTTCCTTACGGTTTTCGTGAAAAGAGCGAAACGCTTTGACATGGCGTCAATTTTTAGATATCAAGCATAGGTTGTTCTTTCGATTTTCGGGAAAGTTCAGGTAATATCGATTTAGTGGACAATAATTCGAATTCGGATTTCAAAAACGTGGACGCGTCCGCCCTGCCAAGCTTCATTCCTGTCGGTCCGGCAAACTTGAAAGAGAAGATTTATGCCCGAGTGGGCACTGATCTTGCCAGGATCGAAGCGGAAATCGACCGCCTGCTCGGTACCGATATTCCTTTAATTTCCGTGGTGGGCCGCTATATCACGGGAAGCGGCGGCAAGAGGCTGCGCCCTTTGCTCATGGTTCTTGCCTCCAGGCTTTGCGGATACAAGGGAGACGACGACGCCAAGCTGGCGGTGGTCTTCGAATTCGTCCACGCGGCGACTCTCCTGCACGATGACGTGGTGGATCATGCGGAACTTCGCCGCAGTCGCCCGGCGGCCAATACCGTTTGGGGCAACCCGGCGGTTGTGCTGGTCGGAGATTTTCTCTATTCGCGCTCCATTCAGATAGCCGTTGGATACGGAGATATAAGAATCCAGGAGGTTTTGCTCAGCGCCACCACCAAGATGTCGGAAGGCGAGGTCCTCCAGCTTGTCAACTCGGATAATCTGGAGATAGGCGAAAGCGAATACCTTGAGGTCATCACCCGCAAGACCGCCGTTTTGATCAGCGCGGCATGCCAGACGGGGGCCATCTTCGGAGGCGGCGGAGAAGCGGAGGAAAAGGCTCTCAAGTCCTATGGGCAAAACCTCGGGATCGCATTCCAGTTGATCGACGACACCCTCGATTTTACCGGCGAGGCCGAAGAACTCGGAAAACCGGTGGGAAACGATTTGCAGGAGGGAAAGGCCACACTTCCTCTCATCCATGCTCTAAAAAACGCGAAGGCCGCTGAACGGCTTCGCCTGAGGCAGATTTTCACCTCCGAGGATATCTCTGCTGAAAACGTGCGGGAAATTACCGACATCGTGGGCCGAAGCGGAGGGATAGACTACACCACCAGTAAGGCCTCGACCCATGCTCTCAGGGCAAAAGAGGCCCTCAGGATCTTTCCGGAAAGCCCGGCCAAGGAAACTCTCCAGGATATTGCCGATTACGTAACCTGTCGGAGGACGTGAGAAAAGGGGGGGCCGCCAAAGCTATGCGCGCGCCACTGAGACGCAGAGCCCGTATTTGGGCGGGCGCGGATCCTCATAGGGCTCGAAAACCCCGTCCCTGCAAATAAGGCAGTTTCCGGCGTCACATATTTCCACTTCATCGGGGAAAACCATCCCGGCGTAAGAACAGGGCCTTTTCACCGACACATCGGACCATCCCTTCACGCTGCCGCCCTCCCTACGGATTTAAGCGTTACCCTCAAGCTTCCCCTACTCCTCCGAGCATGGAACGCACATCCCCTGCTCGTCGATACATTCCTCGCAATAGGACCGGTGGCACATCCTGCACTCCTGAACGGCCGCTTCTCTTTCGAAGTCCGACCCGCAGGAGGCGCACGAAAATTTTTCCCTGGACGAAATATTTGTCGCCATATCGTTTCTCCTCTTTTTTCAGCCCGAATTTCCATTCATTTACCATAATATACTCATCGCCTGCATCTCGCGCCCAAAAGCGGGGAAAAATCTACCGGGCAAGACTCGGAGGGCTTTGCCCAAAATGCCCCGGGAGCTTGGGCCGCGGCACTTGTTTAATCGTTTCGGCAATGATAAATTGCAAGGCGCTTTAGAAGATGGCCGTGTACTTTGGAAACCGATGATGCCGATGGAAAAATGCCCCGCAACGCCCTCGCGCTATTATCCGCTTTTCCTTTCCCTGGAAGGAAAGACCTGCCTTGTGGTGGGTGGTGGGGCCGTGGGGGAGCGAAAAGTTGGGACCCTTCTGAAATATGGCCCCGCAATCCGGCTGGTGGCTCGCCAGTTGTCGGCGGGCCTTGAGGAAATGAGGACCCTTGGGCTTATCGACTGGATCGCCAAAGGATATGAAAAATCGCTTCTTGATGGAATAAGCCTTGTATTTGCCGCAACCGACGATCTGGATTTGAACCGAGCCATTGCCGCGGATGCTTTCGATCGTGGACTCTGGTGCAATATGGCGACCGAACCCGAAAGGGGCTCGTTTATCGTGCCTTCGGTTTTCGAGCGGGGGATGATAAGCGTTGCCGTTTCAACCGCGGGCGGCAGCCCGGCTGTCGCAAAGCTCCTCAGGCAAAAGCTGGAACTGGAAATCGGTTCGGAATGGGACTTTTTCGTCCGGCTGCTCTATGAGTTGAGACAACGGGTCAAGGACGGGGGAATCGTTGAAAAGGAAGGTCGGGAACTGTTGGCCAGGGTGGCTCGGCTGCCCATCCCGCAATGGCTCGCGGAAGGCCGGGCGGGGGTGGCCCTTGCGAAAACCGTCCAAAGCTGCGGCCCGGTTATGACAGCCGACCAGACAAGGGCTCTGTGGGAAAATGTATGGAATCTCTTTTCCTCGTAATTGCAACGCTTTGCTATCTGATCGGCGCGGCGGGCTACTTCATCTATCTGCTAAAAGAACGCGAAGTGTTGCCCCGGATAGCTTGGACCTTTTTACTCGCGGGCGCCCTTTTCCATGGCGCGGCGCTGGTCATGCACGCTGTCGTGGCGGGGCATTTCCCGCTCACATCGATACGGGAGGCGATTTCTGTTTTCGCATGGATTTTCGTGGTCACCTATCTTGTGATCCAGGAAAAACTCCAGCTTCGAATCCTGGGGTCGTTTGTTTCGCCCCTGGCGGTAATTTTCATGATTTCCTCGCGGCTGCTGCCCACCCGAGCCATACTGGCAAACCGAGCTTTTAAAAGCGGGTGGCTGATTGCCCACGTCACGAGCATCTTTCTGGCCAATGCGCTCTTCGCGGTGCTTTTTAGCCTGGGCATCATGTATTTGCTCCAGGAAAGAGGGATAAAGAAGAAAAATTTCGGTCTGCTCTACGAGCGGCTGCCTTCGCTCGAGCGGCTGGATTCCATCGCCCGCGTTTGTCTCATGTCCGGGTTTCCGCTTATGACGGCGGGCCTTATTACCGGATTTGTGTATGCCTCGATGATCTGGCGCTCGCCCTGGAACTGGGACCCCAAGGAGGTCATGTCGGTGGTTACCTGGTTGATCTATGCGGTTTTGGTCCATGAACGGCTGGCTGTGGGGTGGCGGGGCCGCAGGGCCGCGTGGCTGGCGATCCTCGGCTTTTCGGCCATCGTCCTTACCTTTGTTTTGACAAGCCTTCTGTTCGCCGGCCACCATTCGGTGATTTCCGGCAAAATTTACGGATAAGCATACGATGTCTCACATCATCCTCTTAGGCATGAATCACAAGACCGCGCCCGTGGAAATTCGGGAGCAGCTTGCCCTGGCTTGCCAAAAAGAGGTTAACCCGTTGCATATGCTGCCCCACCTCCAGCAGGTGGAAGAGTTGATTTTTCTGTCCACCTGCAACAGGGTGGAGTTTTTATTTACCTGCGGCGCGGTTGCCGAGGCAATCTCCGAGGTAAAGGCGCTCCTGAGGACCCATGTGGGACTGCCGAGTTCGATTCCGCTGGATTCATACCTATACGTCCATAAGGACATGGAGGCCGTAAAACACCTGTTCATGGTGGCCTCGAGCCTCGACTCGATGGTTGTTGGAGAGCCGCAGATTTTGGGGCAGTTGAAGGGGGCATACCGTGCGGCCGTCGAGTACCGGACTGTGAAAATGATCCTCAACCGGCTCATGCATAAATCTTTTTCGGTTGCCAAGCGGGTACGCACCGAAACCTGCATCGGCTCCTGCGCGGTTTCGGTAAGCTATGCGGCCGTCGAGCTTGCACGCAAGATTTTCGGCCAGATAAACGACAAGAGGGTTCTTCTGATCGGCGCGGGAGAGATGGCCGAGCTTGCCGCCGAGCATTTCCTCAGGCAGGGGGTCAAGTCCATGACGGTGGCCAACCGCACGCTTGAGCGGGCGGTCGAGCTGGCTGCCCGGTTCAAGGCTCAAACGGCTCCCTTCGACCTGCTTTTGGAAGAAATGAAGAAAACAGACATCGTGGTGTCTTCAACCGGCGCCCGGGAGCCCATCATCACCTACCGGGACGTTCGCGCGAGAATGCGCGAGCGGCGCAACAAGCCCCTGTTTTTTATCGATATCGCGGTGCCAAGAGACATCGACCCCAAGGTAAACGAGATTGACAACGTCTATGTCTACGATATAGACGATCTGCAGGGCGTAATTGAATTCAACCGGGAAGAACGTTTGAACCAGGCGCGCACGGCCGAACACATCATAAACGAGGAAACCATCAAGTTTCGCACCTGGATGGAGAGCCTGGACGTTGCGCCAACGATCGTTTCGGTCAGGGAAAAGGCGGAGAGGATAAGGCAAAACGAACTCAGGAAAACCTTTTCACAACTCCCCGACTTGACCGGGAGGCAAAAAGAGGCCATTGAAATCCTCTCCGCATCGATTATAAAGAAACTGCTGCACGATCCCATAATGTTTTTGAAAAAAAAGGCGCAAAGAGACACCCGGGCCGTTTACATGGATTTCACTCTGCGGCTCTTCAACCTGACCGAGGGAATCGATGAGGTCGATCCGGCGCAGGTCGAAAGCGAAAAAGCCCTGGATGAGACTTTTCTCAAAGCGGCGAAAAAATGAGGCAATATGGCGGACATCCTTGAATTCGGGAAAAAAGTCGAAAACTTGAAGTCGGAGCGCGATGACGCGGTGCGCCGACTGAAGATCGAATCCTTGCGAAAGATATTTCAGTGCACCCGGTGCATGATGAAATGCTCGAAGTGCGGCGCCCAGATGGATTCGGGCGAATATGCCCGTTTCGCCGCTCCATACAGCCTCTGCAAATCCTGCCTGCAGGAATATGAAGAGTATCGCTCCAGGGTCGGCGAAGACCGGGGAAAGTCGGAGTTCTACTGGCGAAACTCGGCATGGATGAAGGTCTGGGAGAGCTGGCTACAGCACCAGAAATCCCTCGACCAGTACAGGCAGTCCAAGGAGTTTTTGCAACTCATGGATGAAGTCGAACATATGCTCAAAAAATAGCCGGCTAGAAGGGAATATCGTCATCGGGCGCACCCGTGTTGGCGGGCAACTCTTCGACCGCGGACCGCCCGGCCGGACCGGCGTTTCTCACCTGGTTCTGGCCCGCGGCCGCTCCCGCCCCCTGTCCTTCCCCACTTCCCAGCAGTTGCATATCCCTGGCCACGATTTCAGTGGTATAGCGCTTCTGCCCCTGGGCGTCTTCCCACTGGTTGGTGCGAATGCTGCCTTCCACAAATACCAGTCGCCCCTTGGACAGATAATTGCCGCAAAATTCCGCAGTCTTGCCAAAGGTAACAATCCGATGCCATTCGGTTCGCTCCTCCCGGTTGCCTTCGGTTCCTCCGGGGGCATAATCGTTGGTTGCGAGGCTGAATTTGGCAACCGCGACTCCATTGGCGCTGTACCGAATGTCGGGGTCCCCCCCCAGCCTTCCGACCAGTATAACCTTGTTAACAGTGCCTCTAGCCATTTTTGACTCCCCTCAAAGCTCGTTGGCGCCCCAAAAGAGCCGGTAAGCTATGGCCGGCCCGCCCGTTAAGTAAACCGCACCCTTATACCATTAATCCAGGAAGATGAAAACTCAACAGGTTTTCCCCGCAGGGATTTCGGGCCAACATTTCCCCCCGGTCGTATCCGGCAATCAGGGTTGATTTGTTCTCCTTCACAGACTGAGAACACCGCACGAATTTTTCGTCATCCGCAAGTAGTCGAAAACCAGGCGGCCATTGCGTGTGAGTTGGCGCATT
>JAJYDE010000013.1 GCA_021777755.1 Deltaproteobacteria bacterium
GGTCCCCCACCCTGAGAGACGGAAATTGGGGGATGAAAAAGGAAATAATGTTCCAGATCAAACCCTTAAATCCCATCTACGCGGCTAAGTGGTTGACGGTGGAGGGGGAAAAGTACCCGGCCACGAGTGGGGGATTTTCAAGTGGCCCTCAAGGCTCGGAAAAGGCGAATCCAGAAAATACTCGGTAATCGTGTGGTTGGATTCGTTTTTCATGCGGTGTCCTCTTCCGGGCAAAATAATCCAAAATGGCTTGCCACATTTGGAGGGCAATGTTCAACACGGTTTCATGCGATTGCCGTGGGCGCCGATCACTATTCGCTATCCGCATCGGCCGCCACATGGTATATTGCAAAGTCTACGAAAGCCCTTTTTCTGCCGGTTTTTTTCCACCCCGGCACCCTGGTGTTCTGAAAGGTTAGAGATTTCGATGGCTGGAGAGTTATACAAAGAAGCTGGAGTTGACCTCGAAAAGGCAAACGATCTTGTGAGCCGCATCAGGCCGATAGTGCGTTCGACCTTTCGCGGCGGTGTTATAACCGACATCGGTGGTTTCGGAGGATTGTTTTCCCTGAATCTCCAGGATGTCCAAAACCCGGTTCTGGTTTCTTCCACCGACGGGGTGGGCACAAAGCTTAAAATCGCCTTCATGGCCGACAGGCACGATACGGTGGGAATAGACCTGGTCGCCATGTGCGTAAACGACATAGTGGTCCAGGGAGCAAAACCTCTTTTCTTTCTCGACTACCTTGCCCTGGGACGCATTGACCTGGGGGTGGTCGAAAAGTTGGTCTCCGGCATTGCGGAGGGCTGCAGGCAGGCGGGCTGTTCGCTAATAGGCGGTGAAACCGCGGAGATGCCCGGTCTCTATCGGGCGGAGGAATACGACATGGCCGGCTTCGCCGTGGGGCTGGTCGATAATTCCCAAATCATAGACGGATCGACCATCCGGGTCGGCGATAAGATCATAGGGCTTTCTTCCAGCGGACTGCACTCAAACGGGTACAGCCTGGCAAGGCGCATCATCTTCGACAAGCTGGGGCTAAAACCCGACACCCTGGTCCCGGAGTTTGGTCGAACGATTGCCGAAGAACTCCTTGAGCCCACCGTCATCTACGTCGAGCCGGTCTTGCACCTGCTGCGCAAGTACCGT
This sequence comes from Deltaproteobacteria bacterium, assembly GCA_021777755.1. Taxonomy (GTDB): domain Bacteria; phylum Desulfobacterota; class Syntrophobacteria; order Syntrophobacterales; family Syntrophobacteraceae; genus SbD1. The sequence continues at coordinate 1,151 of JAJYDE010000013.1, forward strand.
GTCCACGGGATGGCCCACATCACCGGCGGGGGTTTCTACGACAATATCGCGAGGATACTTCCCAAGCCTTGCAAAGCCGTTATTTGGGAAGGCTCCTGGAGTGTGCCGCCCGTTTTTACCTTCATGAAGGAAAAAGGCGGGGTTCCGGCCGAGGAAATGTATAACGTTTTCAATAACGGCATCGGATTTGTGCTGGTGGTCGAACCCTCCGAGGCCGAAGACATAGCGGCCTTTCTGGGCGCGGTGGTCGGCGGGGTGCAAATCATCGGCGAGATAATTTCCAAGGACCAGGAGGGCGCGGCGGTGGAAATAGCGGCGGGCAAATAAAATCCTTGTCGCAGTGTCCGTCTTCTGCTATAAAAATTTTTTTTGGAATCGAGCACTCCGGGTGCCTCGGCGCCCTTTGCGAAAGGAATATCGATTATGAGCAGAGTCTGTGAGTTCTGCGGCAAAACGCCACATGTGGGCAACAACGTGAGCCACGCAAACAACAAAACCAAGCGCGTCTGGTATCCCAATCTCCAGCAGGTGCGGCATGTGCAGTCCGACGGTTCGGTAAGGCGCGTCAAGGCCTGTACTAGGTGCATTCGTTCGGGATCTGTTGTGAAGCCTGCCTGATCGACGCTTGCCGCCTGATGTTCGGCGCCGGGCCACTGGCATAAATTTTTTGATCTCGCGGTTTCAAAATGTCCGAACTCAATCCCGATCCCGAAAAGACGACCCATTTCGGATTTCTTACCATTCCCGAGAGGGAAAAGGTGGAATGGGTGCGTCGTCATTTCGATACTATCGCCTACAAATACGATTACATGAACACCCTGCTGAGCCTCGGGGTCCATTACCAGTGGAAGCGGATCGCGGTGCGCATGATGGGTCTGGGGCAGGGCCAAAAGGTGATCGATGTTTGCGGGGGAACGGGAGACCTCTCCAGGTTGGCCGCGCAAAATGTCGGGCGCTCCGGGAGTGTGGTCCTCTACGACATCAATTGGGAAATGATGGCTGCCGGGAGGCCCAAAACCGTGGCCGCCGCCTGCGGCGACCGTGTTTGTCATGTGCAGGGGGATGCGGAAAAAATCGGATTCCCCGATGAGACTTTCGACGCCGCGATGGTTGGTTTCGGCATTAGAAACCTGACACATTTCGAAAAAGGTTTTGCGGAGATGCACCGGGTCCTGAAAAAGGGCGGTGTTTTCATGTGTTTGGAATTCTCCCAGCCTGTAACCCCCTGGTTTCGCTCCCTCTACGATTTCTATTCTTTTCACCTCATGCCCTTTATAGGCAAGGCCCTTGCCCGATGCGGGCCGGCCTACTGCTATCTGCCCGAATCGATCCGGCTTTTTCCGGGCCCCGACAAACTTAAAACGATTCTTGAAAATATGGGTTTCCGCAATGTCGCCTATCGCAGGCTCACAAACGGAATAGCGGTGGTGCACGTGGGCAAAAAAGGGGATGGGGCGAAGTGAAACTCAATTGGGCCGAACGGCTGGTTGTAAATAACCCCATGAGGGTGTTCGAGCAAAGACTTGAAATCGGCTGGATGAAAAAGCACGCCCGGCTTTCCCCCGGAGGCTCTTTTCTGGAAATAGGGTGCGGGCGGGGGGCCGGGGCCTCGATTATTCGGGAGCAATTTTCCCCGGCTTTTCTGTGTGCAACCGATCTGGACCCGATGATGATGAAGCGCGCCGTTCGCTATCTCTACGGCCGTGAGACGCGAAACATCCGCTTTTGCGCCGCCGACGGCCTGCGTTTGCCGCTAACCGATTCCGTTTTCGACGCGGTGTTCGGATTCGGCGTTCTCCATCACATTCCCGACTGGCAGGGGGCGCTGGCGGAAGTAGCTCGGGTGCTAAAACCCGGCGGGCTCTATTTTCTCGAAGAACTCTACCCTTCGCTGTACCAAAACTTCATAACCAAACACATCCTGCTGCACCCCGAAAAGAACCGTTTCGGTCCCTGCGATCTTCAAACGGCCCTGGAAAGCGCCGGTTTTTCCGTGCGGGCAACTTTTCAAATCAAGTTCGCCGGAATTCTGGCCGTCCTCGAGAAAGCAAACTGACCCACCTTGAAAGATCGCCGCACCGCCGCCCTCATCTTGCTTTCGGGCCTTGTCGTTCTGAGCGTCCTTGCCTGCCTTCCCTACGCACCCCAAGGCCCCTTCGACGCGAGAAATTATACTCGCCTTGCCCAAATGAGTGTCGAGCAGCACCCGTGGACGGCGATGATCGAGCCCTTCTTCGCCCCTGTCCTGATCATCGCGGGAGCGCCCGATTTTCTTACAGCGGCTTTTTCGGTGCTGATATGGGTGTTTGTCTGCGCGGGGGCGCTGGGAAGTTTCACCGAGTTTCGATTGCGGAAAAGATGGTCCGGCTGGATCATTTTGGCGGCAATCCGGAGTTCCCTTATTGCCGTCTCCTCTTTGATGCTTCTCCTGTTCCTGCTCGTAATCGCCAGAGTTCCGGGCTGGAGGCTTGTGGTAGCCGATCCGAACGTGATCGTGGCCGACCTGCACACCCATACCGTCATATCTCACGACGGCCTCGTCTCACTTCGAACCAACCTCGCCTGGCACGCCGCCTGCGGCTACGACCTGGAGGCCATTACGGAACACGACAATCTGGTCGCCCACAAGCTGCGCACGGAGACTGCTTCGCAGGCCGCTCGCTTCCCGGCGATCATCTCGGGCCTGGAGACCCATGCGGGACCAGGCGCCATGGCCCTGGGCATTTGCCGTAAGACGGACGTTCAGTTGGGACCGACAGCGGACATGGCTTCCTTTGTGAAAAAGATTCACCGGGGTTGCGCAGGCGCGGTATTCATACTGCCCCTCAAAAACCTCACAGCTTCAGGTATCACAAGGCTTGTCGACGACGGCGTCGATGGTTTCGAAATCGCAAACTGCGGCCATCCGGATCTTCGGTTAGAACTCCGGAGCAAGCTCCTCGCAACCTGCCGTTCAAAAGGCCTCGTGCTTCTGGCCGATACCGACTGGCACGGATGGTCCGGACTGACAAGGACTTGGAACGTTATCCGGGTGGCGGGGGCATCGGCTCTTTCGCCTTCCCGGAGGGCAATTGCCGTGATCGGCAAACTGAGGGCGCACGACGCGGCGGACATAATCCCGGTGGTTGCCGGATATATGGGCCGGCCTTCGCGCCTTCGCGCCGTTTTTGCCCCGTTTGCCGAGACCGTTAGATACGGCATGGAACTTTGTTTTTCGCGGGTGATGTCCTGGTGGCTCTGGGCCTGGGCGGTCTTTGCGCTGTGGATATGGCTCGAGGGCAAAGGTCTTAGCCCCGGAGACGTCCTGCCCGCCATTTTCGTCTGGATTACCAGCGTTTGTCTCATTTTTGCCGGGATTTTCCAATCCATGCAGGGAATGGGAACCACAGCCTTCGGATTTCACATCGGGCTCATCGCGATCGGTGCGGGCCTGATCGCCTTTGGGATATCCACTTTTCGCGGGATGAAGTTTTTAAAAAAAGCCGAGCCCGCTCCGCCAAGACACAGGTAGAGTCCTATGACACCCGATTTTTCATCCTCCCGGGGACGCTCCGAAGCCATCGCTGAATCCTTTGCCGGGCAAAGTGAGATTAACTGGAACAGACGTTTTATAATCCTCATCTGCCTTGTGACCCTGGTTCGTCTCATCTACCTGGCCGTATCGCCGCTAAACCTCTCCGCGGATGAAGCCTACTATTGGGACTGGTCCAGGCGGCTTGCCTGGGGCTATTTCAGTAAACCCCCCATGGTCGCCTGGGTCATTGCTCTTTTTTCCCGTGCATTAGGCTCGACCACGGCGGTCGTGCGACTGCCCCCGGTTGTTTTTGGCACGATTTCCTCTCTTGCCGTATTCTTTCTTGCAAGAAAAATGTTCGACGCCCGCACCGCCTTCTGGGCGGCCGCCGCGGGCATGGCCTGCCCCGGCACGGCGGCCCTTGGCTATATCATGACAATCGATGCTCCGCTGATGTGTTTCTGGGCTCTTGGCCTCTATCTCTTCTGGGCGGGGCTGGAAAAACGGAAAGAGGGTTTTGCCACGTGGGCGGCCCTTGCCGTGGTAATCGGCCTGGGGCTTTTGAGCAAGCAGGTGATGGCGGGATTCATCGTCCTGATGTTTGTCTTTGTGGCTTTGAGCAAAGAGGACAGGTGGCTGCTCAAATCGCCCCGTCCGTATGTGGTTTGGCTTCTGGGTCTTTGCGCCCTGATTCCGGATCTGCTCTGGAACGCCGGGCACGGCTGGATCACCTTGCACCATACCGAAAGTCATTTCGCGGGAAGCCACACGGCATTTATCGTGACATTCGCCCAGTTCATCGGGGGGCAAATCGGACTCATTTCGCCAATAACCTGGCTTCTGTTCATGGCCCTCTCGGGGCTTTTGCTTTGGCGTTTCAGAACCCTGGACAGGCGTGTACTCTATTTGCTCACTTTCAGCATGGCCCCCCTTGCGGGCATCACGGTCCTCAGTTTGCGTCAGAAGATTCAACCCAACTGGCCGGCTCCCGTTTATACGGCGGCGATGGTGCTACTCGCCGCCTGGGGCTGCGGGTATGTTTCGGCAGGGAAAAGATTCGAGGCCTTTCGGCCCTGGTTTAAAAAAGGAATAATCGTTGGAGCGGTAATGGCTGTTCTGACATATGGATTGCCGTTCTGGGCGCGCATCCTGCCCTACCGGATGGTTGATAAGGTTGCCTGGCGGGTGGAGGGCTGGGACCAATTCGGGACCGAAGCCGGCGCCGTTCTGGCTCGGGTGCCCCGCCCGCGGGAGACTTTCCCGTTGACCTTCGACCGCAAACTCGCCGCTGAACTCGCCTTCTATGTTCCAACCCATCCGAGGGTCTATGTATGGCACGCCCCGGGCGCTCCCCCAAAGAGCCAATATGACATCTGGGGCGGGCCCAAAACCGGGCTCGACGCTCTCATTATCGTCCCCGAGGGCGGCGGGCGCCGCCTGAGTGGCGTTCTTTCCGATTATTTCGAGAAGATAGAACCCCTTTCCGGCGTTTTAGGTGGTGATGAGCACAGACGATACAAACTCTACCTGGGAACAAAACTCAAACTATGGCCCGGCAATTGAGCGCGGTCCTTTCATGATTTATCCGATGACACCAGGGTCCGCAAAACGTCCGATTTGCCGATGATCCCCACCAGTTTGCCGCCCTCCATGACCGGAATGGTGTGAAACCCGCGGTTCACCATTATCTCGGCCACCTCCTCCATTCCCGCCTCCGGTCCGATGGTAAGCGGCTTTGGCGACATCGCATCGGAAGCTTTCATAGCCGCTATTTTTTGCACTTCTCTTTCCGTCTTGCCCGGCGAATGGATGGGGATAAATGAATCGAGGATCGTGAAAACAGAAGGAAGCGGGAGTTTTTTTTGCTCGGCAATCAGGTCGCTCTGGCAAACGATACCAACCAGGGCGCCGTTGCGGCCAACAACCGGGATACCGTTAAAATGTTTTTCGAGCAGCAGTTTGGCGATTTCAGTTACTCCCGTCTCCGGGGTGACGGTGACCACATCCCTTGTCATTATATCTTTGGCTTTTATCATCTGCTGACCTCCGCTCGGTTTTAGACTTCGTATAATTACGTTAACCTTCGAAAGTGATCCGGTAAACGTCACAGGCGGGACAGAAAAGCCGAGATCCTGTTGCCCATGCGTTTCGCATCGGACATGATAACGGTTTCATTGACCGTAAGGATCTGGCGGTCTTTTACCACCAGCCTGCCGTCGACCCAGACGAAGCTTACGTCCGCGCCCCGGGCCGCGTAAACGATATGGCTGATGGGATCGTAGAGCGGGCTCAGATGAGGCTGACGAAGATCGAGGGCCACCAGGTCGGCCTTTTTGCCCGCTTCGATGCTGCCGATCTCATCGTGGAGCCCGATGGCCGCGGCCGCGCCCGAGGTAGCCATCCGCAGCGCCATTTTGGCCGGGCAGGCGAGGGCGTCTTTTCTGAAAACCTTGTGGAGTCTGGCCGCGAAGCCGGCTTCCGAAAACAGGTCAAGGTCGTTATTGCTTGCGCAGCCGTCCGTTCCAAGCCCGATCTTTACACCCAGGGAGTCCAGTTCCAGGACGGGCGCGGTTCCCGAGCCGAGCTTCATTGCGGATTCCGGACAGTGGGCGATGGAGGCTCCACGGTCGGCGATCAACCGGACCTCCTCCTCGGACAGCCAGATGGCGTGAGCGCAAAGGGTGAATTCGTCCAACACCCCGAGGGCGTCCAGATGCATGGCCGGTCTGAGATCGTATTGCTTCATTATCGCGGAGACCTCTTCTTTTGTTTCAGACAGGTGGGTCTGGAAGAGGATTTTATTGCCGCGGCACAGTTCCTTTGTTCTTTTGAGTGTTTCCGGGGAGCACGTATAGGGAGCGTGGCAAAAAAGGGAGGGGCGGATCCGGCCGTTTCGGGATGGAAAATCGCTAATGAAAGCTTCGGCGCGCGCCCTGGAGGCAGACTGGTTGGGGGCGTCCGGGGTTGGAAAATCCAAAATCCCCTGGCCCAGGACGGCTCGAATGCCGGCTTTGACGCAGGCCTTGGCCGCCCGATCCTCGAAAAAGTAGCCGTCGCAAAAGCAGGTCGTGCCGCTCTTTAACATCTCCACAACCGAAAGCAGGGTGCCCAGGTAGACGCTCTCAGGGTTCAAAAAAACATTTTCCAGCGGGAAGATCTTTTCTTCGAGCCAAATTTTAAGGGGCAGGTCGTCAGCGACGCCTCGAAAAAGGCTCATGCCCGCATGCGCATGGGTGTTTACCAAACCGGGCATGAGCAAGTATCCGGAAAGGTCCAATTCCTTTCGACCCTGGAAGAGATCGCGAAGTTCGTGAGTGGAGCCCGCGGCCACAATCTTTTTGCCTTCGATGGCAACGGCCCCGAGGCGGCGGCAGTTCATTGCCCGATCACAGGTGACAAGCCAGTCGGCGTTGAAAAGGAGCCAGTCGACCTCGCGTCTAGGCAGGGCGGGAGAGGAGCAAAAGGCGGGGCTCCCGGAGGCGGAAAAAGTCTGGCCCGGCGCCATCTTTACCCTTATTCCCGGCTCCTCCCGGCGCACGTCGAGCTGTTTGGCTTCTTGCTGTCCGCTTTCGGTTCCCACCATTTCGGCGAATTCCCGGACGTGCGCCAGGATTTCCTCCAGGTCCAGGGTAAGGAGTGCGCGGTCCTTCATGACAAGACGACCGTCAATGATACTGTGGCGGACATCCGCGGCCCCGGCGGCGTAAACCAGGTGGCTGATCGGATTATAGACCGGGGTCAGATTGGGTTTTTCGAAATCGACCACTATCAGGTCGGCCGCCATACCCGCAACGATTCGTCCCGTCCGCCCCCCCAGGCCCAACGCCTCCGCGCCGTTTACGGTGGCCATCCGGAGCGCTGTTTCAGCCGGAATCAAGGTCGGATCCAACCCCGCGATCTTGTGGAGCTTGGCGCACGAATCCATTTCCCCGAACATATCCAGGTTATTGTTGCTCGCACAACCGTCGGTGCCCAAAGCCACGGTCACGCCGGCTTCGAGCAGGCGCGGGACCGGGGCGATGCCCGAGGCAAGTTTCATGTTGCTTTCCGGATTATGGACCACCTTGACGCGATTTGCGGCCAGCAAATAGATGTCGCCTTCGTCGAGGGCCACGCAATGGTCGGCTATCAGGCGGTGATCGAGCATGCCGAGCGCATCGAGGTGTTCGACTGGACGCTTGCCGTACAACTCCAGGATCTGTTTGACCTCCGCCTCGTTTTCCGAGAGGTGGATAACGAGAGGTACATCGAAGTGTGCCGACGTCCGGCTGCACGCTTTCAATAGATCCGGTGAACAGGTGTAGAGCGCGTGGGGTTCGACGGCCACGCTGACAAGGGGATCCCCCCGCCATTTCTCGATCAGCAGTTCCGTGTGTCTCAGGCCATTTTCCAGCGGCCCGTAACAGGGCGAGGGAAAATCGTAGAGCACCTCGCCCACCAGAGCCCGCATCCCCGCCTTTTTTGCGGCCTCCGCCACCTTATGTTCGAACAGATACATGTCGCAAAAGGTGGTTGTCCCGGACAGGATCATCTCGGCGCAGGCAAGCATCGCGCCCCAGTAAACCCACTCTTCGGTCAGCTTTTTTTCGGCCGGGAAAATGTGACTTTGAAGCCAGTCCATCAGCGGCAGATCGTCGGCAAGGCCTCGAAAAAGGGTCATTGCCGCGTGGGTATGAGAGTTTATCAGCCCCGGGAGGACTACGCACCCGGAAATGTCGAGGGTCTCGCGTGATTGGAAAGTGGATTGAACCTGGTCGGAAGGGCCAACCGACACTATCTTTCCCGAACGTACGGCTACCCCGCCCGGGTTTAGAAGTGTCGATGCCGGATCCATGGTCACCACAAGTCCGTTCAATAAGAGAATATCGACCTGTTCTTTTTTCCCGTTGCTTTCCTCGTTGCGTTGAATTCGCCGGCGCAAATCATCCATCCAATCAATTTTGAGTTTGAAATTTTAGGATTTAAGCTTAGAATCCCCCCGCCTGCATATTTGGTCTATTTCGGTTTTTCGCAAACAGGACTTGAATCTCAAAAACCCATGAAAATAACCGACGGTCTTCATGCTTTCCTCTGGACTTCAAGGTCCGCCAACAACTGCAATAGTTATCTCATAGACGGTCCGGCGAAAATTCTGATCGACCCCGGCCACTTCAATTTATTCCATCATGTCCAAGACCTATTGGCGACGCTCGGTATGGAGATCGGCGACATAGACCTGGTAATTTCAACCCACGCCCATCCTGATCATTTTGAGGCGGTGAAGCATTTCAGAAATCAAACCGCTCTTTTCGCCATGGGTCGCGAGGACTTGCGTCTTGTCGAGCGGATGCTCGAACAGGCGGGAACGGCCTGCGACTACGAGGATTTCGCTCCCGACTTTTTCCTCGGACCGGGCAGTCTCAACGTCAAGGGAATGGAGCTTACAATCGTGCCCGCCCCCGGCCATTCGCCAGGGTCTGTGGCGTTATACTGGCCTGAGCGCAAAGCGCTGTTTTCCGGTGACGTTATTTTCCGGGACGGCCTCGGGCGTACGGACCTCCCCGGAGGAAACGGGGCCATGCTCAAAAGGAGCATCAGGGAACTCGAAGCGCTCGATTCGGAACTCCTCCTGCCGGGGCATGGCGACATAGTCCGGGGAGGCGCCGAGGTCAGGTCGAACTTTGAACGGGTAAAGACTTACTGGTTTAATTATATTTAATCAGTCCCGGCTTTGCCTGCCCGGTCGCGCTCTTTTTCCAGGCCGCTCAATCGCTGCTCGAGCATGTCGACTCTGGCCAGGAGTTCGGAGAACTCTTTTCGGCGAATCACTTCCAGGCTTTCGGAAACTTTCTTAAGGGATGACTGGAGTTTGGAGCCGGCATCCTCCCATTCCCGCTCGCCGCTTTTGATCAGCTCTTCGGTGAGTGTTTCCGCCTCGTCGCTCGAAAGCTTTCCCTCTTCGACCAGCTTTCGGGTCGCTTCAAGGATCTTGTCGCGAGTCAGCACAGCGGCTCCCAAACCGGCAAGCATACCTTTTTTGAGCAGCTCAAGCATTTTGGCTCCTTTTACAGTCATCGTATCGATTTGATCAATGGCTTGGAAATGTTTGTCCCCCGCAAATATCCCCTGATTTGGCGCATCTTCGGTAAGGTATCTCGCAGATGGGCGCCTGTCAAGGCTTTGATCCAACCGCCCGTGTTTAGCCGGGCTGGTCGCCGAGTCAAAAAAGGCTTGACTAAATGGTTAAGCAGCTATAGCAATGGGTTGCTCTGATGTCACCGGCTGTTCGCAGGAATGCCCTTTGCTCGGAAACCGCGCGATTTTGTGCACGGACTGAGCTTTTCTTTTTGGAGCGCTCGGGTGATCGAACAGCCGATGCGCTATCCGGCGACATTTTGTGGACAATTGCAAAAAGAATAATTTCTCCTTTTTGCCCGCACTTTATCGAAAACATGTCATGGGGCTGTGAGAATGAGCAAAATCTATGCGGATCATGTGTTTACATCAGAATCGGTGGGCAGCGGACATCCGGATAAAATCTGCGATCAGATTTCCGATGCCGTTCTGGACGCCTGCCTTGCCATCGATCCTTCGAGTCGCGTTGCCTGTGAGACCATGGTTGGTTATAACCTGGTGGTCAATGTGGGCGAAATCACCTGCAGTGGATGGAGCACCATCGATACTGAGGCTATTGCACGTTCAGTGATCCGTGAAATAGGCTACGACAAGCCGGAATTGAAATTCTGGCACGAGTCCTTCGAATATATCAATCGGATGCACGGTCAGTCGCCTGATATCAGCCAGGGTGTGACTGCGGGCGAGGGATTGTACCAGGAGCAGGGAGCGGGCGATCAGGGGATGATGTTCGGTTATGCGACAAATGAAACCGCCGAGTGCATGCCGGCGCCGGTGGCCTTCAGCCACCGTCTTCTGCGCGAGTTGGAGAAGCGCCGCAAAAGCGGGGCGATTTCTTATCTTCGACCGGACGCCAAATCCCAGGTTTCCGTTCGTTATGCGAAGGGAAAACCCAAGCGCATCACAAGCGTGGTGATCAGTCACCAGACTTCCGAGATGCCCCTGGAGAAAATCCGCGCGGATTTGATAGATGTGGCCAGGGAGGTTCTCGACCCGACAGGGATGCTCGACAGGGAAACCGAGTTTTTTATCAATCCGACCGGCTCTTTTGTGCTCGGGGGCCCCTATGCGGATGCGGGAGTTACCGGACGCAAAATCATAGTGGACACTTACGGGGGTGTTGGCAGTCACGGAGGCGGGGCATTTTCCGGCAAAGACCCTTCCAAAGTGGACCGCAGCGCGGCCTATTACGCCCGTTACGCCGCCAAGAATATCGTTGCCGCGGGCCTGGCAGAAAAATGTGAAATACAGGTCGCCTACGCAATCGGGGTTGCCCGGCCGGTGAGCATCAATATCGATACCTACGGGACCGGGAGCGTCAGTGAAATGGAATTGCAGGAGATCCTGGACAGAAGCGGGATCTTTGATTTTCGGCCGGCGGCCATAATCGATGATTTGGAACTTCTAAACCCGTCGGGTTGGTCTTACCGGCAAAGCGCCGCATTCGGCCACTTCGGCCGCAACGGGTTTCCTTGGGAAGAAGCTGACAAGATTGCCGACTTGCAAAAGATTGCCGGAATAAGAGCGGTAGCCTGAATAAGGATCGGAATATAATGATGAGAGCAGATGCAGCGGAAAAACTCGACAACGATCTGAACAACCAGGATTTCAAGGTGAAGGACCTTGGATTGGCGGGCTTCGGGCGCCGGGAAATAGAGATGGCCGAACACGAGATGCCCGGCCTCATGGCCACCCGCGAAAAATATGGCCCCAACCGTCCTCTGGCCGGTGCCCGCATTGCCGGAAGTCTTCACATGACGATCCAGACCGCGGTTCTGATCGAGACCCTCAAGGCGCTGGGGGCGGATGTGCGCTGGGCATCGTGCAATATCTTTTCCACCCAGGACCATGCGGCCGCGGCCATAGCCGAAAGCGGAACTCCGGTGTTCGCCTGGAAGGGTGAAGATCTCGAAGAATACTGGTGGTGCACAAAAAAGGCGCTGACCTGGCCGGACGGGCGCGGACCCAACCTCATCGTAGATGATGGCGGAGACGCCACTTTGCTCATTCACAAGGGCTATCAGGCCGAGCAGAACCCCTCGGTACTCGACGAGCCTACCGATAACAAGGAACTGCAGATTGTAAACGCTCTGCTGAAGAAGACCTTGAAGCAAGACCCGCAATTCTGGCACCGCGTGGTGGGGCAATGGCGGGGTGTTTCCGAGGAGACCACCACCGGAGTGCATCGCCTCTACCAAATGGCCGAGGAAGGTCAACTGTTGGTTGCGGCCATAAACGTCAACGATTCGGTGACCAAGAGCAAATTCGACAACATCTACGGTTGCCGAGAGTCCCTGGTGGACGGCATCAAACGTGCCACAGACGTGATGGTGGCGGGAAAAACCGCGGTCGTGTGCGGCTTCGGAGACGTGGGCAAGGGCTCGGCCCAGGCTCTTTCGGCTCACAAGGCCCGGGTGATCGTAACGGAAATAGATCCCATATGCGCTCTGCAAGCCCTCATGGCTGGCTACCAGGTCATGACCGTCGAAGACGCGCTTTCCCTGGGAGACATCTTCGTAACCGCAACCGGCAATCGGGACGTGATTACAGCCGAGCACATGATCAAAATGAAAGATCAGGCAATCGTGTGCAATATCGGTCATTTCGATAATGAGATCCAGGTTGATAAACTCAATGCAACCCCCGGGGTCAAGAAAATCAACATCAAGCCTCAACTGGACAAATATCTTTTCCCCGACGGCCACACCATCTATATCCTGGCCGAAGGGCGCCTCGTAAACCTGGGCTGCGCCACCGGTCACCCGAGCTTTGTCATGTCCAATTCTTTTACCAACCAGACTTTGGCTCAGATAGATCTTTGGACCAATAAGCGGGAAATCGGGGTCTACTGCCTGCCAAAAGAACTCGATGAGGAAGTGGCAAGGCTTCATCTCGGAAAACTGGGTGCAAAGCTCACAACACTCAAGCCGGAGCAGGCCGCTTATATAGGCGTACCGGTCGGGGGGCCTTTCAAGCGGGAAGAATACCGATATTGATCGAAGCAAAAGACAAGCTCGTATCGGCCGTTCAGGATGTGAACCGGACACGGCCTGAACGCCGATACGAGGAGAAGATATGTCCAAACTGAATCATCTGGAAATTTACAAACTGCTGCCTAAAACCAACTGCCTGCAATGCGGTGTGCGGACCTGCCTTGCTTTTGCCGCAGCTGTTATGCGCGGTGACAAGCCCCTGAAGGACTGCCCCTTCCTGGATGGGGCCCTGATCGAAAAGCTCGGTGAAAGCGCAAAGCCGAACCCGCCCGATAAGGACAACGGGGATGAGGCGATGGAGGAGTTGAGAAAACGGATCGCAAACACCGATCTTGCCTCTCTGGCCGGCAGGCTCGGCGCTGAATTCAGGCGCGACAGGCTGGCGGTCAAATGCCTGGGCAAAGATTTTTTTATAGACCGAAACGGATATATGATTTCGGAGTGCCATAACAACCGTTGGGTGCTCGCTCCCCTGCTGAATTACCTTGTCCACGGCTCCGGGCTTGATCCGGGCCGCAATTGGCTCCCCTTCCGGGAATTAAAAGACGGCGCCCCCCGGGCCGGGCTCTTCGCCCGAAGATGCGAAAAACCGATGAAAGAACTGGTCGATAAACACACCGACCTGTTCGAGCTGATCGTCGATATTTTCGACGGCAAGCCTGCCACGGGCAGTTTCGACTCCGACATCTCGATTGTTGTTCATCCCCTGCCCAAAGTTCCCATGCTCATCAGCTACTGGAAAAAAGAGGCCGATCTCGATTCTTCCCTCAGTCTTTTTTTCGACTCGACAGCCAACGAAAACCTGCCCATCGGCTCCATATACATTTTGGCGGTCGGACTTCTCACCATGTTCGAAAAGATCGTTTTAACGCATGGCAAGGCGGCCTGAGACCGATCTATTCCCGCCAGAATATGCAATGCATTCGGTAGGGCAGGTCCTGATTGCCTCCTCGATGCAACCTCTATCCGTGATCTCGAACACTATCCACTCCGGCCTTACCGGTTCTGTCGTCCATCTGAAAGATTTGCGGGCAAAGTTGCGCACATGCGCCACCCGCCACCGCGATGCGCTCACGTTTTTGTTGTGAAACAGAAGGGATTAAGGGATAATAACCGACAAAACGTGCAGACGCGCGGCAATCTGGAAAGAAGTGAGCCGAGGATGAGTTATGAAAGATCGCATAAAGAAGGCTAACAAGACCTATTGTGACGGCCATGAGGAAGAGGGCGTGGAAGTTTGCAACTGGGAAAGCATGCCGGGCTGGCAAATGTATATGAAGGGCGAAATTAGTGAAGAAGAACTTTCCGAGACGGCCAGGAAGGAACTGGCCGAACTGGATCGGACCTTCGGCAAGTACCTGCGGGAAGACGAGGCAAAGCCCGCTGGCAAGGAGACACTGAAGAGCCGGCAGGATGAGCGGGTTAGAACGGCCAACAGGATTTACAGGCAAGTGTGCGTTGATTCGGGCCTGAGCCCTTGTTTTTTCAAGAATTTTTCCACCTGGCAACAATTCGTGCACGGGGAAATAGGCGAGGCCGAGTTTTACGAAAAGGCGCGGGAAGAAATCCGAAAAATTGGCGCCCGGCGGCAAAGTGGACAAGGCGACTAAGGCTTGGAGCGTTTGCCGCATGCCGGAAAGTGTGGCGACTCGGTTAAGGGCTAGGCAATCAAAGAGGTCAATGTGGCCCCCTGGTCCGCGGCTGTGGCCAGGCGTTGGAAAAAATCCATGTCGGATTTGAACCCGGGGCGGTAACTCGCTCCCCCGAGATGCACCCAACTGTTGTCCACAACGCACATTTCCCGGATTGCGCCATCCAGGGGGTCTCTTAGCGGGGTTCTTTTGGCCGAAGTAAGTAGGAGCCGAGCGGGATCGAAGTTTTTGTACAGACAGGACCAGTTTCTGCCGCCGGTGTCAAGTCCATTCGAAAAATCATTCAGGAAGTTCAAGGGCAGATCTCTTACGACCGAGAAATCGTAACAGCAAAACCCCGCCCAGAGCGACCAACCCCACTTGCTAATATTGGGCATTCCGTAAAATGGCCGATTGCCAAGGCAGCGGCCCATCTCAATTTTTTCCATCGGGATCAGATCATGATCGAGATAGGTGAACATCCGGGGGCGTATTTTTTTGACCACGTTATGGAACACCCAGGTCATTGCCAAGCCGTGGGATCGATTCGGATGTTTTGTCGGACTGGGCGGAAGCCCCAGGTAAAGCACTCCCGCCTCCCGGCAGACACGTTCGATATCGATTCGGGCCGACTTTTTGCGTGAATTGTCGAATACCAGAAGAGTTGTGTCGAGGAGGTGTCGCGAAGCCATTCTGAGCAGCCAGTCGATTGTCCATGGCTGCTGGTAGGCTATCACAAGCCCGATACTCTTTCCTTCCAGGCTGGCCGCGTCAAGCAAAAACCGCTCGAGCGTTTTCGGGCGCAAGGCGCGAAAGAAACGCTGCAGGCCATCATTGCAGACCTGGACAAGAAAGTGATCGAGAGGTTTATTTCTTAGCCATTCCCTTTTGGAATAATCCTTGATTCTGCGCAAACGACATCCTTATGTGACGGAGCGGGATCAGCCGAGCAGGAGTTCTTTAACTTTCAGAAGCAGTTGATCCCTGCCCTGCCGGGTCTCCGCCGAAAATACAATGAAATCCGCCGGCGATATGCCGAGAACTTCGCCCGCGGTTTGCGCAAGAGGTTTCCACTTCGTCCTGGACAGTTTATCCGCCTTGGTAAGTATGGGTATGGCGGTCATCTTTTTGTCCTTCAGCCAGTTCCACAGTATCAGGTCGTCGGGGGTGGGGGGGTGGCGCAAATCCATTATCTGGACGATCCCACGCAGGTTTTCGCGCGAATCGATGTAGGTTTCGACCATCGGGCCCCAGGTGGCCTGCAGTCGTTGAGACACCTTGGCATACCCGTAGCCGGGCAGGTCGACCAGGATGAAGGTGCCGTTTATTCTAAAAAAATTGATCAACTGGGTGCGCCCGGGTGTGCGACTGGTGCGAACCAGTTTTTTACGCTGGAGCAGGCAGTTGACAAGAGAGGACTTACCCACGTTGGAGCGGCCCGCAAAAGCCAGCTCGGGCAAGTCCTCGCGCGGATACTGTCCGGGCCTGGAGGCCGAGGTGATAAATTCGGCCGAGGATATGATGAGTTCACCGGATTGGACAGAGCCGGGATTGTCATTGGAATCCTGGGTCATATTTTCCTTTGCCCTTTTTCGAGGTAGCGTTGGATTCTATCGAGCCCCTCTTTGATATTGGCCAGCGAGTTTGCGTAGGTGAAGCGGACGTAGCCTTCACCATTGGTTCCAAAATCCACCCCCGGGGTGATGCCGACCTTGGCGTTTTCCAAAATTTCAAAAGCAAAGGAATAGGAATCACTGGTAAAGCGGCGCGCATTGGCAAACACGTAAAAGGCCCCCGTGGGCTCGACGGTTATGCCGAACCCCATTTGCCTCAGCCGGGAAACCATGAATTTTCTGCGCTCGTTGTAGGTTTCGAGCATCTTTGCGACGTCGCGGGCAACGCTTGGATCTTGCAAGGCGGTGCAACCCGCGGCCTGGGAGACGGAATTGGCGCAGATGAAAAAATTTTGCACCATTTTCTGTATCGGACGCACCATGTGCCCTGGCACTATCATGTATCCAAGTCTCCAGCCGGTCATGGCGTAAAGCTTGGAAAAACCGTTGAACACTATGCAGTTATCTGTGAACTCCAGGGCCGAATGTGCGCGTCCTTCGTAGACCAGGCCGTGATAGATCTCATCGCTGAGGATCAGCTTTCCGGTACCAGCGATCTCGGCCATCCTGTCCGCATCGAGAAGGTTGCCGGTGGGGTTTGCGGGCGAATTGACAAGAATTGCTTTGGTCCGGGGCGTAATGGCGGCCCTTATGGCTTCGAAGCGATACTGAAAACCGTCTTCTTCGTACACGGGAATCATCACCGGAGAGGCTTCCAGAAATCGAACGAAGTTGGGATGACAGGGATAGTGAGGATTGGACAAAATGACCTCGTCGCCACATTCCAGAATGGCGCCCATCGCCACCAGAAAAGCCGGGGAGGTTCCTGATGTAACGATCACCTGTCGGGGCTCGATACCCTTTACCCCGTATTTTTGTTCGTAATGGAGGCAGATGGCCTCTCTTAGCCTGGCATCTCCCAGACTATGGGTGTAGTGGGTATCTCCCCTGCCCAAGGCCTCGACAGCGGAGTTTTTGACGGCTTCGGGGGTGTTGAAATCGGGCTCGCCCACCTCGAGGTGAATTACGGACTCTCCGGCCCGCTCCATCTCCTGGGCGCGCTCGAGAACATCCATGGCAATAAATGAGCTAAGCTGTTCGAGTCTTTTGCAAGTCACGCGGTTCACCCGTTTTCGGCTAGTGCGCCCGAATCTTTATGATGGTGGGCGAATCGCTCGTTTGGCCGGCGACCTGCGCCTTAAGCGTGGCAGCCTTGGAAAAGCTGGCGACCGGCTTTAGCTCAACCAGGAAATTGCCTCCTCGAGTATGGGTTACGATCGCGTCGTAGCCTTTCCCGCCGAGCTTGGATTTCATCTCTTCGGCCTTCTGCCTGTCGGAAAAGGAACCAATCTTTACGACATATCGAAATGAGCTTGCCGGCGCGGCCGGCGTGGTGGTGGTTGCTTTCGTCGCCGCGTTTTCATTTTCTCCCTTGGTGGTGGGCGCCGGTGGAGTGATCGTGCGCTTTGGCGCCGGGGTGGCCACCGGCGCGGTTTCTTGCGGGGACTCCATGTTTTGGCTTTTCAGGCGTGAGGGCAGGTAATGGTGCGGGAGCACAGCCGGCCGGGGGCTATTGATCCGGTCAAGATAGCCTTGCGCCTTGGTGGCCGAAGCACTGTTGGGAGCAACTCTTTCGACCTGGCTGAAAAAGCCGGCGGCCTCTCTGATCTTATGGGCGCGGAAGCTCATAATGCCCAACTGCAAGAAGGCTTCGGCCATTTCGGGTGATTCCTGCACCGCCGTTTGATATGCCTGCCTCGCTTCGTCGTTACTGCCCGTCTGCTCCAAAATTTTTCCGATTTGATACCACGCCTCCGCGTAATGGGAATTGAGTTTGACCGCCTTCCTGTAATAGAACAGAGCTGTTTGATTGTCACCGCGCTTCTGGTAGATTTGCCCCAGATTGAATGCCGGAATCTGGGGAGTCTGATAGAAGGGGTCGTTCATCGACTTTTCAAAGGCTTGCCTGGCAAGATCGAACTGACCGCGAGTGGCGTACATGAAGCCAAGCGTATTCAACGCTTCCGGGTAATCGGGTTTGATTTTCAAAGCTTTCTGGACATGTTCGAACGCCTGGGTGTCAAAGCCGCGCTCGTTGTATGCCAGCCCCAGATCGTATTGTATGACGGCATCATTTGGCAGCTTTTTTTCCGCCATTGTGAGAAATTTCAACGAAGCTGCCGCGTCATGCGCAATGAGAGCCTTTTCGCCCAAGCTTCTGAGTTGATCCGCCGTGAACTCGGTTTTTCGTCGAGTGGTGGCGCAACCTGAAGTCAGCACCATAGCCACAAGGGCTACGTAGAAAAGCGAAAGTCTTCTCATTTTCAGATTACCTTATTTAGGGTGTATTCGATTATCCCCTGGGCGCCTTTCTTTATTAAAACCGGAATGAGTTCTCGCACCCGGCTTTTGGATACCACGGTTTCAACCGAAAGCCAGTCCGACTGGTAAAGACCTGCAATCGTGGGAGCATTCAAACTGGGAAGAATTCCCACGATCTCTTCGATTTTTGTCTCGGGCACATTCATCTTGAGCGCCACCAGGCCTTCGGCGCGCAAGGCCCCCTGGAGAAGCAGCGAAATGTGCTCAATCTTCTCGCGTTTCCACGGATCATTCCAAGAATCGATATTGGCTATGAACTGGGTGTTTGACTGCATCAATTCATCAACGATCCTGAGGCCGTTGGCGCGCATGGTCGAGCCGGTCTCGGTGACTTCGACAATGGCATCGCAAAGCCCGGAGATCACTTTGGCCTCAGTCGCCCCCCAGGAAAATTCCACCTCCACCTTGACGCCTTTGGACTCGAAGTGTCTTCGGGTGAAATTGACGAGTTCGGTTGCGATTTTTTTCCCCTCGAGATCCTGTTCGGATTTTACGGGAGAGTCCATCGGAACGGCAAGGACCCATCTGGCCGGCCTCTGGCTCACCTTCGAGTAGATCAGGTCGGCAACCACATGCACAGTCGAGTCGTTTTCCATGATCCAGTCGCGGCCGGTAAGACCCGCATCGAAGGTTCCGTTCTCCACGTAACGGGACATCTCCTGGGCGCGGCAGATAGAGCAGGAAATTTCCGGATCGTTGATTTCCGGGAAATAATTTCTGTCCGAAAGCGATATTTTCCAGCCGGACTGTTGAAAGAGCCTGATGGTGGATTCCTGAAGGCTTCCCTTGGGAATGCCCAGATTTAGCAACCGTTTCACTTCTTATAGACCTCCCGGGGATCGAAGACTCTATTCCCCCGCACTTCGAATTGGCCGTTATTGAAAAAGCGGTAAAAGCAGGACTCGAAACCGGTATGGCAAGCCGCTCCCCCCACCTGCTCGACTCTTAGAAGGATTGTATCCTCATCGCAGTCGATCGAGATCTCTCGAACCACCTGGACATTGCCCGACTCTTCGCCCTTCATCCAAAGCTTTTGCCGGGATCGGCTCCAATAGTGGGCGTTACCGGTTTGGACAGTCTTATTCCAGGCGGTTTCGTTCATATATGCGAGCATGAGCACCCGATCGGTCTCGAAGCTTTGCACTATAACCGGGACTAGTCCGTTTTGTTTACTAAAATCAGGTCCCAACGTCAATTTCTCCCTTCCTTTGCCGCCAACTGACCGCAGGCGGCGCCTATTTCGCCGCCCCGGCTCTTGCGGATTATGGCAGTAAGATTTGCTTTTCGCAAGACATCTTGGAATTCCAGGACTCTTTCCATGGACGGAGTGCGGAAAATGGAACCGGGATGCGGGTTGAAGGCGATGAGGTTTATCTTTGCCGCAACGCCCCGAAGCAGCCTTACGAGTTCCTTTGCCTGCGCTGGACTGTCGTTTACGCCCTCAAGCAGGATATACTCGAAGGTGATGCGTTTGCGTGCCTGCAGGGGATAGTCGCGGCATGCCCGCATGAGTTCGGCAAGCGGATAGGTCCGGTTTACCGGCATGAGGTCATCTCGCAGCGCGTCGTTTGGCGCATGAATGCTTATGGCCAGATTGACCGGGGTTGCGGTTCCAAGGCGCCGCATCTGCGGGACGAGGCCCGCGGTCGACAGAGTCACCCGGCGATGGGAAAACATCAACCCGTTTGGATCCGTTATGATCGAAACGGCGCGCAGGACCTGGTCCAAATTTGCCAGGGGCTCGCCCATCCCCATGAAGACAAGACTGTTTACCTTTGAGCCCAGCTTGGGGTCCCGAAGGGCCTGGCAAACCTGATCGACTATCTCGGCAGTTTGCAGGTTGCGTTTGAGCCCCAGTTTTCCGGTCAGGCAGAATTTACACCCCAGGGCGCACCCGGCCTGGCTCGAAACACAGAGGGTGCATCTTGGCGGATCGGGAATGAGCACCGATTCGATGAAATGGCCGTCATGGAGGCGGAACAGGTACTTTCGGGTCCCGTCGTCGGCTTCATCGACGCGGGAAACCGCAAGGGCGTGAAGAGAGACTTCGGATTCGAGCCGGGCGCAAAAAGAGCGGCTGAGATCGGTGCATTCACTCCAGTCCGCGACATTTCTGGCATAGAGATGCTTGTAGAGCTGGCGCGCTCGAAAAGGCTTTTCTCCCATGCCGGCCACCCGGGCTTCAAGTTCTTGCAGTGTGAAATTTTTTATGAAAAGAGGTTTCATTTTCTGGAAAAATATTCGTCGGTAGTACGGTCCTGGATGAAAATCCGATCGAATTCCTCCAGGCCGGTCGAGTCATATAACTGATAGCCGGCTTCCCGGCATTTGCCGCAGGCCTTGCGCGGCACATGAACGGCAAGGATTCTTCCCCCCCGATCGGTTCGCGAGTCGATGGAAACAAGCCCCGCGCACTCGGGGCAACCTCGGACCGTTTCCCGCTGTACTTCGATGATGCGGTCCGTATCGTAGAATATATGGCGTTCCCGACGGAAGAGCCGGCCCTCTTTGCGGTTTGCTCGCCGCATCTCCGGGCCCTGCTTCCAAAGACTTAAGGCCTCCTCCACCACCTTTTCGATTTTTCGCGATATCTCAGGCCCCTGCCTCAGCCTTTCGGGATCGAAATCGGGTTCGCTTATCCGGCTGTAATCCATTCCGGCAAGGGCTAAAATAATCCCCACGTTCATGTAGGGCAGAGCGCTTTCGATGGAATAGCCGCCTTCGAGAACCGCGATATGCGGCTTCAAGCGGCTTGTCAGTTCGGCATAGCCCCGGGCGCAAAACCGCATGTCGGTTATCGGGTCCGAGTAATGGTTGTCCTGCCCCGCGGAATTGATTATCAGTTGCGGTTTGAATTCATCCAGGATGGGCAGGATGGCATTATCGAGCACATAGAGAAAACCCTCTTCGGAGGTATGGGGAGGCAGCGGCAGATTGATGGTGGTTCCAGCCGCATTCGGCCCCCCGAATTCGGAGGTGAATCCGGTCCCGGGATAGAGGGTGCGGCCGTCCTGGTGGACGGAGATGAAAAGGGTATCGGGATCGTGCCAGTAGATGTCCTGTGTGCCGTCGCCGTGATGGCAGTCGGTATCGACGATGGCCACCCGATCAACGCCATAGGCCTGCCGCAGGTATTCGATCATTACGGCTTCAATATTTATATTGCAGAAGCCCCTGGCCCCGTGCACCACGCGCATGGCATGATGGCCGGGGGGGCGAACCAGGGCGAAGCCCCGACTGATATTTCGCTCCAGGACCTCGGAGCCGATTTTCTTTGCTCCCCCCGCGCTTATGAGGTGAGACTGGGTGGTCACGCTCAGTTCGTCCGGAACGCAGAAGTGCACGCGTTGAATGTCTTTAACCGTGGCGATGTCGGGTTTATATTCAACGATCCCCTCTATGTCCAGAATTCCTTCCTCGAACACCTGGTCCTGGGTGTAGAGCAGTCGCTCTTCACGCTCCGGATGGGTCGGATCGATCGCCCAGTCGAATGCGGGGAAAAATACAAGCCCGATTTTCTCGCTCGATGAAAGCATACCAACCTCAGTGAGCTAAACCGCGTCAGGAAGAATACAGCAGTTGAAAATAGACCCGGCAAGATCCCGGCACTCCGAAATCAGGCCGGGCCGTGTCTGGACCTGGACGCGGATGTTGCGCCCGACGGTGTAATAATCCCTTACCATATTGAACTGGTTGCTTTCGACCACCTCCAGATCGATCTCGCATTCCGAGGCGCCGGCTTTGATGCACTTTGCCCGGAGCAGTTCACTGGCAAGGCAAAGGGCCTTTTCCAGGTCGAAGTCTTTTCCCACCGCACGGCTGAATTCTTCTCCGGGAGCCAGGGCCAGCCCCCTTTCGGTATCGGCGAAAAGAGTGACTTCGGAGGTGTTTCTGGCAAGAGCCGCCCCGATGGCGTTGGCCACGTGCCACAGCGGCACGGCGCAGGTTTGGATTCCAGTCAGTTCTTCGATTCGGGGAGCAAAATGAGGTGCGGGACCTCCCAGAACCACTATTTCAGCGGGTTGGACCCTGTAGCCGGACAAAAGCTCTTTTACCGTATAGACCGGTCTGAGATTGATCTCTTCGACCATTTCGCGAGCGGCGCCCACAATTTTTGCGCAGGCAAGATCGAGGATAAGCAGGGCGGTGTCTTCGATCGATACGCCGAGATTTCGGGCAATGGGGCGCAGCCCGCGGCGGGCCGCCTCCAGATCGCCTTTGCCCCCTTTTCCAAGGACAAAAAGAGCATCCGTGGGAGTTGGATGCCCACCCCCGTAAGCCATGGCCGGTCCCAGCCGGCGGGGGCCCACCCGCAGCTCCGCGTCGATCACATCCACACAACTGTCTCCCCCCAGGGCGATCGAGCGGGTCTTGAGCGCCCGCACCAGGGTCCTGCTGCCTGCGACCTCGCCACCAAGAGGTTCGAGAAGCGGGGCGCGGCGGGCAAATACCGCGATATCGGTGGTCGTTCCCCCGATATCGAGGACCAGTGTATCCACGTCGGGGGAGGCAAACGGCAGGGCGCCCAGAACGCTTGCCGCGGGTCCGGAAAAGATGGTCTGTTCGGGAGCCATGAGAGAGGCCTCGAAACTCATCGTTCCCCCGTCGGCCTTCAGGACGTAAATGGGGATTTCGACCCCCTTGCTCTTAAGCGATTGCCGGACCGCTTCGAAAAACTCCTTGTGAAGGGGGTGCACGGCCGCGCTGAGCCATGCGGTGTTAATCCTGCGGGGGAAATTGAGGGTCGCCGAAAGGCTGTGGCCGGGTATCACAACCTCGCAGGAGCGCGCCAGGATACGCGCCATTTCCAGTTCGTGCTTTGGATTTCGTACGGAGAACTTCGAGATTACGGCAGCCCGGCGGATGTTGTCGGCAATAAAGATGTCGGCAATTTCTTCAATTTCGCGCTCCCGCAGGGGCTGGACCTCACGGCCGCGATGATCGATCGAACCCGAGACGCAAAAATAGTGGCTGCCGATTTTGAAGTTGGCCGGGTCTATGCCCGGTCCGGCGGACACGACGACGCCGATTTTTTCCAGATTGCCTTCGGCAATGGCATTGGTGGTAAGAGTGGTGCTTAAAACCGCGCGGCGAATCGCCTTCGGGGGCAGGTCCACGGTGAGCTTTTCCAGGCAGGCGCACACGCAGTCGAAAAGATTGCCGGTATCGGTGGCCACCTTGACCTGGCGCAAAATGGCGCCGTTTCCGATCAGCACACCATCGGTGTGAGTACCGCCAACATCGAGACCGATTATCATTGACCCCCCTTGTGACCATTAGGAGCAACCGTTCGAGTTGACCGGATCATATCCCGAATGGTGAACAGTGAATAGTGAAAAGAAGGGGAAAGCGGGGGGCATGGAGCCGGGAGCTGAAGAACCGCGCCGGGTTTATTTTCATGTATCCCGAAGGGACTGCGGGAATACAACCGCAGCAGCGTGCGTCTTCCCTTGGAGTAATTGATGCCGGAAAAAGCACCCACCTGCCGAGGATGCAAGCCGAGGCTGCGCGCTTTTGCGAGAAATTGCCCCTCTTGCCCGCAGTCGACAAGGGCCAGAGCGCCGGGATTTTTATCCAGAAAATCGGCCGCCCCGTTTCCGGAGGTAAGAAGGGTACGGGTTCCAACCAGAAAAACCAGGCTCGGTTCATAGTAGCCCGCCGAACAGAGCTTGACCTGTTTTCCGCCAAGGGCTGTGGCGGCATCGCTAACGCTTCTGCTAAGCCATATGGAGTTGATTTCGGGCAGTATCCACTGCAGGCCGGGGGCCAATACGAGGGCTGTGGCGGCGAGGGCGGCGAAAGTGGCGCGCAGGTAGCGGCGCTTGAGAAAGCCCCGGATGGAAAGGAAAGCTCCGAGGAGGCCGGCCAGGGCGGTAAGGATACCCGGGGGCACAAACCGGTGTTCGAGAAACCAGGGCAGTCCAAGAAAGGCGAAACCCAGAAACACTATGACGAGCTGGCAGGAAATGTAGCCGATCTTAACGAGCTTCGAGTCGAGTTCGGAGGCCTCGCCCTTTTCCCCGCAAGTTATGAGGTGGGCGACCAGAAGACAAATGGCCGGATAGAGCGGCAAGACATAATGGGGGAGCTTGGTTGGAACCGATTCAAACACCACCCAAGCGGGGACGATCCAGGCGAGGCAAAACCTCAGTGCCGGCGAGGCTCGCAACTTCCAGGCGCGAAACAGGGCCGCCCCGGCAAGAGGCGAAGCCGGCCAGAGGGTGAGAGGTAACAGGAGCAGATAGAATCCGGGCGGAAACCCGTGGGATTCCTGCCCCGAAGCCACCTTGGAAAGAAAATCCCCCATCACCGCCTGGCGAAAGAAAGCCCCTTTGGTGGCAATTCCGATGGCAATCATCCAGGGGCTTACCAGAAGCAGCATCAAGGCCAGACCGTAAAGGGGTCTCAGACCTTTTAGCAGGCGCGCGTCCCTGTCGGCGAGGGCAAGACAGCCGATGGTGAGCAGGCCGATCATCGGAGCAACGGGCCCCTTTACAAGAATCCCGGCGGCCTGGGCTGTCCAGAACAGCAAAAAGAGCCCGATTCCCGCAGGTTTGCTTTTGTCCTCACGCACATAAAAGCAGCCAAGGGCGTACTGGGAGGCCATGATCGCGGCAAGCAGCACGGCATCTGTTGTGGCGATGTGCGCCTCGAGCACCAGCAGAATGCAACTTGAGCAAAGAAGGGCGCCAAGAAAACCGGTCTTTTCACCAAAAAGCCGCTTGCCGAGCGCAAGGGTGAAAAGCCCCGCCAAAATGGCCCCGATAAGCGAGGGGTCCCGGTATGGCCAGATTTTTCGAGCCTCGGCGCGTCCGGCCGCCCGTACGCTTGCCGCCTGCAGCCAGTAGATGCCTATCGGTTTTTTGTTTCGCGGAGTGTTCTGGAAATTGATCCGGACGTAGTCGCGACTCTCGTTCATCTGTTTGGAAGCCTGGGCGAATCTGGCTTCGTCGCGATCAAGGGGCGGAATGGTGTAATGACCGGGAAGATAGAAAAGCAGGCAAAAGAATATCAGAAAACCGCCCCGGAGAAGGGTCGAGCTGGAGATGAGAGGGGCGCAGTCCTGTTTTGTTTCCATATCGCAGGCGGCATGGTCCTTTTCCCTGTTTTTCGATTCCACATTACTGCTCATCGGGAAGTGGGCCCATTGGTGGCAGGGCGGCAGCGCCAGGCGCTCCCGCCCCGGTATTTTCAAAAAAAATTAACGCGCCCAAACATTTCACCCGGGGTTACTTCAGCTTTTCAATGGCTTTTTTCACCGCCTCGAAGCCTTGTTCGATTTCCTCTTCCGAAAGAGCATAGGAAAACCGAATGCACTTATCCTCACCGAAGGCTTCTCCGGGCACTACCGCCACGTGGGCTTGCTCCATGAGGAAATCGGCGAGATCAACAGAGCCGCTTATGGTGCGTTCTCCGAATTTTTTCCCGTAATAGGCGCTAAAATTGGGAAAAACGTAAAAGGCCCCATCGGGGGCCGCGCAGGTAACCCCGGGCATGGCGGCGATGATTTCCATCACCCGCGCACACCGGCTCTCGAATATTTTCGCCATCTCCAGGGCCGGCTTCTGGTCACCCGCCAGCGCCTCTACGCTCGCCCACTGGGAAATGGAGGCCGCGTTGCTGGTCACCTGGCTCTGGAAGTCGGTAGCCGCCTTTATGAAGCTTTTTTCTCCCACCAGGTATCCGATACGCCATCCGGTCATGCAATAGCTTTTACTGACCCCGTTTACGATAAAGATGCGCTCGCGAAGTTTTTCTTCCACCATTGCCAGGCTGACCCATTTGCGGCCACCAAAAAGGATGCGGTAATAGATGTCGTCGGAGACGACCAGGACGTTTTCATGGCGCAAGAGCACTTCGGCCAGAGCCTTGAGTTGCTTTTCACCGTAGTACTTGCCGGTTGGATTGGAGGGGCTGTTCAAAATGAGGAGCCGGGTCTTGGGCGTGATGGCCTTCTCCAGGGCTTCGGGCCCCAAGAGGAAGCCGTCTTTTTCCGAAACTGGAATAACCACCGGCTTGGCGTCCGCCAGATTGACCATGTCCGGATAACTCACCCAGTAGGGCGCGGGCACGATGACCTCGTCTCCCGGATCGAGCAGAGTCATGAAAAGGTTATAGAGAGCGTGTTTTCCACCGCAGGAAACCAAAACGTTTTCGCGCCCGAAAGCAAGACCGTAATCGGCTTTGATCGTTGCGCACACGGCGTCTTTCAGCTCGTTTATTCCCCCCACGGCCGTATAGCGGGTGCGGCCCTTGCGGATGCTCTCCAGCCCCGCTTCGCAGATATTTTGAGGCGTATCGAAGTCGGGTTCTCCGACCCCGAAATTAATGATCTTCACCCCGTTTCGCTTGAGTTCGTTCGCCTTGGCGTTAATCGCCAGGGTGGCGGAGGGTTTGATCCTGCCGAGCCTTCCAGATAACTTCATTTTGTTCCTCCGGTAGATGTCGCCCGTTTTATCCGTAATTGACTGAAATGAGAAATAGACCGTAGCCCGGGGCGGTTATGCCGGCCTGCCTGCGATCACCGCTTTTTAAAATGCGCTCGAAATCCGCGGTCGTTCTCTTCCCTTTTCCCACCTCAACGATCGTGCCCGTGAGGTTTCGCACCATGTGCCGCAAAAAGCCGTCGGCCTCGTAGGTGAACTTCAACCTGTCGGGCCCGACGTGTTCGAGTTCGGCTCTCAGCATGTTCCGGCGGGTCGAGGAGACCTCGGAACCCGAAGCCATGAAGGCCGAGAAGTCGATTTGTCCGCGAATTTTTTCCAGGCATTCCCTCATTGGCTCGTGGGAAAGAGTGTTTCGCACATGCCAGCTGAAGTTTCGCAAAAGGGCCGAGGGCGCCTGGCGATTCAGGATATGGTATTCGTAGACCTTGCTGAGGGCCGAGAAGCGGGCATGAAAAGAGCGATCGACCTCGCGGGCCTCAAGGACCGCGATATCGTGGGGCAGAAGGCTGTTAAGCCCTTTCATTATTTCATCGACCCCAAGCCTTGTGCGGGTGCGAAAATTGACCACCTGCCCCCTTGCGTGGACCCCGGAGTCGGTTCGCCCGGATGCATTGACCCCCACCCTTTGGCCAAACATGACGCCCAGGCGCGATTCGATCACTTCCTGGATGGAAAGCGAGCCGGCCTGGCGCTGCCACCCGTGGTAACCGCGCCCGTCGTATTCGACTACGAGCTTGATATTGCGCTCGGAGGGAAAAACTGGGGCGTAGGCGACTTCTACGGCTGCCATGGCGCTTCTTCGAGCCCGGTTTGCGCAGGCAGACCGCTCATTATGTTCATGTTGCAAACAGCCTGTCCGGAAGCCCCCCGGGTGAGGTTATCGATAGCCGAAACGACGATGCAGCGCCTGGTGCGCGGATCGACCTTCCAGCCCAGATCGCAGTAATTGCTGCCACGCACCTGCAGGGTGTGCGGAAGATTATCGCCCCCGAGCCTGACGAAAAGCTCCCCTTTGTAAAAATCGGCAAAAGCCCGGTCGATGTCGGCCCGTTCCACCCCCGGCAACAGATTGGAGTAAACCGTGCTCAGAATGCCCCGGGTCATGGGTACAAGGTGGGGGGTGAAGCTGACGGTGATCTCGACTCCGGCCAGAAGGCTCAGTTCCTGCTCGATTTCGGGGGTATGGCGGTGTTCGCCCACCTTGTAGGCCTTGAAGCCCTCGTTTACCTCGCAAAAGAGCAACCCCTGGGCCACACCCCTTCCCGCCCCCGAGGCGCCCGATTTGGAATCGGCGATAATGGAGGCCGGATCGACCAGGCTGCGGGAAAGAAGCGGGGCAAGGGCCAGGATGACGCTTGTGGGATAGCAGCCCGGGTTTGCCACCAACCGTGCGGTGCGGATCTTTTCCCGGTAGAGTTCGGGGAGGCCGTAGACGGCTTGGCTCAAAAGCTCCGGGGTCTTGTGCTCCGAATACCACTTCCCGTAGACCTCGGGGTCTTTCAGCCGGTAGTCCGCGCTTAGATCGACGACTTTCATACCGCGCCCAAGAAGGTCGGGAATGATTTCCATGGAGGCCTGGTGCGGCATGGCCGCAAAGACCAGATCGCAGGAGGCGGCGAGCTTGCCCGGATCGGTGTCCTCGAACACCAGGTCGTAGCAGTGCTTGAAGGCCGGGTAGTAATCGTCGAGCCGCACCCCCTTCTGCTGTCTTGAGGTGATCGTTGATACGACGACCTCGGGATGAGCCCGCAGGATGCGCAACAACTCGAAACCCGTGTAGCCGGAAGCCCCGGCAATGCCAACCCTCAACATGGCGGAGTCCTTACGAGGCAAAAATAAGGAAGGGCGCGTGCACACAAGTGCAGCGCCCCGATTCAAAACCAGTGAAAGTTTGATTGGATGAAAACCGAGATTTTCTCCAACCAAGGCTCACAGCGTCAATTAACGTTTGGAATACTGGAACCGCGCTCTGGCGCTCTTGCGGCCATACTTTTTGCGTTCCTTAACTCGGGAATCGCGGGTGAGAAAGCCGGCTCGCTTCAAGACTTCCCTGTACTCGGGATTGAGTTCGAGCAACGCCTTGGAGATCCCGTGTCGAATGGCCCCGGCCTGGCCGGAAATCCCGCCCCCGAGCACATTGACCGAGATGTCGAGTTTGCCCAGGGTCCCCGTGAGGGTGAGCGGCTGAGCAATCACCATCTTGCTCGTTTCTCTGTCCAGATACTCCTCGGAGGGTTTTTTGTTGATGACTATGCGTCCCGTTCCGGGCTGAAGCCATACCCTGGCGATGGAGGTCTTTCTTTTTCCTGTGGCGTAAAAACGTTGTTCGGGCATGTAAAGGGCTCCTAGCTGCTATATTTCTCGATGGTCTTGAAAGCTTGGGGCTGCTGGGCCTCGTGAGGATGTTCGGGGCCGGTGTAGACCTTTAGCTTCTTTATGAGCTTGCGTCCCAGACGGTTTTTGGGCAGCATTCCCCACACCGCGAGGCGCAACATGCGCTCGGGGTGCTGCTGGTTTAGCTTGCGGGCGGAAGTTTCCTTCAGGCCACCCATGTAGCCGCTGTAGTGATAGTAGGTCTTCTTGTCCCATTTGTTTCCGGTAAGCTTTATCTTATCGGCGTTTACCACGACGACAAAGTCGCCCAGATCCACGTGGGGGGTGAAGGTTGTCAGGTGCTTGCCGCGGATGCGCAGTGCAATCTGACTTGCCAGCCGGCCCAGGGCCTGGTTTTGGGCATCGACCACTATCCATTTGCGCTTTTCCGGTTCGAACTTGGCGCTTTCAGTTTTCATCGCTGATGACTCCGATGGGAAAATTAGCTTAAGCGTCACATGATAGCGGGACCCGGGCGGGTTGTCAAATAAAAAGCGACATCAGGATGACGTTCACTGACGCTTGCCCGATCCGAATTTGAAACTATCACAAAGCGGGCCGCACGGCAAGAGTCGCCAGGCCGAGCCCGCATATGCAGTGTCTTCATTTTATATAGGAACAGCAGTAATCCGTAACCTTTTTGATCTTAAGACTGAATTTGGATTGCGCAGCAATCTCGAAGGTGTCTCCATCCTTTACGCTTTTCCATTGAGCGCATCCGGGCAGAAGCACTTCCAGCTCGCCGGCGATGATTTCCATTATCTCTTTTTCCGCCGTCCCGAACTCGTAGTCACCGGGAAGCATTATCCCGAGGGTCTTTTTCTCCCCGTCCGGAAAGATTACGGTGCGGCTCGACACCTTTCCTTCAAAATAGACATTTGCCCGCTTGACCACACTGACACCAGTGAATTGCGTCATTGCCTTTTCCTTTCCGCCACTTTTTCCGAATACACTCTGATTTCAAACCATGCCGAGCCTGACGTCCTCTCCCGATTTGGCTATAGTCCCCCAGTCCGTCGCGGTTTGGAATCAAACGAGCCGTGCCGCCCTCAGACGTGTTGTTCCAGAATTGCGCACCACAGGTGCAGAATAAAGATGTGGGCCTCCTGAACGTGGGCGGTAATATTGCTCGGCACGGTGAGAGCCAGATCGCAGACCGGCCCGATGAGCCCGCCATCTTTTCCAAGAAGAGCGACACCTTTCATCTGAAGCTCGGAGCATTGCCGGATGGCGCTCAACACATTTGCGGAATTGCCGGAAGTGGATATGCCGAGGAGCAAATCTCCTTTTTTCCCCAGGGCTTGGAGCTGGCGGGAAAATATGGCATCGAAGGAGTAATCGTTTCCAATGGCGGTAATCGCGGAAGTGTCGGTGGTAAGCGCTATCGCGGGCCAGGGGCTCCTTTCCTTTTGAAACCTGCCAACCAGTTCGGCCGCAAAATGTTGCGCGTCGGCAGCGCTGCCTCCATTGCCGCAAACAAGGATCTTGCCTCCCCCGGCAAGAGATTCGGCCATCCAGCGAGCGGCCTGAAGAATCGAGGGCAGAAGCTCCTCAAGTTTGGCGAAGGTTTTGGAATGCGCATCGAGAAGGTCATAGAAAAGTTGTCGCGGCATAGGTAAACTCTTCAAAAGAGGTCCCGGCTGGAAGATTCAGAGACCATGGGTCACCCGCTGTTACTCGACTTTGCTACAACCGCAGTACCACTCAGCCGATTTGCTCAGCCCGGTATCGACCGATATCTCGGGGAAGAAGCCCAAAAGGGTTTTCGCCTTCGAGATGTCAGCCAGCGAGTGGCGGACATCGCCCGGCCGAAAATCCCGGTACACGGGATTCGCCGCGGATATGGCGGGGTTGGTTGTTGCGGCCAGTTCCCGTATCATTGCAAAGAGTTCATTAAGAGTGGTTCTTTTCCCGCAGGCCACATTGTAGACCTGGTTAGCGGCTTGCGGGTTTTGGGTGCAGGCCGAGAGTATATTGGCCTGGACACAGTTTTCTATGAAGCAAAAGTCCCTGGAAGTTTCACCGTCTCCGTTTATGAAGACGGTTTGGCCCTCAAGCAGACCTTGAAACCACTTGGGAATCACCGCCGCGTAGACCCCGTCGGGGTCCTGCCGGGGGCCGAACACATTAAAATAGCGCAGGCCGATGGTTTGAAGACCGAAGTTTTTAGCAAACACTCCCGCGTAGAGTTCGTTTGCAAGCTTGGTCACGGCGTAAGGCGAAAGGGCTTCGCCGATCTTGTCCTCGACTTTGGGCAGGTTTGGCTCGTCTCCGTAAACGGAACTCGACGAGGCGTAAACAAACCTTTTTACCCCGGTTTCTTTTGCGGCCACGAGCATGTTGACAAAACCGGTCAGGTTGCTTTCATGAGTGGAGATCGGGTCTTCGATCGAGCGGGGCACCGAACCCAGGGCCGCCTGATGGAGGACGAAATCCACACCGGAGCAGGCTTTGCGGCAGGTATCGAGATCTCGTATATCGCCTTCAAGAAAGGTAAAGCGTTCCCAGTCGCCCGTCTTGTCAACCAGGCGCCGGACCACGTCGAGGTTTTTCTGGTAACCGGTTGCGAAATTGTCCAAACCTACAACGGTCTGACCGAGTTTTAGCAGGGTTTCCAGCAAATTGGAGCCGATAAAACCCGCAACGCCCGTGACCAGCCACTTCGCTGGATTTCGAGCGAGCCCGGATTTTATCCGACCATAGACACCGTTTGAATCCATTTTATCCATCTTTCAAACCAAGAGTCTGGTTGGGATGTGTTCGACGACATCATCAGGGCTTGGCGTGCTCACACCTTACGCCAAGCCGGGGAGCGTTCACTTGCCGGCGGCTCGCACCTGGTCTTTTATCCGCTTCACATTCCCGCGCCCGAGGCCTTTCACCTCGCATCCCAGCTCGAAATAGCGCCTGATGTCGGCGTCCGAGAGAATCCCGAAACAATCGACCACCGCGACCGGTTTGCCGGTCATCTCCACGACTTTATCGGCGCAAAGAGCCAGGTAGGGTTCGTGACGGACGGCCAGGACAACGGCATCGGCGCCACGCACGGCTTCCGCCAGATCATTTTTCACCACCAGCCGAGTGAGGTTCTCCTGATTGCGGAAAAACCGCGCCCAGGAATGGCCTGGAGCCGGGTAGGTATCCTGTTTTTCAAATTCCCACCAGTGCTTGACATAAGCGTCATGGACGGATATGTCGGCTCCCATTTCGGCAAGTTTTCTAACCAGCATTTCCGAACCGCTGTAGCGCGTATCGCCAACGTCTTCCCGGTAGGAGGCGCCCAAAATGGCTATCTTGCAGGCCGCCACTATTTTGCCCATATTGCGCAGGGCATCACGCACCAAGCGAGCCACGTGGAGTGCCCTGGTATCATTAATGTCGATGGCCTGCGGGGTTATCTTGAAGATATCGTCTTCAAAGCCAAGAAGAGTCTGATAGGCCCAAACTCCAAGTCCGCCGTCCTTGGGCAGGCAATAGCCTCCAATGCCCGGCCCGGGAAATATGATATTGGAATGGGTGGGGCGAACCTTGATCGCGTCGATGACTTTTATGAGATCCACACCGTTTCGTTCGGCAAAAACACTCCATTCGTGCAGAAAGGCAAGGATGGTCGCCCGGTAGGAGTTTTCGATCACTTTGCAGGTTTCGCTTTCCATGGGGGATTCGAGGACGGTGAGGGGGAATTTTTCAACGTTAAGAATCTCGGACAGGAATGTTTGCACCCTCTGCCGGGACTCTTCGTTCACCCCGCTGCATACCCTCCAGAAATCCCGGATGGAGGAGACGTAGTTTTTGCCCGGCATAACCCTTTCAAACGAATGGGCCAGCAAGGGTTCGGCTTGGATGCCCCTGTTTTGGAAAGCCTTCTTGATTATGGGATAGGCCACATACTGGGTGGTACCCGGCGGGACCGTGGTTTCAATTAGGACCATGCACTCCGGGGAGATCTTTTCTCCAATCACTTTGAGGCAGTCTTCCAGCGCGGCGATATCGGCGCTGCCCTGGCGGACGTTTCCAACCGTTTCCTTCTGATAATCGCACTGAACGTCAACTATCACCACGTCGGCAAGCGAAAGCACTTCATAGGTGTAGGTGGCAACAAGGGTCTTCTTGTCCTTCACGCACCTTTCTATAAGAGGCGCCACTTCCGGGTCTTCGGCCTCGACCGGGGCAATGCCACGGTTTATATATTCGATTTTCCAAAACGAGCGCGGCGAGGGCCGCTGCATCCCGATTACGAATTTAGCGGATTTTCCGGTTTTTTTGTCCACCGAATCGGCGACCACACCGGCCATCACGGCACCCACGAATCCGACGCCCATGACCACCACGATCTGGCGGCCCAACCGCCTCTGTTCGGCGACAATTTTGCCAAGTCTGGCAATTTCGGCTTCATGCTCCGATTCCCGGGGAATCGTAAAAGCCTCTCCGGCCGGGCATATGGAGCTGGGAAGGAGTTGAGCCGTCGGATTTTGAGAGGTATTGGACTGCATCTTAAACTGATCCTTTTCGCAATTGAATGGCTGAAAAATTAAAAGTCGTTGTCCCCAAAACTATGTCATTTCAAATTCCCGAGCTTTACCGTTGCCGTTGGCCGGCTGGACCATCGAAAAATTCCCATTGGCCTGCGGGGCGTACTCGGGGACTATTTCCTTGAGCTTGTGCCTGATAGAGTTAACGTCCTGTGTTTCGGCGAGCCGCAAGAGTTCATCAATCTGTCGATTCAAAGATTGGCGAAAGCCTTCCTGGTTTTCCTCTTTGCCGCTTATCCCGTTGCATTTCACCACCATTATCTTTTCATGCCTGGTTCTGATAACGTCTTCATCGTAGCTGAACAGTTCCTCGAAGAGCTTTTCTCCAGGCCGCAGCCCCGTGAATTCAATCTCGATTTCGGTTTCAGGCTCTTTGCCCGAAAGCCGAATCAGGTCCTTTGCCATCTCACAGATCTTTACAGGCTCGCCCATTTCGAGGATATAGATATCTCCCTCCTCAGCCAGGGCTCCCGCCTGGACAATTAACTGCGCCGCCTCGGGAATGGTCATGAAATAACGAGTCATGTCGGGGTGGGTAACCGTAACCGGGCCGCCTCTTTCTATCTGGCGTCGGAAAACCGGGATTACCGAACCCGAGGAACCTACAACGTTTCCGAAACGCACAGCTTTAAACTGAGTGCCGTTGCCGCGAAGCGACTGCATTATCAATTCGGAAATCCTTTTGGTGGCCCCCATAACGTTCGTTGGGCGCACGGCCTTATCGGTGGAAACAAGCACGAATTGCCGCACGCCGAACTCCACCGCGGCTTCCATGAGCACCCTGCTTCCCTGCACGTTGTTTACGACGGCTATCCGGGAGTTGTCTTCCAGCATGGGAACATGCTTGTAGGCCGCGGCATGAAAAACCACCTGCGGACGAAATCTTCCGAAGGTATCCCGGGTCAATTGCCGCTTCTGAACCGGGCCAAGAACGCACTCCAAATTTTGGCAACCGAGGTCTCGCAGTTCCCTGTCTATATTGAAAAGATTTTCTTCGGAGGCGTCAAATAAAACAAGCTTTCCGGGGCTGAAGCGAACGAGCTGACGGCATAGTTCCGAGCCGATAGAACCTCCACAACCCGTAATCAAGACTGTTTTGCCTACCAGGTAATCCTTGATGCCGGCGGTCTCCAACTTGACGGGCTCGCGCCGCAGCAAGTCGGCGTAATCGACGTCGCGCAGCTTCTTGATGCTCACCCTGCCGTCGACGATCTCGCCGATTCCGGGTAAAGTCTTGTATTTTACACCACAACTCTTGCAGGCATCGAAGATGCGGCGAAGCTGAGTTCCCGAGGCTGAGGGAATGCAAATGAAGACCTCATGAATAATATAATCGTTGATGATTTGGGGTAGTTTGGAAACGTCTCCGAATACGGACACGCCATGCACTGTGCGGCCCCGCTTGGCGGGATCATCGTCGATAAAGCCGGCAACACAGATGTCGAGTTGGTGGTTTTCGATAATTTCCCGCAGTATTTTTTCCCCACCGGCCCCCGCACCGTAAATTATCACGCGCCGGGTACATTTCAGCCACGCTCTCACATCCGGCAGCCCGTAGGCCTTCAACCCACGCAGATTGCCACGCGCGACGTAGAAGGATCGTATGCCCATGCGCAGCCCTCCGGCAAGGAGGAAAATCAGGATACCGTTCAGGATCAGTATCGATCGAGACAGCTCGTGAAGAGAAAGGAGAAAAACATAGGTGAAGGCACCCATTAGCGAGAAAATGCAGGCCTCGGCCAAGCGCCAGAAATCGACCAGGCTGGTATATCGCCACATCCCCTTGTAAAGGCCGAACATCCCGAATACAACAGCCTCCATCGGAACGATAAACGGCGCCAGCGCCAACATTTGGTGCACCTGCCTACCGCCCATACCATGCTCGAACCGCAGCAAATAGGCGCAGCTCAATGCCACCACGAAAATTGCCAAATCTGCAAAAAGCATAATGTAAAATCTCAAGTTCTTAAATTGGGACATCATGGCTAAGACTTTCGATTCTCTATTTTTGAATGCAGATTGCCGTTGGCGGCACTAAGGGCTCAAAGGATAAGCTACAATTTAATCCTTGTTTAAAATGGCCCCTTTGGCAATGGTGGTCCTTAGCGCAGCCAGGCAGGAATTTCTTGGAGAGGAAGCGATACAGCTCCGCCAACTCGATTACACGAGCATCTAGCAGACTCACAGAAAAAGCATGTTTACCAAGTACCGACAGGTCCGGATGAATTTATACGCCTGCAGGCACACCGGTAAGTTTAAGAGACGGTTGTTTATTAAAATAGTAATAGTCTCATAAAAAACGCTCAACACTGTAGCCACCAAAAAGCAAAGGAAATCTCCCTCCGCTCATCTACCCGAATACCTTACTTAAATGACAATAGCGATGGTGGCCGACTCTTTAAAAACAGCCTCAAAAAATCCCCGCTGCAAAAGTCCCTGGATCGTCTATCGACCGGATTTTCCGCACGTCCATGCGATCCCCCCGCCGGGCTGAATAATCAGCCAGGACTGCGGCATAAGTCAGTCAAACAAAAATCTCCCACGATTTAAAATGTCCAGTGCCGGCTTTTGTCGGTTCAGGTCGGTCATTTGGCCTTGCGAGAATACCCGGACGGTATGCGACAGGCTTCTGCTTTTTTTAGCTTCGGCGACTTGAAATAGCTCAGGCCGCAGCTTGGCAATTTCGCATCGAACCGTGCCTGCCCAAGTGAGTACGGCAAACAGTTTTCAGCTCCCTTCCCGGCATCGGAGCGCTGTTACCATGACACCCGGCATTTCTGCTGCCTTACAAATTTCAACCGATCTCCCCATGGTGGAGAGTATCGCACAGATTTGTGCCGTATTACAAGAAAACAGTTTACTCGCAAAATTTTTCGGCCGAAATCGTCCAGCTCTCAATTCGAACCAAATATCGATGGGTAATCGCTGTCAGGCGGTTGTGCGATCTCGGCCCATAATATTGCAGCTCTACAACTTCGGCATTCCAAGCCACCGGAGGCAGGCCTCTGCCCGTGGCGGACGGGCCGGCTCCGGGGATGGCCCCTGGCCCGCGCCGCTTGAATTCGCCCCGAAGTCTCCTTAATATGTGATTTTTGTTTCCGGACTGCTTTCAGGGGGAATCAATGACCTTTTCAAACGTCGTTGCGGCATGCGAGAGCGCAAGCACCCCGCAAAGCGATGTCGCGGCCCCCAAAGGGCGTCTCACCTCTCTTGACGCCTTTCGCGGACTTGCAATCGCTTTGATGATACTTGTCAACAGTCCCGGAGACCCCGGCAATGTCTACTCCATTCTGGGGCATGCCGCCTGGAACGGATGGACTCTTGCGGACACGATCTTCCCGGCTTTTCTTTTCATGGTCGGGGTGGCGATCGTTATTTCCCTGGATAAACAAAGTGTGGAAGCAGAGTCGCACCCGGCGCTCATGGGGCGGATTCTGAAAAGAACGATCATCCTTTTCGCTCTCGGGATTTTTATCAATGTTTTCCCAGGGTTCGATTTTTCCACACTGCGAATACCGGGAGTTTTGCAAAGAATTGCCGTTTGCTATTTTCTCGTTTGCCTGATCGTTTTAAAAAGCGGCCTGAGGGGCCGTATCCTGTGGCTTGTCGGCCTGCTCGCTTCCTACTGGCTGATGATGCGCTTCATGCCCGTGCCCGGAATCGGCGCCGGGGTGCTCGAACCGGGCAACAATTTCGCGGCCTGGGTCGATTCGCATCTGTTGAAAGGCTTCATGTGGTCCTACTACGGCGGGAAATGGGACCCGGAAGGAATAGTGAGCACGATTCCGGCAATCGCCACGACCCTTTTCGGGGTACTGGCGGCACAATGGCTCAAATCGTCCTTTTCGGGGGGGCGAAAAGTCGCGGGGATGATCTCGGGCGGCTCCGTGCTCATGCTTGCCGGCCTCCTTCTAGGTCATTGGCTCCCCATAAACAAAAGCCTCTGGACCAGCACCTTCAGTATCTTCATGGCCGGACTTTCCGTAATAAGTCTGGGGCTTTTTTACTGGTTTATCGATATCGCCGGGTTTGTCCGGTGGGCAAAACCCCTCGTCATACTGGGCATGAATGCGATAACGGTCTATGTTTTGTCGATTGTCTACGCTCATACTCTCTGGGCGCTGGACCTGGAGATAGCGACCGGGGAAAAGATGAGCTGGCACTCCTATCTTTTTGGACACTTCCACACGCACCTCGGCCCGAAGATGGATTCCCTGCTCTGGGCAGTTTGGATCGTGCTATCAATGTACCTTCTGGCATGGCTTTTGTGGCGGAAAAAGATATTCATAAAAATTTGATATAACGTTCGGCAATCTAGCGCGGGGTCCCCGAGTACATATAGAGCAGGCTCCCGTCCTTGATCTTGTCGATGACGCCTTCGGCCGCGCGCATGGGGATGGCCGGGCACCCCTCGCTCAGGCCGAGCCTTGCGATCCCGTGGAGTCGGCGGTTGAGTTCGATGGCCTCCGAGCTTACGTAATAGGCGCCGTGCATCACAATTTTGCGGGAAAGCGAATTATCGTTGACGCCCTTTTGAAGCCCGTAGAGAACCAGGCTCGCGCCGTGGGGGCCGAAGTATTCGGGACCCGTGAGGAAAAACCCGCGAGGGGTTTCAAAGGACTCCGGTCTGTTCGAAAACCGGGTGGCGTAGAGCCTTCCGGAGTTTTTCCCGTGGGAGACCAGGAGCCTTTTGACATCCCCCGAAGCCAGGTCGATAAGAAAGAGTCTTCTGCTCGTGGATGGTTCGGTGTAGTCTATTATGGTGAGAAAGCGCCGGTTGGTAAACTCGACCCGGTGAAGTTTGAGGTAGCGCACGGCCCGGGTAAGAGCGCAATAGGGCAGGTAGGATTTTTTCGCGCGCCGATACAGCCGCGGGGAACAGTCCAGCGAAGCCGCGGGCGCCGGCAGGGGGCTGTAAATAGGCGCACCGGCACGGCAAAGCCGATTTGCCGGCAGCGTAAACCCAAAAAGGCAAAAAGCCGCAACTGCCAAAAACAGTCCGCGTACCCTCTTTTGCATATTCGGATACTCCTTGCCGAGGGGGTCGGCGAAGCGCCGTGAAAACAGACGTAATACGGTGATTAAATTCAAAATCACGGGCAATTTATATCAAGAGCGTCAGAAAGTCAAAGTGTGATCGAAGGAGGAAACAAATGGCCCGCCGGGTTGCAATCCATGGCTATTGCGACAACCGCTTCCATGAGGTCGCGGAAAGGTTTGCGAGAAATTTCGAAATGGGCCTGGAACTGGGGGCCTCCTTTGCGGCGACCATCGACGGAGAGTATGTCATCGATTTGTGGGGCGGGTGGGCAAACGAGGCCGGCACGGAGCCCTGGAGACGGGACACGATCACCAATGTTTACTCCACCACCAAAGTGATGACCGCGCTTTGCGTGCTCATCCTGGTCGATAGAGGCCTGCTCGACCTCGACTCGCCCGTGGCCGCCCACTGGCCGAAGTTTTCACAGGCGGGCAAGGGGCGCATCCCGCTGCGCTGGATTATGAGCCACTGCTCGGGGCTTTCGGGTTTCGATGAACCGCTTCCCGTGGAGGCCTTGTATGACTGGGAAAGAATCATCAGGGTCCTGGAGCGCCAGGAACCCTGGTGGGAACCCGGAACCAGGAGCGGCTATCATTCGATTACCTTCGGCTATCTTCTGGGCGAACTGGTGCGGCGCGTATCGGGCAAGACCCCCGGCGCCTTTTTCCGCGATGAAGTGGCAATTCCCCTCGGGGCGGATTTCCATATCGGTCTGCCTGAGGAGCACGAGGGCCGTGTGGCGGAAATGACCAGGATGAGTGGAATACTGCCGGGTCAAATCGATCCCGAATCGATTGCCGCAAAGACCTTTTACAACCCTCCGCTCATCCCCGGATTTTCCGATCGGGCGTGGAGGGCCGCGGAAATCCCGGCCAGCAACGGGCACGGAAACGCCCGGTCGGTGGCAAGGATCGGCACGCTTCTGGCCTGCGGAGGCAGCCTGGAAGGCCGGTTTTTTCTCTCCCGAGCAACGGTCCGCCGTGCGCTCGAAGAGCAGATGAGCGGGGTGGACCTGGTGCTCGGACTTCCCATACGCTGGGGGCTGGGGTTCGGACTGGCCAACGACAAGGCCCCGTTTCTGAGCCCGCGCTCCTTCTATTGGGCCGGTCTTGGCGGTTCCTGGGTGGAAATGGATCTCGACACCCGAATCTGTTTTTCCTACGTGATGAACAAGCTGCAACACAATCTCGCCGGAGATCCGCGAATGTATTCTTTGAGGGAGGCCTTTTTCTCCGCGCTATGATGAAGGGAGGACGGAAGGACGGATATTCTCCGAACCATTCATTTTCTGTTTTCCGTTTTCTGTCCTCCGTCCTCCGCCTCCCTGTCCACCCGGCATGAGGCAAGATCTTCCCGGCACTGCAGGAAAGTTGGCAGGGTCCAGCTTCGCCCGTCCCTGGCAATGAATATATCAGCCGATTCGGGCCCCCAACTTCCGGCATGATAGTTCGGAAAATCGGTCGGGTTGACCGACTGCCACTTGTCCAGGATGGGGGCGATCACGGCCCAGGCCGCCTCGGTTTGATCCGATCTCATGAAAAGGGTCGAATCTCCCCGCACCACATCGAGCAGCAGGGTCTCATAGGCTTCGGGCGAGCGGGTCCTGAACGCCTCCCGGTAATAGAACTGCATCATGACCGGCGCAAGCGCCATGCTTGGCCCCGGGTGCTTTACCTCGAAGCGCAGAAGGATGCCTTCCTCGGGCTGAATGGCCATCACCAGCCGGTTGGGGCGGGAATCGGCAAGGGCCGCGCCCGGAAATGCCTGGTGGGGCACGGGGCGAAAGTGGATGCAGACCTCCGAAATTCTTGCCGGCAGCCGCTTTCCGGTACGCAGGTAAAACGGCACGTCCTGCCAGCGCCAATTGTCCACGAAAAATCTCACGGCGGCAAAGGTTTCCGTGGTTGAAGCCGGGGCAACCCCGGCTTCGGACCGGTAGGGCGGGACGCGCTCTCCCCGGATTAAACCCGACCCGTACTGGCCCCGCACCGCATTTTGGCCCACCTGGTCGGCGGTGATGGGCCGAATGGCGCGCAAAACATCCACCTTTTTCTGGCGGATCTCATCGCTGCCAAAAGAAACGGGGGCTTCCATGGCAACCAGGCAAAGGATTTGGAGAAGGTGGTTCTGAATGATGTCCCGAAGGGCCCCCGCGTGTTCGTAGTAACCGCTTCGATGGCCGATTCCGTCCTCTTCGGCCACGGTGATCTGCACGTGATCGATGTAGCGGCGGTTCCAGATAGGCTCGAAGAGGGCGTTGCCGAACCGGAAGGCGATGATGTTCTGAACGGTCTCTTTTCCCAGGTAATGGTCTATGCGGTAGATTTGGGATTCCAGGAAATGTTCGGCCAGGATCCGATCGAGCCGGCGCGCCGACTCCGGGTCATGACCGAAGGGCTTTTCCACCACGATCCTGGCCTGGCTTCGATCGCGATTGAGCTTCTCGCCCGCAAGCCCCGAGGCTATGGGTTTGAACATATCCGGCGGCACGGCCAGGTAGAAGATTCGAATGGCCCTCCCGGAAATCTGCTCGTCATAGGCGGCAAGCTCCTTGGCAATGGCCGCAAACGCCCGGGAATCGCCAAGATCGGACTCCAGGAAAAAGACATTGGAGGAAAAATCCTCCCAGCTCTTTTCATCGACCTCGCCGCGGTCGGAAAATTGATCCACCCCTTCCCTCAAGCGCCGGCGATAGGACTCGTCGCTCAGTTGGTTGCGCCCCGTCCCCAGGACCTTGAACCGGGCGGGAAGCCTGCCGTCGAGAAAAAGATTGTACAGGGCGGGGATGAGCTTTCGCCAGGCAAGATCGCCCCCTCCGCCGAAGATCACGAACACTGTGGCGCTCCCGGGTTTATCGCCGGCCATCGAAGAGTCTCCTGTCATCAACTCGGGCTCATGAGCCGCATTTTTTTTGGATATTGGACATCAGGCTGTCGAAGGGCTTGTTGAACTTTTCTATCCCCTCCTCTTCCAGCCCGCGGGTGACCTCATCGATATTTATCCCCAGGGGGGCAAGCTTTGCAAGACACTTTTGCGCCTCGGCAAGGCCTTCTTCAAGGCGCGGCTCGGGATTGCCGTGATCGCGATAAGCTTTCAGAGTCTTCATCGGCATGGTGTTGACGGTTTCGGGACCGATAAGAGCCTCCACATATTTAAGATCCGAATATCGGGGGTCTTTTGAACCGGTGCTGGCCCACAGGAGCCTCTGGGGCTGCGCCCCCCGCCGGGCAAGACTTCTGAACCGCTCTGCGCCAAAAATCTCTTTATACATCTGGTAAGCCACCTTGGCGCTCGCTATGGCGACCTGCCCGCGCAGTTCGCCTCCCTCGGCCGTGCCGGCTTTTTCGAGCATCGGGTCCACCATGACGTCCATGCGGCTCAGAAAAAAACTTGCCACCGAAGCGATGCCCGCAACCGTAAGCCCCCTGGCCACCCGGTCCTCGAGGCCGGAGATAAAGGCCTCGGCCACCAACCGGTAGCGGGGAAGTCCGAAAAGCAGGGTAGCGTTGACGTTCATCCCCTCGGCGATCAACCGCCGAATGGCCTTCAGCCCTTCGGCCGTGGCCGGAACCTTGATCATGACGTTTGGCCGCGAAAGCCTTTTCCACAACAGCCGGGCTTCCTCGACGGTGGCCTCCTCGCCTCGGGCGAGGTGAGGGTTTACCTCGATACTGACAAAACCGTCCCTGCCCGAGAGTTTGTCAAAAACCGGCCTCAGGATATCCGCAGCCCGCCCGACATCTTCGGTCGCAAGGGTCTCGTAGATTTCCGCAGCACTTTTTCCCTTGCGCCCGAGGCCGCGGATAACCTCGTCGTAAGCCTCGCTTCCCTCTATGGCTTCATCGAAAATACTGGGATTGGAGGTTATCCCTCTGAGTCCGTCTTCGACGATCAGACCTTTGAGTTCACCCGACTCGATAAGATGGCGATGAATATAGTCGAGCCAGACGCCCTGCCCGAAAGACCCCACTTTTACCAAAGGATTTTGTTCCATGATGACCCGCCACCTTTTTTCATCCCCGCGAGCCGGGAATATCGACCGCCTTGCGCCTTCGCTTCCACAGGACCTCTTTTACCTTCGCCACAATCGCCTTTCGGGATATCTCCTCAAAATCGAGAAGTTCCCCTGGCAGGCCGCTTTTCGGCTTTTTGCGCACAGCCAGCGAATGGACCGGTAGTCCCGTATTGCCCAAGGCCGATCTTACGGCCTCACCAATTCCTCCCTCCGGGTAATGGTCTTCCACGGTGATAACAAACCCCGTGGCCTTGGCGGCCTCCATCAATCCCGCTTCGTCCACGGGCTTGACCGAGTAGAGATCGATCACCCTGATGGCGATTCCCTCAATTTTGAGATCATCGAAGGCCTTTAGAGCCTCATGCAGGGTAACCCCCGCCCCGACGACCGTGGCCACGTCCGCCTCGCTCCTTCGCAAAACCTTGCTGCCGCCGATTTCGAATTGCTCCTTGGAGTCGTAAATTATCGGAGTATCCATCCTGGTGGTGCGGATATAGACGATCCCGCGGTGGGCGGCCGCCTTTTCGACAAGCGCATCGGTCGAGACCCCGTCGCAGGGATAAAACACGACGGAGTCGGGAATGGCCCGAAACATCGCGATATCTTCGAGCCCCATCTGGGAAGGGCCGTCCTGGCCGATGGAGACCCCGGCATGAGAGCCCGCGAACTTGATGTTCGCATCCGAGTAGCGACTCATTCGGATTTGGTCGTAGGCCCGGCTGAAGAATGCGGCAAAGGTTGAAACAAAGGGAATCTTGCCGCTTCGCGAAAGACCTGTCGCGGCTCCGACCATATTCTGCTCGGCGATATACATCTCGAAGAAGCGCTCCGGGTGCTCGGCCTTGAACGTATCGGCCCCGGTTGAATTGCTCACCTCGCCATCCAGGCTGACAATCCTTGGATATTGCGGATAAATGCGCGCCAGGGCTTTCCCATAGGCTTTCCTGGTGGCAATCGGCCTGCCCGCGGCAAAATTCCTCCCGGGCGCCTTCCGGGGCTCAATTACCACCGGCCGGAGATCTTCGGGCATGGAAATATGTCCCCGCACCGAAGTGTCGATTTCGCCAAGCTCGGCCAGGGCCTTGGCCAGCTCGTTTTCATCCAGCGTTTTCCCGTGCCAGCCCTCTTTATCCTCGAGGAAGGAAACCCCTTTGCCCTTGATCGTTCTTGCCACGATCATCACCGGCTCCTCGGCACCAAGGGCTTTTTCGAAGGCGTCCAAAACCTGGGGATAGGAATGGCCGTCGATTATGATGGTTTGCCATCCGAAGGCCGCAACCCTTGTCGCGTAGGTATCCAGATCGTGGCCCGGCATGGTTTCACCGCGCTGTCCCAGCCGGTTGACATCGAGCACGCCGATGAGGTTGTCGAGCTTGTAGTGGGCCGCGATCTGCATGGCTTCCCACTGCGAGCCTTCAGCCATTTCACTGTCGCCCAGGAGCACGTAGGTGCGATAGGGCAGTTTGTCCAGGTACTTGGCGTTCAGGGCCGTCCCGACACCAATCGAAAGCCCCTGGCCAAGAGAGCCGGTGGCCGCCTCGGTATAGCGGAAGGCAACGGTCGGGTGACCCTCCAGAGGACTGTCGAATTTTCTGTAGCCGGCAAGCTCCTCTTCGCCCAATACTCCGGCAACGGCCCACAGGGCGTAGAAAAGCGGCGAGGCATGGCCCTTGCTGAAAATCAGCCGGTCGTTATTGGGACTGTCCGGATGGTCCGGGTCGTACCGGAAGGCCCCGCCGAAAAGAAGGCCGGCCATAAGTTCGATTGCCGACAAAGAGGAGGTCGGATGTCCCGAGCCCGCCCTCGTGGTCATCACAAGACAGTGCCGGCGAATGAGCCGGCTGATTTTTTCGAGATTTTCCAGCTTGGCGCGATCCTGCATGTTCCGGCTCCTCCATGGTAGAGAAAAGTCAAATCGGCGAACGCTTCACCATATTATAATCAGCGCCGAG
The DNA here is from genome assembly GCA_021777755.1 of Deltaproteobacteria bacterium. Classification (GTDB taxonomy): domain Bacteria; phylum Desulfobacterota; class Syntrophobacteria; order Syntrophobacterales; family Syntrophobacteraceae; genus SbD1. The sequence continues at coordinate 45,758 of JAJYDE010000013.1, forward strand.
CAATTTTACCCTGCCCCGGGAGATCCATTCTTGAGAAACAAAAAAGAGCGCGCTATTGTACCGACCGATTTCAAAAACAATTTTTTGCGAGAGGCAAATGAGACAAAAAGCGATCGGCGTTTTCGATTCGGGCTTCGGCGGCCTGGACATAATGAAGGGAATCGTTCGGGAACTGCCCGAATACGATTTTGTCTACCTGGGCGATACGGCCCGGATGCCCTACGGAACAAGATCCGGGGAAATCATCTACGATTTTGCCAAAGAAGCGGTGGATTTTCTTTTCAGGAAAAACTGCGAACTGCTGATTTTCGCCTGCAATACGGCCTCGAGCGACGCGCTCCACCGCATCCAGGTCGAGCATCTGCCCGAAAATCATGACGGCAAAAGGGTGCTGGGCGTCCTTATTCCGGCGGCCGAAGTGGCCTGCGAATTGTCGAGAAACAATAAAATCGGCGTCATTGCCACCGCGAGCACGGTAAGATCCAAGTCTTTCATAAGGGAAATCACCAAAATCATTCCCGATATGAAAATCTACCAAAACGCCTGCCCCCTCCTGGTGCCCCTGGTCGAAGCCGGAGAGCAGAACTCGCTGATGGCCGAAATAGCGCTTCGAAAGTATCTCAAGCCGCTTCTGGCCAAAGATATCGACACCCTCATTCTGGGCTGCACACACTACGGCATACTCGAGTCGAAAATAAGAAAGATCGCCGGGAAAAATGTCAAGATCATCTCCGAGTCCAAAATTATCGGAGGCAAATTGAAAGATTATCTCGCGCGCCACCCGGAAATCGAAAGCAAACTGGGCAGAAACAAAAAGCGGATCTTTTATTCCACGGACCTCACCGACAATTTCAGAAAGCTCGGGAGCAAGTTTTTCGGAGATAAAATTGAAGTGGAGAAGGCCGAACTGGGATGATTTCGGCAATTGTGTCCGAATCGTAACCTCCCCGTAAGGATCTCGAAGCTGGAATATAGTAATTCAAGGCCCGATTCATCGGGTCGGGGATTTGTTGGATTCATTGCGGGCACTGGCTGCCTGCTCCCCGCCGCGTCTATTCCTTTGAATTCAATATTACAAATTCATTGCGGGGGTTGAGATGGTAATCGATGGCTGGTTTTTGGGCTCGGGCGTCCTGCCGGGTTGCGGAGGAAATGAACAAGCGGTAATTTCCGTTCTTTGCCGAGACCCCAAAGCCCTCGATGGTCAGGTGTTTTGCGTTGTCCAGGTTGAAAACAAATCCGGATCGGCTTTTGAGCGCAAACCCATGGAGCTCGTTTCGATTCCGTGTGTGGATCGAGTCGGTGAAAACGGGAATGAAAATTACCATTATTTTGGCCAATCACGCTCTGTTGAGGATGACCCGCTTGCTTCCTTTGCGCGGCGTCGGCGAAACGGCTGCCGAGCGGCCGGCCCCGGTCATGACAACCCGAGAAATCCCACCCCTTTCTGACTCTCGCTGTCCAGGTAGACCTGCAGGTATTGCCCGCCGGTGCAGGCGGGCACATCTATCACCCGCACGATGGGGTTCGGGGGGCCATGAGGGTCCAGGGCGGCCAGGGCATCGGGGCAGCCCAGGAAAAAATCCTCCCGAAACACGGTGCCCGCGCTTTCGGGATAGATCGCCACGGGCACGATGTTCGCCTCCACCAGGTCGTTAAAAAAATGGGTACCAAAGGAGGGCTCGGGCGAGGCTCCCATGGCCCGTACCGCTATTTCGGCCAGCACCCTGGTGTGGTTTATGTCTTCGTAGCTGATTTTTACTCCCATCATGACGTCGTTGGTCCCCCACCTTCCCGGCCCGAAAAGGGCGTAGTGTTTTCCGGCAAGAAGACGGTTGATTCTTCCAACGACATGTCTTACGGCAATGCGATCTTCGAAGGTCGCAATTTCACCATAAGCCTTCGTATCGACATAAACGACATACTCGATGTCCTTTACCACACTGCTGAAAAGCACACTGTCGCACGTAAAGAGCACCTTTTGCGGCTCAATCGACTCGGGCAGCGAGACCTTTGCCGCCGGCCCTCCGGCGGCCAGGGCGCGGCACTGCAACAGGTAGAGCATGCCGTCATCCCATGCGAATTCGACTTCAACGGGCCTGCCGTGCGCCTCCTCCAAGCGATGAAGAATTCTTTTGAGAAGCCCCGCCACGGGCGTTTTGGAAAGAAGGTTATCGAAAGTGACGCAGGCGCTCGCCGTATCGATTTTCTCGGTTTTGAAAAGAGGCGGCGCAAGGTGTCCCTCTTTTTCCGTGGAAACAGCATAATAGAGGTCCGGTAAACCGCCCGCCTGGAAAAGATCGGCCGCGGGGACGGTCAGAAGCGAACTCGATTCGAGATCCAGAACATCGACCAGCTTCTGGGAATATTTCCTGATTTCCTCGGCGCCCACCTCGGGGCGAAGAAGAGGATGGCTCAAAGGCACCATTCGCGGATAATCGGGCCCGATTCGATCCACTGCCCTCGTGCCAAGGCCGAAGACCATTCTGAGCAGCCCCTCCGACCTCAAAATCCGCGGCGTCCAGGCGTACATGTTCAACGAGTAGGCAACCCCTGCGGCCGCCGGGAAAAAATAGTCTCCATGGCGCATTCCCACCACCTTTTGGACCAAAATGCTCATCCGCTCGTCGAAATCGAGCAGGTTGTGGTCCTTTCGATACAGAATGGCCCTGGGGCTGAAGACGCTGGCAAGCACCTGTTTCAGCGCATCGGTGAATTCGGCCGTGCGCAGATCGATGTCGCCCTGGTTGGCAATGAAAACCGAGTCGTATTTGCCCGAGAAGGTAAATCCCACGTTATCTTCGAGCAGGCTCGACGAGCGGATTATAAGAGGATGTTCGCCCACCTTGTTCAAAAAATCCCGAAACTGGGCCACAACATCGGGCGGGAAGGAGGCCTTTTGAATCGTTTCGCAGATCTGGCTGAATTCCTCCTCGATTGTTTCCAGGTTTTTGTACTTTTGGGAATGGAGCCAAAAAAGATCGTTCGAGTCGAGAAAATCGGTCAGAAAACCCGAAGTGAAATAAAATGATTCGGGGATCCGGACGTATTTTTCAAATTCCGGGTCTCTTTGCCCCAAGGCCGGTAAAATGATCTTGTAGGCCAGAAACATGCCCGCCGCTTTGCCACCGATGCGCCCTTCCCGGCGGGGGTTGCGGATGATGCGCTCCATCAGCTCGTCGAGATCGCGTATCGCGATGTGGTTTTTCGCCACTCCCAGAAAGGGGAGTTGTTCGGAAATAAATCGGCTTAGCAGCGCGACCCGCACGCCCATAGATTCGCCCGGGCTGATGTGGAGACCTCCCTTGGGGATGGCGCAAAATTCCCTCACCGCCTTTCGAATCCGGGTGGCCCCGGCCCCTTCGGAGTTCATGAGCTTGGTAAGGGTCCTGAAGGCCTCCCGCTTCCTGACCAGATTGACATGGTTTTCGACGTCCTCCCGGGAAATATGGTGCGCGAAATAAAGGTCGATGAGCATACCGGTCACTTCTTCGAGCCCCCGCTCCCCGACCGGCTCGCCAAGCTCATCCAAAACCCTTGCCCCATCGTCCCGGATGGCCTTTTCGCTTGTCAGTTCCCGCCTGCACAGAACGGAGAGAAAAAGCTCGCGCATCTCGCCGATCAGGTGCGAATACTTCAGCATCCGCTCATGGAGACGATATGCGCGCACAAGATCGGCCGGGCGCATATTTTCTGAGGAAAAATAGGGTTTTTCCTTCTGCTCCATATCTTTTCAGACCCAACCGCGCAGTTTGCATGCTTCGGCCACTCTGGCTATGGACACCAGGTAGGCGGCTTCTCTTAAATCGACCTTGTTTTGCACGCTCATTTCGTGGACGGCCTCGTACGCCTGGGTCATCCTCTTATCGAGCCTCCAGTGGACTTCCTGGAGTTCCCAGTAGAGGTTGTAAGCATTCTGAACCTGTTCGAAATAGGAGACGGTGACCCCTCCCGCATTGGCCAGGAAATCGGGAAGCACGATAACGCCTTTTTCATCGAGAATACGGTCGGCGTCCGGGGTGGTGGGGCCGTTGGCCAGTTCGCAGCATATTTTGCATTGAAGATTTTGGGCGTTGTCCGCCCGTATGACGTTTTCAAGTGCGGACGGGAAAAGAACGGTCACCGGAAGCCCGAGGATTTCTTCGTTGGTCAGTTCGTCGGCCTCGGGAAAACCTTTGACCGCCCCGCTTTTAAGCTTGTGATCCACCAGGGCCGCGGCGCTGATGCCCCGTGGATTGTAGACCCCTCCCTTTGAATCGGAGGCCGCAACCAGCTTCAGCCCCAAAATCTCCTCGCCCAGCAGGGCCGCATTCATGCCCGCGTTGCCAAAGCCCTGCACCGCCATCGGCGCGCCCTTCAAGTCCAGGCCGGCAACCGCGGCCGCCTCCCGCGTCACATAGACCCCACCCCGGGCGGTTGCGTCCTGTCGGCCTTTGGACCCGCCCAGTGCAAGGGGTTTTCCCGTTATCACCCCCGGGTGATTTTCCCCCACGATGGTTTCATATTCGTCCATCATCCAGGCCATGATCTGCGGCGTGGTGTAGACGTCGGGGGCCGGAACGTCCTTGGTCACCCCGATCGACCCGGCCATGGCCCGCACATAGGCACGGGCAAGGCGCTCCTTTTCGGTTTCGGAGAGTTCCTTCGGATTGCACACAACGCCCCCCTTGCCTCCCCCCAACGGCAGATCGACCACCGCCGTTTTCCAGGTCATCCAGGCCGCAAGAGCGCGAACCGTGTCCATGGTCTCCAGCGGATGCCATCTGACGCCCCCTTTGGCCGGACCCCGGGCGGTGTTGTATCGAATTCGGAAGGCATGAAAGAGCCTGGTTGAACCGTCGTCCATTTTGACCGGCAGGGTCACCTTCAATTCCCGCATCGGCCAGCGGAGAAGTTCGTGGGTCGCATCGTCGAGCTCCAACTTTTCGGCTGCCTGATCTATCTGCTGCTGGGCTATTGCAAACGGGTTGAACTGCTCTGCTTTCATAATCGCTCCTATGAAGAGAGGCTTGCCACCTCGGGGAGGCGTGGCGCCTCGGGCGGGTTGCGCCCTTGCAAAGGCGCCGGGCGCGGGGCTCAACAGGCAAGGCGCCGGGCGCGGGGCTCAGTAGGCGAGGCGCCAGGCGATGGCGCACAGGCCGGCCAGTATCAGCACGATCTCTATCATTACCTCGTAGATGGGCGCCTCACGAAGCTTTCTGGTAAAACCCATCTTGAGGAAAAATCCATAAATGACGGCCGGAACGATGAGAAAATAGGAAAACCGCGTCGAGATGCCGGCGAGGGGACCGCAAAGAGCTGTCAGGACCAGGGCCGCGAGGGTACCGACCGTGAAAAGCACGGTGCTCCTTTCCCCGATGAGCACTACCAGGGTTTCTTTTCCCACCAGCCTGTCGCCCTGGATGGCCAGCAGATCGTTTATCGTGGTCCGTACAAGGGCCAAGAGGAAAATTGCCCAGCCCGCGTAGGCCACCCGCAACGGATAGTCGCTTGTAAAATAGGGCAGAACGCACACAGAGGCCCAGGCCATCGGAACCAGAAAAGTCTTCGAAGTGGGAATATCCTTGATCTTGATCGGAAATCTTTCCCGGTCCGCGGGCAGAAAGAGCCTCACTCCGTATAAAACGCCCAGAAAAATGAGCACGAGCATGGCCACGAAATTGGCAAACCCGATCCGGTAAGCCAGGACGAGGGCAATGCCAAGGGATATGGCGCTGGCGCCCATGAAGACCGGTCGCCATTTCATGCAGAAAGCGGCCCTGCCCGGATCGTTGAGTTCGATCGAACCCTGGTCGAGGTATACGTTCAGGGAATGCATGGCGAAGGCATACCCGGCGGCCATGACGCTAAAAGCCGCTCTCCCTGGCAGGTTTGTCAGGGCTGCGGCGATCTGAGCGAGTAGAGCCGTGGCAACCGCTATATGAAAGTTCCCGTAGGCAAGCCCGTCGAACAGGTGCTTGAAGCTGAGCCTTTTTCCCGCCCCCGGTCTTATCTCCTCCAAAAAATCCACGACGTTGCGGATGATCCAGTTGGGAGTCGACGCTCCGGCCGATACGCCCACGCAGGAGTAACGCGCCATCGTCTCCGCATCGAGTTCGGCTTCGGTTTCCACGTGAAAAGTGGGGATCTCGCACTCCCGCGCCACCTCGGCAAGCCGCAAGGTATTCCCGGAGTTTAGTCCCCCTACGATAACCATTGCCTCGACCTTCGAACACATTTGCCTTACTTCGGCCTGCCTCTCGTGTGTGGAATCGCAAATGGTGTTTTTCACAATACCGTTGGGATATTTTTTCAGAAAAGCTTCCTGGATCTGGCGGAAAACTTCCTCGTTCTGGGTCGTTTGGGCCACCAGGAGCACCTTGTCCCATTGCGAAGGCAGGTCGTCTATCTGTTCGGGCCGGTTTATCACGGTCCCGCGGTTTTCCGTGTAGCCCAGGAGGCCGATCACTTCGGCGTGGTCGGCGTCCCCCGCGATGATGGTGTTATAGCCGCGTCTGGCGTGGATTTTTATGGCCGCATGCACCTTGGCCACCCGCTTGCAAGTGGCGTCAAGAAGAGTCGCTCCCTGCTCATGGAGCTGCTGGCGGCTGTAGGGAGGAATTCCATGGGCTCGGATCACCACCTTCCTGCCCGCGCACCGCTCAATCCGGCTTTCCTCCGAAACCCCTTTTTTGGCAAGCATCGAAAGCACCTGCGAGTTATGAATAAGAGGCCCGAAAGTGCAGATATTCTCGCCTTTCTGACGCTGCTGGATAGCGTTCATGGTCACTTCGATAGCGCCTCGAACCCCTTTGCAAAAACCGGCTGTCTTTGCGATGACAACTTTCATTTTTTTCCCGCATTCAGGTTTGATCTTGAGCACCAAGGAAAAGACGCTCCGCCCCCAAAACCGCTCACGGCAAATCCTATCAGCTTTGGCTGGCTCTGGCAACCTCGGCGGGCAAACCACGGTGGTGAACTGGAAAGAAGCACCCAGGCGTCTATCCAGCCAATCGTAGTCGAGCCACGGGTTGGCAGCGGAGCCCCGCTCTTTTGCCCTTGGCCCTTTCAATGTGTAGCCCGAAGCCGACGGCATTGCCCTTGACTGCCCCGCTTTCATATTTATCGTTTCTGCCATGTTTCGAGTTTTCCGTTTGTTCATCGCGCAGCCGCGCCATACCCGGGCCAAAAGTAATAAAAGATGGCCCCTGATATTGCGAGCAAAACATGATGATAGCCACCTCGGCGCCCGGGGCCTTCCATATCATGGCCAAGCCCTCGGGTTCGGCCTGCAACCTGCACTGTGACTACTGCTTTTTCCTTAAAAAGCGAAGCCTTTATCCCGGCAGCAACTTCCGCATGACCGATGAGGTCCATAAAACATTCATCCGGCAACTGCTCCAATACCACCGGGGCCCCGGTGTGACAGTGGCCTGGCAGGGCGGGGAGCCTGCTCTGATGGGGCTTGGCTTTTCTCGACGCTCGCTGGAACTTCAAAAAAGATACCGCGGGCCGGGCGTGCGAATCGAAAACACGTTCCAGACCAATGGTGTCCTTCTTGACGACCAGTGGTGCCGTTTCTTTTATGAGAACAACTTCCTGGTCGGCCTCAGCCTGGACGGCCCGAATGAACTTCATGATTTTTATCGAAAAGACAAAGCGGGGAGAGGAACTTTCCGCAGGGTCGAGCACGCCGCCCGACTGCTTCAAAAACACCGGGTGGAGTTCAATATTCTCTGTGCCGTTAATTCCAAAAATGGCGATCATCCGCTGGAAGTCTACCGATTCTTCCGCGACAAACTCGGAGTCAACTTTATCCAGTTCATTCCTGTTGTTGAGCGCGCCAACCAGACGGGATATCAACAAGGCGGGGCCGTTACCGAACGTTCCGTGGGCCCGGAGCAGTTTGGCCGTTTTCTGATTGAAATCTTCGACGAATGGGTGGCGCTCGATGTCGGCCGCACATTTGTCCTTAACTTCGACGCGGCCCTCGCCGGATGGCTGGGCCGTCCCGGCCCGGTTTGCATCTTTGCGCCCACTTGCGGCCTGGCGCTGGCCCTTGAGCATAACGGCGATCTCTACTCCTGCGACCATTTCGTGGAACCGGCATGTTTACTGGGAAATATTCTCGAAACCCACATGATCGAACTCGTGGTTTCGGCCGGGCAGCAGAAGTTCGGAAGGGACAAAAGGGACACCCTGCCGGGATGCCGCGGCAGGTGTGATTTCCTGGCCGTGTGTTATGGCGAATGCCCGAAGAACCGTTTTGTCGAGACCACGGACAAAGAAAAAGGACTCAATTATCTCTGCGCCGGATATAAGGCCTTCTTCCTCCATGCCACCTCCGCCATGAAGATTATGGCGCGGCTGATTCGCGGCGGTAAAACGGCCGGCGGCGTGATGCAAATCTTACCCGAGGCGACAAATGAGCGATCCGGCAATTGAAAAACCTGGCTGGAAGGATAGAGTCGGCCATGAACTGGCGGAATATTGGATAAATGTCGCTTACCTGTTTGTTTTTTTCGGCGTTTTCACCATGTACCGCAGGTTGGTGCTGGCTGCATACAATATCAGCTACTTCCATTACGGGTATGCCTTCTTTAAAGCGCTCGTCTTAGCCAAAATCGTCATGATCGGAGACTCTTTGGGCCTTGCCAGGCAGCTTCAGGAGAAGCCCCTGATTGTGACGACCCTTTATAACGCGATCCTTTTTGCAGTTTGGGTAATTTTCTTTAGCGCCATCGAACATGTGGCCGACGGGCTCCCGCACGGCAAGAGCCTTGACGGAGGCTTCCATCTGGTTGGCGCTCACCTTTATGAACTGCTTGCGGGTGTTTTGGTCGTCTTTTTTGCCTTCATACCCTTTTTCGCCTTCAAGGAACTGGGGCGGGTAGTGGGCGCCAGGAACATTGCCTGGCTTTTTTTTCGGAAACGGACTGCTTTGAAATCCGAATTGTCCATACGCAAGGCTGAATGAATCGCCGCCAAACATCTAATCCAAAGATAAGGAGGCCCACCATGTCGCTAAAAGAATACAAACCCGGAACAGCATTTCCCGGCGTGATAGGCCGCACGTTCGATCAATCCTCACCCGCGTGGCCTCAACCTCCGCGGGCCAGGGAGGGTGCGCCCAACGTGTTGTTTATCATTCTCGACGACACCGGCTTCGCACAGTTGGGGTGCTACGGCAGTCCCATCGAGACCCCGAACCTCGATGCGCTGGCCCAAAACGGCCTTCTCTACAACAACATGCACACCACCGCGCTGTGCTCCCCGACGCGCTCCTGTGTAATCACCGGGCGAAACCATCATTCAAACGCCATGTCGTGCATTACCGAGGGGGCCACGGGCTATCCGGGCAGCAACGGCAACATTCCCTTCGAAAGCGGTTTTCTCTCCGAGATGCTTCTCCAGCACGGCTACAACACCTATGCCCTGGGGAAGTGGCACCTCACCCCGGCAGACCAGCTCTCGGCCGCGGGCCCTTACGACCGCTGGCCGCTGGGGCGCGGAATGGAGCGATTCTACGGCTTCCTGGGTGGTGAAACACACCAGTACCACCCCGAGCTGGTATACGACAATCACGCGGTGGAGGCCGACAGGACGCCCGAACAGGGTTATCATCTCACCGAAGACCTGGTCGATAAGGCCATGGGCTTCATTGCCGACTCCAAGCAGGTCGCCCCGGAAAAGCCCTTTTTCATGTATTTCTGCCCCGGCGCCATGCATGCGCCGCATCACGTGCCCGAAGAATGGGCGGACCGCTATAAGGGAAAGTTCGATGCGGGTTGGGAATCTTACAGACAGCAGGTGTTCGAGCGTCAAAAGAAACTGGGAGTAGTACCCGCGGATGCCGAACTTTCCCGTCACGATCCAGATGTCCAGCCCTGGGAGTCCCTGTCCGCCGATGAAAAAAAGCTCTACACCCGCATGATGGAAGTCTTCGCAGGCTTTCTTACCCATACCGATCACCACATCGGTCGGTTGATCGAATTTTTGAAAAGCCTGGGAGAATTGGACAATACTTTGGTCATGGTGCTCTCGGACAACGGTGCCAGCTCCGAGGGAGGGCCGCGGGGGATGGTGAACGAAGCGCTGTTTTTCAATAACGTCACGTCCACGCTGGAAGAAAACCTGGCGGCCATGGACAAGCTGGGCGGCCCGGAGGTGTGCAACCACTATCCCTGGGGTTGGACCTGGGCGGGAAATACCCCGTTTCGGCGCTGGAAACGCGAGACCTACCGGGGAGGGATAAGCGATCCTTTCATCGTGCACTGGCCCGAAGGAATTGCGGCAAAAGGCGAGATACGCACGCAGTACGCCCACGCCATCGACATGGTCCCAACGGTGTTGGAGGCGATCGGCATGGAAGCACCCGCCACCATCAGGGGCGTTACGCAGTCCCCGATCGAAGGGTTGAGCTTCGCTCACACTTTCAATGACGCCCGGGCCGAAAGCAGACATATCATTCAGTATTTCGAAATGATGGGGCACCGGTCCATTTACCACGACGGTTGGCGGGCGGTATGCCCATGGCCGGGAACATCCTTTGCCGAATCGGGCAAATTCTTCGGCGCGCCGCTCGATAAGGACAAATTGACCGAACTCGACGCCGCGGCCTGGGAACTCTACCACGTGGCAACCGATTTTGCCGAAAACAACAATATCGGCCCCCAAAATCGCGCCAAACTGATCGAGATGATTGCCATGTGGTATGTCGAAGCGGGGAAGTACAAGGTATTGCCCATAGATTCGCGCGGCACCATGCGATTTGCCGACGAAAGGCCCAGGATTGCCCGCGACCGCACTTCCTACGCATTTTACCCTCGGACCGGGGGAGTTCCGGTGAGCGCCAGCGTAAACATACTCAACCGTCCGCACAGCATCACCGCCGATGTCGAAGTCCCCGAGGGCGGGGCCGAAGGCATACTGCTCGCACAGGGCGGAAACGACGGAGGCTTCTCGCTATATATTCAAAACGGCAAACTTTGCTATGCCTACAACTATGTCGGCCGCAAAATTTATTGCGTCCAATCCGTCGAGCCAGTCCCCGGGGGACCTCACAAGTTGCGCTTCGAGTTCGAGGTGAGCGGAAAACCGGATATCTCGAAGGGCAAGGGCGCGCCCGGAAAAGGTCAACTCTATTTTGACGGCAGACTTGTCGGACAAGGTCAGATCGAGCTTACCAACCCGCTCACTATCGGCTTGCTGAGCAGCATCGTCTGCGGCCTGGCCCCCGGCGCTCCGGTGACCCCCGCATACAAACCGCCGTTCGCCTTCACCGGCGTCATCCACAGCGTGATCGTGGATGTAAGCGGCGAACTGATCAAGGACACCGAAGCAGAGGTGCGGATGATCCTGGCGAGGCAGTAATCACAAAGAAAGGGAGATCCGATGCGAACGATTAAATCATGTGGTGTGGCCCTCTTGTGGCTAATTTTGTTTACCGTTCCGGCACCGGCCGCGGGAGTGCAAAAACCCGCCGCCAAGGGGCCGGACCCGATGGCGCTCCTCCATAAGATGTGCGATTACCTTCAATCGCTTCGTCAGTTTTCTTTTCATGCCGAAGTCTCCTACGACGAGGTCTATTCCGGTGGAAGGAAACTCCAATACGGGGCCGAGATGGAAACCTATGTGAAGCGGCCCGATATGATACGCGTAAACGCCGTTGGCGACATCCTGGACAAACAGTTCTTTTTGCGCCATGGCTCCATAACTCTCTATGACAAGAGTCAAAACGTCTACGCCACCATGGGGGTCCCGCCAAACATCGGGGGAGCGTTGGCCAAAGCGCACGATGAATACAACCTGAGGGTGTCTTTGACCGAACTGGCCAACCCCCGTCTTTGGCAGCTTATCTCCGGAAAAATCGACAAGGCGCTCTATGTGGGTATGGCCGATGTCGGCACCATTGCCTGCTATCATCTGGCCTATGACGGGGCGGAGGTCGAATTGCAGGTGTGGATCGGAGTCGGGGAAAAGCCCCTGCCGCTAAAAGTGGTCTTCGTTCAAAAAAGAGTTGAAGGCGAACCCCAATGGAGTGCGCATCTTAGTAAATGGAAGACCTCTGCGCATTTGTCGGATGCTCTGTTTAAATTCAGTCCGCCCGACAGGGTGCGCAAAATCAAGTTCGTTCCACGCAGCCGGCCTGCTGCTCCAGGGAACGAGAAAGGCAATAAGTCATGAAACTGCTTTTTCTGGCTTTTTTGGCCACGACCTTGACCGGATTGGGGTTTTGCCCGGGACACGCCGATGCGAGGCGGTTTGGCGGTGGAGGCGCCGTGAGAGGCTATGGCGCGGGCGGGTTCAGCGGCGGGAGTTTCCGTGCGGGCGGAGGATGGGCAACGGGGCCGCGAGGTGGCGGGGCGGTTGTGGGCCCACGCGGCGGGGCCGCCGTTAAAGGTCCGGGAGGCTACGGCGCGGCAAGGGGCGCGGGGGGAGGAGCTGCCGTGAAGGGCCCTGGCGGAACCTATGTGCATGGCGGAGGCTCTTACAATGGAAATATCAACTTAAATCGAAATGTGACCGTGAACCAGGGGTGGGGCGCCTGGGGCTACAGGCCGGGCGCCCTGGCCGCCGGGGCCGCCGCCGGAGTTGCGGCAGGCGCGGCGGTGGCCTCGCTTCCGCCCTCCTATCAAACGGTGGTGATAAGCGGTCAAACTTATTACGTGGCAAACGGCGCCTACTATCAACAGTGCTACCAGGGCGCAGAAGTCGGCTACTGTGCGGTCGCCAGACCGTATTAGGGCTGATGCGGGACAAATCGATTCCGGAGTAATATGGGACCGATTCATCAGACCATGGCCTCGATATTATCAACGACGGCGGTGACGCTTACTTACGTGTTCATGGCCCTTATGGCGCCTCCCAATATGCTTTTGACCCTGTATCGCAGCCTCAAAGGCAGGCACAAATCAACCTGATTGTACTCCAGGGTGTCGCGCTTGTGCGTCAGCGCCGGGCAAACCAATTCAATACTGAATTTAATCTCAAAGGGTGGTAGAATTTATCTGATGATTCAGCTTCGGATCAAGGACGAATGGAAAAAGTCGATATTACAATTCTTGGAGCAACCGAAGGCGAAATTGCTCCGCTTTGCGCCCTCGAGTCAACGCGATTGCCGGGGATCGGGGGTCGTTTCTTTTCAATCCGCACCCATCGAGGTCTGCGGCTGTTGATCGCGGAAACGGGAATCGGGAAAGTGAACGCCGCCGCAATAACGGCGGCCGCGCTTTCAAGGGTCGCCTCGGGCGAGGTCTGGAACGTCGGCTGCGCCGGCGCCTATTGCGGTTCGGGCCTGGAGGTGGGAGACGTTCTCATCTCGGACAATTGCCTTCTGGCCGATGAGGGGATTCTTACCCGAAATGGACCGGCGCCGCTGAGCGAAATTGGAATCCCCCTTGTGGTCAAAAACGGCCTGGCCTTCTGCGACGCTTTTCCGGCTGGCGAAAGCCTCGGGAGCGCCCAAAAGATCCTTTCCCGGAGTCCATTTTCGGACAATGCCTTCCGGCTCCGCTATGGTCCGAGTCTTACCGTGGGCATGACCAGCGGAGACCTTCAAACCGCCTCCGCTCGCTTCCACCGCTTCCAGGCACTTGCGGAAAACATGGAGGGCGGCGCCATCGCCCAGACCTGCCTTCTCTTCGGGGTTCCCTTCCTGGAAATTCGCGGCATAAGCAATGTGGCCGGCGAGCGCGACAAGGCCTGCTGGGACCTTCGCGCCGCCGTCGATCATTGCCTTGCAGTCGTCGAACGTCTGCTTGAAGGTTATCGCAGGATTGAGGTAAACAATTGAAAACACTGACTCTGGGATATTCTCCCTGCCCCAATGACACTTTCATCTTCCGCGCCATTGCGGAAAAAAAGATCTCTATTCCCTTCTCGCCCGACATCCTGCTTGCGGATGTCGAGATGCTCAACAGGCGGGCGGCCGAAGGCTCCCTTGACATTTCAAAGATTTCCGCCAGTGCCGCCCTCTCCATTCTGGACAGGTATTGGCTGCTGCGAGCCGGGGGGGCGATGGGCAGAGGATGCGGGCCGCTTGTCGTTTCGGCTCGCCCCGCCAAGATGGAAGATCTTCGAAACGCAACGATCGCCACCCCCGGCGATATGACCACGGCGAGCCTCCTGCTTAGACTCGAGTCCACACACCGAGGCAGGCGCGTCCCGATGCGCTTCGACCGAATCATGCCGGCCGTCGCCTCGGGCGAGGTTGACGCCGGAGTCATAATTCACGAGGGCAGATGGACCTACAAGGCCTACGGACTCCACGAGGCGCTCGATCTTGGCCGATGGTGGGAGAGGCAAACCTCTCTTCCTCTTCCGCTGGGAGCGATTGCCATGCGGCGCGAACTCGGGCGCGATCTCGCCGCCTCAGTGGAGGAAACGATCAGGGAAAGCCTCCGATTTTCCATGAAGGACCGCGACGGCGCATGGCCCTATATTGAAAAAAACGCCCAAGAGATGACGCCCGAGGTGATAGGCCTTCATATCGATGCCTTTGTCAATGAATATTCCCTGGACGCCGGGCTCGAGGGCGAAAAGGCCATGAGAACACTTCTTGAAGCCGCCCGCGGCCTGGAAAACAGGCCCTTTCCAAAACACGATCTCTTTTGGAGCTGATCTGATATGAGCGACACCCACCGTTTGGATTACTTGCTTTTTCCCCATACGACGCTTTCTTCTAGAAGACTGGAAAACCTGTGCCTTTTTCTTCCGCGTCTGGAGATCCTGGAGGTCATCAGCCCCGCCCGGATCCCCGAATGGGCGCGGGAAAGGATTTCCGCGCGCCCCGCTGTTAACGAAAGCGAGATGTTCTCCCGAATCGAAGGCTGCATAGCCGGATACCGCGATTTCGCCAAGGTTCATGGGGGGCCGGGCGGAATGCTCGGCTATATCAAAGAGGCGCTGAGTGAAATCGATGAGCCGCGCTACCGCATCCAGGAGGAGTTGCGGGGAAAACTGCCCGGGGCAAACGACACCGTGGAAATGGAAACGCTAAAGGCTGCGCTTTTCCTGGAGATGGCCCGGGAACTCGACGAAAAGGAGCTTGACATGGAAGCCGGCTATGACCGGCTAAACGCCATCGAGCAGCAATTTCGCGACATTTTGGGCATCGAGGACGAAGAATCGGAACAACTGCGGACAAATCTTGCCCAGACCCTTTTTCCCGATGAAAGCGGCTCGCTCTACCTGCTCGATAAAAGAATCGAGAGCTGGTTCCTCATGTTGTCGCGCGGCCCGGTTTCGAGCATGCCGGTTTTTGTGGCCGGATTTTCTGAAGCGATCGACCAGGTTCTCGATATCATCAGGACCGGCTGCGAGAGGAAAGGGAAGGATTTTTCCACAGCCGCCTACAAATTGGGACCCGTTTCGCTATCGAGGACCGAGGAGCGGGAGTCCTCACGGATTGCCTCCTCGTGCCTGCCCGACTTGGACCGCTTTTTGACAAGCGTCCTCCGAAATGAAGACCCGCGTGAACTGGAGGGCAAACGCCTCGAACTGCAAAGCGCCTATGAAGGGCTTTTTAAAGGGGAGCCCGGGGACGCGAAGGCCATACTTAATATCACCGTGATAAAAGGCCTCTCCTGTGCGGACATCCCCGGCCTTTCTCAACCGGGTGCCGACGCCCTCGCCGGGCCGCCCATTTTTCTAAACGTTGAGACGGGGTAATGGGCTCCCTTTTCACCTGGACCTTTTACGGTGACTTTCTCAATATCATAGCCATCAACCTGGTGCTCTCGGGCGATAACGCCGTGCTGATAGCCATGGCCCTCAGGTGGCTTCCGCCCGAAATGAGGAAAAAAGGCTTCATCATTGGCGCGGCCGGCGCCGTGGCGGGGCGGATCGTTCTTACTTTCGCCGTCGCCAAAGTGCTCGAAGTACCTTTCGTCAAGCTTGCAGGCGGCTTGACCCTTCTGTGGATCGCGGTAAAGCTTTTCGTCCAGGGCTTTCCGGGAAAAAAAGACAAAGAGGTCGCCACCCTGTGGCAGGCAATCCGGATCATGTTCATCGCCGATTTGACGATGTCGCTCGATAACGTGCTCGCCATCGCCGGAGCCTCTCACGGGAGCCTCTTGCTGCTGACCCTGGGGCTTTCGACCTCCATACCCCTGGTGATCTTTACGAGCGGCCTGCTCTCCATGCTCATGGACCGCTATCCGATCATAATTTATTCGGGGGCGGCCCTGCTTGGCAAGGTGGGAGGGGGGATGCTCGCAACCGACCCCGTGGTGGTCCGGCTTCTCCATCCCCCGCCGGTTGCCCGCTATGGATTCGAGGCCTTTTGCGCGCTGGGCGCCATTGTTGTCGGTAAAATCCTGTTAAAGCGCATGATAGCCGCCGACAAGGACGCGGCGCCCTCAAACCTTCAATAACGGATCCGGGAGCGATCATCGATGGCCATCCTTACGATTTCCAGGGATACGGGCAGCGGGGGAAGCGAGATCGGGCGGCTTGTGGCAAAAACCGCCGGCTACCGGTTGGTGGAGAGGGAAACCATTCTGGCGCGTGTAAAAGAGGCGGGCCACAAGTGGGACAAGTGGTCGGAGGGCATGGACGAACACGCTCCCAGGCTCTGGGAAAGGTATGACTGGTCCTACCGGGGCTTTGTGGCCATGATGCAAAGCGCCATAATCGATGAAGCACTCTCAAACAGGGTGGTCATTATGGGGCGGGGGGGCAACTTTTTGCTAAAAGGGGTTCCTTTCGCCCTGCGCGCAAGAATCGTGGCCGGCATGGAGGCAAGAATCGCCAGGGTTTCGCGCCGCGAGGATATTGACGAAGATTCGGCCCGCCGCTTCATCGAAAGAACCGACCGGGAAAGAGCGGGATTTCTTCTAACGGCTTACGGAAAAGACGGAAAAGACCCCCTGGACTATGATCTCGTGCTCGACACCACGGGTGTGGAGATCGAGCCGATTGCCACCCGAATCATTGAATGCTTGTCCCGAAATGACTTGATGGAAAACGAACAGGCTTTGAAAGAACTCCAAATGAAAGGGCTCGCTTGCGCCATAAAGGCGCACCTTTTCACCTGCCTGCCCTTTTTCATTCCGACCCTTGATGTCGAATATGACGGAGAGGCCGTGTGCGTGCGCGGCATAGTGAGGCAGCCTCGGGAACGCGCCCTGGTGATGGAGCAAGCGGGTAAAACGGCCGCAAACGCCCCCCTCAAGTGCGAGTTGCAGTACCGGCGCTAGCATTCTCCCACAGCCCCTCGGAGACGCTCGGCGCTCCCCGCCCCCGCTACTTGTTTTTCCGCTACCTGCTCCCTGCTACTCGCCACATGTTTTTCCTGGCGAACCGGGTGTAGAGATCGTATACTCCGGCAGCTAAGGCTGAAATAAATGGGGGCTGGCCCCGGTTTGAGTTTTCAGCCGCCGGGGCGCTCTTGGAAGGAGACTGGCATGGAATGGCGTGAAGTGATCGAGCATCCAAGCCTGAAAAACTTGCCTTTCAAGATTGAAACCAACGAATGGGGGCAAATCGAGATGACTCCAACCTCCCATGCACACGAGAGAAAAGTGGATTATTCCCGCAGTTCCCTGGACACATCGATTTAGAGCGATGAGAGGAATTTTTAAGATCGCCCTCAAGCTGCTCGTAAACGACCGAGGCAAGTTCGCCGCGTTGGTCGTGGGGATCACTTTCGCCATTTTTCTAATCGTGCAGTTGACGTCGATATTTTCCGGGATCCTCGCCAAGGCCTCTTCGACGGTCATAAATACCGGCTCAAGGCTCTGGGTGATCGACCCCTCGGTTCAAAATCCCCTCAACACCATTCCGTTGCCCGATTACGTGCTGGACGCGGTGCGAAGCGTCAAGGGGGTGGAATACGCGGTTCCGCTCTATTCGGGAATCGGCCTGGTGAAACTCAACAGCGGCGCCTATCAGCCCGCGACCGTCCTGGGCCTCGATGACACCAGCCTGCTTGGAAGGCCCGAATTGATTCAGGGCCACATCGAAGACATCTATTCGAACAACGCCTTCATAGTGGTAAAGGATCAGGAGTACGCAAAGCTCGGCAATCCCCCCATCGGGACCACCTTCGAGATAAACGATCACCGGGGCGTCATCGTTGGCATCGGGCATGTGCCCGAAGGCAGTCTATTCGGAATCCCCACCCTTTACACCACTTACAGCCGGGCCATTCAGTATTTGCCAAACACAAGGTTCACCATAGCCTATGTACTCGTAAAACCCAAAAGTGAGGCCGCTATTGCCGGCATTATCGACAACGTGGCCAAAATAGGCTACAGGGCTTTGACCGACCGTGAGTTCGAAAGGGAAATTTCCAATTACTACAAATACCAGACTGGCGTTGGTACAAACATAATGATGATGACCTTCATCGGGTTTCTCGTGGGACTGTCCATCTCGGGACAGACTTTTTACACCTTCGTACTCGAAAACCTCGAAAAATTCGGGGCGCTCAAGGCCATCGGCGCAAAGAATTCCGAACTGGTTTCCATGATCCTCTTTCAGGCTCTTTTCTCCTCCATGGTCGGCTACGGCCTGGGGGTGGGACTCTCCGCCCTTCTGATCGCAACGGGAAAACGGTTCGTTCCCAATTACACCGCCGACATAGGTTTTTGGAACCTGGCTCTGGCCTTTGTTCTGGTGCTTTTGATCGCCGGCGTTTCCTGCCTTGTCGCCGTACGGAAGGTGATCAGGGTCCAGCCCTTCGAAATCTTCAGAGGGTAGACAAATGGGGGAGGCGCTAAGAGCTGTTCAACTCGAAAAGTCCTTCGGAGAAGGCGCGGCAAAGACCCACGCCATCCGGGGAGTAAGTTTCCAGGCCTATTGGGGGGAGATGCTCTACGTTGTGGGGCCCTCGGGCAGCGGCAAGACGACTCTTTTGAGCCTCGTTTCCGGCATCTTGAAACCCGATTCCGGCTCCGTCCTGGTCGAGGGCAGGGACATCTGGAAGCTCGGCCCCAACGAAATCGCCGATTTCCGGCTTAACAAGGTGGGATTCGTCTTTCAGGACTACCACCTTTTCCCCAAGCTCACCACGGTGGAAAACGTCGCAATACCTCTCATTTTGAAAAAACAGGACTGGAACGAGTCTCTAAAAATCGCCATGGAATTTCTGGAGGTGGTCGGTCTTGCGCAGAAAGCCTCTTTGCCTCCCACCAAACTGAGCGGCGGCGAACAGCAGCGGGTGGCCATCGCCCGCGCCATCGTCGGGCGTCCGGACCTTCTGGTCTTCGACGAACCGACCGCTTCGCTCGACGGAACGACCGGCAAAAGGATACTCGATTTCGTCAAAAACGAAATTCTAAACGATAAAAGGTGTATTGTGATCGTCACCCACGACAACAGGATCTTCGGGCTTGCGGATCGTATGATCGAAATGGAAGACGGCTCGATAGTCAATGTGAGGAGCGGAGGCAAGATTGAAGGTTAAGTTGCTTATCATCCTGGCGGTTGCGGGGGTTGTGGCGGGAATCGTAAGCGCCTATAAGTCCAACTACCACAAACCGCCGCTCAAGCCACTGTTTAGCCCCGCCAGGGATCCGTACACCCAGGGCGTATACGCCAACGGCATCATTGAAAGCTACCAACCCCACGCCTCGGACGTCAACATATTTCCCGAAGTTCCGGGGACCGTGGTCAAGCTACCGGTAACCGAAGGGACAACGGTTGCCAGGGGAACCACCCTCCTGGTCTTGGACGACTCGGTCCAAAGGGCCACCGTCGAGCAGGAAAAGGCGCAGGCCGCGGCCGCCCTGGCCATGCTGAATGAACTCAAAGCCGAGCCCCGGAAAGAAACCCTTGCGGTTTCCAAGGCCCAGGTGGAAGCCGCCAAGGCCAGCCTCAAGACCGCCAAAGACGACTTGGCCCTCGAGCAGAAGTCCTTCTCCCTGAACCCCAGATCCATAAGCAAGAAACAATTGACCGATGCGGTAAACGCCGAAAAGGTGGCCGAAGGAAACCTGGCAACGGCGATGAAAAGTTTCGAGCTTACCAGGGCGGGTGCCTGGATCTTCGATATTCAAAACCAGGAGCACCTCTACCGGGCGCTAACCAAAACCTATGAGTCGGGAAAGGCCCTTCTGGCAAAATACACACTCCGGGCCCCGGCCGACGGGGTGGTGCTGGCGGTGAACGCGGCTGTGGGAAGCTACATCGCAACGGCGGGAACTTACGACACCTACACCCAGGGGTATACGCCGGCTGTCGTCATGGCCCACGCCCAGCCCTCTTACCAAGTGCGCTGCTACATTGACGAAATCCTCATCCCCCGGCTCCCCGAGCCTTCAAAAATGCAGGCGCGCATGTTCATACGAGGTTCCAACATCAGCGTTGCCCTCAGGTTCGTGCGAGTTCAGCCCTACGTGACCCCGAAAATCGAACTCTCCAACCAAAGGACCGAAAAAGTCGACGTCAGGGTGCTGCCCGTCCTTTTCAGGTTCAAACCGCCCAAGGGCATGAAGGTCTATCCGGGGCAACTCGTCGATGTTTATCTCAAGGCAAGAATCGGCGAGCAGAAAAAATGATCACTCAATCCGCCCTCCGCCGATTCCTTTGCCTTTTTTGCCTGACCGCGACCGCCCTGTTATCGGGCTGCGAGGTGGGACCCGATTTCGTTCGCCCCGCCCCGCCCCCGGTCACGAGATACACCAACGGAAAGCCGGCGGAAAAAACGATCGCCGCCAACGGCCGGGCGCAAACCTTCCAACCCGGACGGCAAATCCCCCGAAACTGGTGGCGGACGTTCCATTGCCGGGCACTCGACCAGGTGGTGAGCGAAGCTATTTTAAGAAGCCCCAACCTTCAGTCCGCCCTTGCCCGTCTTCAACAGAGCCGCGAAGACCTCATGGCAGGCTACGGAGTGTTTTTCCCGACCGTCGATGCCGATTTTAACGCAACCCGCCAGAAGTTTTCCCCGCTAAAGTTTGGAAGCTCCATCCCTGCGCCTCTTTTCGACCTTTATACGCTCCAGGGCACGGTCAGCTACACTCTCGACCTGTTCGGCGCCCAACGACGCCAGGTGGAGGGACTTGCCGCGCAGGTGGAATATCAAAAACAGACCGCCCGGGCCGCCTATCTCACCCTGGTAGGCAACGTGGTCAACACGGCCGTGGCCGCGGCGGCCTACAGGGCCCAAATCAAGGCCACCAAACAAATCGTCGTTTTTCAACAAGAGCAGTTGCAGATAACACAAAGCCAGGAGCAGGGAGGCACGGTCGCCTATTCGAACGTCCTGGCGATCAAAACACAGCTCGAGGCCACGAAGGCGACCCTGCCTCCTCTGCAAAAAAGCCTCAGCCAGTCGCAGCATCTGCTTACCGCGCTTGTCGGAAGAACCCCGCAGCAGTGGAGACCGCCGCATTTCGATCTGGACGACTTCACTCTTCCAGCCGATGTTCCCGTGGCCCTTCCTTCAAAACTGGTCCGCAACCGCCCCGACATCCTCGCGGCCCAAGCGCAGTTGCACAGTGCCGGTGCAAACATCGGAGTGGCCACCGCAGCCATGTTCCCGAACATCACCCTCGACGCGAACTTCGGTCAGAACAACACCGATATCTCCAAACTCTTTGCCCCTGTCGGAAACTTCTGGTCGCTTGCGGGAAACGCCGCCGCGCCCATATTCCACGGAGGAACGCTTTGGTTTAATCGACGAGCCGCAATAGCGGCCTACAAGGGCGCGCTTTCCGATTATCGGCAGGCGGTGACGTCGGGTTTCCAGCAGGCCGCGGACTCCCTGCGCGCTCTGGAGCTGGACGCAAATACCCTGGCGGCGCAAACCGAATCCCTCGACGCCGCCACACAAAACCTTGAACTCGTCCAGTCCAATTATCAGGCCGGCCTCGCCGGTTATCTCGATGTGATTGTCGCCGACAACCAATACCAGCAGGCGAAAATTGCCCACATCCAGGCCAGGGCACTTCGTCTCCAGGACACTTCCGCCCTCTTCACGGCCCTTGGCGGCGGCCCGTGGACACCCCCGCCCCGCGCTCCCGGAAAATCCGCCGGGAACTGAGCTTGTCCTAGAGCTTGCAGCCTGCCACCCCGCACCTGCGGGCCACCTCGTTTGTCGGCCCCTGGTGGTCGCGCTGCATATGAAAATTCAGCCACGACGAGGTCTCGTTGAGTTCCCACATTCTGGGCGGCACGCAGCCTTGAATCATCTCCCGGGTGGTCTTGGCGTGGGCCATGCGCTTATAGGCGCGATCCCACACGCAGGGCCGCTCAGGGAAGACCTCGCAGCGGCCGTTTCTGCTACCCCCGCAGGCCCCGTTGCGGATATGCTTGGCGCACTTGGACTCGGGGCACAGAAAACCCACGTGCTGAATGGCGCAGTCGCCGCATCTGCGGCAGCCCAGGATGGCCCGCTTGGGGATGTCTTCTATTACCTTCATCATGAGGCCGCCGGCCGCGGGCATCCGGTCGACCGGCTTGAACATTTTGCGATACAGGGGGGCCAGGGGATGATCGGGGTTGAAAAAAGTGTTGTGAGCCCGTCTTAGCATGAAGTAGCGCAGCCGCTCCACCAGACCGACCCTTGGAGGCTTTTTGCCGAAAAGGGGAACTTGGTCCTCATCCTCGGTTTGGGGGGCGAAAGCGTAGAAACCGCCGGGCTGGGGAAAGTCGAAGTCGGCCACAAAATCCTTCCAGCGGCCTTGAATTTGCTCGAAGCGGTCCAATATGAGCCCCGCGGTATCGAACCGGCGATGTATTCCCCCGATGTGGATCCCGGAATATCCCAAGCCCCTTAGAACCGCGATGAGCCTCGCGGCCCGCTCTATCGACGCCCTGCGCCCCGCCCCCCTGTCGCTCCACTCGATTTTGACCCGCTTTAGCAGTTCATCGGTCACCACCGCACCGGGCACATTGCCCGCGTTTATTATCTCCGCCACTTTGGGCGTCAGCACGTAGACCGACCCCAAAGTGGGCAGACCAAGTCCCATGACCTTTTCCATCCGGAGCAATTCCATGAATTTGCGCGCGTCATAACCCAGCTGGGTTATCACGAACCCGGCGCCCGCGGCCACTTTGCGGCAAAGCTTTGCGTACTGGGCAAAACACTCCCCCTCCGTACTCTTGAAGGGCGATACGGCACAGCCGGCAAAAAACCCCTCCGGATCGCCCGAGGCGTTGATACGCTCGCCAAGCAAAGAGAGCAGCATCTGCAACTGCACCGAATCGATATCGAAGACCGGGGCGCCCTGCCCGCCGAACCCCCTGCCCGCATAGTCTCCGTTCAAAGCCAGGATGTTTTTCATCCCCATCATGGCCAGTTGCAAAGCGCGGCTCTCCATGCCCACCCGGTTGGAATCCCGGCAGGTGAAATGCACTATCACGTCCATGCCGATTTCGAAAATATTGTACCCGAGAACGTCGGGACTGAGCGCCGGGTTGCCCCCGGGGTTGTCGGTAATGGAAACGGCCGATACACGGCCGTCGCGGAACGCATCCCGGGCGATCCCCATAACGGTGTCCACGCCCCTTCCAACGGCTTCCCGCCCTGGAACGAGTTCGAGCGTTACGGTGAAATGATCCGGATTGGCGATGTCATGGCGAAAGATTCGTATCATCTCGATATCCTTAAAAGCTGAAGCATTTAACATGCAACCTGGAAAGAGCGCCTGAACGGCGCGAAGGAAAAAGCTATTCATTTACTATAACTTTAACGGGAATTGGTGGCCAGTGAATAGTGGGCTGGAGGTGTATGCGGCGGGGATTGAATGCAATCGGAAATATCTTTTGATCGAGGGCTCAGGTCTACGCCCCCTTGCGGGGTCGTAGACCTGAGCCGGGGCTAGGAGGTTATCCCCGAAAGCCATTCCTCCAGCTTCACGGGAAGCTTTGGAGACCAGAAGAGCTTTCTGAAATGATAGCCGTATATGGCCATGGTGATGATCTCGCCAAAGGCGTCATTGTAGCCGGAGAAGGCCTTCCTCAGAAGCCTCCAGTAGTAATTCCTCGACTTGTTGTCCACAATGCCCAGGTACCAGAGCGAGCGGATGAAAGTCACAAAGTCATGGTTGGCCAAATAGGTCGAGGCCTTCGGGCGATAGGTGCGAAGAAATGCGAGCACCCGGTTATAATACATTTCAGGGGAGTAGACGCTGTTCATGACCCAGCGATAGCCCTCGATTATCTTCGTTCGATCCATCCGGGTGACGAAGTTGAGGGAACCGTCCACGTCGGTGTTGTTGCCCGAGGTGTTGAAGAGCATTCTTCCCTCTTCTTCCAGGCGCGTATGGAGCCTGGTGCCGGGAATGGCGGTAAGAAGGCCTATCATGGCTGTAACGATCCCGTTTTTCTGAATGAAGTTCACCTGCCGTTGGAAAATGTCGGGGGGATCATGATCAAAGCCGATTATGAAACCGCCCATGACGGCCATGCCCCCGCTTTGGATCAGATTCACCGACTCCGAAAGGCTTCTCTTGAGATTCTGGGATTTTCCACATTCCCTCAAGGCGTCTTCGACCGGCGTCTCGAGGCCCAGGAAAACCTTGTTGAAGCCCGCCTGCACCATGAGGTTCATAAGCTCCTGGTCTTCGGCCAAATTAACCGAGGCCTCCGTAAAGAAGTTCATCCGGCGCCCCCGACTTTTTTGCCAGGAAATAAGAGCCCTCAGGAGGCTTTTCACCTTCTCTTTATTGCCGATGAAGTTGTCATCGACGATAAAGACCGACCCTCGCCAGCCGCGTTCGTACAGGGCATCGAGTTCGGCCAGCATCTGTTCGTTGCTCTTGAGTCTTGGCACCCGTCCATTCATCACGATCACATCGCAGAATTCGCAGTTGAAGGGACACCCCCTGGAAAACTGAACGGACATGGTCGCATAGTCGTTAAGATTGACGAGGTCCCAGAGTGGCACGGGCACCACGTCCAGCTCGGGAAACCCGGAGGAGCGGTAAGACCTCTCCATCCGACCGGTCTCCATGTCTTTGGCCACCCGGTCGATAATGGCCTCGGCCTCACCCAACACCAGGCTGTGGAAACCGGCGAACTGGTCCGGATAGGCCCGGAAAAGAGGCCCTCCGCCAACCACTTTCACCCCCAGGCGGCGGCAACGGGCCGCAACCTGTTCAGTCGAATTTTTCTGAGCGATCATGGCGCTTATAAAGACGTAATCAGCCCAAAGCAGCTCTTCGTCGCGAAGCTCCCTGACGTTCAGATCGACCAACCTTTTTTCCCAGTAGACCGGCAACATAGCCGCCACCGTCAAGGCCCCGAGCGGGGGGAAGGCGGCCTTTCTGCGCACCAGCCTCAAGGCGTGTTTAAAGCTCCAAAAGGTTTCGGAAACCTGCGGATAGACGAAAAGAATTTTCATTTGGTCACCTCTATGGCAAACTGGGAATTGCGATCCGATCAATCTTAAGAGTCTAAGGCCGTATCGGTCCCTGGTCAACGAAATAGATATACAAATTGGATGTGCTACCGACGTAAATATATCCGGAAGGGAGTTTTTTTATTGTGGACAACCGGGGACATTTTGGTTACTTGCCTAATGAATCTTATGAACTGTAAAACCTGGCGGCTGGAACCCCGGGGCGACTTCTTACCCGGCCACTCCACGCCTCTTGAACGGAGGATTTCGAGCTGATGGCTCTCGTTGTTCAAAAATACGGCGGAACTTCCGTCGCAAACGCCGAACGAATCAATGCCGTGGCCCGGCGGGTGTTGGCAAGACAAAAGAGCGGCGATCAACTGGTTGTGGTCCTTTCGGCCAGGGCCGGTGAAACCGACCGGCTCATCAAGCTGGGAAAAGAGATTTGTCCATGTCCGGACCCCCGCGAAATGGACGTTCTTCTTTCGACCGGCGAGCAAACGACGATAGCTCTTTTTTGCATCGCCGTAAAATCGATGGGCGCCGAGGCGGTCTCCATGACCGGCTACCAGGCCGGGATCATTACCGACGGTCAATTCGGCCAGGCCCGGATAAACTGGATCCAGACCGAACCTGTCATCGAACAGCTGCAGGCCGGTAAAATCGTGGTTGTGGCGGGTTTTCAGGGCTATGACGATGAAGGCAACATTACCACCCTCGGGCGCGGGGGTTCCGATACCTCGGCGGTGGCCCTTGCCGCGGCACTCAAGGCGAGCGTATGCGAAATATATACGGATGTCGAAGGGGTCTTCACCGCCGACCCCAATATATGCCCCAAGGCGCGAAAGCTTGACAGGGTAAGCTACGAAGAAATGCTGGAAATGGCGAGCATGGGAGCCAAAGTCCTCCACATTCGCTCGGTCGAATTCGGCCTGAATTACGATGTGCCCATAATGGTGCTTTCTTCTTTTACGGACGCTCCGGGCACGCTTGTTTCACGGGAGGATGCAACCATGGAAAAGGTGGTGGTTTCCGGAATCACCTACAATAAGAACGAAAGCCGGGTGACGATCACAAATATTCCCGATCAGCCGGGAATAGCGGCCAAAGTCTTCCGGCCCATCTCCGCGGCAAAAATCAACGTCGATCTGATAGTCCAGGGGGCGAGCGGCGTACCAGGCCGGGCTCACATCTCATTTACCGTCCCCACAGGATCCTACGATGAAACCATTCGCATCCTGCACGCGGTTGCAAACGAGCTTGGCGACTGCCAGGTGGTGGGCGACCCTGGCATAGCCAAGGTCTCCATCATCGGGGTGGGGATGAGAAGCCACAGCGGTGTTGCCACCAAGATGTTTCAAACTCTGGCCGAAGAGGGCATCAACATAGGAATGATCGCCACCTCCGAAATAAAGGTCTCGTGCATAATCGACGAAAAGTACACCGAACTGGCCGTAAGGGTGCTCCACGACGCTTTCGAACTGGACAAAGAGCCCGTTGAGAGTGACTAGTCGATTTTAACCGGCGCTAAAGCGCCACCTTCAATCCGAAAGACACCGTCATGCAGGTCAGCATATACGACACGACGCTTCGGGACGGCACTCAGGCCGAGGATTTCGCCTTTTCCGTGGAGGACAAGGTCCGCATAGCCCTAAAACTCGATGATATCGGCCTTCATTACATCGAAGGCGGCTGGCCCGGATCGAACCCCAAGGACGTCGGTTTTTTCCGCGAAATCGGCAATTATCACCTCAAGCAGGCCAGAATCGCCGCCTTCGGCTCGACCTGCCATCCCGGTTCGGCCCCCTCCTCGGACCTCAACCTTAAAGCCCTGCTCGATTCCAACACCGAACTGGTGACCATTTTCGGAAAAAGCTGGACGGTGCATGTTCGCGATGCCCTCAACACCACCCTGGAGCGCAACCTCGCGATCATCTACGAAAGCGTGGCCTTTTTGCGCCAGCAGGGCAAAACTGTCTTCTACGACGCCGAACATTTTTTCGACGGCTTCAAGGAAGACCCCCACTATGCCCTTGCAACCGTGGCGAAGGCCCTGGAAGCCGGCGCGGAGTGCGTCATCCTCTGCGACACCAACGGAGGAAGCCTCCCCAGCCACATCCAGAAGACCATCAGTACGGTCAAGGAAAATTTCCCCTCCATCCGCTTTGGAATCCACGCCCATAACGACTCGGAACTCGCGGTGGCAAACTCGCTTACCGCCGTCGAGATGGGGGCGGTGCAGGTCCAGGGAACCATCAACGGCATGGGGGAAAGGTGCGGCAACGCCGATCTTTGTTCCATCATGTCCAACCTCTGCCTCAAGATGGGTTGCGCTTGCCTTACCGAGGATAATCTCAGAAAACTCAGGCAGGTAAGCCGCTTCATCCTGGAACTGGCAAACGTCACCCCCAACCGCTACCAGCCCTTTGTGGGCCGAAGCGCCTTCACACACAAGGGGGGCGTGCACATAAGCGCTGTTGCAAAAAACCCCAAGACTTACGAACACATCGACCCGGCCCTGGTTGGAAACGACCGCAGATTTCTCATCTCCGATCTGTCCGGGCGGGCCACGATCAAGCAAAAAGCTGAAGAATTCGGCTTCGAACTCTCCAAGGCTGATCCCGTGGCCATGCAGGTGCTCGAAGAAATCAAGGAACTCGAAAACCAGGGCTTCCAGTTCGAAGCCGCCGAAGCAAGTTTCGAACTTCTTCTCAACAAGGCCATGGGCACGGCCAAAAAATATTTCGAATTGGTCGGTTTTCGGGTGATTGATCAAAAACATAGCGAGAATAAGGAGCCAATAGCCGAGGCGACTATCCAAATCCGCGTCGGAGGCCAGCTCGAACATACCGCCGCCCTTGGCAACGGCCCGGTAAACGCCCTGGACAAGGCCCTTCGCAAATCTCTTGAAAAGTTCTATCCCGAACTAAAAGACGTGGAACTGAGGGATTACAAGGTGCGCGTGCTGCCCGAACAGCCTGGCACGGGCGCAAAGGTGCGAGTACTTATCGAATCGACCGACGGCATCGAGCAATGGAGCACGGTCGGAGTTTCCCACGATATTATCGAAGCGAGCTGGCAGGCCCTTGCCGACAGCTACAACTTCAAAATGTATAAGACCCTGAAATCGGCCGCGGCAAAAAATTCGTGATGAGTAAATCCCGAGAACATGTGGAGACCGTTTTCCAGGGCTGATTGCCAATCGGCTCCAATCTGGCTCAAACCTTTTTGGTCCCGACCAGCCGGGCAAAGTGTTCGAACGAGCGGTCGTAGGTCCTTTCGGCCTCCGGGGGAAAACAGCACCCGGGAAGCTCCCTGCTCTTAAGGTGTGCCTGGATGCACTCGCAGCACAGTCCGTTTTTGGGGCATCCGCTGTAGGTGCAGCCGCACCGGGCACTGTTTTGCTCTTTTCCGCATTCCATAATCAGTCGTCCTCTTCACTCTTGTTCGATCGCTTTCCGCAGTCGATTCCATATTTTTTGATCTTGTAATGAATGGCCCTGCGGCTTATTCCAAGAAGATTGGCCGCTTCCTTTTGCACGAAGCCCGCCTGCTCGAGCGCCCGCAAAATCGCATTGCGCTCGCTTTCCTCCAGGGAAAGCGCTGAAGTCTCGCCCGACATCGCCCGGCCCTTTCGCAACGCCTCCTCGGGAAGCCCCGAAAGACACAGGTCGCTTTTGTGCAGCACTCCGTCACGACACAAAACAACGCCTCCTTCCAGGGCATTTTTAAGCTCCCGCACGTTTCCCGGCCAGGGATATTCGGAAACCCACCGGGTCGTCTCCGCAGGCAGCTTGACCTGGGGCAGATCATGAGTTTTGCAAAAATTTTCCACAAAATACTGAGCAAGACCCGGAATGTCTTCCCGCCTTTCCCTTAAAGGCGGAATCTTCAAAGTCACCACCCGAAGCCTGTAATAGAGGTCTTCGCGAAAACTCCCCGAGGCCACCTCCTCGCGCAGATCGGCATTTGTGGCCGAGATGACCCGGCAGTTTACCGGGATCTCCTTGAGATCTCCTATCCGCCTGATCTTCTTGTCTTCTAAAAACCTCAGGAGTCTCACCTGCATCTCGTGGGAAATGTTGCCGATTTCATCGAGGAAAAGGGTGCCCTTGTCGGCCGCCTCGATAAGGCCCTTTTTGTCCTTTATCGCGTGTGTGAACGCCCCGCGCACATGGCCGAAAAGTTCGCTTTCCAAAAGCCCGCCGGGAGTCGAACCGCAGTCTACGACCATGAAGGGCTGCTCGCGGCGCGGCCCCCTCTGGTGGAGCAGATGGGCTATGCGTTCCTTGCCCACCCCGGATTCGCCGAGAAGCAGCACGTTCACATCGCTTCGCGCGATGCGATCGACCAGTTCGTAGAGTTCGCCCATGGCCGGGCTTTTCACTCCGCGAAACATCTCCCCCAGGGGAGGCAAAGAGTCGAGCGACTGTTTGGGCGAGCTTTTCCTCAGCACCTCCTGGACTTTAGAGACCAGTTCCCGTCCGTTGAAGGGCTTAGTAAGGTATTCGACCGCCCCTGCTTTCATGGCCTTTACCGCGTCGGGAATCGTCCCGTAGGCGGTAAGAAACATGACGGGCAGTCCCGGGCGAACCTGCTGGGCGGCGGAAAAAAGGTCCATTCCTCCCATGCCAGGCATCTTAACGTCGGAAATCATGAGATCCACCGGTCCGCTCTTAAGCAGCCTCAGTGCCTCCTCGCCCCCGGAAGCGGTCAGTACCCGGTAATCGATCGAAGAAAGCCTGGCTTCGAGCACCGCCAGGATATCCCGATCATCGTCCACCACAAGGACTATGGGTTTTACGGTCGCACTCATGCGGGCATGCAGAAAATCACGGAGTCATTTCCTGCTTTTTCTCCTCGTATTTTCGATGGATTTCGTCAAGGGACTTGAGGTCGTGGCGCAACCGGCGGATCTCGCGTTGTGCGAGCGCAAGTTTGGCCCGCAGATTCTGAACCAACTTTTCCTTCATAATCACGATCCTCGGAGGAGCGTCGCCTTTTTCTTTCGTCCCGAGCGGGCCTCCGGCGCCCTTCTTGATGGCCGACTGAAGACTCACGATAAAAGGCGTGAGCATTCTGGGATCCTCCATGCCCTTGGCGGCCCCGGCCTCAGCGGCCCATTTTTCCCATGCCGCCACCGCACTGTCGAAAGCCTCTTTGCTGTCGGCAAGGACCAGCCTGGCGGTTGCGGACCCGTACATGGCCTCCCTCTTGATATCGGGGCTTTGGGCAACGTTGCCCAGCATCTCGAATCGGGTCAGGGCGCCTCGGTAATCGCCCGCGTCGAAGGCGCTTTGCGCCTTCTTGAGCGCATCCATCTCCACGTTGCGTCGAATGGACTGCGCCGAGGTCTGGCTGGTTTCAACCGCTTTGGACAAAGAAGGTGAACCGACAATCAACAGAAATGCCACAGATGCAAGGACGAACAATTTGCACTCTATAAGCGTTTTGAAACCCATTTTTCAATCTTTCCCATGCATGGGCAGGGTGAAACTGAAAGTACTGCCCTCCCCGACTTTGCTCTCGAGATCAATTTGCCCCCCGTGCGCCTCGACGATGAACTTGGAAATGCTAAGGCCCAAACCCACTCCGTCGACATGTTCCCGCACCCCGGAGGCTCTGTAGTACTTGTTGAAAACCAAGGCCTGCTCGCAATCCGGAATTCCCGGCCCCTTGTCGCTTACGGCAAACACCAGAACAGGCGCTCTAGCCCAATCCTTCTGGCTGACCGAGACAACAATTTCACTCCCGCCGGGCGAAAACTTTATAGCATTTCCCAGTAAATTGAGCAAAACCTGCTGCAAATTTTCCGGGTCGCAGAAAAATTGGCCCACCTCTCCGGTAACCTCCGAGCGTATGCAAATGCCCTTCGCCTCCGCAACGGGAACCAGTCGCGACAGTGCGCCCTCGACAAATTCATGAAGGCCGATCGTGCGGGGGTGTATTTCAACCACTCCGGCCTCGAGCCGAGATATCTGCATGAGATGGTTCAAAAGCGTCGTTATGCGCTCCAGTTCGCGGCTCGCTATCAGCAAAAAACGTCTCTGTTTTTCATTGATCTCCCCCATCACCTCTTCGCAGATGAGGTTAACCGATTCGCGGATGGAGGTAAGCGGGGTCCGGATTTCGTGGCTGAGCATCGAGATGAAATCCGAGCGCATCCGCTCTTCTTCGGTCAACCGGGCGGCCATGTCGTTAAAGGCCCCGGCCAGCTCTCCGAACTCATCCTGGGAATGAATCCGTATGGGGGCCGTAATTCCCGAACTCGACAGGGACTTTATCCCGCGCCTCAACTCGCGCAGCGGCCGGATCATGCCGAAGCTGAAGCCGATTATCCCCAACAGTCCGATCACTACCGATGCCAAAACCCCCACGATCCCGTACTCGTCGGCCCTTCGACCCTTGGCATTCAAGCTTCTGACCATTTCCTCGATCTGCCGGTCATTGGCCGTGCGGGCCTTCTGGATCTGGTCGGCCCACTTGCTGACCACCTCGTCCTTCAGCCAGGGAGCATTGGAATGAATGTAGTCGATCTGCTTGTTGCCGGCCCCGAACTGCGCGTCGAATTCCCGGTGAAGCGCGTCCCAGGGATTTCCCCCGCTGCTCGACGCGCTGAGCCACAGGATGTTGAAAAGATTACTTTCGTATTGTTTGAGCGCGACGTCAAAATACTTTCCGTACTGCGCCTCGTGCATCAGTTCGAATTTTTTTTGATTTTCGGCCATCGACCAAAGAGCGTCGATCATCAGCTTGGAAGAAGTCGAAATGAGATAATTGCGGCTTACGATGTCCTCGGTAATTGTCGCCAGGTTCTTAATGTGGGCGAAAAGAAGAAGAATAGTGGCGTAAAAGATCAGGCAGGCCAAAAGATACCAGGAAAAAAGTTTTGAGAGTATGCCGAACCTGATCTTCATAAATGCTCGCGGATACGCTCCAACTAAACTCCAAGTAAGCTCGCCCAAGGCGGGATCCCGATTGCCCTCATAGTAACATACTTGGCCATCGAAAAGCGCCGGAAATTGAATAACGGCCGGGTTGAAAAGAGTCGGGCTGAGAAATGAGGTTTACAGTGGTTCGCGCCACGGAGGCCATCGGGCTTGAAATTTTTCGAGGGGATGAGTTCCTGCCCCATCCCCTCGTTATATCATCATCGGCTTTAAAGCCTAACGTTCCAGCTTTTTCCTGCGCTCGACAAAAACCAGTCCGAGCAATCCCGCGCCGAAAAGAAGCAGGGTTGAAGCTTCCGGAACACTGTCGCCGTTAGAGCTCAGCGACAGGGTGTAGCCGCCCGAATGGCCACCCAAGGAATCCGTCGAGCTGGTGAAATCAAGAGTGAAGGTGCCCGTCGATTCCTTGATTACATTTCCCCCGGAAGAAATGTATAGAATACCGTTACCTGAAAGATCCAGCGAGCCTACCCCGGGGGTGCCCGTCACCACCATGCTGGAGGCTTGAAAACTGTAGGTCGTGCCGCTGCCGTTGGTCACGGTCCACATGTTACCGCCCGGCAAATTGATCTTTCCTCCAGTACCCAGGGTCCAGCTGAAGCCTTCAACGGTGGGCTGCGTAAAAAGCGCCCCGTTGAAGTCGTTGGAGGCCGACCCGACAAAACCGGATGTAAAGTTGACAGAGTTGCTTCCTGTCGTCAAATCGTAATTGCTGAAAGTCGCGCCGCCGCTGATCGATATGGTGCCGTTAATGGGATCGGCCTTGGCTCCTGAAGCCATGGCGACTATCAATGCCGCTGTCATCATCAAAACAGTCAGTGCTCTTTTCATATTTTCCCCTCATCTCGCAAAAACGGCCCGTCCATCAGCATCTCCACACCGCGTAAGATACTATTCCGGGCCGCAGTTTGGTGAAACCTCTTTTTGCAATGAGCGTACCAGTGCGTGAAACGCTTTTTCGGCGAATGCACCCATTTGTTATTGCAGGCAATTACAGAATTGCGCAAGGCCGGCCGGTTCCAGCCGAATCATTCGTATTGTTAAAATTTCCGACAATAAGCGGGGAGGAAAGAATCGCGGGGCATCTTTGTTGCCATTATATCAGCAGGTTATCTCCACCTTGCAAACTGTTAACTTTTCCGACGGAGGAAATACCCTCCGTTCTCCTTTTTCCGTCCTCTCAAATCGTAGCACCCCTATCAAGCACCTTGCGCACCAGAGCGGCAAGTTCTTGAAGTACGACGGGCTTCATTAGAAATCCTCGCACGCCGAGGGCGCGGGCCTTTTCAAGATCGATCTTTTCGCTGAAACCGGTGCACAATATTACGGGTTGATCGGGCTTGTAATTCAAGATCTCCCGGATAAGTTCGACGCCCGTCATCTGTGGCATCGTCATATCGGTAATCACCAAATCGAAAGGATTGTCTTGAGGCTGTTGCCGCAAGAGTTCCAAGGCTTGCGCTCCGCTCGAGCGGGCATGGACCTCGTAGCCCATCCGTTTTAGCATGGTGCGGGTCAGTTGCGCCAAAGCGGGTTCATCGTCAACGATCAGAATGCGCTCCTTTCCCCCGACCAGTGGGGAGGACTCCTTAGCCGGAGCCTGACTGGCGACATCCATCGCCGGGAGAAAAACGTTGAAGGTCGAGCCCTTACCAACGACGCTTTCCACATCGACAGCCCCCCCGAGTTCTTGGGCGATGCCAAGGACAACGGCCAATCCGAGTCCGGTGCCGACCCCCAGCCCTTTGGTGGTGAAGAATGGATCGAATATCCGCTCCATTATGGCAGGGTCTATCCCGCATCCCGTATCAGTTACGGAAAGCTTGACATAGGGTCCGGGGCGCAAGCTCGAAGAGACCCCCTCGGATTGCACATCCAGGATCAGATCGGTAAGGCCCACATCGAGAACGCCTCCCGTTTCGGACATGGCGTGAGCGGCATTGGTGCAAAGGTTCATAAGCACCTGGTGAATCTGAGTCGGGTCGGCGGCCACAAGGGCCCTGGATTTGATTTTATTGGTGATTTCGACAGTGGCCGGCAGGGATGCCCGCAGCATCTTGAGAGCCTCTTTTGCGATCAGCCCCACCTGTACCGGCTGTTTTTCCTGCGCGCTTTGCCTGCTGAAGGCCAAAATCTGCTTTACCAGATCAGCGGCCTTGGCACTTGCCTTCAACACTTCACTCAGATTTTCCTGAACCTTGGCCCGGTCATCGGCGTCCATCAGAGTCAATTCGGTAAAACCGGAGATCACCCCCAGAATATTGTTGAAATCATGGGCAATCCCGCCAGCCAGAGTGCCAAGCGCTTCCATTTTCTGCGCCTGGCGCAACCGGGCTTCGATTCGTTCCCTTTCATGCTCGGAACGCTTGCGCTCGGTGATGTCCTCGAAGGTGACGCAGCATTGATTGTGCCCGGACCTGTAGGCAGTCACCGAGAAGAAGCTTCCGAGAAGTTCGGAGAACTGCTCGAACTGAATGGATTCACCGCTCAGGGCCACTTTGGAATAGCGTCCGATCCAATCGGCCGTATCATTTTCGATACCGGGCAACACCTGTTTCAAACGTTTGCCGACGATGTCCGAGACCGTCAATCCGGTAGTCTTTTCAAATATCTTGTTGGCAGTGAGGATGGTCAGGTCCACCGGAGCCCCTCCCGCATCCTCCACGACCTCGAAGAGCACGAAACCCGAAGACATGTTCTCGAAGAGCGCCCGATATCTTTTTTCGGATTCGCTGAGATTTTTCTCCGCATTCCTGCGCGCGGATACATCCCGAAAAGTAACGACCGCACCCACAATTTTGCCCTCTTCCTCGATCGGACTGGCCGAATAGGCCGAATAAAACCGGGTACCGTCGCGTCTGTAAAGGATTTCATCCTGCACGTTGCATTTAAGCCCGGCTTCAAGGGTCTTGGCCACGGGGCATTGGTCTTCGGGGTAGGGTCCTCCGTCGGCCCTGGTGTGATGGGCCAGCCGGTGCAGGTTTCTCCCCGGCAAATCCTCCAGGCGGTAGCCAAGCGTTTCGGCCGCGGCCGGGTTGGCAAACACC
This sequence comes from Deltaproteobacteria bacterium, assembly GCA_021777755.1. Classification (GTDB taxonomy): domain Bacteria; phylum Desulfobacterota; class Syntrophobacteria; order Syntrophobacterales; family Syntrophobacteraceae; genus SbD1. Next base: position 81,025 of record JAJYDE010000013.1, read on the forward strand.
ACCATGCCCGATAAATCCAGACCGACGATAGCCTCCTGGGCGGAATCCAGGATAAGTTTATTTTGCCGAAATAGCCGGTTCAACTCGACTTCCGCGCGCTTTCGCCCGGTGATGTCCAAAACGGTGAAGGTTAGCGCCGAGGCGGGATTTCCGGGCTCAATCGGAGTGGAACTGAGCAGCACATCTATAACATTTCCGTCTTTTCGCCGGAGACGAGTTTCGAGGGTTACCCCCCCCTGGAATTCGTTCCGCTGGTAAAACTTCGCTCCGACCCTTTCGTACTCGGCCTCGTCGGGGTAAAATTCCCTCGAATTGCGGCCTAAGGTTTCCTCCCTCGAATAACCACACAAATTGCAAAGATATTCGTTGAGATCCAGGATCGTTCTGCCGGAGGTCAAACCTATCCCTATCGGAGCCGCCCTGAAGATGCTCTTCATCCTGGCTTCGCTTTCCCGCAGCGAATCCCGGACATGTTTTTGAGCCGTAATGTCCCGGCCCACGCTTGAGGCCCCGATGATGTTTGCGGCCCCGTCCACGATCGGTGAAACCGTAAGCGACACCTCTATGTTCCGACCATCCTTGCGCCGGCGCACCGTTTCGCAATGTTCGACCAGTTCGCCGGAACTTATCTTCTTCAGAATAGCTTCCTCATCCCCCACCAGTTCGTCGGGCACAAGGAGTTTCATGGACTGCCCGATCGCCTCCTCCGCCTTATACTGGTAGATGTTACGGGCGCCCAGATTCCATGAAGTTATCGTGCCATCAAGGCTCAGTCCGATTATGGCATCCGAGGAGGACTCCACGATCGCGGCCAGCCGCGCTTTTTCCTCATCGGCCTTTTTGCGTTCCGTTATGTCGCGTATGGCGGCGATGAAAACCGGCCTGTTTCGCCAAAGAAAGGAACGGCCCGTAATTTCTGCCTGGAAAAGAGTTCCGTCTTTTCTGCGAAGATGACGCAGGGGCACGATAATGACCTGACCGAAGACAGCCTTTGCGTCCCGGGTCGCCAGGCGCGTGGCATCGGGTTCGGCCGACAGCTCCCAGTTTCTTTTGACCAGCAGTTCTTCCCGACTGAAGCCAAACATGGCCGAGGCCGTGCTATTGGCGTCGATAATCATTTCCGTGTCGTTATCTATGAAAAGAATGGCGTCGGAGCCGGCCTCGAAGAGTTCTCGATACCTTTGCTCGCTTTCGCCGAGAGCCTCAAGGGTGAAAAATTTGGAAAGGGCTACCGACAAAAAGTTTGAAAGCCGCTCCCACAAAGCAATGGCTCCGGGTGAGAAACAGCCTTTTCGCCTGTCGTTTAACTGGAGGAGGCCAAGTCTTTCATTGCCCACGCACAGCGCGATCAAAGCCACGGATTCATAGCCTTCGCCATTGCAACGGTTTCGGGTGCGGGCGAGGCGATCGACCTCTGTGCTTTTGGACAGCAGTTCGGTCGTGCTGTTGGTCCAAAAGGTCCCGTTGCCGGTAAAAAAAGGCTTGGAAGGGTCGAATCTTGCGCGGATGACGTTTCCGCACATACACGCGAGCACCGGATTTCCAGCGTCGTCCAAAATCGGGCGGCCGTCCTTGTCACAGGAGCAAAGGCTGCTTTCAAGCTCGACAAATTCGTCGGGAAACCCTCTGGTCTCATAATAGGGATAATCGTAGCCGCGTTTCAGCCTGATTCCAACCGCCTCGCACCCGGAGGTTTTCTGAAAGAACGCGGTCGCTTCATAGACCAGCTCATGGAGGTGGCCGGCCTCATTGACAAGCCTCAGAAAGGCAAGCACCAATTCACGCTCTTCCTCGTCCCGCTTTCGTTCGGTGATATCGTTTCCAACGCAGAGGATCTCGACGATCCGCCCGTTTTCATCCAGAAGAGGCGTGTGTCCCCAGGCAATCCAGACTTTTTCCCCGTTTCGTCGTATATTTTCCCTGATGGCGACCGCGTCGGGCTCCGGGCCGCAGATCTGTTCACCCGTGGTCTTGAGATCGCCTCCGTCGGCTTCAAAAGGCAACATGATGGTCCCGAGCACGTTTTTTCCAGCCAACTCCTCCTGCGTGTAGCCGAAAAAACCCTGTCCGAAGCCGTTTATGAAAGTGATGTTCCCGGAAGGATCGATGCCAATGATGATGTTGTTCGCGTTTTCGATAAGTTTTCGATAAGTTGCTTCAATCGAGCGAACCTTTTCCTGAGATCGATCGATTCTCCAACCCCAGCGCCCGATCCTGTATGGAATCGAAGCCCTCCCCCAAGGCTTGCTCTTTGAGAAGTTCATGATGCTTTTGCAGCCTCCGTATGGTGAGCCGGTTTGAAACAATATCGGACGAATTGATCAAGGACTTCAAGGTTTAGATCAAAGGGACGCCTTGAAGCCTGGTTCATTTCCTCTGCTAATGAAAACCGGCCCACCGCGCGGACTTCAAAGGCCCAAGCCGGCTCCGAGCCTTGCGATTTCCTCCTCGCTCATGGCCAGGCCGGGTTTTCGGCCTTCGAGCATGGAAGCGTAAAGAAGGGTTTTTGCGCAATGTTCGAGCTTATCCATGCACATCCAGGCCCGGGCAAGATCGCGGCCAAAGGTTACCGCCCCGTGCCTTTTCAGAAGTATCGCCCGGCTGCCCGCCACATAAGGTTCGATGGACCGGGGGACTTCCTCGGTGGCCGGAGTCGCATAGGGGGCGAGCGGAACCTCTCCGAGCATCATCCACACCTCGGGCAGTATTTTTGAATCAAAGGCAAACCCTGCGACCGTAAACGCGGTTGCTATCGGCGGATGGGCGTGAACAATGGCCGAAACATCCGGCCTCATGCCATAGACCAGCAGATGCATTCGTATTTCGCTCGAAGGCGCAAGGGGGCCTTCCAGAAGTGTTCCGTCCATGGCCGTTTTCGCTATCTCCCCGGCTTGGATCTCACCCTTTGAAACCCCGCCCGGAGTAATCAAAATGCAGTCCGAACCCGTTCTGCAGCTTACATTCCCGTCGCTTGCCGCAATAAGTCCCCCCTCTTGCAGCTTGCGACAGACCTCTACTATTTCGCGACGTAAATTCATTTCTTGACTATCCATCCCGCGCCCTCCAAAATCGGTTCTTTCATTGGGTCTTATCACTCCGGCCGGACTATAATTTAGACCCGATCGGATTTTTGGAGGAGAAGAAAAAAGATGATCAGGTGGTTTAAACGAAAAAAAGATAAGGAAACAGTGGTGGTGGAGGAGGGTCCGCTCAGGGAAGGTCATGAGGCTCAAGACTGCCTCGATGGCCAGATTTTGAACGCGACGCCCGCCCCGGAGGTCGAAGAGCCGGAGATCGAGGCTCAAAGCCAGGCCTCGCCGCCCCGATATGAAGAAAGCCCGAAGGATTTGCCCCTCGACGAGGAGGCTTTGGAAGAGGCGCAAGAAGAAGATGATGACGATGAGAAGGGGGAAGACGGGGCTGCCCGCAGGGGTTTTTTCAAGCGTCTTCGCGGCCGTCTCAAAGGCACGCGCGAAAGATTTACTCACCGCATCGACCGGCTGGTTCTGGGCAGGAAGATCATAGACGAAGAACTGCTCGATGAACTCGAAGAGATCCTGATTACTTCCGATCTGGGGGTCAAGACCACCTCCATGCTTCTTGGCAAGGTGGCTGAAAAGGTGAAGAGAAAGGAGTTGAGCGACCCGGCGAAGCTTCGCGAACAGATACGTGAAGAAATCAGGGCCACCCTGACCATCGAAGCCCCGGCGCTGGACTACCGCGCCCATAAGCCGCTCATTGTTCTGATCGTTGGCGTAAACGGTACGGGAAAAACGACCACAACGGGGAAACTGGCCGCCCGTTTAAAAGAGCAGGGCTTGAAGCCCATGCTGGTGGCCTGCGACACGTTCCGGGCCGCCGCGGTCGAGCAACTCTCCATCTGGGCGGAGCGCGTCGGCGTTCCGGTGGTAAAGCAGAAAAGCGGTTCGGACCCCTCGGCGGTTGCTTTCGACTCGCTCGATGCCGCGGTTTCCCGCGATATCGACGTGGTGCTGATGGACACTGCGGGCCGTATGCACACCAAGGTCAATCTGATGGAAGAACTCAAGAAAATCCACCGCGTTGTCGAAAAGAAACTGGCGGGGGCGCCTCACGAGGTTTTTCTCGTCCTGGACGCCTCCACGGGGCAAAACGCCCTCTCGCAGGCCAAGCTTTTCAAGGAGGGCATCGGTCTTACCGGGCTCATTCTTACAAAGCTCGACGGTACGGCCAAAGGCGGCATCGTTGCGGCGATCTGCGACGAACTTCAGGTGCCGGTCCGCTATATCGGGATAGGAGAAAGCGTCGAGGATCTGCGTCCCTTCGACGCCGAGGAATTTACGAACGCACTGTTTTAAAATTTTTTCGAGGACGGAAGGGTGCGCGGCCTTGCGCAATTGACTTCTTTTCCAAGCGGCATTACCGTATTGATACCATGCTTTAGCCGAAGTCCCGCGCGGTCCCCGGAAGAGGGGATTCCGTTTGTCGGGGAAAGCGTCTTGTCCCTCGGGCAGGGGCGGGCGAGCATTCGGCGAAAAACATGAACTGGCGTTGACTCTTGTTAAGAGGTGATGATTGGAGCTAGCAAGCCAGGCCCCCCGGGAGCGGTTGAACATGCGCATCCGGGGGGCTTTCCGTTTTTGCGGGAGGCGGGCTCGGATTTGCCTGCCCGCCTACTTGATTTAAACTGTCAGAGAATTTGGTCAGCTTAGCGGGGCGCGCCGGAGGAACCCGTCGTCTCCAGGGTACATTTCGAAAAATCGATTTCCTTACCGCATTTTCCGCAGATGTGCTTCTTGTCGAACTCATCCGAGAAAATTTCCTTTTCCTGCCCGCATTCCGGGCAAGAGCAGGAAAAGGACTGCAGGTTTTTGAATTGCTCGAATCCGGGGCAGTGTTGCGGTGTCGTCATTTGTCAGCTCCTTTTTTAATGGTGTTTGCAAACCAACGCGCATCCACGCGCCATGAGGACAATCGGGTCTTCAGCCCCGTTTTGGTCCAAGCGCTCAGGCCAGACCGTATCCCATCGAACCGAAGGTTTCAAGAGCAGCCTTGGCTTGCTCGACCGTGTCTCCGAGCTTCCACGGCTCCATAAATCCGCAGAGCATCAGTTTCCAGCCTTCCTCATCGAAGAAAATGTCGGCATCGTCCTCACAGGCCATGCCGCAACCTTCCTCGCCCAATATGTCATACAGGGTATCCCTGATTTGGCGTTCACCTTCCATGTCGCGATCTCCATTATCGAAATTATGACGGATATTTTCAACTGTCTTATCATACCTTTTCTAAGTACGACTTGACGGCTATCAATCCTGTTCAAACATTTGCGCGGAGATCTCCTGGTTGAATTTTTTGCGGCCGCCGCGTTGCTACTGTTGGCAGGCGGCCGGTCCGGGCAGCGGCGCCGGCGAAGGCCCGAATTCCACGTCGTTGGGGTTGATCGCGTTTTTCACCAATTGTTGAAAAGCGGTGAAGTCCACGTCCAGATTCGTGGCCGAAATACTGCCGCCCGGAACAAAAAGCTGCATGGTGGCGGGCGAATCCTGTGTGAGAGGATCCAGGGAGCGAAGCTGATCGAAGGTCTGGGCCGTATAATAGATCCGGACCAAATACCGCCTCGTTTGCTTTGACTGGCGCAGTTCGAAGACGAGCGCTCCGCCCGGAGCACAATAATCGGGCTGATATCCGCTCAATTGCCAGTGCAGATTGAGAAGTCCCGCCAGGCCGGCCACGTAATTGTCCGAACTTATCACGACGACCATCTTGGAGCGGGCGTTGCCGAAAGAGCCTGCCAAATTATAGCCGTGTACAGCGTTCTGCATGGTGCGCAGCACGTGCGAGGCGGCATTGGAACTTTGCACCTGGCTGAGGTAGGGCGTACGATCCTCGATGGCGAAGGCCAGATCGAGCAGCCGGGTATGCTGGGAGACTTGTTCGGGGGTCCACTCGCCCCAGGCCGTTGTCATGTTGTCGGCGTATTGCATCACGAAAGGATCCGCGGCTGCGAGGGTGGCTTCCAGCGCTCCCAGCTCGATAATGCTTCCGGTGGCAGGCTTGGAGTTGGTCGAGAAGGTAATGGCCCCGGCAGTTGGATCGACACAGGGTGTCGAGGACTCCTGCGGGCAGTTTGAAGACGAATTGGGGGGCTGCAGTGCGTTCAGTATCAGGGAAAACTCCGCACTGCAGGCCTCCTTCATGGCGTCTCCGGTATTGTAAATTCCCTCGACCTGGCTTAGAGCGATCTCGGGGTTGACCCGGGCGACCCCGGTCTCCAAGGTTGCGAACACGGGGTCCGCGGAACATGAGGGGGCCTCGATGGCATAGGAGTGTACGACGGGAGTCAGCCCCTGGTCCCGGATCATCCCTTCCCAGAAATAATAGGCCGTGTTGAAGGATCTCTGGATGCAGTTGGAACGGAAATACGATTGCGCCGCGTTTTGCTGGTCGTTGTTTGACGCGAGCAGCCCCTCGGCCGTCAAATATTGGCGGAAATATTGGCCGAGGTAGGTTTCCGCCGTCTGTCCGTTGGGAGTCAAACACCCCGCAGGGACCTCGAAGGCCGGCCAGTCCCGGACCGCGAATTGTCCCAGGGCGCTCAAGGGCACGGTCGACGAGCGAATGCTGTGACGGCCGAAAATTATGATCTGTTTAAGAACCGTGTTGTCGTTTGGTATGACGGTCTGGGCCAAAACGGAAATCCGGGCGGGCGCGCTCAAGGCCAGCACCAGACCCAGCACTGCCAGCATGCGTTTGATCATTATGTCTCTCCTCGGGATTTGAACGGGCTCCGGAAGCTCGCTTCCGGTCCCACATTTTTTTCCTGGAACTTGTAGTTCGAGGGTATCAACCCCCGATAGCAGCTGTTTTTGAAAAGTGAACAGAATCTTGCACAATTGGAGACACGCGGCCATTTGCGTCTTTTACCTGAAAATAGACTGTTTTTGCCCCGCTACCCGAAGCTGCTCCCAGGGCGAAACTCGGGGGGGGATCCCCCGGACCGGGATAGAATTGCCAAGCGGCGCCTTTGAAGTTTCGGGATTGGCTGGCCCTGTATTCGGTCGCAGCGCTGCCCAGGACGCAGTTGTTCAAAGTAACCGCCTGGCTTGCAACCGTGTTTGCGCCGCCGTCGATTTTGAAGTAGCCGACAACCGGCCCGAGATTTTGGAGCTTGTTCTGCAGCCCCGGGCTGAGTTGGCCGAGTGGAATGACAAGCTCGGCATTATAGACGCAGCTGTTCGGGTCCATGCCCGGACCCTGCTGATAGTTGTTCGTGGGGTTGGCGGTATGATTGCCGAATGTGGTGGGGTCGAATATCTCCATGGCCCCGATCGCATATTTGCGCGAATTGCAGGCGGGTGTTCCGGGCTGGGGCGCCGTGTCGTGTGAGAGGGCGACCACGGATATGCTCGGTTCGTTGCCTATGCTCGAATCGCTGCTGTTGTAGATTAGCCTGTAGCTTCGGAACTGTTGGGGGAAGTCCCTTAACGAAGGGGTTTCGGCAACCCAGAAGCCTTGATTGGCCGCCGCGCTTGGAACATAGACCGATGCGGGCTGCGGTGTGATGGTGTTTCGGTGCACGTGTCCGGCCACCCACAGAACAAGGTTCGGGTTGTTGTGGCAGGCAGAGAGGATGAAGTCCATTGGGACCTCGGAGTACTCCCAGAGGGAAGCCAGATATTGATTGGCGGTCGGGGGGGAGTCTCCCATGGCCGTTTGCGCGTAGGGATTGAGCGGGACATGGGAGCAGACAATCATGAGTTGGTCGGCATTTTGACCGGCGGCGAGCTGATTTTGGAGCCATTGGAAACGCTTGTTGTCAAGAGAGCCCCCGGCGCCGTGGTAGAGCTTGTCGGTATCATCGAGGACAATTATCTTGATCGGAATTCCTGGCACCGGGTTGAAGGAGTAACAGGCAAACCCTGCCGCGGCCATTGCCCGGGTGAAACCGTGGCCGACCGGCTGCGATTGTGTATTGAAAAACTCGTTCATCCATTGATTTACGGAAAGCGAGCGGCGGTTGCGATCGGAAGCCACCGTGATCGCCTGTGTCGAAATTGTGGGTCCGGCCCCGATGATTTTGCCGTACGGATCACTGCCGTCAACCACCCCCATATACCAGCGTTGATCGAAAGGGGCGTTGAAGACCAGGTTCCAAAACTGCGGTCCCTGGTTGGCGGCGGTCAACATTTCGTATTCCGCAAGGGTTGACGCCACTCCGATCGTGAGGATCTGCGAGCCGACAAGAGTGTGCCGCAGCACATCGGTCACCGTCGTCGATCCCATCCAGAACTGATCGTGGTTGCCGATGGCCTGGTACCATGGAATCGACCTGTCCAGCCCCGCCGCCTGATAGGGCTTCTGGTAGTCTATGCTATTGGCCCCCAGATGGGCGCCCGAACTGGGGGTGATCATCTTGCCGTCCAAAACGTCGATATACCACCTCAGTTCATTGTACTGGGTATTGTCCGCGGCATCTCCAAGGCCTATGCCGAAATTGAAGGGCGTCAGTTGATGCTGGGCGTTGATCGACTGAACGGCGGCGTCCAAAACCTGGGTGGTGGAAAGGATGATGCCCGAATAGGCGGAGATGTTGCCCATGGGCAGTGTGATCTGATGGCCGCCCACCGTGCCCGTTACTCCGGGGTTCGGATATTGGTAGGCAAACCCCGGGGGCCTTGCCGGACATTCCTTGTCGGCGATATGGCAATCGCTTATGCTGAAAAAATTCAGAAGCAGCGGAGCCGACGGATCGGGGGTCCTTGTCGCCGCAGTGCTCCCGCTCGCCATGTCGGGCAGGACATAAACGCCGCTCCCCCTTGCCGGGGCGCTCCAACCCCACGCACCGAAGTTATTCGCGTCATACTCGGAAAGATCACCCGGAGAGAGGGAATAGAAATAATAGGGTGAAATGAAGTTGTCCGGCGGAACCACCGCCCCGGGCAGGACCACGCTGGTAAGAGTCGATGTGATCGCACCGATCGGGTAGGTCGGGCTCGACGGGACGCCCCCCGCGGCAAAGAGCTGTTTTATCATTCCGATGGGTGAAAATTCCAACCCCAGGACAGCTGCGGCGCCGGCGCAATATTTCAAAAAATCCCTTCTCAAGATTTCGGTCATGATTCCTCCGTGTTTTGCAAGTCAATAACCCCGGCTGACTCAGTTCATTCTCGACCACCCGGTGTCCGCAGATCTCCAAGCGTCTCGATCTCCGAGTCCGCTGTTTGACTATGTCGGAAAAATCATTGTCTTTGATAAATCATTTTGGAGCCGTCCATTTGGGGCAATCCAAATTGACTCCCCCTTTCTCGTGGGTACGATATGGCCCATTGGAGGTAATTCGATATGGCTGCACATTCTGTTGTTCGTGCGCGGATTGACGGACAAATCAAAATCGAAGCTGAAGCCGTGCTTGCTTCCATGGGGCTCACAGTCTCGGATGCTTTTCGTTTGATGATGATGCGCATCGCAAAAGAGAAGAAGTTGCCTTTTGAACCTCTCGTTCCAAACAAGGAGACACTTGAGGCGATTAAGGCCGCCAGGCGCGGCGAACCGCTCGAGGTCGGTTCGATTGATAACCTGTTTGCGGAATTGAATGCGCAATGAACCGTTGCCACATCACAATTTTGATCATTTTCTTGTCGGCGAGTGGTCCGATCATCGAGATTGCCACATCAAACCGGACTAGGTTCTGATCCACCGGAAGCCCGACAACGATCACCTTGAACTTGTGCGTCTCGGTTGCCACAGCGAGCTTGACCTTTAGTTCCGAATAAGTATCACCGGTCGAATTGCCAGCTTTACTCGCATGGCCGCAAGATCACGCCATCTCTTCCCGGGGTGTAAACCCGGCCGGATCCTGCTGAAAGTATAGCTTGAGGTTTTCATAGAGTTCCGGGTGCTTTTTTTGCAGCTGCCAGGGCTTTTCGAAAAAGCACTCGGTTGCCACGGCGAAAAATTCCGCCGGGTTGGTTGCCCCATACTGATCGAGCACGGTGGGAAGTCCTTGTTGGGCTTCGCGGCGAAGCTTTGAAAAATCAGCCCCGAGGATCCTCGCCCATGCGAGGTACATCGAGCGGCGGGGCAGAGCCGGCGCGCCGTCTATACGGCCGTCTTCGCTGTCCAGTTGATGGGCGAACTCGTGGAGCACCACGTTATGGCCGTCGTGGATATCCGAGGCATTGGCCAACACATCGTCCCAGGAAAGTATCAGCGCCCCCTGTTTCCAAAATTCCCCCAGATGGACCTGTCTGGTTTCGGTGTAGACTCCGGGGGCGAGTTCAATATGGCCCCCGGCCACGTATGGGCCGGGGTAGACAAGAATCGAGTAGAGCCCTGGATAATAGTCGGTCTTGCGGTGCAGAAGAAGTATGCAGGCCTGGGCGGCTATGGTGACTTTCATTTCCTCGGTCAACTCCAGTCCTCCGCAGCCCTCGAAATTTTTTTCCGCCAGAAATACGAGAATATGCCCCTGGAGTTCCTTTTTGTCGGCTTCGGGCAGCCGGCCGTAGATCGGAACGTTTCTTTCGATCGCTTCAAGCCACCCTGGCGCAAAAGGCCTGTTTCGAATCTTTTCCCGCCGCCACCTCTTTATGCCCAGCATGATTTTCTCCCTCTTTTTTCCCCGCTTGGCCCTTGCCCGAACTTTCCCGCGGCATCCTGGTCCCGACCGCTATATAATAAACGGAATCGAGCAAAGGAGAAGACAATGAAAGAAAATGTCGTCATCACGGCGGCCATTACCGGGAGCATTCATACCCCCACCATGTCCGAGTATCTTCCCGTTACGGCCGAACAGATCGCTGGTGAGGCCGTAAGGGCCCGGGAAGCCGGCGCCGCGGTCTGCCACCTGCACGCCCGGGACCCCGAAACGGGCAGGCCCGTTGCCGACCTCGACATCATGAGGGAGATCATCGCGCGGATAAAAAGCCGCTGCGACATGGTCATCTGCATCACGACCGGGGGCGGGCTGGGCATGACGACCGAACAAAGAGTCGCCCCGGTTGACCTCTTCAAGCCCGAACTTGCCTCCTTCAATGCCGGCTCCATTAATTTCGCCCTCTTTCCGATGCTCGCCAAGTACAAGGAGTGGAAGTTCGATTGGGAAAAACAGTACCTGGAGATGACCGAAGACCTCATCTTCCCCAACACCTTCAAGTCCATGCGGGAATACTGCGCCAGGTTCAACGCGTCCGAAACCAAGCCGGAATTCGAAATCTACGATGCCGGAATGGTTAACAATGTGGCGACCCTTATAAACATGGGCCTTGTCCGAAAGCCCGTCTACATCCAGTTCGTAATGGGAGTTCTGGGGGGCATAACGGCGAGCTGCGAAAACCTGCTTTTCCTTGTCGATTATGCGAAAAGACTTATCGGAGACTTCGAGTTTTCCGTCTGCGTGGCCGGTCGGGCACAGTTTTCCATCTGCACGCAATCACTTCTGATCGGCGGAAACGTGCGCGTGGGACTCGAAGACAATCTCTACCTGGAAAAAGGCCGAATGGCGAAAAGCAACGCCGAACAGGTGGAAAAAATCGCCCGAATGGCAAGGGAACTCGGCATCGAGCCCGCAACGCCAGCCCAAGCCCGTAAGATTCTGGGCCTCAAGGGACTCGACCGGGTGAATTTCTAAAACCCCTGCCGCCTTTGTCACAACAACAGCAAAGGAGCATTCATGGACAAGCCCTTCGAACACGTAACAGTTGTCGGCTCGGGTATCCTCGGGACCCAGATAGCGATGTTTGCCGCACACGCCGGCTACTCGGTTTCCGTCTACGATACCCGGGAAGGCGCCTTCGAGGAAACCTACGCCAAACTCCACGCGGATCTGAAGGCCAAGGGGGTCGATCCCGTCATTGCCTGGGATAAATGGCAGGGGTGCAAGAACGCCGTCCGGTTTACCACCAACCTTGGCGAGGCCCTGCGCGACGCCGATCTGGTCGTTGAAGCGGTAACTGAAGAGCTGGGGGTAAAAAGAGAAATTTTTAAAAAACTGGGAGAGCTTGCCCCCCCCGAAGCCATCTTTGCCACCAACAGTTCCTCCATTCCCGTCTCCAGGCTCGAAGAAAGCAGCGCCAGACCCGAGCGCTGCATCAACGCCCACTTCTACATGCCCCTCCAGGGAATCATGATGGCCGATCTCATGGGGGGTTCGAAAACCACCCCGGAGGTTTTGGAAAAAGGCGAAATCTGGCTTCGCTCGATGGGCTTCATCCCCCTGAGGGTAAAAAAGGAAATCCTGGGCTTTTGCTTTAACAGCGTCTGGCGGGCCATTAAGAAGCAATCCCTCTACATGTGGGCAAACGATTTCGTCGACTTTCGCGATATCGACCGGGCATGGCGCGCATTCACCGGAACCGCCTGGGGCCCCTTCGGGCTGATGGATACCGTTGGCCTGGATACGGTGGCAAATATCGAGATGGTCTATTACGATAAATCCAAAGACCCCTCGGACAAGCCTCCCGCCCAGCTGTTGGAGAAGATCGAAAGGGGGGAACTGGGGGTTAAGACCGGCAAAGGATTTTACTCCTATCCCGATCCGGAATATCTCGACGCCGATTTTTTAAATCCTGAAAAATAGTGCGGAGATCAGGAATCGGGACGGGTATTGTCGCGGCCGGGTTACTCCTGATGCCCGCTTGTTACTCCACGGCCGCCAGGGCAAAGTGGATATGTTCGGAGGCTCGATAGCCGTCTTTGCGACCTTCGAAGTAGCGTCCCTGGATATGTGCGGGGCCGAGGTCTTCCAGGAGGCGCAAACCGACGCCTTCGAGATCGTCGCCAAGCGAGGCTGGATCGAGGCCGGTCAGGAGCGGTTCGCCCAGGGCCTTGAGGGAGTCCGCGATCACTTTCAGCCGTTCGGCCGCTTTGACGCTGCCGGGTAGACTCGGCTGCAGATAATCGAAGACCACCATGCTCCCGGCCGGAGAAATCCTTGCCACGGCGGCCAGGGTGTCCAGAACGGTATCCCTGGAAAGGTAATAGGTCACGCCCAGCCAACTGAAAAATGTCGGAGCGGTTGGATCGTAGGGGGACCGGGCCTCGATCTCCTCAAGGCTGCTTTGGGTGAAATCGAGGGGAACAAAATGCAGTTGGGGCGGGACCTTCCAATCCAGCTCGGCGATGCGGTTGCGTTTGAAGGCCTGGGTTGCGGGGTGGTCCACCTCGAACACCTTGACCTTTTTCAGGGCCTTGGGGCAGCGGAAGGCAAACGTGTCCATGCCGGCCCCCAGAATCACGTACTGCTCGATTCCCTGGCCTATGGCCTTTCTCAGGGCTTCATCGGCATAGCGCGCCCGGCTGAGGACCGTGGAGGCCCCGGTATAGAGTTGCAGGGCTCGCCGCAGAGCGCTCGCCTCATCGGGACAAAGGGCCGCGCCCCCGGCGTCAACCGATTTGAGCCGGTCCATCAGATGCTCTGAAATGAGCGAACGTTCTTTTTCGGTAAGCAACCCGTAGGCCAAGGGATCGCAGAAGATGAGAGAATCGTCATTGCGGGTGTGATAGCCGCGCATGAAAGCGGTCCCCAGGGCTGTCAGGCTGAAGTTGTTCTTTTCCATCCGCTCCACCTCCCGCATGGAGGAAAGCCGTCGGCGATGAAACCGCTTTCCATCCTCCTCATCTTTCTATCTCGGTCCCCGCATTCCCGGCCACCGCTTTTTCGATAGAGTCAATAGAACATATTACGGCCCGGCTTCCACCCGATTTTATGAACTGAAGGGCAGCTTCGATTTTGGGCCCCATCGAACCGGGCGGAAAGAATCCTTGGCGCAGATAGCTCTCCCCCTCATCGATTGAGAGCCTGCGAAGAAATTTTTCTTCGGCAGTATCGTAGGAAAGCGCCGCCCCCTCAACGTCTGTTGCGATTATCAACAGGTCGGCGCCGACCTCTTCGGCCAGTTTCGCGCTCGCCAGGTCCTTATCGATCACGGCATCCACCCCCTGGAAGGCCCTTCCATGGCGAATGACCGGAATACCGCCTCCTCCACAGGCGATCACTATGAAACCCATGGAGATAAGTCGCGCGATTTCCCGTTTTTCGATGATCGTGACCGGCCGGGGAGATGCCACCACCCGCCTTCGTCCTCGGGGGGTTGTGAGCGTCGGATAGGAAAGCCCGGCTGCGCAGTCCTCGCTTAAAACCGGTCCTATGGGCTTTGTGGGCGTGACAAACCCCGGGTCGTCTTCGTCCACCAGCACGTAGGTGAGCACCGTTACGATCATTTTTTGGTGCTCGCCTTCAAGGCTTGTGAGTTCGTTATCCAGCGTGGATTCGATCATGTAGCCGATCTGCCCCTGGGTCTGGGCCACAAGGATCTCCAGAGGCAGCCTCGGGACTTCGGCGCAGCATTCCTGCTGCAAAAGCAGATGGCCCACCTGCGGGCCGTTTCCGTGAGTGATTATGAGCCGAAATTTTTTCGATAACCGCGCGATCTGGGCCACGGGGACCCGGAGGTTTTCAAACTGCTCTCCAACCGTTCCGGTTTGCCCTTTTCGAATAAGCGCGTTACCGCCAAGGGCCACGAGGAGTATGGGGCGCATTACAAAATCCCTTTTTGCCCGAGCCTGTCAAAGACCACGTCCTCCAGCAACGGCGGTCCATGGTCCTGGTACTCGTAGCGAACCCGAACGGCGGGTTTGTTAATTTGCAGCAGGCAGCGCAGGTCGGCGGGGGTCGAAAAAATCACCAGGTCGCAGTCGGCCCGATTTATCGTCTCCTCGAGGTCTTTTATCTGCTGCTCCGAATATCCCATGGAGGGCAATTGGTTACCGATATGAGGATAGCGCGCGAAGGTCTCCTTGATCGTGCCTATCGCAAAGTGCGCGGCGGGAACGATTTCAGCCGCCCCGAACTTTTTGGCCGCGATTGTGGCCGCGCCAAAAGGCATTCCCCCGTGGGTGATGGAGGGGCCGTCTTCGATGACCAGCACGCGCCGGCCCCGGATGAGGTCCGGATCGTCGGCTGTGATCGGGGACTCGGCCAAAACGATCGTGGCCTTCGGATTGCTGCCCGCGATGTTTCGGGCAACCTCTTCGACCTTCTCGGGCGGTGCCGTATCGACCTTGTTTATGACGGCCACATCGGCCATGATCATGTTGGTTTCCCCCGGATAATAAAGAAGCTCGTCGCCCGCCCGGTGAGGGTCGAAGACAACTATGTGAAGGTCGGGGGAAAAAAACGGGGTGTCGTTATTGCCCCCGTCCCACACGATGATGTCGGCTTCCGATTCGGCCCGCTCGAGAATGAGCCCGTAGTCGATTCCCGCGAAGACCGTGATGCCCCTTTCAACCAGGGGTTCGTATTCCTCGCGTTCCTCTATTGTGCATTTGTTCGACTCAAAATCCGCATAGGAGGACATCCGCTGGACGGCCTGCTTTCGCAGATCTCCGTAAGGCATCGGATGGCGGACGACAACGACTCTTTTGCCCGCCTGCTCCTTTAGCAGACTTGCGATCTTGCGGGTGGTCTGGGACTTTCCGGCCCCCGTTCGTACCGCGCACACCGCTATTACCGGTTTTCGGGACTTGAGCATGGTGTAGGTGGCGCCAAGCAGTATGAAGTCGGCCCCTTCGGCCATCGCGATGGAGGCCTTGTGCATCACATGCCGGTAAGAGACATCGCTATAGGAGAAGGCCACCAGATCGACTCGATGTTTGCGGATAAGTTCGGCCATTTCCTGCTCGGGATGGATGGGAACCCCCTCGGGATACAACTCTCCAGCCAGCTCTGGAGGATAGGTCCGGCCCTCGATATTGGGTATCTGAGCCGCGGTGAACGCTATTACCCGGTAGCGCGGATTTCCACGGAAATAGACGTTGAAGTTGTGGAAGTCGCGTCCGGCCGCTCCGACGATGATCACTTTTTCAATCATTTGCAACTCCGGCTATTTGATTTGCCAAAAACAGTTACCATATATCGATGCCCCGCACCAGAGCCCAGTGCGGACGCACGGAAATCTCGCAACTCCGGCAGTCTTTTTACACCAATTTGAGAGAACGATCCGTGAAGATTCGGACAGGCACAAGAGTCCCGCATTTTCTCGATTTTGCAAAAAACGATCAACAGGTGTGGTTTTCGCTCGATAAATCGTGGTGGAATTTATAACTCACATCATGCGTCCTGCCACAAGACCGTGGAGGCCGATGGGACAGCTGATCAAAAGCGGTTGTTTTTGATCACGGAGGAATGCGAGTTACTCCTCCCGCGTCGGGGCAAGAACCGTGCGATTGCCGTTATTTTCCATCGGGCTGACCAGACCGCAGGCTTCCATCTGTTCAATCATCCTTGCCGCACGATTGTAGCCGATGCGCAGATGGCGCTGAACGGCCGAGATGGAGGCGCGGCGGGAGCTTGTAACGAAGGCCACCGCATCGTCGTAGAGCGAATCGGCTTCCTCGGCGAACCGGTCGGCCTCAGCCGTCTCGTCGGCTGTTTCCGCGGGGCCGCCAAGCACTTCTTCCAAATATTGCGGTTCTCCGAACCCCTTGAGGTACTCGGCCACGGCCTGAACCTCCTCGTCGGCCACAAAAGCACCGTGCACCCGTTGCGGATATCCCGTACCGGGGGGCAGATAGAGCATGTCACCCTGTCCCAGCAGGCACTCGGCGCCCATCTGGTCCAGAATGGTCCGGCTGTCGACCCGGGAGGAAACCTGGAAGGCTATCCGGGTGGGAATGTTGGCCTTGATGAGCCCGGTGATGACATCGACCGAAGGGCGCTGCGTGGCGACAATCAGATGGATACCCGCGGCCCGGGCTTTTTGGGCCAGCCGGGCAATCAGTTCCTCGATTTTTTTCCCGGCCGACATCATCAGATCGGCAAGCTCGTCGACCACCACCACGATGTAGGGAAGCGGGGCAAGAAGGGTCTGGGGCTCCGAAGAGTCAAGCAGTGGTTGGCCGGCGGCCGCGCCCTCGCGCACCTTCTGGTTGAAACCCGCCAGATTGCGCACATGAAGCGAGTTGAGCAGCCGGTAGCGGCGCTCCATCTCCCACACGCACCAGTTGAGCGCATTGGCGGCAAGTTTCATATCGGTCACAACAGGGGCGAGCAGATGAGCGATCCCGTCATAGATGGAAAGTTCGAGCATCTTGGGGTCGATCATCACGAAGCGCACCTCGGCGGGTGTCACCCTGTACAAAAGCGACAGGATCATGGCGTTAAGGCCGACCGATTTTCCCGAACCGGTGGTGCCGGCCACCAGCAAGTGGGGGGCCTTGGCCAAATCGGCCACCACGGGCCGGCCGATGATGTCCTTGCCCAGCGCAATGGCCAGCTTGGACTCATGTGCCCCGAAGAGTTCGGAGGAGAGCACCTCGGAGAGGCGAATCATCTGGCGATGGGCATTGGGGAGTTCCAGCCCCATGCAGGTCTTGCCCGGAATCGTTTCCACCACGCGGATGGAGGCAAGGCCCAGTGCCCGGGCAAGATCTTTTACCAGGCTCACCACCTGGCCGCCGCGCACTCCCACGGCGGGCTGAATTTCGTAGCGGGTGATGACCGGGCCGGCGTATGCGTCCTGGACATTGACCCTCACGCGAAATTCGGCGAGTTTTTCTTCGATCAGGATGCCGCCATCGATCAAATCGTCCTGACTGACCGGGGGGAGTTCCGAATCCGCGGGATGAAGCAGCGAAAGGGGCGGCAGCCACTCATCAGAACCATATTCAGGATCGAACAAGGGGGTTGGAGCGGTCTTGATAACCGGGGGTTCCAACCGCTCCTCCTCCATCCCCGCTTTATCCTCGGGCAACTTTTGAGGCGCGGCCGGTAAGAGCGGGCCTTCCGTATCCAAAGCCCCTGGAACCTCAAACCGAAGGGACTTCAGGGCCGATTTATGCCCGGCAACGGTTGACCAGGGGGGAATGACGGGAAGGCCCCCGCCCGCAACCCGGGGAGCTTCCGGAGCCGGAGCTTGCCGCTCGATGCTCTCCCGCCCGGGTAAGGATTGCCGTATGGAGTCCGCACCACGGGCTGGTTCAAGATGGCTGCGCACTTTCGCAACAGTCTCCGCCATGTTTTGCCGGGAAGGCTTCGGGGGCGCTTCCACCGGGGGGACATCTCGTTTGATTCGATACCTTTTCTCGAAGTTTTCCATGATCGACGAACGGTCGATCACTTCTCCCGGAGCGTTGCCGTCAAAAGACTTTTTACGTCCCGCCCCCATGTTGTCAGCGGCAAGGCGTATGGAATTTTGAGGAAGAACCACGGGCGCGGAAGATTCTGCGCCAGGAGCCCTAAATACTCGTTTATCCAAAGTATACAGGAGCTTCGTCTCCACCTCGGGCTTTTCCTCGAAAGAACTGTGGGAGGGTGTCAGCAAACTTGTCCGCCCGGCCACTTTTTTGCCGAGGAATTCACCCTCGGTTGGAAGGGGCGTAGCAAATGCTCCCTCGGAGCGCGAAGGCGCAAGAGCCGCAGAACCCGGCAATTCGGCCCCTGAGCGCTTGAGCCAGTGTGCAACGGCTGCCCCGATGCCAAAGGCGCCAAGCGCCAGTGACACCCAGCGCGACCAGGCGACGACCGTCACCGCGGCTATGATGCATGAGATGGCGACACTTCGCCACAGTTTGTCTGAATTAGCGTCGGAACCCATTACCGGACTTATCCATTCGGCCAAAAAGCGGACCCCCTTGGGAGGGAGAGATTATCAATCTGTGGCGCGATTAAACCTCCTGGAAGGGGTGAAAGTCAACCCCGATGCCCGAGGTGGTGCCGTTTTTTAATTCTTGGTCACAGGCAAAGGGACGGGCACATCGAGGGCCTTCCAACGAGTTGAGCACCGCCGGCAAGGAGTGGACTCGGATAACACCCGAAACTGGCAAGGATTCCAAAGGAAGATAAAGCGGGAATCTCGCGGAACAGGCAACAAGAAGACTGAACATCCTCGTGCCAAGAGTTCGCTTCCGCCCCTGGCCACCACAAAAAAGGGGCTACGGTCTCAACACCGCAGCCCCTTTTTTCTTTCAATGAGAATACTTTCAATTCATCCAGTTGCTAATCTTGCTCCCACGCCTTTGTACTAAAGTTGTAAAACCAGCGCGGGTTCGATGATCCTTCCCGGTAATAGAGCCAAGCGCCGTCGGAGGCCCTGTAAACATACGGATAATCTGTCGCGCTGGTCCACCAGAAAGCATTCATGCCCGGGTCCCAAAACC
>JAJYDE010000014.1 GCA_021777755.1 Deltaproteobacteria bacterium
CCAACCTGATTGTAAACGGCGCCTGCGGAAGCAGTAACGGAGGCGATTTCAACACGGCCCCCGCAACCAACCTTTGCAACAGCGGCACGGCTTCGGCGCTAAGCGGTTCGGGGCCCTGGAGCTGGAACTGCGCGGGACAAAACGGGGGAACCGCCGCCGCCTGCTCGGCCAACCTGATTGTAGACGGCGCCTGCGGAAGCAGTAACGGAGGCGATTTCAACTCGGCCCCCGCAACCAACCTTTGCAGCAGCGGTACGGCTTCGGCGCTAAGCGGTTCGGGGCCCTGGAGCTGGAACTGCGCGGGACAAAACGGGGGAACCGCGGCCGCCTGCTCGGCCAACCTGATTGTAAACGGCGCCTGCGGAAGCAGTAACGGAGGCGATTTCAACTCGGCCCCCGCAACCAACCTTTGCAGCAGCGGCACGGCTTCGGCGCTAAGCGGTTCGGGGCCCTGGAGCTGGAACTGCGCGGGACAAAACGGGGGAACCGATGCGAGCTGCTCGGCCAACCTGACGCCTGGAGGTCTTTGGCAAGACGCCCAAGTCTTGAGCGGAGGATGGGATTGGCTGAGTTGGTTTGGCTACTTCAATATAAACAGTTCTCCCTGGATCTATCACATGCAGCATGGATGGCTTTACCCTTACGGGACTTCAACCGATAGCATCTGGTTTTATGACCCGGAAATGAACTCCTTTTGGTGGACGAGCGCGGCGGATTACCCCTACGTATACAGGGCGAGTGACGGGGCATGGCTCTATTATAAGGAGGGCTCATCCAATCCGCGCTGGTTTTATAATTTCAGCACAAACCAGTGGGAAGCCGATTAGCTCGCCTCCGCAAACCCGAGTTGTTAGACAGGTGGGCACGATTGATTCCGTGCCCACCCGTCCCTCTTGAAGAAAAGCTACTCAACCCGGATCTGTTTGAAATACCCGGTTGAGCGAGGCGGATAAGCCGTTTATGGTTTTCCCCCGTGAAACGGAAGTGGGCAAGCCGAAGGGGGTTACGCAGAGGGACAACCGGAAGGAAGTGCGACAGATATTCTGTCGAGGGGGACCCAAAATCCCCCTCTTTTTCTTCTGAGCGGCTCTTTTCGTCCGGGGGCCTTGCCGTAATCTCGGTGCAACAGGCGGTGGGCAAGGCGCGGGAACCCGGGGCATCCCGGGGTTTGCCGGTTGGGGACGGCGAGACGATTTAGTCGACTTTGAAAAAAGCCTTGGAGTTTGCTCCACAAACCGGACACAACTCCGGGCTCTCCTTTGCGGCGGTGTAGCCGCAAATTTTGCAGATGTAGTAGTCCTGCACGGGGAAATTTCCGGGGTCGGCGAGCGCCTGTTTATACAACTGGGCGTGCAGGGCCTCCACCTTGTTGGCGTAATCGAAGCCGATTTCCGCCGACTTGTTGCCTTCTTCCTTGGCATGGGCGATCATTTCCGGGTACATGTTCATAAATTCATGAGTCTCCCCGGCTATGGCGTCCTCGATGTTTTCCTTGGTGGTCTTGACCTTCCCCGCCGTACGCAGATGTTTTATGGCATGAACGGTTTCGGCTTCGGCGATGGCCCGAAAAAGCTTGGCCACCCCGTGCATGAACTCATCTTCGGCCCGCTGGGAATAAGCCAGGTACCTCCTGTTTGCCTGCGATTCACCCGCAAAGGCGTCCATCAGGTCCTTTTGGGTCTTGGACATATGTATGCTCCCGATGTTTGGAAAAATGGGTGGAAGAAAGGCGGCCGCATCACGGCCGCGGCCCTGCCGACTGGAAGTTGAAAAGATAAGAAGCGATGCAGGCAAAGTCAAACCGCAAAAGCAAGACCGGAAGGCGGGGGCTCCCCTGGCAATCGCATGAAATCAAGCTTGTCATAGCCTGCCGATCCACCACACATCCGCCCGCTTTTTCCGTTTCTGGTTGCCGTTTATATCGCCGCCTCTATTTGCCGCTTCAGGACGTCGCTTTGCGGTTCCAAACCGCCTCGCGATATAAAACCCCTGCGATTGGCGACACACCGATTGTGATCCCGTTTAGGAAAATATGTATTGGAATCATTCCGCCTCCCCTCGACATCGGCGACAGGGGAAGCATCATGGCCAAAGCAAATGTCCGTAAAGGCGGGAAAAATGAACCGCGGGCAGGGAACCCTCTTGCGGCGGGGATTGATGTCGGTTTCAAATTTCACGTTGTGGCGGTTTCGCCCGAACAAGATTCCGAATAACCGGTACTCATCGCGCCTCAGCGGGCAAGGCCTTGCCGTGAGAACCCCCGAGGCGCGCCCCATCACCCCGAGGCGCTCAATCGATTCTCATTCGCCTCCCGTTCTATCGCCTATTTACGCACTTCGGTCTTCGCCTTCGTTTTTCGCCCTTTTCCCCATGCTGTTATCCATGCTGTTACTGTGCTGTTATCCATGCTGTTCACACGCCGTTGTTAGGCTGTTAATTTTGGCCGAGAAGTTCTCAAAAAATTAATTGAATAGCACTGTTAGGCGAATTGGGCGAAAAAAATATTTTTTTGACGGCATGAAATTGTCGCCGGATCGGCCATAATCGCAAAAGGGGGGTTACTGCTCTTCGATGAATTTCATGCGATTGCCCTGCATGGTGCAATGCTCCGGGTATAACCGCTTTAACTTTGCCCGATTCGTAAATGGCACTCGGCCTGGCGGGAGAATGGGTGGTGGATTGGAAACTGGCTTTTTGAACCTGAATTTTATACGATTGGCCTGTTGCCGTGACGCGATGAGGTTGTAAAATTGCACCATTATGCTAGGATACTGCCCCTGATTGCCGGGGGGGCTATGGGCTGCAAATTCTATTTGGAAAGTCTATGGGTGTGGCGGAAGACAGTTTTTTCACGGATAAAGTTGCCATTATAACCGGGGGGTCGAGGGGAATCGGACGGGCGACGGCGTTGGCATTTGCCAAAGCCGGGGCCGATGTGGTCGTAAACCATTCCAAACCCGAGGGTGGCTCGAAAAAAAAGGCCGAAGAGGTTTGCCGCGCGATCGAGGATTTGGGCCGGGCCTCGCTTGCCGTGGCCGCCGATATAGCGCTCAAAGCCTCGGTGGGGGAAATGATGGAGGCGGTTTCGCGCTGGCGCGGAAGGCTCGATTTTCTGGTTCTAAACGCCGCCCGTGCCCCGTTCAAGCCCATCGAAAAGCTTCTGGAAAGAGAAATGCGCCAGCTTGTTGAAACCAACTACATGGGCAACATCTTCTGCATTCAAAAAGCCCTGCCGCTGCTGGAGGCCTCCGGGGGCAAAATCGTCTTCATCTCCAGCCTGGGAAGCCGGTTCTACAACCCCTCTTATCCGCTCGGGAGCATGAAGGCCGCCATGGAAGCCCTGGTTCGGGACTGCTCGGAAACTCTGGGCGAAAGGGGCGTTTCGGTTAATGCGGTCTGCGGGGGTATTGTGAGGACCGATTCCTTCAAGACCTTGAGGCAGTACATGGAAGATTTGGAAAATATACCCGAGGAGCTGTGCGTGAGCCCGGAAGCTCTGGCCGATGTGGTTGTTTTTCTTTGCAGCCCGGGAGCACGAGGGATTCGCGGCCAGACCGTGGTGGTCGACAACGGCCTTGCCAATAGACTCTATCGCCCAGCCTGGGCTAAGAAAAACAGGGGTTGAATAGATAATGAAGCAAAATCTCATTGCCGAACAGAGGGTGATGGACGAAGTCAAAAAGGCGATCGCCGAGGGAATCGATATCGATCCGGGCAGGATCAAGCCCGAGAGTTCTCTCATGAAAGATTTGGGGGCCGAATCGCTCGATTTTCTGGATATCAATTATCGGTTGGAGCAGACCTTCGGAATCAAGATGGCCAGGCGAACGGTTATCGATCACATGGAGGAGTTGTTCGGCGAAGAGTCGGCCATCGACGCGGAGGGAAAACTCACTGCGAAAGCCGCCGAAGTGCTGGCCATGAGATATGACGGCCATGGCGATAAGATCAACTCGGGCATGGATATCGATGAACTGCCCGTGATGGTTACCGTTTCCTCCATAGTCGAAGGGGTGACCAACCTTTTGGATACGCTGCCCGAAAAGTGTTCCAACTGCGGTGCGGGCGACTGGAAGGTGGAGGAAGAATCCCGTGTTGTCTGCGGGTCGTGCGCGGAGCCCGCCGAATTTACCAGCGGCGATGATCTCATTGAAGACTGGCTTAACAAAATCCAGGAAGAAAAGAAAATCTTTTGAATCCAGAGACAAAAAAGAGACGGGTGGTCGTTACCGGCTATGGAATGATCACGCCGATCGGGAAAAACTCCGAGGAAACCTTTGCAAACGGGTGTCGGGGTGTTTCGGGCATCGATTTCATCAGTTCCTTTGAGACCAAGGGGCTGCCCTGTCGTGTGGGTGGCCAGGTAAGCGATTCCTGGCTCACCGGTTTTCAGCGCGAAAAACTTCAGGGGATCGAAAAATGCAGCTCCAGGGGCCTCAAGCTGATGCTCCGGGCCACCGGGGAAGCCGCCGAAATGGCCCGCCTGGATTCGATCGAAAACCGGGCGGAGATCGGCGTAAGCCTCGGCTATCACGGAGAAAACCCTTCCGTTGAGGACTTGGTGCGCCTCTACCGTCACGCTGGAGGGGAGCACTGGGACATAAACGGCCTCACTAGAGACGGTGCCTATTCTTTCTTTAATTTCTTCCGCCGAAAGCCCGATGTGGCCGCTTCCATCCTGTCGCTTCTTTTCGATTGCAGGGGGGGGGGATATACGGTGGTTTCGGCCTGCGCGGCCGGGGCCCAGGCCATCGGAGAGGCCCTCGGGACCATAAGGGCCGGCAAAGCCGAAGTGATGGTGGCCGGCGGCTGCGAATCCAATCTCAACTTCATGGGTTTTGTCGGATTTGTTCTCATCCGCGCACTTGCCGAAAAATACTCTTCGGCCGACAAGGCTTCGAGGCCCTTCGACCGGAAGCGAAACGGCTTTGTCATGTCCGAGGGGGCCGGGGCGCTGATACTTGAGTCCCTCGAACACGCGGAGGCGCGCAAAGCCCCGATCTTTGCCGAAATTCTGGGGTATGGTTCCTCGGCGGACGCCTACAGGATCACAGACATTCACCCCAAGGGAGACGGGGCGGTTTTCGCCATGCGGCGGGCTATCGCCGACGCGGGGGTTTCGGCCGCCGATATCGAATACATCAACGCCCACGGGACTTCGACCCTGCAAAACGATCAGATCGAAACGCTGGCTATAAAGAGGGTTTTCGGCGATAGGGCCAAACAGATCCCGGTAAGCTCCAACAAGTCCATGATCGGCCACACCATCGCAGGCGGCGGGGCGATAGAAGCCGGTCTCACTATCATGGGCATGAACAGCTCAACCCTGCTTCCCACAATAAACTACGAGTTTCCCGACCCCAAATGCGATCTGGACTATGTTCCCAATGAGGCCCGCGGTTTGGAGCACGGGATCGCCCTTTCGAATTCCTTCGGATTTGGCGGCCAGAACGCATCCATTTGCCTGGGTAAATTCCGCGGATGAAAACGGGCCTCAAACCTGTATCGGCGCCTTCGGCCAACGTGGTGGCTATTACCGGCTCTGGAGCGGTCTGCTCGATCGGAAATTCGGTGCCAGGGATCGTTGAAGCCTTCCTGTGCGGAAAATCGGGGGCGGATGCGGGCGGGGCGGTGAAAAATCTTCCCGCCTTCAAAACCGCTGTTCCCCCTCAGCTTGCTCTCACCATGGGAAAGCATCTTGCCCTGCTCATGGCCTCGGTGGATGAAGCTCTGCGCACGGCCGGGATCTCTTCAGGGATGTTCGATCCCGGGGAGATGGGCTTTTTTGCCGGCATGGGAATGGTGGATTATCACGTCGAGGATCTCTTGGGGGCCGTTACCAAATCGCTCGGCCCGGATGGCGATCTCGACTGCGACCGGTTTTTCGCCAAGGGCTACCGGGAAATCTATCCTTTGTGGCCTCTCGGGATGTTAAACAATGTGGCTTTCTGCCAGGCATCCATCCACTTTGGCCTTCGCGGGGAAAACTCCGTTTTTTGCCCGCACGGTGACGGGGCGGTTATGGCCGTATATGAAGCCGCCCGGGTGCTGAAAGAGGGCAGGGCGAAAGTGGCCCTGGCCGGCGGGATAAGCGAAGAGATTTCCCCGCTCTCCCTTGCCAGGGCAAGATTTAAGGGAGTGCTCCAAGAGGGGGCGAAGACCTGCGGCCCCGCGCCGTTTCTTGGCGAAGCGGGGGCTATGCTGGTCCTTGAGCCTTCGGGCGAAGCGGTTGCGAGGGGCGCCCGCATTCTTGGCCGCATCGAGGGTTTCGGTTTTTCCTGTGAAAGAAGCGAAGACGGTCGATTTGCCTCGACGCGGGCCATAGTCTCGGCAATGAGGCAGGCACTTTGCGATGCCGGGCTCAAAGCCGGTGAAATCGATTCTGTCATGCCCTCGGGCTTTGACAAAAACGAACTCGATGCCGTGCGGGAAGTCTTCGACGAGTCCGCGGTCGTGGCGGCCACTTCACAAGCGGTGGGAGAAATCCATGCCGCCGGGCCGGTCCTTAACGCCGCAATGGCGCTCTCATTTCCCGGCAACTTTTCGCCGCCCGGCGGGGGCGGCCGCACCCGGGGAGAAAATATCGGCCGGGTCCTCCTTAACGGGATCAGTTGCGAGGGGGGCTGCGGTTGCATGATTGTCGCAAAAGGCCCCCGAAGCGAAGGACAAAATCGAACTTCGAACAAAGAACAAGGATAGCCGTATGCGACTTTTGTTCTACGACCGGATCAGCGATCTTGTGCCGGGCGAGTCGATTAGCGGGATAAAGACCTTTTGCCTTTCAGAGGAATATTTTCGCAGGCATTTCAGTAAGCAGCCTCTCGTGCCCGGGGTGATATTCATCGAGGCCATGGCCCAGCTTCTTGGTTGGCTCGTTATTCGCTCCCATGATTTCCGCCTCTCGGCGGTGATGTCCCTGGTGGAGGATGTGAAAATGGCCGCCGATCTTCGGCCCGGCTTTTCGGCGCAAATCTCCGGGCGCCTGATCTCGACGTCGCGGAGCGATTCGCTTGGCTCCGCACGGATGATGGTCGACGGGGTGGAAATTGCCTCCATCGGCAGAATCATTTACGTGCATTCCCGGGCCGCCGACCCGAAGGGGCTTCGGGCGCTGTTTGGCTATTACGGGGGGGCGCGGTGGACGCAGTAGGCGGACAAGCCGGTCGAAGGGTTGTTGTGACGGGCCTCGGGCTCGCCACGGCGCTGGGGCTCGAAGTGGAGCAAAACTGGCGCAAGGCCTTGGCCGGGGTTTCGGGGGTGTGCTCAATCGAGCTCGGGTGGGCCAAAAAATCCCCTGTTCGGGCTGCGGCCATGGTTTGCGAGGACGACTGGCGCACGATCGGCGCTGAATTTCCCTCGGAGGCCCAATCCGAGGGGGAACGCCGGACTCTTTTCGCCCTCTGGGCGGCCCGAAAAGCCTTGCAGGACGCCCGAGTGGAACATGGTGGACAAGATTGTGCGCGCTTTGGCGTGGCTCTTGGCGCCGGGCTTGGCGTCAATCGGCTGGAAGATATATCGAGGTGGCTTTCAAACGACAAAAAATTCGACGTCTTGCGTTTTAGCCAAGCGCAAGCCGGGCAAATCGAGCGCGATTCGGTAATCAGAAACAACTCCAGCGCGCCCGCATCGCTTATAGCGAGAAAATTTGGTCTTACAGGCTTCAACACCACTGTCACCGCGGCGTGCGCCTCGGCGACCCTCGCCCTCGGGTCCGCATACCGCGCGATCCAAAGAGGGCAGGCCGACGTTGTTGTTGCCGGAGGCGCCGATTCGATGATAAATCCGGTGGGACTTGTCTTTTTTGTGCTACTGGGTTCGGCCGCCGTTTCGCCTGCGGAGCCCCAGAGTCTTTGCCGTCCTTTCGACCGCAAAAGGTCGGGTCTTGTCATGGGGGAGGGGGCGGGGATGGCGGTTCTGGAGGAAGAGTCCAGGGCCGTGGCTCGCGGTGCGCGCATTTATGCCGAAGTGGCCGGCTTCGCCTCGACCATGGACGCGTGGCGTCTTACCGCGCCCCATCCCGAAGGGGCGGGGGCGCAAAGGTGCATGAGCCTTGCCCTGGATGACGCCGGGATGTTGCCCGAGCAAATCGACTACATAAACGCTCACGGCACATCGACGAAGTTAAACGATGCGGCCGAGACCTCGGCCATACGCAATCTTTTCCGCTCGCCGCCTCCTGTAAGCTCGAGCAAATCCATGATCGGTCACCTGCTGGCGGGCTCCGGAGGACCCGAATTTGCTTTCACGGTGCTCTCGGTGGCCCAAGACCGTATTCACCCGACTATCAATCTTTCCAGTCCCGATCCGAAATGCGACCTGGACTACGTTGCGAACACGGGGCGCGAAAAGGTGGTTCGGGCGGCTCTATCCAATTCCTTTGGCTTCGGCGGTCAGAACGCGACGATTGTGGTGAAAAAGTATTGCGGGCAAGGCTGCCCATGATGCGCATTCTGCAGGGAATAGATATCGTTGCGGTTTCGAAGATGGAAAGGATCCTGGCGGCAAGCCCGGGACTTGCCTCGGAGATCTTCACCGAAGGGGAGCGCCGGTACTGTTTTTCAATGTCTCGGCCCCACGTTCATCTGGCGGGCCGGTTCGCGGCCAAGGAAGCCTGCCTTAAGGCGCTCGGCATGGGGCTTTCGGGTGAGGGAATCGACGGGGCGCTGCGCGAGGTGGAAGTGGTGGCCGGGACTTCCGGCAAACCCGCCTTGCGGGTTACCGGCAGGGTGGAGAAGACGGGCGGGAAAAAAAATGTCTGTCAGTACACAGTGTCCATTTCTCATTCCGGGGATTTCGCCGTGGCCTCGGTCATCCTTGTGGCCGGGGATTGACAGTATTGGCATAAAGACGGAAAGGACAGTCATTGAGATACCTTTTGGTTGACCGGATAACGGCCATCGAGCCCTCAAGCAGTATAGACGGGATTAAAAACGTCGCGATGAGCGAAGATTTTTTGGAGTTTCATTTTCTGAAAAATCCCATCATGCCCGGTATCATGCTGCTCGAAGCTCTTGTTCAGTTGACCGGCTGGCTCGAAGCGGCTTCCTCGGACTTTCGAAAATGGTTCTTGGTCTCGAAAGTTTTGAAGTGCGGCTTTTACGGTTTTGTCATTCCCGGCGACCGGGTGGAGTTGAGCGTCCATTGCGCTCCCGCCCCGGCAAGGGACCTGGTAGTCTACAGCGCAATTGCCGCGGTCAACGGAAAGCGCAGGCTCAAGGCCGAGTTTCAGGGAAACTTGGTGGACCTTGAAACCATCGAGGAAGTCGAAGAACAGAAGAAATTTTTTGAAATCCTGAAGCGGGGGTCCAGTGTCTGAAATGTCCTCATCTAGGCGGGTTGTTGTTACCGGAATGGGTTTGGCGACACCTCTTGGCAGGGGGGTGGAGGCCAACTGGAAGTCCGTTCTTGCCGGTAGGACCGGAATAGAGCGCCACGAGCGGGAGGATTCGCCCGAATACCTCAAGTTTTTCGGACGCGTCGAGGGGTTGGAGCGTCCCGAAAACATTCCCCCGAAGCTTGCCGCACAGGTCAGGTTTCTCAACCGCGGTGCGGTGCTGGGATTTGAAGCCGCAAGGGAGGCGGTGGCAAACTCGCAAATCGACCTCGCCTCGGTTCCGGTGGAACGCAGGTCGCTTTTGCTCGCCTCGGGCGATCTCACTAAAATCGGGTGCGAATTCATGCATCCCGCCTTGAAAGATGCCATCAAAAGCGGCGGCAAGGCCGCCGATCGCCTGGTCCTGAATAAATCCCTCATGAACAAGGTGAACCCCTTTTTCCTTCTCGAGTCCATCAGTAACAACCTCTTCAGCTTCTTATCGGCCGCCCTGGAGTTCATGGGGCCAAACACCAGCCTTGCCAGTTTTTCGCCCTGCGGGGCACAGGCCCTGGAGCTTGCCTGCCGCAAGGTCGGCGCCGGTGAGGCCGATGTGGCGCTTGCCGTGGGTTGCGGTTGCTGGATTACCGAAGTTCCGATGTTCGAGATGGAAGGACTTGGAATACTATCCCGGTGCAAACATGGGGCGGCCTCCTTCCGGCCTCTTGACCGGGCTAGAGACGGGTTCATCCCCGCAGAGGGGGGAGCGGCCATTCTGGTCGAGGACCGTGAGGGGGCGATTGCGCGCGGGGCCCTCATACTGGCTGAAATAAAGGGCAATGGAAACTGCATGGAGCCTCCGGGGGGGAAGGGCTTGAGCGTTCCTTCCGAAATATCTGTAAACTCCATTCGCGCGGCCCTTGAGGAAGGAGGTGCCTCGGTGGGCGACCTTGCCTTCATCTGTCCCCATGCCAGCGGTACGCGCAAGGGGGACCGCTCGGAGCTGAGTTCGATGCACAAACTCTTCGCGGCCGAGGGGGCCGCGGTCCCGGTTTGCGCTCTTAAGGCCTACACCGGGCATATGGGAGCGGCAAGCGATATCTGCGAGGTAATCCTCGGCATAGAGGCCGTCAATGAGGGACTCGTTCCGGGCACGCTCAACTTTTCGGCGGCCGAATCTCCTTTCGAATCCATGGGGATTTCTTCCTCGACCACCGATGCCCGTGGCAAATCTTTCGTGTCGGTGAGCTACGGGATAATCGGGCAGTGTTCGACCGTGCTGGTCGAGGGGTCGGCGAACTGAATATGGCTAAAAAGAAGGGCAAAAGAAAGGCCGTACAGATCGCCGAGTGTGTTGCGTTTTACGCCGCCGTGACCCTTGCGAGGCTTTTGCCCGTAAGGGTGCTAAGGGCCCTTTGCGGCTTACTCGGCCGTATACTCTACGCGGTCGCCCGAAGCAGACGAAAAATCGCTATTGAAAACATCCGGACGGCCTTCGGGGCCACCATGAGCGAAAGTCAAATCGAACGGCTCGCCCGGCAGAGCTGCAAGGCTTTTCTTCTCACCGCCGCCGAGATGATAAAATCGCCCTTCCGGGTGAAAGAGGGGAAAATCCTCAGCGACAGCCGCTATGGAATTGATCATCTCGAACATCTTTTCAAAAAAGCAAAAGCCGTTCACGACCAGTACGGAGGCTGCATCTTCGTTACCCCGCATCTTGGAAACTGGGAGCTTCTGCCCCACGTGAGCGCCCAGATCGGCATTCCGTTGGCCGTGGTCATTCGTCCCCTCGATAATCCCTATCTGGAAAAGGCTATCCTTTCGAGTCGCATCGGAAGCGGCAACCTCATGATCCCGAAGGCAAACGCCATGTTCTACCTCGATCGGGTGCTGCGAAAGGGCGTCTCGGTGGCCATGCTCCCGGACCAGAGCCACAGTAAGGGATTACGGGTGGAATTTTTCGGCAAAAGCGCCACGGTGACTCCCATCCCCGCCCTTCTCGCGGTCAAGCATGGACGTCCGGTCCTGGTCGTGGCGGCCTGTCGGACCGAAGATCCCTTCTATTTTGAGGGATTTGTTTCCGACCCCATATTACCCGATCCGGGAAAAGGGGACGAAACTTCCGAAATTATGCGCATCACGCGTGAAATCAACACCAAAATGGAAGAAATCATCACCCGATTTCCCGAACAGTATCTATGGATGCACGACAGGTGGAAAACGTCGAGGAAGAAGCCGGTTTTTGCAAGTCACAAGACGCGTTTTGCCGAGCAGGAAAAACCGTAGGCTCCACCTCATGGCGAGGACAATTCCCGGCCGATCCCGTTACGAAGTCAATTCCATACGCGATGCAGTTATTTTCCTACACCGAAGATTCGAATGACAATCCTGTAAGATCTGGTAACTTGTGACCTGTAATGCTATGGTTTAATGTGGATTTCCCTTATTGTGGGCGGCGCATTTCCAATGAAATAGCATTCGGCGCGAATATTGCTCATACATGTTTCGAGTAAAAGAAATGGTATGTCGAGTGGGGATTTTAGTCAAAGAATCAAGATTTGAAACGGCATGGTTGAATTTGTTTTTAAGGGTTGCTTTAGACAACCATCACCAAAAAAGGAGGAGAAGATGCGCAGAAAATTTGGTATTACCCCGGTTCTTGCAGGGATCCTGGGACTCACCCTTTGCGGCATGAGTCATGCCGCAACCGTTACCGTAAACCTGGGAAGCGCCGCGGGGGCCGATGTATATGGTCCTCTCACGACCGACCCGGCCGGAATACCGCCATCGGGCCTTAGCGCGGGCTCCGCGACCGAACTGAGCCCGGTGCCGACCGGCTGGCCAACCGCATCGACCGATACCAACCTGGGCAGTGCCGTGTGGATTACCAACCCGACACTTCCGCCGGATACCACTTCAACCAGCTACTCTCTTTTCGAAGACAGCTTTATCCCTCCGTGCACCGCCTCCACCATGGCGGGGACCTTGACCACGTCTGCCAACAATTCCGAAATGATTTATTTGAACAATGTTGGAGTCAACGCGGGCGGGTCCGCCCCCAGTGAGGCCGATGTCACCTTTACCCCGATCCAGGGAGTCAACACGCTTGGTTTCGATGTCACTACCAACGGGGTCACAACGACAAATCCCGTAGGACTGATCTACAACGCGGTATTGACTTATACCGTTCCCAATGTCGTTTGGCGTCCGCCGTTGAATACCGGTCGAAGGATTCTGAAATACGGTTCCACTCTGCCGATAAAGTTCCAGCTCCGAACCGATGCGGGACGTTTTCTTAAAACTCCGCAGGAAGTCAATCTCATAATCACTGGCCCGTCCGGTGAACTCGTCGGCTTTTCGTCCGGAGCGGGGCTGAAGTTTGCCAGGGGCAACGGCCAGTACCTTGCCGTTTTCCACTCGAAACAATATTCCATGGCCGCCGGAGTCAACTATGCCATCAATGTCGTTGATTCCTGCTCGGGGACCGTTTTGGGGACCTTCCCGTTTCAGGTGACCCAACCGCCCACGCCTCACCACCACGGCAAAAAATAGCGGCCGGCGTTATCCGCATCACTTTTCACCTCGGCTGGAGGCGGTCGCGTGCCATTGGATGGAGCGCGATCGCCTCCCGGCCGGCTCTTTAAAAAGCCTTGTGTTCCCCAATTTGCCCATGCTCCCCTTGCCAAACACATCCGGGAAGGGCCGGACACTCCGCGACCATCCAGCCAGCTTCGGCTTTTTCAAAACTGACATGGAAAACCATATTTCATCCTTTGAATATCTGTTCGGGTTCCCGGGAAATCGCGGACCTCGGTAGAAGAATGAAAACAGCTTGGAGGCCGTCGAGCGAAGGCTGTTAGCGATATCCAGTTTTCTTCACCAGTGAGAAAAACAACAAATGCGGGGAAGGATTGGACCCGTGCGAGGGTGGATGCGTGGGTGGTGGCCACCGGAGAGCTTCCCGGGAAGTTTTCCGGTGGACACCGGCCGAAGAAAAATCGGCTGTCGCGGCCCGTGGGGCTTAAAGACCCTCATTGGCCTTTTTTTGGATGTTCATTCTGTTGATCAAATCATTGAAAGTGTGCGCCCTGAGAAAGCTGGAAAAAGAGGTCTTGTAGGTTTCAACAATACCCACACCGTCGATAAGCACATCTCTTATCATCCACTTCCCCCCGTTTTGTTCCATAATGTAGTCGACCGGAATATGCTCGTCGGTTCGCATTATTATGGTCTTCACCTTGGTGTAGCCGCCCTCGGGGGCCTCACCCGGATATTGGATTTTCTCGTTTTTCAGGAAATCCACCACCTGTCGGGTGTAGGAGTCGATAAAAATTGCGGTGAGAAGGGATTGATACTTTGCGCGCTGACCGGCGTCAAGTCTTCCCCAATAATCCTGTAGCGACTCTTTGGCCATTTCGGCGGACAAAAAGTTTTGAGAAATGAGCTTGCGGATCTGTGCCGCGCGAGCCTTGCGGTGTGAGGCGCCCTGGAGTTGGGGGCTGGTTTGGATAGCCATGGCTTTATCCAGAACCGAGCGCACCTTGGCGGAAGCTCCCGAGTCGGCTCTAAGGGGGCCCGCCGTCCAGAGCAGCACAAGAAAAGATGACAAAAGCACAAACTTCCATTGTTTAACTGTGAGCATGTTCTACCTCCTGATTGGAAACCGGGGCGGGGTTTTCCACGAAAGACAAAATGGCAGGCAGGATGAGCAGCGCGGAAAGCAGCACGCAAATGCTTCCCGACCAAGCCACAAATCCCAGGCTGAAAATCCCCGGGTTGCTCGATATCATCAAAGCGCCAAAACCAATTGTGGTGGTAAGTGCGGCCAGGATCACACCTTTTCCGGTACTGAAGGGAAGCCTTCCGCAGCCTTCACGGCCCTCTTGCCACCTGTAGAGGATAATTACACCATATTCCACCCCCGCTCCGACCACCAGCGGCATGAAAATGCTGTTTGCGAGGTTGAAATCAAAGCCGACCGCCCCCATCAATCCGATCGTCCAGATCGAGCCGACGATAAGGGGAACAAGCGATATGAGCATAAGCCGCAGGCTTTTGAAAGTTAAAAGGAGAAGAATCGAAACGGCGACAAGGGCGTAAAGCGAGGCTTGAATGCAGGCCTTTTTAAAGGCTGAAGAGAACACGTAGAGGTTTATGGGATCACCCAAAACCTCGGGGTTCACCGATCTTAGACTTTGAACGAAGTCTGTCAGCGAACCCTGCCGCCAGATCAACCCCTTCGGATATATCCTGATGATATACTTGCCGTTCTGGTAAAACTGATCTCGCAACCGGGCCGGAATATCCGCCATGGTCATGGGGGAAGCTTGAGAGCCGTTGCTGATGATACTCCACTGCCTGACGATATCTTTACCGAAGCGCTCCCGGTAATGAAGCAGTCTTTCGGACTCAACGGGCCCGCCCTCATGCAGCGAGTGGAGGATCCGCCCGATAAGGGTCCTCACCGTGCTCATCTGCCGGACCTCGGGCCTTGAGGCCCCCCATTTGGAAGCCTGTTCCGGTTGCATTTTGAAGTTGATTCTTTCCAGAACATCGATCAACGAAGGCTGGTAAGAGCCATCAAGAGCCGGCGGGGATTTGGCAAGCCGGCCCCCCGACTCCAACGCCACTGCGGCGGGAACTATCCGGGCGATCGACCTCAGCAGGGGAATCTTTGCTTCCTGGTTCTCGGGGAGAAGCGAGAAGACGTTGTCGGCATCTGAAACGGTGGGCAGGGCCTTGAACCTTTCAGTCTCTTTCCGGGCCTCCTGTGCCGAGTTGGTGATAACCGCGGCCGAAATGAGGGAGCGATCGGAGTCCTCTACCATCACCTTTTCCCAGTAAACCGATTCGGAGTTTTTGGCCTGAAGGCGTATGGGATTGAGATCGAAATGTACACGAGAGGACCCGATGGCGCCCGCGATGCCAAGAACAAGGGCCGCGCCCAGAATGCAATGTATGCCCTTGGGTCCCAAGCGCAGGAGGTATTTCTTGGTGCTTCGACCCGCGGGGCGGCTTGAGGCCGTACCCCTGGCGGTCATATAGCAACTCAGGGCCGGTAAAACCGTAAAATCGGCAAGTATGATGAAAAGAATGCCCATTCCGGTAATCATGCCCAGTTCCTCCAGGCCGCGAAAGCCCGTGAGGATGAAGGGGAGGAAGGAAAAGGCGGTGCTCACTCCGGCCAGCATGATTCCGGGTCCCGATTTGTCCATGACGTTCTTTATAACTGTCGAACGAGCGGCGTCCGAGATGGCTCGTTCCTCTTCGAACCTGGCGAACCAGTGAATGGCGTAATCGACGCCGAGACCGCAGAGCATCGGCGCAAACACGATGGAGAGTATGTTGAGGTGACCGATAAAAAGAGCGGTCCACCCGAAGGTCCAGCATAGACCAACGATGAGCGACAGGGCAATGATGAGCGGGTGGCGAAAACCACGCAGAAAGAGAGCCATCACCAGTATGACCCCCAGAAGAGAAACCCAGGTGGCCAAGGTCATGTCCGACATGGCGCTGGTCATTTGATCGTTGTTGAGAGCTTCCTGCCCGGTGACGCCGGCTTGGACGTCTTCGAAGCCCGCTGCCCGAAGTTCATGTATGTCGGCACGCAGCTGGTGGAGAGAATTCAGGGTCTTGCTGACCTGGCCGGAAACCTTGGCGGGCATGACTTCGGCCACGAGCAGTTTCTTTTTTCCATGCCAGAGATAGCCCTCCTTTTGGAGATCCCAGGAGCCGCTTTTGAAAAAGGAAGACCAGGGTGAAACATAGGAGGGATTACCTGTAAGATACTGAGAAAAACCCTGGAGCACCTTTATGATGAACTCCAGATCCATGGGTTTGGATTTGTGCGTGGCAGGCTTATCCTCATCGAGAAAACCGGTGAAAAGTTGGCCGATCATCTTGGAGGACATATCCCCGTTGACAAGCTGGAAGAAATTGAGCAGATCCGGGTTTGCCGACAAACTGTCAACCAGTGTGGAGTTATCTTTGATCGTGTCCCTTACGGCGGCCAGATCTTTTTTATCCAGATAGAAGAGGAGCCATTTTTTGAATTCATCGGGATTGACTCTGTAGAAGACATCCTGGAAATGGCGGGGGTCGGCATGGATTTTTGCAACCATGGCCTTCATGAACTGGATGGCCCGGTCCTGGGAAGGCGCCTTTACGACCAGGGTGAAAGTGGTTTTGCCGTGGAACTCGAATTGATCCAGCTTTTCCGATTTGGCTATGAGAGGGTGGTTGGGGGAGATGAGTTCGAGTTGTTCGGTTTGCACCCCGAGTCGGGTGGTTGCCAGCCAGACAGAAACCGCCACGCTGAGCAACGCCACTATGAGAACCAGTCGCGGCCTGGGAAGAACCAGTGCCGCGAGTTTATTCGTACACCATTCCAGCAGCTTCATCTTTTTCCTGAAAACGCTAGCAAGTCCAACCCGGGCGGTTGCAAGTCGTCAATGTTTTATGGTCATCTCGCCGATCGCGTAATCCAGATTGGCCAGGGCGAGGTTGTACTTATAAAGCGCTTGCAAGTAATTGCCCTGATTTTTCCCATATCTGTCTATGGCGTCGAACATATCGCGGGCGGTTCCGATTCCCAGATCAAAATTGGAAAAGGCGGCCACGATCCACTTGCGCGCGCCTACCATGGCCTCATGGTAGTCAGTGGAGGCTTTTTGCTGTTCGACAACATCCTGGTAGTCTTTGATGACTTCCACCGGGATATTTCTTCGGGCGAAATCTTCGGTATTGAGCATTTTCTGGTATTCCGCCCTGGCCTTGTCACGTTTTCCGGTCGAGATTCCGAAGTCCCAGTGCCATTGCGCCCCGGCAAAAAATGAGGCATAAGAATGGTTGAACTGATCGTAGATGTAGGTATTGTCAAATTCCTGCCGGCCGGGAGCCCCGGCAACCGAGGCCACAACAGCGCCGAAAACCGTGGGATAGAGGTCGGCCTGGGCGGCATCGGCCAATTTCCCCTTGGCAGCGGCGCCTTTTCTTACCGCCAGGAGTTCGGGCCTGTTGGAAAGGGCTTGCTGTATATAGACTTCCACAGGGGCCAGTTTGAACGAGCTTTGAGGTATTTCGGTCTCTTTGAGCTGGAGTTCGGAGTCCAGGGGCAGGCCCACCTCGGCCTTCAAGGCCGCGCAGGCTGTGAGGGCGCCCGCCTTTGCCTTGGCGGCAAAAGCTTTGACTTCACCCCGGTACGCTTCAACCCGGTAGAGATCGCTCGATTGAACATTTGGCGAATTGAGTTCGAGTAATTTTTTGATTCGCCTTTCAGCATCCGAGATGTAATTATCGGCGTCTCCGGCCGCTTGGCGACCCTGCCGGGCAATGAGATAGGCGTAATAGAGCCGCTTTACATCCAGGACGGTCTTGTTGCGCTGGGCGGCTCTGGCGTCTTTGCTCGCCTCAACTCCGAGCGCCGCGGCTTCCTGACGGTCGGTAATCTTTCCGAAGGCGTAAATGGGCTGAGAGATAACCAGGTCCAGATCGCCGAATATTCCGATGCTCCATGTCCCCTTGTCATGAGAGATGATTTGTCCCGTCTTGAGGTTGACGGTCGGGAAGGTGGCATTCTCCATGGGACCGGTTAGCGCCGACACATCGACCTGCGGCAAGCCGCCGCCCTTGGCCTCTTTGTATTCGCTCTTCGCCGCCAGGATGTCCTGTTCGGCCATTCTCAATTTGGGGCTTGTTTCGAGGGCCATCCGGATAAGCTCGCCCAGTGTAAAGGTCTTGGAAGGCTCGGTCGCCGGGCAAGCTCCCGTGTTGCACAGGCTGATCAGAAGAAAAAGAATTATCGACAGGATTGGGCAGTTGGCCTTGAGAGTCATCGAACACCTTGCATAACGAAAAAATCTGTCATGAATTAGCAAAATGAATGTGCAGCCCCTTATACTGCAATTTGGCCCCTGTGAATAGACCTAAGTTCGCTGCGCGGACCTTTTCCCCTGATGCGAATAAATTGACATTCCCCCTCATTTCTGATACCTAGGCTCACTATTTGTATTATAATTATCGAAGCTGCCTCCAAGTGAAATGAACCATGATCCGAAGGTTGATTATCAATGCCGACGACCTGGGGTTGACCAGGGGAATCAATATGGCCGTATCCGAATGCGCCGAGGCCGGTATGCTTCGCAGCGCAACTCTTATGGCCAACGGAGCCGCCTTCGATCATGCCGTAAAGATCTTCGGGGGGCGGGAAGGATTCGGGACAGGAATCCATTTCGTGCTTACCGGCTTAAGGCCTGTTCTGCCGGCTGAAAGGCTCGCGGGGCTGATCGGCCCGGAGGGCTTTTTGCCTTCCGGACCGCTGGAACTGCTGATGAAAATCGGGACCCGGAGGTCGGCAAGGGACGCTCTTCGAAGAGAGCTTTTCGCCCAGGCGGAAAAAGTCTTCGATGCGGGGCTTACTCCCACTCATTTCGACAGCCATAAACATGTTCATCTCATTCCGGCGGTCCTGGACATTGTGCTGGAAATAGCGGCCCGTTATTCAATCAAGTGGATCCGCGAGCCTTTCGAACCCGACGGTTCGTGGAGATTTTCAAGCGATGTGCAAAAGGGGTTCAGGGCTGAATTCGCCAAACAATTGTGCCGGTCGCGCCTGAGCGGTCTTGCCAGATCGGCTTTCAGAAATCGTGTGCGCGCGGCTGGAATCCAAACTCCGGCCGGCGTGTATGGAATAAGCTTTACCGGGTTTATGAACCAAGCAGTTCTAAAGAGGCTGGGCGCGATGGTCAAGCCCGGTCTAAGCGAGTTGATGACTCATCCGGGGATTGTGGACGCTGAACTGCTTGGCCTCAAGGGCCGGCTTCTCGACTCGCGGGCCACGGAAAAAGAGCTGCTCGCATCCACTGTGACAAAGGGATTTTTTGAAAAGAACTCCATTACATTCTGCCATTTCGGAGAGGGTGAACGGTGAGTAACGGTAAATTTGAACGGTTGAGAATTTCGGACCGGGTCGAGCAGACCCCGCGGCTTTCCGTGGTCATTCCCCTTCATAATGAAGCCTCGACCTTGGAAGAACTCTATAAACGGGTGCGCTCCTCGGTGGAAACGCTCGATTATACGTGGGAACTGGTTCTGGTAAATGATGGCAGCTCCGATGCCACCCCTCGCATCCTGGACTCGCTGTTCGCAAACGACGCCCGTGTCACGGTGGTGCATCTGCGAAGAAACTACGGGCAGACCGCGGCTCTCATGGCCGGATTCGATCATGCAAGGGGCGAGATCATCGTCTCTTTGGACGGGGACCTCCAGCATGCGCCCGAAGAAATCCCCGAGTTCGTAAAAAAAATCGAGGAAGGCTACGACATGGTTTCCGGGTGGCGGACCGCCAGGACGGATGCCTTTTGGACCCGCACATTCCCCTCGCGCATTGCAAACTGGCTCATCGGCAAGGTGTCCGGGGTCGATGTCCATGATTTCGGCACCACTTTCAAGGCCTACCGCCGCGAAGTTCTGGCCGATCTGCATCTCTACGGGGATCTTCACCGTTTCGTTCCCGCCCTGATAGCCCTTAACGGGGCACGGATAATCGAGATCCCCATAAAGGACATGGGCAGAAACAACGGCAAATCCCACTACGGCCTGGGGCGAACTTTCCGCGTCGCTTTCGATCTTTTGACCGTGGGGTTTTTGAAACGCTACCTGACTCGGCCGCTTCATTTTTTCGGCCAGGCTTTTTTGGGATGCTGGGCGGTATCTTTCCTTGTCGGCCTTTTTTTGGGTTACCGAAAATTCATCGACGGGGTCGCAATCCTCGAAGTTCACGGTCTGCTCGCCATGTTTGCCTCCGTCCTTGTGGTGGTGGGAGTAGAGTTTCTGGCCATAGGGCTCATGAGCGAAATGTTGATGCGAATTTATTTCGAATCGCAGGACAAAAAGATTTACTCGGTTAGAAAGGTTTTGCGGATCGAGTAGCCGGCAGCGGGAAAGGGAGGCGAAAATGGCTCAGGACCCGGGCACTAGCCCCGATATATGGAAAATT
This sequence comes from Deltaproteobacteria bacterium, assembly GCA_021777755.1. Lineage (GTDB taxonomy): Bacteria > Desulfobacterota > Syntrophobacteria > Syntrophobacterales > Syntrophobacteraceae > SbD1. Next base: position 20,310 of record JAJYDE010000014.1, read on the forward strand.
GAACTCGAAAGAGCCTGGCTCGACATTCCAAAACCCTTCAGAAGCGATCGGAGCGTTCATAGAACGCTCCAATGCCGGCTCTTCGGGCTGCTACGGCAAGCCGGCCTTAAAACCGTTGCCGACTATATGCCTCCTCGCATAGCCGATCGGCCGGTCGATATCATCGCCCTTGGCGAGCAAAACGAAATAGTCTACGCCATCTGCCTGGACACGCTCGTCAGTCTGGCGGCCGTAAAGAGTCTGGGCAGTTTCGACGCGCAAAACAAAATCATTTTTACAACCGGGATGCTTGAAAAAAAGGTGAAGGAAAGCACTTTTTTTCTAAACGAGGAAATCAAGCACCTGCACCTCAAGCCCTTCGACAAATAAGCCGTCTGCAACCGATCGCCCTGTGCTCCATCTTTTCGGCGGGTGCCGACACGCTCGGCGTGCCCGCTAGATGATCACCAGTTCTTCAGTTGCCTCATTAAGCGATTCAATTCCCTTGTCAGTGACAAGATAGGTATTTTCAAGCCCGGCAATTCCGGCGTCTGGAATTATTATCTTGGGTTCGAAGGCGAAAACCATTCCTTCCCGAAGCTCCAATTTCTGACGTTCGGCAATGAAGGGAAACTCGTCGACCTCCACACCGAGTCCGTGTGCTACGAAAGTGATCCTCGGGTCCTGGCAGCCCATGAACCATTGAGCCCATCCGGCTTCTTTGGCCAATTGCCATATGGCCTCGTAGAGTTCGCCGGTTACCGCGCCCGGGCGGGCCAGGGCCTTGAGGCGGCGGTGGGCTGAGCGTACGAACTCATAGGCTTCAACCAGCCTGCGGGGTGGGGGGCCGATACAAAAATTCCTTGTCTGGTCGTTTGCATAGCCATTCCAGGTGACCATGGTATCGACGCTCACGATTTCCCCGGGTTTGATTTTTCTGCGGCCTGCCCCCTGGCCCAATGCCGGGGAGATGCCCGGGCCGCCCGTGGGGGCGTCGGTGTAGGAAGGCACCGCGCCATTGGGGCCCGCGAGGATATGGACGAACATCATCTCCATGTTGAAAGCCCGGCAGCGATACATTCCGTAATTGCCCGCCTTGCGGGATATGCATTCCAGTTCGGCGCTCAATTCGAGTTCGCTCATCCCGGGTTTTAGCAGCTGCGGGACCGATTCGGCCAAAAGCGTGGATATGGAGGCCGCGGCCTTGAGCATTTGGATTTCCCAGGCCGACTTCACCATGCGTATCTGGCGTATGAGGCCGCTGATATCGACCAACTCTTGGTCGGCAAAGAGCTTTCGGCTGTAGAGGGAAAAGGTGTTTACCGGCATCACGTCGAGTTCGACTCCGATGGTTCGGGGCTCGCCGCCACAAGCCTCAAGGACCGCCCGGGCGAGTTCGCCAAAGCTCTTCATGGCCACGACGGGGCGAATGGGGGACAGGGCTTCTGCTCGCTCCACGCTGCGGCGAACCACCAGGACCGGCTCACCCGAAGAGGGGACAACGAGGTGAGCATCCTGAACCGTACCGGTAAAATAGAAGAGGTCGGCATTTTGCCGTATTATGGCGGCATCGACCCCGTTTTCTCCGAGCCGTTTTTGCAGCATGGCGATTCTGTTTGCAATCTCGCTCGCCGGTACCTTTTCCACTTTTGTCCTCCACGAAAGTATTAGTGCATTCCCGCCCCCGCGGAGCCGGCTCCGGGAGAGCTTTTTCTCAAAAACAGGGTTAGCGGCGTCACCATGGCTATGGCGATGGCCAGAATATAGAAAGTATCGTTAAAGGAGAGCATGTTCGCCTGGCGCAAGACCTCGCCGTAGATGAATGCAAGGCCGTCCTTTGCCGAGGCGGCCATGTGATGCATTTTCATGAATCCGACCGCATTGGCGAAGGACTTTTGGAAGGCCGGATTATAGGGGGTGATGGCCTCGGATAAATAGGTCTGGTGGACCTGGGCGCGCTGGGACAGGATGGTGGAACTGACGGCCACCCCGAAACTGCCGCCAAGGTTTCGCAGCAGGTTGAAGACTCCGGAGGCGTTGCCCATTTGTTCGACAGGGATGTTGACGTAGGTGGCGGCGGCAAGGGGAACGAAAAACGCGCCCAGGCCGATGCCCTGGATGAGACGAGGCAGGGCTATGGAGTAGAAGTCGCCCTGGAGGTTGAAGCCCGACATCATGAAAAGGGCGAAGGAGGTGACGCAAAGCCCGATTAGCAAGAGTATCCAGGGCTTTACCCCTTTTTTCATAAGCGCCCCGGCGATCGGCATGACAATGAAACTGGACACGCCTCCGGGCCCCAGAATGAGGCCGGCCCAAAAGGCGGTGTATCCCATGAGTTCCTGGGCATAGAGGGGCAGCAGAACGAAGCTGCCGAAAAGGCAGAAAAATCCCAGGAACATGATGGTCGTTCCGGCGCTGAAGGTGCTGTCCTTGAAGACCCTGAGATCGACCACGGGATGTTCGGCTCGAAGCTCGGTAATGATAAAGGCGACCAGGGCGAAAATGGCGATGGCCGAAAGGATGATGATGAAATTGGACTGCAGCCAGTCTTTGCGTTCACCCCTGTCGAGCACCACTTGAAGAGCACCCAGACCGAGGGCCAGAAAAAAGAGACCCCACTTGTCGATACGCAATATCTGCCGCTTGATGTAGGTCGGATCGACAATAAAGAGCATGGTCAGCACGATGGCCAGAATTCCCGCGGGGATGTTGATATAGAAGACCCAGCGCCAGGACAAGTGATCGGTTATCCAGCCGCCCAGAACAGGGCCGATAATGGGGGCCATCACCACGCCCATGCCGAAAACCGCCATTGCCATTCCGTGCTCGCGGCGGGGGAAGGTTTCAAATAAAATGGCCTGGGAAAGCGGTTGGAGGCCTCCTCCTCCAAGACCCTGGAGGATTCGCGCCAAAACGAGCACCTGAAGGGAGGGAGCCGCACCGCAAAGAATCGAGGCCAGGGTGAAAACCAGGATGGAGAAGACTAGATAGCGCTTTCTGCCGAAAAGGCCCGCCAGCCACCCGGTAATGGGAATTATGATGGCATTGGAGACCAGGTAGGAGGTAAGTACCCAGGTTACCTCGTCCACCCCCGCGCTCATGCTCCCCTGGATATGGGGCAGGGAGACATTGACAACGCTCGTGTCCATGACCTCGATAAAGGTCGGCAGCATTACGACAAGGGCCACAACCCACTTGTTTACGGCGATACGCTTCTCGGGCGCTTGGGTCATGGCTTTGCGGGCGACGAGTGCGATTCGGTCCAGAAAGGATGAAGCAAAAGGGGTCCCTTCTTGTTTTTAACATTTGTTGAAATCTCCAGCGAGGCGCCCACCCTTAATGGGTAGCGGGGCGGAGGCGGTTGGTCGAGTTCGATCTTTACGGGTATGCGCTGTACGACCTTTATCCAGTTGCCCGTGGCGTTTTCGGGCGGAATGAGGGAAAAAGCGGCCCCCGTTCCGGCCATGATTCCCACCACCTTGCCTTTGTAGGTATGGCCGGGATAGATGTCGGCCTCTATGGTGGCGGGCTGGCCCACGCGGACATCTGTGAGCTGGGTCTCCTTGAAGTTCGCCTCCACAAAGATTTCCTTCAAAGGCACCACGGCCATAAGGGCCTGGCCGGGCTGCACGCGGTCGCCGATTTGGATGTTTTTTTCCGCCACGTAGCCGTCGATGGGCGCGGTGATGGTGCAGTAGGACAGGTGGAGTTTTGCGGCTTCGAGATCGGCCCTCAGCCTGGCGCACTTGGCCTTGAGCGCCTCGACCTTGTGGAGTTGAACGGGAACCTCCGAGCGCTTGCTTTTTACCCCCTGGAGCTGAGCATTCATGCGGGCAACCTGTTGGGACGCCGCGGAGAGGGCGGATTTTTCGGCCGCTATCTGTGCATCCAGGCCGCTCACGCGAGCTTTGGCCGTGTCGTAGGCGGTCTGAGCCTGTTCCTGTTTGCGCTGGGTGCCGGCTCCCGAGGCTGAAAGCTTTGCGAAACGCTCACGGTCGCGGGTGGCCAGGGCAAGCTGCGCGGCGGCCGCGGCACGGCTTTGCTTCAACTGGTCGATGCCGTGGCGGGTTTGGGTTACCGCATCCATCGAGGCGCCAAGCGCGGCTCGGGCAGCGGTGACATTGGAGGAGGTGGCCACATTGACCGGGGGTACCAATATTTCGGCCGCTTTGAGAGAAGCCGTGGCCTCGTCGAGCGCGGCCTTCGCCTTTTCGACCGCGACTTTGTAGTCGGCGGGGTCGAGTTGCACCAGGGGCTGTCCGGTGCGGACGGCAAAGTTGGTGTCAATGAAAACCTTGAGGATCGTCCCGGGGACCCGCGGGCTGATCATCGCGTTGTTGGCCCTTGCGTAGGCGTCATCGGTGCTTACGCGGTTTCTCAGGAAAAACCACCAATAGATGCCTGTGACAATCAGCAAGGCGAGCAGAACCGCCGCGCCGATTCTGATTTGCCGAGCCCGTCCGCCCCCAGTCGTGTTTTTGGGTTCTGCAGGTTTTTCGTTCGCCATGCCTTATACCTTCCGATGCTAATGTAGCGGAACCGCGATCGCTCGTTCCAACTCAGCCTTTGCGATTTCATAGCCGTAGACCGACTGGTAGAAATTGGCGCGACTTTGCGCCAGGAACACTTCGGAGTTGAGTACATCCAGAAATATCGCCACCTGTTCCTTATACTGCAAGGTGGTGATGCGTTCGTTTTCCCGCGCCTGCTCGAGGGCCTTCCTGCTTGTGCCTATATTGGCTTTGGCCACCTCCAATTGCTTGAGGGCATCTTCTATCTGAAGATCGATCTTTTGCAAAAGATCGGTACTGCGCTCCTCGAGTCCTTTCAGGCGGTGGTCCCATTCGAGCACCGACGCCCGGGTCTTGCCCCCCTCGAAAAGATTCCAGTTTACGTTTACTCCGACCGCGGCGTTGTTGCTGTTGGTGTAGGGGTTGTCGGTGCCCGCGAAATCCTGCCCTTCCCGGTAATACTCGGCAAAGGCCGAAACGTGCGGATAATAGCCGCCAAGCGCCGCGGTTTTGTAATATTGCGCCTGTTTTATGGATTCTTTGAGCGAAAGGTATTCGGGTCTTTTGGCCAGGGCCATCTCGTAGAGCCGGTCCAGTTGCGGAATCGGGCTATTGGTTTCCTTGACCGGGGCGAGATCGAGTTTGGTGTCGAGAGCCAGGCCGAGGTACTGGTTGAGCGTGGCGCGAAGAATGGTCAACTGCTTTTCAGTCCGTCTTTGCCGCTGCACCGCATCGGCCAGCGCCACATCGGCCTTGAGGACGTCGTTTTTTGCCGCCACGCCCTGCTGGTAATTGGCTTCCGCGTTCTTTTTTTGCACCTCCAGGCTGGTCACATTGTCATGGGCCACCTGGACCAATTTCTTCGCCAAAAGGGTCTGAACGTAAGCCACCCTTACGTCCCTGGTAAGGTCCAGCCGGGCTTTTTCGAGGCTGCACTTCGAGATCTTCACGCCGGCCTTGCTCGCCTTGTAGTTCGATTCCAGTTGAAAACCGGTAAAAAGCGGCTGCACGATGTCCACTTCCCACCGGTTGTCGGTTTGCACGGCAAAGGGTATTTGCTGAAAGGCCGTGCCCACAATCGATACAAAGGGCTGATCCTGCCAGCGCATGAACCTGTAGGAGCCGTCGACTTTTGGGAAAAAACCCGCCCTGGCTTGATTTACCTTTTGGTTGGACACCGAAACATCTTCAAAGGCGGCCTGGTAGGACTGGTTGTGGGCAAGGGCGAAATCCACGGCCCCCCGCAGGGTGAGGGGACGCACCGGAGGGGCCGGCGCTGTCTCGGCCCGGGCGGAAAAGGGCGCCGCGAGGCAAAAAAGCAGAAAAATTACGTCTAACCGTTTCATCGCTCCTCCTGGCGCCGTTTTTCCAGCAGATCGACCATTGCCTGGAAACTAAGGTCCGATAGAGATCCGATCACCTTGTCCGCTCCGGTAAGCCGGTCTTCCGGAAACGAGTTGGTAACGGCAATGACCGCAAGGCCAGCCGTTTTTGCCGAATGGATGCCCGAAGGGGTGTCTTCAATCGCCACGCAGTTGCGCGGCTCGAAGGGTTCCTGCCCGCAATGCGTTCTCAAAAGCTCGATTGCCAGCAGATAAGTCTCCGGGTCGGGCTTGCTTTTGCGGACATCATCCGCGGTCACAATGGCAAGGAAGCTCTCCCCGAGACCAAGAGAGGATAGAAAAGCGTCCACTTCCCGCCGCAGGGCGCCCGAGGCCACAGCCAGCGCCACCCCTTCCTCCCGGAGTTCCTTTACCAATTCCACCACTCCCGGAAAACCCGGCGCCCCCCGGGCAATCAGTTCGGAAAGCGCGGCCGCTTTGGCTTCGACAAGCCTTTGGAGGGAATCGTGGCCAAGTTGCCTGCCGGCTTCCTTGAAGGCGTAAAGGAAAGCATCACGGTCATCGAAGCCGATGTAGCGTTCGCGGTAGCACTCATAATCGTGCCCCAGGCCAAGCGGGCCGAGCACTTCCTGGAATGCCCGGTAATGCAGCGGTTCGGTGTCCACAAGGACGCCGTCGCAGTCAAAGATCACCGCTTGAAGGTCGGATTTAGTCTCGGTCAAAAAAATCTCCATGCAATGAGCGTTTTTTTTAGCATCTTTTGCCGCGATAAAACATCACGAATTCAGCCCCCCCTGCTCCGAAGGCGCCTGCGCCGTAAGCGCGCGTATGCCGCCAAGAGAAAAACAGGTGATATGATCGGTGATCTGCTCGATCCTCGTCGGATCGAAGCCTCGGGGACGAAGTGCCTCGATCATATGCCGTCCGATATGATGGTGCAAACATTGTCCGACAATACTGAATGCGGTGAGAAAGGTCCTGTCGCTTTCTTCGCCCCCCGCCGGCTTTTCTTCGTTGGTCATTTCTCGCACAATGGCCGCCAGATAGGTGTATAGAGGGCGGATGGAGTATTCCATCACCTCGTCTATAGCCCCGCTTGGTTCGGCAATCTCTTGGGCCAGCAGCTTTCCATGCCAGGCCGGAAGCCCTTCACCCATGAGGCGCAAAAGAAGAGAGTGAATATAGGCTCGAAGCTTTTCTTCCGGCGTTGCCCGATCGGTCAACCCCAGGTCGGGCGGATACCGGGTGAGCGCAAGTTTTAACGATTGCCCGAAGATGGCCGCGTAGAGCCCCTTTTTGTCCCTGAAGTGATAATTGACCGAACCGAGGTTGGTGCGGGCGCGCTGGCAAATCTGTCTTACCGTGGAGGCGCGGTAGCCGTATTGGGCAAACACCTCGCCGGCGGCCTCCATGAGCCTCGTTTTAGTATCCTCTCTATTTTTCGAACTGCCCGCCATCGAGAATCCGTTTCAAACCGGTCGGAAGAACGTTAGTTTGAAACCATTGTTTCAAACACATGTTTCGCCGGATCTTCCACTGTTTTGCCTCTCTTTGTCAATAGGGATTCTCTCACCAGGGCTCCTGATAGAGTGGGGCAATCCCATGGAAATCATCGAAGAGCTGTAACCCCCCTTTTGCACTTATGGCCAATCCGGCGACAATTTCATGCTCTCATTGAAAATATTTTTTTCGATAAATTCAGTTAACAGAGCGATTCGATTAATTTTTCGGAAATATTCGCCCGAAATTAACAGCATGGAAAAAAAGGGCGAAAAACGAAGGCGAAGACCGCGGCGCGTAAATGGGCGATAGAACGGGGGGGGGAACCGCAAAGCGGCGTCCTGAAGCGGCAACCGGAAACGGAAAATGCGGGCGGATGAGTGGGAATTAACTTTAGAAAACCTTCGGTCAAGCCGATTCAAGAGTCAAGCACGGTCATCGATATCGTGGAATCAGGCGGGAATGTTTTGAATGGAATTGGAACTTTCGTCTTTAACAACCTGACAGGAAAGGTTCAGACCATGGGTGTTCTGGATTGGAGCGAAAAATACAGCGTAAACATAAGAGAAATCGACGATCAACACAAAAAGCTGATCTCCATGGTGAATCATCTCAACAGCGCAATGCGCGAGGGCAAAGGCAGAGACGCCCTGGGGAAAATCCTGGGAGACCTCATTGAATATACTCGAACGCATTTCGCTCATGAAGAACGGCTTATGCATTCCAACGGTTATCCGGATTATGTGGCGCACAAAGCGAAGCACAAGTGGCTGACCGACAAGGTGGGCGATCTGTCCAAAGAGTATAATGACGGCAAAATCACAATTTCCCTGGAGGTGATGACCTTTCTTCAAGACTGGGTAAAAAATCACATCATGGGAACGGACAAACAGTACACTCCTTTTCTTAACGGGAAGGGAATTTCATAGCGAGCGGGTTGGATTCCCGCGTGGTGCCGCTTTTCCCAAAAGATGGTGGAAATCGGGATCGGCCCTACTCTCAAGAGCGGGCGCCGACCGGGCGCTCGCTCTTGAGAGTAGGGTGATATAAAAACCCTGGGTCAACGTCTTCATAAAACCACTCTTGCCAACAAATGCAGTGGAACATAACTTCTATATCATATTCGAGAATAAAATCAGGGATGCCTTCTCGGCACCCTGGCGACGCCGGCAAAAACATGGCCGAATCGGCGAATCTTTTGGCGTATGCGGGAGAGAGGCGATGGGAATACGAGGCGGGGGAAGTGAGGCGAAAAGCCTCGATTATAATCACTACAAGCCGGTCATTTTCGATCCCTCCACGGTGGTTTCACAAGGTTTTCTGGAGTTTTTGCTCCCTTTGCACCAGGAATTCACGCCGCGGCAGCGGGTATTGGCGGAAAAGCGGCAGAGGGTCCTGGCGCTGGCGCATGAAGGTTTTCTCCCCGATCACCTTCCCCCCTCGGAGGCTACGACCGGGGAGTGGAAAATCGAGCTTCCCCGGTGGTGCGCGGACCAGAGAAATCAGATGACCGGTCCCTCCGATGACGTGGAGCTTTCGGTGAAGATGCTCAACTCCGGGGCGCCGGGCGTCATGTTGGACCTGGAAGATTCGATGGCCAACGAGTGGTCGCATGTGATGGTGGGAATTCTAAATATTCTTGCGGCGTTACGAGGGGAGATCTCCTATTACGACGAAAAGCGTCGCGGGAAGGTGGGGATAAAGCCGGGCAAGACGGTGACATGGGTGCGCCCGAGAGGGTTGCATATGAGTCAGGCGGGGGTTCTGGCCGACAGGAACGAAAAAATCGCCGCTTCGCTGCTGGATATGGCGGCCGTAGTCTACGGCATAGACCCGGAAGGGTTGAGACATCCGCTTTCATTTTACATTCCGAAGAGCGAATCGGCCGAAGAGGCCTTCTGGTGGCGGGATGTTTTCCGCGCACTTGCCAGGGCCAAAGGCATGCCCGAGGACTCCATCAAGTGCATGGCCCTGGTGGAATCTCACCCCCTGGCCTATCAGATGGAGGAGTTCGCCTTTATCCTGAGAGATCATATTCTGGGGTTGAACCTGGGGCGATGGGATTACATGGCGAGCCTCATTCACTTCAACCTCCATGATCCGAAATGGGTCTTGCCCGACCGGAACACCATCCCGCACGACGTGGCATTTTTCCAGCGGCTTCGCGACCTGATGGTCGATATTTGCCACAGGCGGGGGATGCTTGCCATCGGGGGGATGACCGCCCTGTATCCGAGCAGAACGGATGCCGAGTTAAATGAGAGGGCGCTGAGGGTGCTTGCCGAAGACAAGAAAAACGAGGCCGATTGCCTGATGGACGGAGCATGGACGGGACATCCGGATCAAAACCAAATCGCGGTCGCCCAGTTTCCCTCTCCCAACCAGGGATTTGCCCGCAAGGATTCAAAGGAGCGTTATCTGGATCTCAGGCCCTTGCCGGAGGGTATTGGAAGGATCACACTCGAGGGCGTGCGGGCCGCGGCGCGCACGGTGATCAGGTACCGCAACGGAGTGCTGCACGGCAGGGGGGCGAGCCTGCTCGACGGATACATGGAGGACCTGGCCACAGACCGCATCTATCGTCTGATGATTGCTCAGCGGGTGCTCCACGGGGAGCGGGTGAAACTTGAGGATGGCGCGGGGGGCTGGATCGCGCCGACTCCGGAGCTGGTGGGCAGGATCTTTGACGAGGAACTCGAACGGCTGCTTGACGAACCGGGGCGGGGAAGTGAACCGGCGGAGGCGGCCAAATTGCGTGAAGCCCGGCTGTTGAGCGAGCGGATGATAGTTGGCAACCGGTTCAACCCGGAATAGTCCGATACTAAGGAGGTTCATATACATATGATCATAGACGATCGAATCCTGATGGAAGAACGGAATCGAAAACTCAGTCCCCAGGGCGAAGATTATGAGCGCTGGCGGGGAATCGAACGTCCCTATAAGGCCGAGGATGTGAGCAGGCTCAGGGGGTCGATAAAAATTGAACACACCCTGGCCGAGCGGGGAGCGCGGCGGCTTTGGAAGCTGTTGAAGGCCGGCCCGTACACCTCGGCGCTCGGGGCGCTAACGGGCGCCCAGGCCGTCGAACAGGTCCAGGGGGGACTTGAAGCCGTCTATGTGAGCGGCTGGCAGGTCGCGGCCGACAACAACACCATAGGACACACCTATCCCGATCAGAGCCTTTATCCGGTGGACTCCGTGCCCCAACTGGTGCGAAGAATCAACAACGCCTTCGTAAGGGCCGATCAGATCAACCATATGAACGGCGCAAAAGGCCCGGACTGGTTCGTCCCGGTTGTCGCCGACGCCGAGGCGGGCTTCGGGGGTGTCATCAACGCCTTTGAACTCATGAAGGCGATGATCGAGGCCGGCGCCGCTGGAGTTCATTTCGAGGACCAGCTCGCTTCGGCCAAAAAGTGCGGTCACCTGGGAGGCAAGGTGATCATTCCCACCTCGGAGGCAATAAAAAAGCTTGTGGCCGCCAGGCTGGCCGCGGATGTGTGCGGGGTGCCCACGGTGCTTATCGGTAGAACCGACGCCAATTCCGCGACCCTTCTCGCAAACGATATCGACGAGAGGGACAAAAAATTCATAACCGGCAAAAGGACGGTCGAAGGATTTTTTGTCGTCCGCAACGGGATCGAGGCGGCGATAGCGCGCGGATTGGCTTACGCGCCCTACGCCGACGTGCTCTGGTGTGAAACGGCCCAACCGGATATCGAGGAGGCCGGGCGATTTGCCCAAGCCATCCATGCTTCCTATCCCGGCAAGCTTCTGGCTTACAACCTTTCACCTTCTTTTAACTGGAGCGCAAAGCTGAGCAAATCCGACATAGCCGGATTCCAGAGCAAACTTGCCTCCTTGGGCTACAGGTTCCAGTTCGTGACCCTTGCGGGATTCCATTCCCTCAATTTAGGCATGTACAAGATGGCCAGGCAGTTCAATGAAAAAGGGATGGCGGCCTACTCGGAATTTCAGGACCAAGAGTTCGAGTGGGAGAAACTGGGGTACAAGGCGGTCAAGCATCAGGCCTTCGTTGGAGCGGGCTATTTCGACGAGGTTGCCCGCACCGTGGTGGGCGAAGGGTTTTCCACCGGGGCTCTTGAGGGTTCAACCGAGCAAAAGCAGTTTGAGAGGGCAGTCGGAGAAGTCTGAAATCTTAAACGGGCGTTTGCGCCCGCTTGAGATTCCGGAGTTTCATCCTCTGGAGCCAAGGCGCAGACCTCCGTGGATATAGTAGACATCGCCGGCAAGGGATTCGTTGCGATAGAGCTCTCCCACCAGGGAGGCGACTTCACTTGGTTCGATCAGCCTTCCGATGGGGACTTGCTCCAGGATCTTGTCGAGTGCGGCCGGGGGGATTTTTCTTACCATGGAGGTTCCCACGTAGCCGGGGGCCACTGCGACGCAGCGGATTTTCCCGGCCAGGCCGCGACGGAAAAATTCGGCCGTGAGCACCTTGGGGAACACCGACATGGCGGCCTTGGAGGATGAATAATTGAGCTGGCCCGCCGTGCCCAGAGACCCGGTCGATGAGATCAGGCATATAAGACCCGCGCAGTTGTTGTTTATCATCCGTTCGGCGCATTCCCGCACAGTCAAAAAGACCCCGGTCAGGTTGATATCGATTACCGACTGAAACTGCTCCAGGCTCATCTTTCTGGTCACTTTACCGGTTGCCCCGTCCGGGGACACCATCATGGCGTCCCGGATGATGCCCGCAAACGGTGCGACCAGATTGATCGCACCGAATTCCCGGATGGCGTAATCGGCCATTTTCGCGCAATCGCTTTCATTTGTGACATCGCAGACGATCGTGCGAATGTTTTGCCGCCATTGGTGCAAATGCTCTTGCGCATTTTCCAGAAACTGTTGGGCCACATCGACCAGCAGCACTTTGCCTCCGTTGCCGACCCAGTATTCGGCAAGGCAGAGGCCTATGCCTCCTCCGCCTCCGGTTATGAGCGCGGTTGAATCCCTGATTTCGAGCATCCCTTCTCATCCCTCCTTCCTAAAAGGTTTGCGGCCCGATGCCGCCTCATGACTACTGTTCCAAGACGTAACTGCCGGGAGCTTTCTGAAGCACCACGAATTTGTCGTTTCCCATGCCGGGGGGCTCGACGCGTTCACCCGAACTCCGGCTCAGCCACTCCACCCAGTCGGGCCACCAGGAGCCCTGGCGTTCCTGTTGTTGCGACAGCCATTCATCGGAAGAGGATGTTCCGTCAATGTCGCTTGACCAGTGTTTGCGTCTGGAGCGGGTCGAGGGCGGATTGACAATGCCTGTGACGTGGCCTTCGTCGGCCAGGGCGAATCTTTTGGAGCCGCCCACCAAGTCGAAAATCTTGAAGGTTTCTTTCCACGGGCAGATGTGGTCCTGTTCGGCGGCCACCAGGTAGAGGGGCTGTTTTATGCGCCTGAGGTTTATGGGGCGATTGCCAAGCCGCAGCCTGTCCTCTTTTACCAGGTTGTTGTTGAGGTAGAATTCACGCAGATAGTAGGAGCACATGGCCGCGGGAAGTCGGGTGGAGTCGCTGTTCCAGAATAGAAAATCGGATTTCGGGGGGGACTCGCCTCGCAGGTAGTTGTGAATGAAATAGCGCCACACGAGATTATTGGAGCGCAGTGCCCGGAAGGTCGCCGCCAGGAACCGCTTGTCCAGGTAGCCTTCCTTTTCGGTGGCTTCCTCGATGATCTTTATGAACTCTTCGGTTATGAAGACTTCCAGTTCCCCGGGTGAAGAAAAATCGACCAGTGTGGCAAACAGGGTTAAATCGCGGACGGGGACCTCCTTGGTGCCCTTATTGAGGTAGGCCAGAAGGGCGCTCAGGACAGTGCCCCCGATGCAGTAGCCCACGGCATGGGCCTGGGGGGCGCCGCAGATCTCCCTTGCAACTTCAATGGCTTTGAGGGCGCCCCGGAGCATGTAGTCCTCAAAGGTTATCGCGCGCATGTCCGAAGAGGGGTTTTTCCAACTGACCACGAAAACCGTAAAGCCCTGGTTCAGCAGGTAGGCCACCAGGCTTTTTTCTTCGCTCATATCCAGTATGTAATACTTGTTTATCCACGGCTGGATGAAGACGACCGGAATTTCATATGTCGTGCTAGTCCGGGGGGCGTATTGGATAAGCTCCATCAACCTGTTTCTAAAAATTACGGCCCCTGGCGTCACGGCGATATTTTGCCCGACCTTGAAGGCCGACGTATCGGCTATCTTTATGAGGTTGTCGCCTCGCTGGACGTCTTCTCTCCAGTTTTCGAGGCCTTTCAAGAGGCTTTCGCCCTTTGTTTGAAAAAACTTCTGGACGGCCGACGGGTTGGTCCAGAAGAAGTTGGCGGGAGAAAGGGCGCCGATAAGCTGGTTTACCCAGAACATCGAGCGCCGCCTCTCCTTGTCCGGAAGATCCGAGGCCATGCTCACAAAGACCCTGAGGCAGTTTGCATACAGGTTGTGAAATTTGTTGGCCAGTTTGGAATAGCTTTTGACCGCCTCGAGCAGGACGGCCTGCGGATCATCGGAATTGCCTTTGGTGGCCTTGTTTGCAGTCAGGATGGAAATCTGTTCGGCGGCCGCGGCCTGGATGCTCGCACCAAGGCTTGAGGCCATGGCCGGCAGATCGGCGCCGTTTGACATCCAAGACTGATTTACCCTGTAGAGCGATCGGGCGATCCCCAGGGGATCGACCGGCATATTGGAAAGATTCATCAGTCGGCCCTTCCGATGAAAGTGATGACCTCGCCGATGGTGGAGCCGCCCTCCAACAGGTCGTCGGGTATGATTACCCCGAAGGTTTCTTCGAGGAAGACCTTGAAATTTACCGAGGTCATCGAATCCCATTCCGGGATGTCGCTCAGCATGGTTTCGGGTTGGACTTCGAAGCCCGTGGCTGCCGGGAAAAGTTCCGGAATGACTTCTCGTATCGTTGCGAGTGCTTGGAACATTGTTGTCTCCTTGTGTCGGAAAAACCTGGCGGATGCCCTTGGCCCGCATCCGGACGAGATCGCTTCTCCGGGAGACGAACGCCCGCCCCTTGCGCGGGCGAAGCGTTGATCGCGCGTGCCAGTAACCGCAAATGGTTTTAGCAAGCAGGGTCGGCTCTTGTTTGGCTTGCGGCGATAATCGTCACCGGATGGCGAAACGAATGGGCAGAAAATATGTCCGGAAAAGCGATCTTCAATGGGGAAAAAAGTGTATTTCGCCAGGTCGCCTTCAGTAGCTGGTGATAAGAGATTTTTTCCCTCGGACATGGCCTGATTTACGCTCGGAGGTCGATTTGCTCTCCCGCTTGCGGTCGAGATAGACTCTGAGGTTTTCGGGCAGTCCGCGCTTTTTGGCCGAACGGCTTCTCAGATCTGTCAGAATCTTTGCCGAAAGGGGCTGTTTCAAGGGAAATCCCCACTTTTTCTTGTATTCCCTGGGGGTCAGGTGATGAATGCGGAGGTGATTGGCCGTAAGTTGCCTGAGTTCGGCCCTGCACTCCATGCAGGTCACCTTGTCCTGCTGAATGGAAGAGAGCGGATCGGCCGCTGAAGCCGTGGAGGGCAGATTCTCGGAGCCCTGGGACGCCACGGTTCTCCCCTGGTCTTCGGCCATATTCATCTTCTGAAGGGCATTGTAGGTCCTAACCAATGCCTGTTCGATCTCTTCGCCTGTCATCTTATTCATGGAAGCCTGGGATTGGACGATTTCCACCGCTAACTCAAGTAACTTCTTACCCATGTGGGCGTATCCTTTTTGTCTGGCGGTAATCACGCGGAAAAAGCCGTAGCAAAAACCTGTTTATAAATATGCTAATCGGGTCTGAATTTGTAAAGGGAACAAGGCGATAATTTGTTGAAAAGCTTCGGATAATATGGCTGGGGATATCAGGTCGGACGGAGCGAGCGAAGAGCCGCGCCCGGGGGGCTACGAACTCGGCTTCGGGCAGGAACCATCCCTCGGGGAGTACTCGGTCGGCCGCTCCCCCCTTTGCAGGCAAGATCGGGTTCGATGCGCGAATGCGGTGGAAGCCTCCGGGCCGTCAAGACCGCGGCTTTAGAGCTTTCCGAATGTCTTTTCCGGCGCTCGCCTCTCCGGGACGTAGACCTCGGGGATTTTGCCCTCGTTCCACTCTTTCGAGACGTAGAGGCCGCAGTAACAACTGCCGTATTGGGCCACGTCGGGCTCCCTGTAGACGCAGGGGCAGATGATGTCGCGGTCCCAGTCCCTGTCGGCGGCCGCCAGCCTGCACGGGCAGCACATATACCCGTAGCGTTGCATGTTTTCCCGCAGTCCCCGCAGAAGATCGAACACCCTTGCGGTGTCACGGTTGAAAAAGAACCCTTTGGGCTCCTGCGTGCCCTTTAGAAACTCATGGAGTTTTTCGACGTTCATTCCAGGTTCAGCGCCTCCTTTATCTCGTCTTTTCTAAATCCGATGATTACCTTCGCTCCTATCATAATCATCGGGAAGGCGCACGCGGGATTGTTCTCCTTGATTTCCTCGATCAGGCGGCGCCTGTCGTCGCCCTGAAGCTTGTCAACGTCCACACAATCGTAATCGATACCGCACTTGTTGAGAAAATCCTTTGTGTCTCTACAGTGAATGCAGGTGGAAAGAGCGTAGAGTTTTACGTTGTTTTTCATCCTTTCACTTCCTTTTTTAGCAGCGAAAAAAAGGGCTGCATCCGCGATGTCTCCGGTTTAATGCCAAACCTTGTCAGGGCGAAGTCGTACCTTACGGGGTCGTCGGGGCGTATCGAGGCGAAGGCGCGGGTAATCTCGAGGGCGCAGCGCATATCGGCCTGCTTTCGGCAGGTGAGCCCCAAACTGAGCGCGATCCTGTGCATGTGAGTATCGAGGGGCACGATAAGATGGGAAGCCGGAACGGTTTTCCATGCCCCGGGATCTACGTTGTCGCTTCTGGCCATCCAGCGCAGAAAGAGGTTCAGCCTCTTGCAGGCGCTGCCTCCCTCGGGGGAAGGCAGAAAGGTCGGAAGCGCCCTTGCACAGGCGTTTTCGACATTTTTCACAAAGGCCGCGA
This sequence comes from Deltaproteobacteria bacterium, assembly GCA_021777755.1. Classification (GTDB taxonomy): domain Bacteria; phylum Desulfobacterota; class Syntrophobacteria; order Syntrophobacterales; family Syntrophobacteraceae; genus SbD1. The sequence continues at coordinate 36,665 of JAJYDE010000014.1, forward strand.
GGGCGGGAAGAACGTTCGGGTCCGTTTGACTGAATCCGGTTAGAAAGCACGACTCGAGCGACCCGTACCGCGAGATCAGCTTTCCCGCGCCCGCAAGCATGCTTGCCAGCATCTCACCGGTTGTGAAGCGGTGTTTGAACGACCGGAATGTGTTCATGAGATCGGCGGGACGGTTTTTGCGAAGGAAAAAAGAGGGACTCGGGCCCATCAGGTCCAGGACGGAGCGCACGCTGCCCAGGATCTGCATCACCCGGCCGTAGGCGAGCGAGGAGGCGATAAAACCGGTTATCTCCCTGTCGGCCGGGCTTTCGTAGAGATGGACGAATTCCAACGGGTCGGGATGTATCTGGGCGAAACTGTTGAAATGCTCGTAGAGCTTTTCAAGGGCCTGGGGTACGGACGGCCCGTCGAGGCAACATCGGGCCACTTCGGGGGCGTATCCCGCTATTGATCGGATGTTTGAGGATTGCACGCTGTGAACACCTCCGGAAACATGATTCATTACTGTCATGATAGCACAACAGGGAGATTACGAACAGATCGTGAAAGGGGAAGGAAAGGGGGAGAGGATTTTGCGGGACAGGCCGGCTAAATTGGTATAGATATCAGCCATGAAGACATTCTCGGCTCTAAAGGCGGATTTGTACAAACAATTGAGCAGCTCCATCCGGCAGGCTTGGGTGACGCAAAAGGAGCCGATTGCGGCTCCGGGCCGGTCCATCCTCAAGGCCGCGTCGGTTCTTTACGAGATGGGGTTGCGCAAAGATCAGGCAAGTCTTCTCAAAAGGCGGGTGAAACTGCCTGTCCCGGTGATCAGTATCGGGAACCTCTCGGTCGGAGGGACGGGGAAAACACCTCTTACGATCTGGATGTGCGAATTCCTGCTTGAAATCGGTTTTCATCCGGCCGTTTTGACCAGGGGATACGGCCGAAAGGAAAACTCTTCGGGGCGCATTCCGGTTGGCGACAACGAGCGTCTTTGGCAGCGCTTTGGCGATGAGCCGGTCATGATGTCGGAATACCTGCCCTCGACGCCGGTCTGGGTCGGAAGGGACCGGGCGGTTTGCGGCCGTGCCGCGCTTGCGGGGGGGGATGTGGACGTCCTGGTGCTCGATGACGGATTTCAGCACCTCGGCCTGGACCGGGTGCTGGATATGGTGTTGCTCGACTCCCGCAATCCCTTCGGAAACGGTTTGACGCTTCCCGCCGGACCTCTTCGGGAGCCGCTTTGGCGCCTCGAAAGAGCCGATGTGTTTGTGTTGACGCATGGGGACGAAAGTGCGGCCGGGCAGCTCTTGAAAAAAAGTCTCGAAAGTCTATGGCCCGCCATTCCATCCTTTGCATGCAACCACCGGTTGAGAGGCCTCAGGCTGGAAAGGGGAGGTCCCCTTTTCGATCTGGGCGAGCTTCGGGGACGGAAGGCCGTTGCGTTTGCGGGAATCGCCGCCCCCGAGTCCTTTTTCGACAGCCTTCAAAAGGCGGGGATCGAGGTCTGCCGGGCGTTGGATTTTCCCGATCATCACGAATTCGCAACAGAGGATCTCCTGCATATTCTGAAGTCTGCCAATTCACAGGGCGCGGGGCTGATCGTAACAACCGCCAAGGATTTTGCGCGGTTGCCGCATTTTTTCAAGGACCTTGTCGCCGTGGCCGAAGCCGGGATGGATTTCGGGCCCGATGGTGATGAGTTTCGCCGCTTTTTGGCCCTGAAGTTGAGAAAACATTCGGGATATTGAAAAGGGCGTTTCCCTCAAAATCCGCATCCGCTATTCTTCGAAGGGGGAAACGACCTCAAAGGGCGCCCGCCATGGAGCGCCATTTGGCCGCGCTCGCGGTGTCGCCGTGCATTTGGGCGGCATCGGCGCACAAAAGGAGACACTCCTTGTCCGGGCCGTGGGCGGTGAGCCATCTTGCGCCCTCATTCAAGGCCTCCAAGGGCATTCGGGCCGCAAGTCCGGTCCGGATCAACGCCAAAGCCATCCGGCGCGAATCGGCAAATTCGGCGACCGCCGCTTTAAGAGTCTCGACCGCCCGGGAATATTCCCCTCGATCCTGTAGTATCTGTGCAATCAGAAGATAGAGGTCCTCTCTTAGCCATTCGGGGTTGCAGACAAAGCTTCCGGGCGGCCGTGCAATGGTCAGCGCCTCGTTTGCGCTTTGAAGGGAACTCTTGCCATCGCGGGACAAATAATGGGAAAGCGCCCTTGCGAAGGAAGTCACGGGATGTTTGCCAAATAAGGATTCTGTGAGGCGCGAGATTTCCAGCGCCTTTCGGGGTTGGTTTCTTCCGGCCAGCCTGAGGGCTCCGTTGGCCATCAGTTCATGAGCGAATGCCTGCTCGCGAATCTGCCCGGGGGAAAGGCGAAGAAGGGCTTCGAGGGCCGCGGCCAGATGGGGAAAGCCGGTATCGTTTTCGGCGCCCAGCGCCTGCGCGAGTTTAAACCTTCTGTAGATGTCGGACGGATCGTCTGCCAGGGATTTGCGAAGCAGTTCGATGTTTCGGGATCGTTTGCCAAGCTTCGTTTGTTCGTGCATGTAGCCGTAGTGTTCTATGAAGACGGTGTCGAGCGTGGCGCAGCGCCACAACGGGTTGGACAGCATGAGTTCCTTTAAGGCCGGAGTCACCTGCTCGTGGACTTTGCCGCTGTAGCGGAGGTTTGGAAGGCGCCTGAAAAGGGGCGTGCACAGAAAGGTCTCCCGGTCGCCTCCCTCGAAGTGATTGCGCATCACCAGATTGCAAGCCAGCACATCAGGCTCTCTTACGGCCTGCAAAATTTGGTGGCCACAATCTTTTCCAAGGCTGCTGTCGGCGTCCATCGCAAGAACCCAGTCGCCAGCCGCCATATCGAGGGCCACGTTGCGGGCATGGGAAAAATCCTCGATCCAGGCAATCTGCTTTATCCTGGAGGTGAATTTGCCCGCCAGTTCCACTGTCCCGTCCGTCGAGCCGGTATCCACGATGACTATTTCGGCGACGATATCTTTTACCGACTCGAGGCAGCCGGGGAGCCAATCGATTTCATTCTTGACGATCATGCAAAGAGAAATCCGCTGCCCGGCTAACAGATTGTCCATTTCCAATGTTCCTTGTCAGTCAAAATTCCAACCATTATTTCGAGCCTTCACGGTCATGACGCAAGGGATGTGCCATAAAGGCCTGGTGAAGTCGCTTTCAAAAGAGCTTCATGCGATTGCCCCTGGACCGGAGCCGATTTACATTGACGGCAAAGGAGTCTTCAAGGGATAATCTAGGAGGCGATCTTCGACCGCAAGCGAAGGGAGATGAGGCCATGGCGTCCCGTATCAAGATCCGTGGAATTTACAGCACGGCGCTTACGCGGTTGGCGCTGGATTCGGGCTTCGAGGTGGTCCAGCCTTCGGAAAGAGTAAATAAACGATTTTGCGAAAAACTCCCGGAGGATGCGTCCTATGAGATCCTGGTTCGCGATCGGGAGGATCTGCAGGGAATCGAGGCACGAGGAGAAGCCGACCAGGTCTGCAAGCTCCTGATACGTTTGCAGGAGTTGCTCCTGGATGCGATTATCGTCAGCATACTTCCCGGCGAGGATGGCGATATGGTTGTTGCGAACATGGAGCTGCCGGGAGGCGCCAAGGCAAGACTTGACGCCCTCAGGTCAAAAGTTGTCCCCACCCTCAAAAACCATCACCGGCTGAAGATAATCGATCCGGAGACACTCGATTCGGTGGAAGCGGAGCTTGCCGGGCGGCCCGAAGATCGGTCGGCCCTGGAGAAGAAGATCTTCAGGCAGGCGATTCTTAAGCCTTTGGTGGAAGAGGGCCGGGTCAGGCTCGAACATGTAAGGGCTTCGGGCAGGCCCATGCGGCCCAGGTTCGGAGTTCTCGTGTCCGCCAGTTCCCGAAAAGTGGTGTTTCGGCGTAAATTCTCCGGGGGGCGCTACGACGGCCTGGATTTGCCGATTGGTGAAGGAGACTACTGCCTCACCGAGATATGGGATGGCAAGTGGTGTGTGAAGCACAGCTATTTTTCGAAGCGGGATGTCTTGGTGGGAGAATATCATAATATTAATACCCCGACGGAACTCTATCCTTACGGGGCAAGGTATGTGGACCTGGAAGTGGACGTGATCAGGCGGGCGGGTGAGGGCGCGTTTCTGATCGATCGGGAAAAATTTGACATGCTTGTTCGCAAGGGTTGTGCGGGCATGGACCTGGAGAACAAAGTGCTTTTGACCGCGGAAAAGTTGCTGCGGCGTCTTAACCGCGCGGACTCGGCGGAGCGACAATGAAAATCAAAACAGCCTGGGCCATCCGGTCCCTGGGCTTGTGTGTTCTGTTCAACCTGGCTTTTACGGCCCTTGTATTCCATATGGCGAGCGGGGTCATCAACGGGTCGCAACAGTGGGTTTCGGCCCTTGGCGCATCGTTGAAGCCCGCCATGCCCGCCGATATCCACATGGCCTTCGGCGGACTTTCAGCCATAATCGCCCGGTCGCGCGCATGGCTTCCGGTCGCGCTCGCCGTCCCGGCTTCGGCCTTCACCCTGCTCATGTGGTTTTGCATCTTTTTGACCGGCTCGAAACAGATGGAGCGATCAATGGCCGTGAGCATGGGGTCTGCCGCGGAAACGCAACCTCTTGATGCCGGGCCGCCGGGAGCCGGGGATGCGGATGCCGGAGCCGGGGCTGGAGAACGCTCGGTTGAAAATGGCTGATGGGGACAAGATTTGCCGGCACAAACTTTCGGGCTGCCGGCAAATCATGTGTTTCTATCGAACTATTGAGGCCGTGAGGCCATGTCCAGCTCGACTTTACAGGTCCCCTCTTCGAGCCTCAACAGTTTGAATCCAAGTTTTTTGACCAGCGAGAGCATTTTTTCGTTTTCAGGGAGCACGTCTCCGACCAAGGTTTGCACTCCATTTTCCCCGGCGATTTCTATTACTCGTTCGATCAGCTTCTCGCCAAGTCCCTTGCCCTGCCAGGGGTCTGCGACGATTACGGCGAATTCGGCGTCGGGCCGTTCGGGGGGCATTACAAGCCGGCCAACTCCCATCATCGTGGCCGGGCCGGGGGGCAGCCCTATGGCCGCTATCCCGATTTCGCGGTCGTAGTCGTATTGGGTGAAGCGGACCAGGGACTCGTGGGGCCAGTTTTTGACCACCGAAAAATAACGAAAATAGATGGTTTCCGGCGAACAATTGTCGAGCAGGACTTTGACCATGAATTCGTCTTCGGGCTTCATGGGACGGATGAGCACGGGGGTGCCGTCTTCGAGCATCCATTCGCTTTCATACTGGTTTGGATAGGGGCTGATAATGAGGTGGTGGGGGGCGGTGAGTTCGGAGGTCTGGACGACGATGCGGGCGTCGATGGCCACCGGGCGGCCGTTGCTGATTGCAACCGGATTGAGGTCGAGTTCGACAATTTCAGGAAAATCGCTAACCAGTTGGGAGACTCGAACGAGAAATTCAGCCGTAAGGTCGAGGTTGGCGGGCGCAATGTTGCGATAGCCCTGCAGGAGGCGATGGACGCGGGTTCTTTCCATGAGGCGGCGTGCCAGGAGCAAATTCAGGGGCGGCAGGGTCACCGCCGAATCCTTGAACACTTCGGTCAAAACGCCTCCCATGCCAAAAAGAAGCAGCGGGCCGAACTGCGGATCATGCTTGCTCCCGACGATCAGTTCGATTTCGGACTTTTTCACCTGGTTTTGGACCGTAACGCCGGCGATTCTCGCCTCGGGCCGCGTGCCGGCCACCCGGGAGGTGATTTCTTCAAAGGCCGCGGCGACCTCCCGCTCGTCTTTGAGGTTCAGCCTCACGCCGTCCACATCGGACTTATGGGTAATGTCGGGGGAAAATATTTTGACGACAACCGGGAAACCGATATGTTTGGCGGCTTCGGCCGCAGCCTGCGGGGTGGAGGCGACAACGGTGCGGTTTACCGGGATGCCGTAGGCGGACAAAATGGCCTTTGATTCCACCTCGGTCAGAATTCGTTCTCCGCGCCTGAGGCACTCGTTTATGAAGGTGCGCGCCTGCCTGGTATTGACCTGGATTTCGTGGGGAAAGCTCGGCGGAGTTTCCTGGAGAAGTTCGAGGTTGCGGGTGTAGGAGTACATGTGCATGAAGGTGTCCACGGCCTGTTCGGGGGTCTCGAAGGTGGGAATGCCCGCCTCGTTGAGAATTCCTATGCCCGCCTCGACGTCCCGCGCTCCCATCCAGACGGCCATGAGGGGTTTGGAGCGGTTTTTGACCTCCCCGGCGAGCGCTTTGGCCACACCCGTCGGGTCGGTCATGGCCTGGGGGGTGAGAATGACGATGAGTCCCGAGAGTTCCCGGTCCTCCAGGCAGATGTGCACGGCCCGCACGTAGCGCTCCGGCGGAGCGTCTCCCAGGATGTCGATCGGGTTTCCCCTGCTCCAGAAGGCGGGAAGAAGCTCATCGAGTTTTTTGAAGGTGTCGGCGCCAAGCTGTGCGGGTTCGCCGCCCCAGTTGCTCAGGGCATCGACGGCCATGACTCCGGGGCCGCCGGCGTTGGTTATGAAGGCTATGCTTGCGCCTGTGGGCCGTTGCATCTTTCCAAGGGCCTGGGCGCAACTGAAGAGCTGGCTTATGGTGTCCACGCGGATGATTCCCGCGCGGCGAAAAGCCGCGTTATAGGCGTCATCGCGGCCGGCAAGGGAGCCGGTGTGGGAGGCCGCGGCCTTGGCGGCCGCTTCGCTTCGACCCGATTTGACAATAATGATGGGCTTGATGCGGGAAACCGAGCGCGCAGCGCTCATGAACTTTCGATGCCGGGTCATATTCTCCATGTAGATGATGATGCTGCGGGCCTTGGGGTCGTTGCCCAGGTAGTCGATCAAGTCGGCGAAATCCAGGTCCGCCATGGAGCCTATGCTTACGAAGTGTGAAAACCCTATTTTTTCGACGGCCGCCCGGTCGAGGATGGCCGAGCAGACGGCTCCGCTCTGGGAGAGCAGGGCCAGGCTGCCCGGTTCGGCCGAATGAGCGGCGAAACTGGCGTTCAGGTTGTTTACCGGCGATATGATTCCCATGCAGTTGGGCCCGAGGTATCGAATCCCCGCGCGTTTGGCCTCCGAGGCGATCTCGGCTTCAAGCCTCGCGCCTTCTTCTCCCACCTCCTTGCCGCCGGCGGAAATGATTATCACCCCTTTTACCCGCGCCTCTCCGCACTCCTTCATGATTGCCGGCGTCTCCCGGATGGGTACGGCTATGATTGCCAGATCGATTGGCGAGCCTACAGCGGACACGCAAGCGTAGGCTTTGTGGCCCAGTATCTCGTCGTGATTGGGATTGATGGGATAGATCGGTCCCGTAAAGCCGCCTTTTGTCAAATTGCTCAGAAGCGTAAAGCCGATGGAGCCAACCTTTGAACTCGCCCCGACGATGGCGATTGCCCCGGGTTTAAAAAAATAATCGAGGACCGGTTTTTGAAGCATTCATTTTTCTCCGGTAAAATAACAACAGTTGGGAAAGTGTTTGGAATCGACGCCCGTATTCTTGTCGCGACGACTCGTCGTTTACAATGGAAAGGTGAAATATTGCGGGCGGCAGCCCGGTCGGTGAGCGCAAGCTCCGGGAGCCGGAAGCATTGAACCGGCCGGCCGCGGCGAGCGCATCAAGAGCATGCGAGCCGATTGCCGCGGCCGGCACTTTCCCGTGTCAAACGGGGTGTTCAACTAATAGTCATAACCGCACGGGACGCAGACCCCGTCTTCGTCCAGGCAGTGATCGCATTCACTTTGCCGGCACATCGCGCATTCGGGGGACGTACCGGTTTCAACATCCTTTTCACCGCATTTGGAACAATTGAACATGCTGATACCCCCCTTGACGTAGATTTCACCACCTCAGTTAAAGTTAATGAGCCAAACGTGTCATGCAAAGGGCAGCGGCCGTTTGAACGGACCGCGCCCGGATTGGCCGTGCAACGGGTCGATCAGAAGTTGAAGACTTTTGCCTCGGCGGCCATATCGATCAGGTGGGGCCCCCCGTCCAAGGCCATGTTGGTGCAAAACTTCGCCTCATCGAGTCCCCGATTCTTCGCGCACGGCGTGCAGATTCCGATCTCCACCTCGTGTTCCACCAGGTAAGGCAGATAATCGCCGGGGCAGTCTCCCGTCGTGGTCTTGATCGATAAATCCCGAGTCTTGTCGGCCCACATGACGCCGCCGTCAATGAAAAAAAGATTTACCTGATGGCCTTTGGAATGGGCGATCTTTGCAAACTGAAGGCATCTTGTCGCAGCTTCGTTGTTGTCTTTGCTCAGGACGAACAGGAAATTTGTCATCTGGTTACTCCTTTGGGGTTTAGGTCGGAGCAATGGAATCGATCGGGTTTGAGGTCATTATGGACAGGGCAGGGGTATTTTCAAGAAAAATCAACGCGGAAAAAAGCCCGAAGAGCCGCTCAAATTGTGGCCCTCGGGGTTGACGACCTCAATTTATCCAGGAAAAACCGCTCTTTTTCCCGCTCCCCGAGCGCCCTGTGGCAGGCGGCGATCTGTCTGAGCGCCTCGGGTGAGTCCTGGAATTTCATCAGGTTCGGTAGAGCCTCGACGAATTTTCCAAGGTTCATGAAGCTGACGGCAAGGCAGGTGTGCAGGGGTTCATTTTCCGGGAAAAGCCGGACGGCTTGGGTGAGAAGCTCCACGGCTCGGGTATGTTCGCGATTTTTCTGCCCGAGCATTGCCAGGCCAAGATAGGCCCTGGGGTGGGGCGCATAGCCAAGGGCCCTTTGAAACAGCCTTGCGGCGACGGCTTCCCTTTCGGGTATGGCCTCGATGGCGGCATAGTCGCCATGGCTGAAGGTCATTCCAAGTCTTGAGAGAAAATCGGCGTGCAGAGGGTAGAGCTGCCTGTCGTCTTCGAGTTCGATGGCATCCACGAAAGAGGGAAGACCTTCATGGAAGGTTTTTCTCAGACGATCGCGAAATCCGAGGACCTCCTCGCAGTCAAGAGCCGGATCGGTTTCCATGTAGAGTATATCCTCCACGGGATTTAGCCATACCTCGTCGGTGATCGGCATTCGTTCTTTTATTTGGTCATAGAGGGCGGTGCCGGGGAAAACCCGCAGGACGTAGAAAATGATGCTGTGGGGCCTGATTTGGCGAATCAGCTCTTCTGTTTGGCTTATGGTTTCGGAGGATTCGCCTGGGCAGGCGTAAATTATGTAGGCGCGGGCCAGAATGCCGTAACGGGTGGTAAGGGCGAAAGCCCTTTTGATCTGTTCGTTTTTGATCTTTTTGTTGAGGCCGTTTCGTATCTTTTCAGAACCGGATTCGACCCCGTAGCTGATCTGAATGCATCCGGCCTTACGCATCCAGTGGAGTATTTCTTCATCGACCATGTTGACGTGGGAAATGGCGTACCATGAGATGGAGAGGCCGCGCTTCAGGATTTCTTTGCACACCCCGATGGCGACCTCTTTTTTCATCGTGAAGACGTCGTCCGAGATGTAGAAAAATCTGACTCCCTTGCGGTAGAGAAGCTCCAACTGATCGACGAACCAGGAAATGGAGTGGAACCTCACCTTATGGCCCCAGAAGCGCGGGGAACCGCAGTAGGAGCAATTTCCGGGACATCCCCTGGTGAGTGAGAGATGCTGGTAGGTGAAGTACCGGGCGGGATTGGGCAGTTCGTCCAAATCCTCGACGGGGTCGGCTGGCGCGGTTTGAACGATTCGACTACCATCGCGGAAAGCGATCCCCTTGATGGCGAAAGGATCTCCCGAACCCTTTTCGAGCATTTTTACCAGCTGGAGGAAACTGTATTCGCCCTCTCCGCGCACCACGTAGTCGATCTGAGGAAAATTTCGAAGGAAATGGTCCCAAAGAAAGGTCGCCCCGACGCCTCCGAAAACGACCTTCGTGTTCGGATTGATCTCCTTTGCCAACCGCGCGATCTCGATCCCGCCCAGGCGATTGGCGTTAAAGACCGAAATCCCGGTTATGTCGGCGTTTTTTTGCGCCAGTATGTCCTTGATTTTTCGTAGATTGTGGCGGTCCCGGTAAAAATTGAGTATTTCGGCGTCGTAGCCCTCATGGAGTAGAAGTGAGGCGATGTAGTACAACCCCGAGGGAAGAGCGCCGATCTCCTCCTCCTGGCTTCGTTCCTCGAGAAAGTAGGGATGGATGAGCAGAATTTTCATTGCACGCCGTTTTCCTCTCCGATCATAACCCCTTGCCGGCCAGAAGATCGATGTATTTTCTGATGGCCGGAAGAGTCGGGGCGAAAAAGTGCGATTCGAGTTCGCCGCGAAGGCGGTCGGCGGAAAAGGGCAGGCGATGGAGCGTGATCGTCTCTTCTTCTGTGTCGTAGAGGACGGCGTTGGCCATGGGGATGCCGTCGCGGTTCATGGCGAGGCTGCCGGCTTTGACCCAGTACCTGGAGCTGAGATGGAGCCGGATTGTGAGGTCCTTGCCCGGGGCCGGTCGATGGATTTTGACATCCCCGGGGGTTGGAGGCTCGCTCAAGGTGCCGGGCAGTTCATAGATCGCCGGCACATGATCGTGGCCGCTAAAAATTATTTGTTTGGGGAAATAGCTCCACTCGATCAGGCAGTCCTCCAGGGCGGCTTGGTTGAGATAACCGAAGCATTCGATGGTGGGCTCGGCTCCCTCCAAGGGAAGGTGAAAGGGACTGTGGTGGGTGACGAAGAAATTATCCCTTTCGATCGAGAGCGGAAGAGTCCGAAGGAATTCCACGGCGCCTGGCATGGTGGAAAGAAGGCCCGCATTGTAGGCGGTAGCCTCGATTCGATCCAGCTGCCCGGGGTTGTCCTTGAAAAGTCCGGCCACCATGAGGTCGTGATTGCCGGCAACGGTTGGAAATCCCAGGGAGCGCATCCTTGAAAGGGTGCGATCGCCGAAGGGAAGCCAGCCCGCGAGATCTCCCAGGCAGTAAATCTCCTCGGGTTCGACCCTGGCGATCTGTTCGAGGCAGGCTTCCAAACCGTAGTCGTTTCCGTGAATGTCGCCGAAGAAATAAATTTTCATTTTCTTCTACCTCATCGATTTGGACTTTTTTTGGACCGTCATGAAAAACGGCGCCGATGCGAACTGAGCCGCCATGGAAAACGCCACGAGGCAGGGGATGGAAATATCATATAGAGCGCCCATGAGGAAACTGCCAAGAAACCAGAAAAGACCGTATCCGGCGTTGAAAATCCCGTAAGCCGTGCCCCGCCTGTTTCGCGGGGCCATACGGGCCACGGCGGCCCGCATCACGGACTTATGGGCTCCCATCCCCATCCCCCAGAGGGCCATTCCCGCAAGGCTCAGGGCAAAACCTCCCAGAAAAACCAGCGGAGCGAAAAATGAGGAAAGCAATACGGCGAGGGTGATGATCCGGATGCCGATCTTGTCGAAGAGGCGGCCAAGAGAGAGTGCTGTGATCGCTTCCATCCCCATGGCCACGGAATAGAAAACGGGAGTCCACTGTATCGAGACCACCCCGGTTTTTTCGAAGTGGAAGCCAATCAGGGGGAAATCGGCATATCCGGCGGCGGCCAGCGCCATTCCCGCGAGGTATATCCAGTAGAGGCCGGGAAGGCCCCCTGGCGCCAGTTCAGGAAGGCCTGTCTCGAGTTCGTCCGGGCGGGGGTAGAGCAGCATGGAGCAAATGAGAACTCCTATCGCCATGACCGCGGGAATCAGCAGAACCGCGAACCCGGTTCGATAGCCTCCCCGCATGTAGAGTACGGCGGCCACAATCAGGGGGCCGAGCATGGCTCCGGTCGAATCCATCGCCTGATGAAGCCCGAACCCCCAGCCCGCTCCAACTTCGGAGGCCGCATGGGACAACATGGCGTCCCGGGCCGGGCTGCGGATCCCTTTGCCTATACGTTCGGCAATCATCAAAGAGGCTGCGATCGCCCACCTCCCGGTGAGGGCGAGAATCGGAACGGCGGCCAGATTGATCATATAGCCGGTGATCGTTATTGTCCAGTATCTGCGGGTCCGGTCGGTAAGCAGTCCAGAGGCCAGGCGGACGGCGTATCCGGCAAGTTCTCCAAACCCCGAGACGAATCCCACGGCCAGGGCGCTCGCCCCGAGGGTCCCCAAAAACTGGCCGGTAATGCTGCGGGCTCCCTCGTAGGTCATGTCCGCAAAAAGGCTCACGACCCCGCTAAGGGCTATGAACAGCATGGCGGAGCCTGCCCCGGTCGGTTTTTTGTCCACAACGGGTTCGTTCATCGCAAAGCCTTTAATTCGATTCATTACGAAAGGAAGCGGAAGGGAGCAAAAACCGCGCAACCGATCCTCTTGGGGTTTTCATGATTTAAAAAAATATACGGTTTGTCGGGCCCCGTCAACAGCCGAGCAGAGTCAGGCGGAGGCTGACCAAAAGAATCGATTGGTGGTAAAATGGACGGGTGGGACGGTTTGGATTTGCGCTATTGTTCGCTTGAGCGAGGGCCGGAGCCGAGGCACGGAGGACCACGCGGTTGTGTTCGACCAGGGGGTGAGCCGGTGGACAGGTACAACTGTTTCAAAGATTTGCAGGATCACGAGGTCGAAGGGGTCGACTACAGAATTCGCTGTCGTATCGGGACTACGGGAATCGCCCTTTTGTGCATCCACGGCGGAGACATCGAACCGGGGACCTCGGAGGTAACCGACGGGATCGCCGGGCATGATCACACGTTCTATGCCCTGGAAGGTCTTAAAAGCTGCGGGAACAAAACCCTGCACATCACCAGCACGGTTTTTGACGAGCCGACGAGCATCGAAATTGTGTGTAAATCCGAGATAATCGTGTCCATCCACGGCTGTTCGGAACCGGGCGAGAGTGTGCATGTCGGCGGTTTGGATCAAACGCTCAAGCAGCGTATGGCGAATATGCTGATCTCGTGCGGTTTCGAGGTTCCCGACGATGCACATTCGAGGTTCATGGGGACCGATCAGAGAAACGTTTGCAATTTGTGCGGCCGCGGGATGGGGATTCAAATCGAGCTCAGCCGGGGGCTTAGGAGGCGAATGTTTAGAAATCTTGAAACATTGCGGGGCAGGCGGTCCAGAACCCGACTCTACCATCGGTTCGTCTCCGCTGTCCGGGAGGCGTTGAGGCCTTTCGGCGCGGTTCAAACCGAGCCTGTCGAATCGGACGGCTGGGAGATGATCCGCTGATTCAGTTTCTTTCCCTCTGCTTATTCGGCCTCGGGTTTGTTGACGAAAGGCTTTGTCAAATTTAGATTTTTAGGATTGACAGGGGATGTGAATGGGCGTAATGGGTTAGCCCTGAGTAAAATCCTCGGTAGGCGAGGCTCCCGCATTGCACAGAGGCCACTGCCCCGATCCGTCCAGAGACGCGCTTCAGGGGTAGAGCAGGCATTCCCGGATTAAGGGCTTGCCTAAGGTGGCTACGAGTGATTATGTGCGTTACGGCATGCGGTGCTGAAGCTTGGACGAGCGGGGAATTGGACGACGGCGGAAAAATTGCTCGCCGGTAGTATGCCCCTTCCCTGCTAGACGGCTGAGGGAAAGGGGTTTTTTTTATCCTTCCCCGCCGGTGTGTCAACCTTTGAAGAAAGCAACCAAATGAAACAGGAAGACGGCCAACCTCCCAGTTGCGGCGGCTGCCCATTTTCTTCACCGGAAGTTGCGCAAGTGACCCGATAGGCATTTCCCTTCCCTTTCGTCTCACCGGCCGCTTCTTCCATTAAGTATCGATGGTAAAAGCGGAAGGTAAGAGGCGTCTTTTATGCCCGTTTTGCCCAAAGTTGCAGGCGGGTCTAAAATCCCGAAGCTCTGGAATTGAATTTTTATTTTGCCTCCGGCCTCCCGTTTGCGGTCCTGTTCGGGTGAACGGGACCGGGCGCCTGTGCCTGCGAGTCTGGCGGGTCGCCTTGGCGCGTGGTTCACACTCCGATAGACGGATGTGGGGGCACAAAAGGGCGTCCTATTTTACTTTAGTTTTGGGGGAATGCCATGTACGTGGTGAGCAAGAGCATTCACATGACGAACCGCTTCTGGAAGCAGTTCGTGGTTTTTCTGTCGGTCCTTGGGCCCGGCATCATCGTAATGGTTGCGGACAATGATGCCGGAGGCATATCGACCTATGCGGTGACCGGTTCGCAGTTCGGATTTTCCCTGCTTTGGATGTTCATTATACTCTTACCCATGGCATATTACGTCCAGGAGATGACGGTGCGCCTGGGGGCGGTAACCAAACGGGGCCACGCGGAAGCCATTTTCGAAGGATTCGGCCCTTTCTGGGGCTGGTTTTCACTGGCCGACCTCGCCCTGGTCAACTGGCTGACTCTAATCACCGAATACATCGGCATGATCGAAGCCATGAAGATGTTCGGCATTCCGGGCTGGCTGACCTTTATCGCGGTCACCCTCATTCTTTGCACGGTGATTCTCAGCGGCAGCTACTGGAATTTCGAAAAGCTCACGCTTTTCTTTTGCGCCTTCAACCTCGTATACATTCCGGCGGCCTTCTGGGGGATGAAGCTGTCCTATTCGCCGGGATGGGGAGAAGTGCTGAAGGGCTTCTATCATCCGCACTTCGCCTCGGGCCTGACCGGGGATCTCATTTTTATCATCATGGCCAATATAGGCACGACGATCGCGCCCTGGATGATATTTTTTCAGCAAAGCGCCGTTGTCGACAAGGGTTTGGACATCCACGACATCAAGTTCGGCCAGACCGAGACCTTGATTGGTTCGGCCGCCACCTGCATCGTGGCCGTCTTTATCATTATCACCACGGGGGCGGTTTTCTTCTTTCATCATCCGCAGGTGATCATCGAGGACGCCAAGCAGACAGCCGAGGCGCTCGTGCCGCTGCTTCCCGCGGGCGAGGGCGCGCTTGCCAAAAAGCTTTTCGCAATTGGCCTTTTCGACGCCGGTTTCCTGGGCGCCCTTTGCATCTCTTTGTCTTCATCCTGGGCGGTGGGTGAGGTTTTCGGATGGGCACACTCCCTCAATGCCAATGTAAAAGACGCCAAGTGGTTTCACGCCGTCTATTTTTTCATGCTCCTCACCGCGGGGGCCGTCGTATTGATCCCGGGCGCCCCTCTTGTGACCATCACGATGTTCGTCCAGGTAGTGGCCGTTACACTTTTGCCGGCGGCCCTGGTTTTTTTGCTTCTGATTCTAAACGATCCCAACTTCATGGGGGAGCATGTCAATACGCGGACGCAAAACATCATGAACTGGTCGATAGTGGCCGTGGTTGCGGTAATGTCCACACTGCTGGGTGTCCAGACGCTCTTTCCCGATCTTTTTAAATAGGTACGGAGGTCGCCGCCATGTTCGCTTTGAGCAATCGTGCAATCAACAACGCTCCGCCTGCTGGAGGTGCGGGGAGCTATCGGGTGCTCCACTTCTCGGAGCTTCTTCGAAGAAAAGTTTGCGCGGGGAAAATCAAGGACCGGATCGGCAAGCTTACCGATCTGGTTTTTCTGCTGCAGGAACCCTATCCACGATCGGTGGGGTTATATATCGAGCACGGCTGGGGCAAGCCCACCGAATTCGTGCCGTGGGAAAATGTGATAAAAATTGAAGAAGATGCGATTTTTGTGGAAACTCCGGAAAGGGGGACCTACCCGCCCTTTGTTGACCAGGCCGGCTGGCTGCTGGTCGATCAGCATCTCATGGGGCGAACCATCCTCGATCTGGACGGCAGAAGATGCGAGGTGGTAAACGACGTTCTTCTGGTCGACAGATTGGGAAGCCTTTTTATCGCCGACGTCGATATTTCCTTTAACGGTTTTCTTCGCCGAGCGGGTCTTGAAAAGCTGAGGTGGTCCAAAGACCGGCTGATTCCGTGGAAATACGTCCAGCCGCTTTCGGTCGAGGACGTGGTTGCAACCGACAAGGTATCGCTTTCCATCACTCGAAACCAGGTCATGGAGTTGCCGAGCGAAGACCTGGCCGATGTTTTGGAGGAGTTGCAGGGCGAGGAACAGCAGGCGCTTTTCGGGGTGCTCGATTCCGAAAAAGCCGCGGAAACTCTTGCCGAAGCCGAGCCAAGGGCGCAGAGGCAGTTGATAGAGGATCTTTCCGAGGAAAGGGCGCGAGAAATCTTCCAGGAGATGACCGTCCCGCAGCTCTCCGACCTTTTTTCCGTGCTGCCCTTCGACGATGTCCGCGAGCTTTTGGAATTGCTCGAAGCGCGGGTGGCCGAAAAAGTGCGCAGCATTCTGTCCGAAAGGGATGCCGAAGCCGACGACATAATGTCCCAGGATTACCTATCGGTTCAAAAAGAGGCGATGGTGGCCGAGGTGTTGGCGGAAATAAGGGGGGCGGACCACGAACGCAGAGCCATCTCCTATGTCTACGTCGTGGAGGCCGACAGCGGAACTTTGCAGGGCGTGGTGGATATCCGCGAACTGATCCTTGCTTCCGACCAGGCCGTGATGGGCGATCTGATGACTTCGCCCGTGGTCGCCGCCGAAAAGGACTCAAGTCGCGAGGATCTGGTTGAAATGTTTGCCAAGTATCATTACCGGGTGCTTCCGGTTGTCGACGGAGAAGACCATGTCCTGGGGGTGATCAACTATAACGATGTCATGAAGGGCGTGGTACTGCGCGCAAAGCCCTGAATGAGGAGGTCGAAATGCCGCGGGTAAAGGTGACGAAAGCCGTTAAGGTGGCTCTCTACTTTTTGAGATTTTATCTCATCTTGTTGGTCATACTGGTCCTTGTGAGATTTATCAAGGGGATGCATTGATTCGATGAAAATGGATTCGGATCTCTGGGTTCCCAACGCCCTTTTGAAGTAGGGGCTCGAAACCATGCGGGCTTGGGGATTTACCTGCAAGACGATTATGGTCTGGTTCAAGATCAGAAAAGATGGAGGTCCCGACGCTCGAGGAGTCGGCTTTTATTATCGGAACGTAACGGAGCTGGTTTTGTTCGGAGTCCGGCGGGGGGGACTGAGGACTTCGCAGCCGGAAGCGGGAGCATTCCCGCAAGCCCGACGAGCTTTACGGATTAATCGAAAAATGCAGTCCCGGCCCGTATCTGGAAATGTTTGCAAGGCAGGTGCGGTGCGGATGGCGGCAATGGGGCAATGAAGCGCAAGGGAGCAACTGTCCGGTTCATGGAAGCTATCGCGGAGAATGACCGCAAAGCCGACTTCTTTTAAGACG
Organism: Deltaproteobacteria bacterium; assembly: GCA_021777755.1. Classification (GTDB taxonomy): domain Bacteria; phylum Desulfobacterota; class Syntrophobacteria; order Syntrophobacterales; family Syntrophobacteraceae; genus SbD1. The sequence goes on from JAJYDE010000014.1 coordinate 53,766, forward strand.
AGAATTCCATGGTTAAATCGATGGCCCTTGCCGAATGGGTAAGCGCGCCGCAACTGACGAAATCCACCCCGGTTGCGGCTATTGCCCCGACGGTGTCGAGGGTGACGCCGCCGGAGGCTTCCAGAAGGACTCGCCCCCCGGTCACAGCCACGGCTTCTTTCAGCATGGCGAGCGAAAAGTTGTCGAGCAGTACAATGTCGGCCCCCGCGGTTATGGCCTCACGCAGTTGTTCGATGCTTTCGACCTCGACTTCGATCCGAAGGGTGTGGGGCGCGTGTTGGCGCGCGCGTCGCACGGAGGGGGCCACGCCGCCCGCGGCCGCTATATGGTTGTCCTTTATGAGAATGCCGTCGGAGAGGCCGAACCGGTGGTTTTTCCCCCCTCCATGCCGCACGGCTTCCTTTTCCAGGCTTCGCCACAAGGGGGTGGTTTTGCGCGTATCGAGCAACCGGCAGGGAGCCTCGCCGATCGTCTCCACCATTTTGCGCGTAAGGGTGGCGATTCCGCTAAGCCTTTGCACCAAATTAAGGGCGGTTCGCTCGCCGCCAAGAAGCGCTGCGACCTTGCCTTCCATTTTGAACACGGTAGTGCCGGGCTCTATGAGTGTTCCATCGCAAAAGAGAGACTCGATCTTGATTTCGGGGTCGAGCAGTTCGAAGACTCTTTGGAAGGGGCCGGAGCCGGAAAGCACGAAGGGTTCGCGCCCGAAAACGACCGCGCCGCCCTTGAGCTCGGCGGCAATGGTTGCAAAAGTTGTAATGTCCCCGCTGCCCAGGTCTTCGGCCAGGGCCATGCGAAGCAGTTGGTCGGTATCAACCACTGTCGTTTACCATCCTTCATATTGAACAGGCCCAACCCCACCCGCCACCCGCTCTTCAGCTCCCCGCTCCCCGCTACCCGCTCCCCGCTACCCGCTACCCGCTACCCGCTACTTGCTACTTGCTACTCGCTACTCGCTACTCGCTCCCCGCTCCCCGCTCCCCGCTCCCCGCTACAGTTCTTTCATGACTTCAAGCCTGCGGTTCAACTTCTCGATCTTTTCGCCAAGCCGGCCGTTTTTTTCCCGCTCCTTTTCGATCACCTCGGCAGGGGCCTTCCGGAGAAAATCATCGTTGGAGAGTTTCCTGCTGGTCATGGAGAATTCTTTTTCCAGCTTGGCAAGTTCTTTGCGGAGCCGGTTGGATTCGCTTTCGAAATCGAGGATGTCCTTTAGGATGACGAAAACTTCCATGTTGGCGACAACGGTTCCAGCGGCCTGTTTGGGTTTGGGGGTTTCGCCCGCCCTGGAGACCGTGAGGCGGGAGAGCCTGGCAAGATCGCATACGGTGCGCCGCTCGCGTTCCAGGAGTTCGAGTTGGGAATCCTGGTCGCTGATGCACACGACCTCCACCTTGAGGGCCGGAGGCACGTTCATTTCGCCGCGAATATTTCGGATCGCGACGATGGCGGCCATAACGGTTTGCATCTGCTCTTCGGCTTGCGGGTCGAGCAGTGCGTCGTTTGGCGTAGGGAAGGATTCCTGCATGATACTGGCGCCGGCGGTAAAGGGCTTCATCCTTTGCCAGATCTCTTCGGTAATGAAGGGCATGACGGGATGGAGGAGTACCAGGACATTACGCATGACAAAGGCGGCAACCGATCTTGCGAGGCGGCTGGCTTCCGGGTCCTCGCCGTACAAATCCGGCTTTACGATTTCGAGGTACCAGTCGCAGTATTCGTGCCAGAGGAATTGGTAGAGAAGCTGGGCGTATTGATTAAAATGGTAATTATCAAGGGATTCGGACGTTTGGGCGGCAACCACTTGAAGGCGGCTCAAAATCCAGCGGTGGGCAAGGCCGCTCACCTTTTCAGGCGCCTCGGCGGGTCCTTCGAAGCCTTCAAGATTCATGAGAAGCAGTCTTGCCGCGTTCCAAATCTTGTTTACGAAGTGCTTGTAGCCCTCTATGCGCTCCTCGGAGAGTTTGATGTCGCGTCCCTGGGCGGCAAAAGCGCTCAGGGCGAACCTCAGGGCATCGGTGCCGTATTTTTCCATCATGAGAAGCGGGTCTATGACATTGCCCTTGGACTTGCTCATTTTCTGGCCTTCGGCGTCACGCACCAGGGCATGCACATAGACTTCCCGGAAGGGAACATCTCCCATGAACCGCAGTCCCATCATCATCATCCGGGCAACCCAAAAAAAGAGGATGTCGAAGGCGGTCACCAGTGTGGAAGTCGGATAGAATTTATCCAGTTTCGCTGTTTCTTCGGGCCAGCCAAGGGTTGAAAAGGGCCACAGGCTCGAACTGAACCAGGTGTCGAGAACGTCGGGGTCCTGTTCGAGTGAGGTGCCGGAGCATTTGGAACACTTGTCGGGGGCCTGGGTGGAGACGATGACTTCGCCGCATTGCCCGCAGTACCAAGCCGGGATGCGATGTCCCCACCATATCTGGCGGCTGACGCACCAGTCCTCCAAATTTTCCATCCAGTTGAAGTAATCTTTTTCCCATTTGGCGGGAACGATTTTGGTCTTGCCCTGCTTTACCGCTTCGATGGCTGTCTGTGCCAGGGGTTTTACGGCAACGAACCACTGCAGGGAGAGCGAGGGCTCCACAATGTTCATGCACCGGTAGCAGTGCCCGACGCGATGGGTGTGCGGCTCGGTTTTGACAAGCCAGCCGCCCTTTTCAAGGTCATTTAGAATCTGCTTGCGGCATGCGAACCTGTCCAGCCCCGCGTAGGAGCCGGCCTGTTCGGTCATGGCGCCGCGCTCATCGATGACCTGGATCACCTCCAGGTTGTGGCGCGAGTGGAGATCGAAATCGTTGAAATCGTGGGCGGGTGTGACCTTGAGCGCCCCGGTGCCGAATTCGCGATCCACATAAGGGTCTGCTATGACGGGAATGAGTCGGCCGACTATGGGAAGTACGACCTTCTCTCCGGCGAAGCCCTTGTAGCGGTTATCCTTGGGATTGACGGCCACCGCCGTATCGCCGAGCAGGGTTTCGGGCCTGGTGGTGGCTACGATCAGCGAGCCTTTCCGGTTGGCCAGCGGATAGCGTATATGGTAGAGAGCCCCGTTGAGTTCTTCGTTTTCCACCTCGATATTGGCCAGCGCCGTCATGCACCGGGGGCACCAGTTGATCATCCGTTTGCCCCGGTAGAGCAAACCCGAGTTGTAGAGCGACACGAAAACCTGGCGTACGGCGGAAGAGAGGCCCTCGTCCATGGTGAACCGCTCGCGGGACCAGTCGCAGGAGGCCCCGAGCCGCTTCAACTGATTGATGATGATTCCGCCATATTTTGCCCGCCATTCCCATACGCGCTCCTGAAAGGCCTCCCGGCCAATCTGGTGCCTGGTAAGACCGTCGAGGGCCAACTGCCGCTCGACCACATTTTGGGTGGCGATGCCGGCGTGGTCGGTCCCAGGGACCCAGAGCACCTCGAAGCCTTTGAGCCTTTTATACCGGCACAGTATGTCCTGGAGGGTATCGTTCAAGGCATGCCCGATATGGAGCTGGCCCGTCACGTTGGGGGGCGGAATAACCATGGAAAAAGGCGGTTTCGAACTGGTCTGGTCGGCGCGGAAAAACCCATTTTCCTCCCAAAAGCTATACCAATGCGATTCGACCTCGGCAAACTCGTATCCCTTAGCCAGAGCGCCTTCGCTCATAAAAATCAATTCCTCTTTCTTACGGAAGCTCTTCTTTGAGCTTTGCAATTTCCTCGTCGATTATCGATCTGACGAGGCCGGGCAGCTTTGATTCCACGAGGGTCCGGATATATTCCTGCAGGCCGGACTCGATGCGCCCGACGAGTTCTTCGGCAACCGCCGAAATGTCAGAAGCAGAGGGGCCGGGGACTTTGCCCGGATCGGAGGCTTGCGCCAGGACCGTCGGCTCACTTGAGCCGGCAGCGAAAATATCTTCGGGCCAGTCATCCTCGGCGATTTTTTGGGCCGCCCCGGCTCCGGGTCTTAAACCGGCCTTTTTTGCCCCGCGCGCATCGGACGGGATGGGCTGGTTCAGTAAATCGTCGAGGATGGATTCTTCATCTTCCTCATCGAAAATCCCCGGTCGCGCTTTTGCCTCGGCCGGCTTTGCCTTGGGCGCCGGCGGGGTTGGATCGAAAAGGTTTTGTTGCTCATCGGTATCAGCCGTGAGGGATTCCAACAGGTCCAATTCTTCCGCCTCGGGGGGGCTTTCGCTTACCAAAAAACCCTTGCGCGCGGCTCTTGTCGGTTTGGATTCGAGTTCCTCGTCGACATCGAAAATTTCGACGCCCAGATCCAGGTCCTCTTCTTCGTTTATGGGCCTGTCAGGCATCTCGATAATGTCCTCCAGGTCGATTATGTCATCGTCGTCGAGGTCAATATCAAGACTGCGCATGGGATCAGATTTATCCTCATAAGGACTTTTCTGTTGGTTTTTTTTCATCGGCGCCTCTCAACCGGGCATTGGATCCCGTTGGAAAAAAAAGAAATACATCCGCTCCGACAGCAAGGGAACCGATACCACGCATGAAATTGTCCTGTCAAGGTTTAGCTGGGATTCGGACAACCAGCGGGACGGACAATGGCGGTTTGAATTGTCCACTTTTTTTGACCTTTAGGAAAGAGGAATTCGGCGTGCCAGGGAACTCCGAGTCCTCCGAAAACCTTGAAGCCCGCCGGCTGGCGCTGGAAACGACTTCCATAAAGAGATGCCTTGGCGGACTTCCTTGGAAATAGTGTTTGCAAAAGGCGCAAATTGTGCTCTGATTAAATTTTTTCGCAACCCGGAGTCGAAAATGTTCGTCCAATCGCTTAGCCGCATGCGCAAATCGGTTTCCTTTCGAATCGCCATCTGGTATTCGATTATTTTCCCGCTCAGTTCTTTTCTGGTCATAAGCATCTTTTATTTTCTGCTCTCCTCCTACGTCAATCACAAAGACCGGCAGATTCTGCACGCAAAGCTCGACGAGTACGTTAGCCGCCTCAATGAAGGTGGCATCCCGGCCCTCAAACACGCCATCAGCGGAGACAGGCAACAAGATAAAAGAGTTTCATTTTTTGTGCGCATCGCGGGTCACGACAATGCCACACTTTTTCTAAGCGTTCCTCGGTCGGAGACCATCGGCGATTATCAATATCTCGAACACCGCGCCTTCAAGCCCCGGTTGATGGACCTGATAGCCGGGATCGGCCACCCCACGGAGCTAATTTCGACCCTTCTGCCGGATGGCTCGATTCTCCAGGTGGGAAGAAGCGTGAAAAATCGGGAGATTCTTCTCGATCGGTTTTGGGAGATCTTTGCCGCCATCATGATTCCCGTCATTTTGCTCGGCTTTGCCGGGGGTGCGTTTTTGTCCCATCGGGCGTTAAGCCCCCTTCGGGGTCTCATCGACATGGTCAGATTCATTATCGATACTGGAAGGGTGCACAACCGGGTTCCCGAAAATCTCACGGGGGACGAACTCGAGGAACTGATCATACTGTTCAACGCCATGCTTGAAAGGATCGAGACCCTTATAGACGGCATGCGCGCCTCTCTTGATAACGCGGCCCATGATCTTCGAACTCCCATCACGCGGCTGCGAAGCGTTATCGAAGTGGCGCTTCAGACCGAACCGGGAGTCGAGGGGTTGCGCGAAGCCCTGATGGACTGCGCCGAGGAATCGGAGCGAATTTTGACCATGGTCAACACTCTTATGGACATCTCCGAGGCTGAGACCGGTGTCATGAAGCTCAAAATCGAGGAGATAAACCTCTCGGAGCTGTTTGAAGCCGTGATCCAGCTCTACGAATACGTGGCCGAAGACAAATACATCGAGGTCACGACCCATTGCCCGCCCAAACTGGTCCTTCGGGCCGATTTGAACCGGATCCGCCAGGTTTTGGCCAACCTTGTGGATAACGCCCTTAAGTACACCCCCCAGGGAGGCCGGGTGCATCTTAGCGCGGAGCGTACGGGCGAAGAGGTGGCGATCGTGGTCGAAGACAGCGGGGAGGGCATCCCCGCCGATGAGATCCCGAGGATTTGGGACCGCCTCTACCGGGTGGACAAGAGCCGCACGCGGCGCGGTGTGGGGTTGGGCTTGAGCCTTGTGAAGGCGATCGTGCAAGCTCACGGGGGCAGCATCGAGGTGGTGAGCGCTCCGGAGGAAGGCTCCCGATTCTCCGTGCGCCTGCCCGGCGGCGGGCCCCTTCAGAGTATGTCAGTTAAGTAATATTGCGGCAATGGGCTGGTAATGTTGGAAATATAAACAATTTGAGGAAGCCGCGCGGTTTTTGCAAGGCCGCCAACTCGGAAGAGACAGTCAATATGCCCGTGATCACCATATCGAGAGGAGCTTACAGTTCCGGCAGGGAAGTGGCGGAAAGGCTTGCCCTCAAGATGGGCTACGAGTGCATTTCGCGCGAAATTGTGCTCAGCGCCTCGAAGCTGTTCAACATCCCGGAGATGACCCTTATTCGGGCCGTCCACGATGCGCCCTCGGTATTCGACCACTTCAGTTACGGAAAGCAGAAGTATGTGGCTTACGTGCGCCTGGCCATGCTCGAAACGGCCCGCAAAGGCGGCGTGGTCTATCACGGACTGGCCGGCCACTATTTCCTGCGCGGGGTTCCCCATGTCCTCAAGGTCAGGATTTTGGCCGACATGGAGGCCCGGGTGGCCGAAGAGATGCGGCGCGAGTATGTATCGGCCGAGGAGGCCCGCCGCTCCCTCATTAAAGACGATGATGCGCGGGCCCGCTGGAGTCAGTACATCTTCGGCATTAACGCCTCCGACCCGAGTCTCTACGACCTTGTGCTAAATATCCGCTCGGTTGAAATCGAGGAGGCTGTCGACATTATCGCGGGGGCTGCCGAGTTGCCCTGTTTTCAGCCCACCGTCGAATCCAGAAAAGCGATGCACAGACTCCATGTCGCAGCTCGGCTGCAGGTGGGGCTGATGGAATCGATCCCTTCGATCAAGGTCGATGTGGAAAACGGCAAAATCGTCGTCACAGCCAAAGGCCACTGGGCGCAAGGCAAAAAGCTTCTCGCCAAAATCGATCAGCTCATAGATGCTGAAAAAGAGCAGGTCCGCATCGAGTTGAAACTCAGCGACTGATTGTCCCGCCATGGAATTTTTCGATTTCCAATGCCGCCTTTTCGGTCTTCCCGCAGCTTACGGTTGCCAAATGCGTCTTGAATTCAGTAACTGAAATGCCGCAATCCACAAAGCGGCGCAAGAGGCGCGGGTAAGGGCCTGTTCATGAGTTTTTCGACTTCGAATCCACGATGAAATCGAGGCTCGAAGAGGCGGCGGCGGTCTGCCGGGCTGCTTTGGAAGTCCTTTGCAAAATGCCCTCCAGTATCCTGACAACACTTTGAACGCATCGCATGCACACTTTGTTTAGCAACTCATTTTCCTTGAAAAATTTCTGTCCTTCGGCGGATGTCAACTCACAGCCATTGAGCAATTTGCGACAAACAAACGTGCCATGCTCCTGAGAAAACAGGTCCATGAGTTCTGTTGTTTTCCCGTATGTCAATTCCGTGGCTGATCTATCATCTTTGCCACCCCTGCCGAACCGCAACCCCAAAACCAGGATGCCACCCGTCACGGCGCCGCAGACTTCCTCTTTTCGCGCCATGCCTGCGCCTAGACCACAGGCGATCTTAAGTGCCGTTTCCTCGTCTAAGTCGCCTTCTTCCCGGAAGGCGTAAAGAATGGCCTGCGCTCAATTGTAGCCGCTAAAAAGCTTTTCCTTCGCGGCAGTAGCTCTATTTGACATCATTTGGCAATTACCCCTGCTGTGATATGTAGGGTTTAAAGACCGGGCTCGATAACGGTTCCGGACGGTTTCGGACGATTTTCAATCTTTAAAAAACTCTGATAATTTGCAAAAGGATACCTTCCCAAAGTTCGCTAAGATTCACTTTTCTCTGCCGCCAAAGGATGAGAACCTCGAAAGGTCAGCTTTTTGCTCAGAGTTTTATGGACTGAGCAAGTCTGCGCGACTTCAAGCAGTTTCTGGTGGTCGGCCTCGGACAGATCCTCCGGCAGAGCGACGGAATATTCAAAGCAGACTTCGTCGGCCTTGCTCCTGTCAAGAACCACCGTGGTGGAGACTGAAGACAGTGCGATGCCCTGCCTTTGAGCATGCATCCTCATGGACATGTTCATGCAGGTGGCCAATGCGGCTTCGAGGAGTTCGTGCGGACGAAACCCGTCTCCAGATCCTCCTTTGTCGAAGGTGGTGTCGGCGATGGATCTATTCTTGCCATTGGAGAACTCCGTTCTATAAAGGATCTCTACGCTCGCGGCTTTTATCATTTATTCACTCCTTCCCCAAGGGCGGTTCGCGGCTACTTCGCGTGGAAGCGGAAACGTTTGCAAAAAAAGACGATGGCGGCGATGATCCCGAACCCGATACCATACAGGATGGTATTGCCGACGATCGTTATTATGACGAAGGTAGTCGTGCTCATGTCAACGAACCCGAGGATTAGAAACGGACATGTCCGGAACTCCAGTCTTTCAATTGCAGCGCCGCCCCCGGCAAGCGGCCAAAAAGACAGAACCAGTGTGATGAGCGCAATACTCGCTCCGACCGCCGCCCCTATTTTGGCTCCGGTTTTTATCATCGTCGCCATTCTCCGACAGTTTGTCCCAGGGATGTAATCAGGGGAGATGTCGATGCCCCTGGTGCAAGCCCTGACCACGGCTAGATTTCGAAGACTTGACGGCGGGCAAGGATAAGTCCGTGCCCGCCGTGGAAAACCGTTTTTGGGGGTAAACAGGTCCGCCGGGCGCTTCTCCTCAGGGGAAAAACCGTCCATCGCTGAGTTTGACCTTCTGATGGACCTTGATGTTGAAATCCTGCACACCGGGAATGGCTTTGACGACTTTGCCGATCTCGGCCACCGTCTCCTCCTGCTCTTCCAGTGGGACCTTGACATCCACTTTCACCACTCCGCCGTTGGCGACCACTTCAACTTCGGAATTGATGTCCAGAAGCGCCGCTTTGACCTCGGCCGCAAGCGCCATGTCCTGGACCTTCTTTTGGGAGTCCTCGGTCGTGCGGAATCTTTCGAGATTCACAACCTGGCAGATCATGTCCGCGGCATCCTGCACCGAGATCTTGCGAACGTGGAGCACCAGGTCGTAGAGGCTGGGATCGGTCGTATCGATTCCGTAGAGATGCATGCTCCATTTCCTGCGTTCCTCGTCATCGCTTTTCAAGATCCTCAGGGCCTCCTCCCGGGGCAGCTTCATCCGTTCCATCTCCGTCCTTACCCGGTCCTCCATATCGGCGATAATTCGGACCTTGAGGGCATGAGGGATGCCCTTGACAAAAAAATGGCCGGCCAAGCCGTGATAGACGACGTTATCCATTGCGAATTGCTTCAGCATCGCCGCGCGAAACGAGGCGATGTATTTTTCCTTGCCGTGGGTGAACCTGTCCAGAATCGAAGGAGCGTCATGAATTGCCCTGACGAGCCTGATCTCGGGAATATTGAAATCCCTGGAAGCGTCCAAAAGCACCTCGCGCGCAATACAGCGGTAACCCAGCTTGTCTGCGACCAGTTTTGCCACATCCTTGCCTTTACTGTACGAACCTCTTGAAATAGTGATGATTGCCATTGGCAGCTCCTTCTGCTGATATTCTTTCTCAAAACCCTTTTTCATTTTTGTATCTGAACTTCATCCGGTTGGCCAGAACAAAAAAGGACGGGCTCGCCCGCTTCTTGCGAGATAGTGGGTGATGGAGGCGGTCGGCGGGAAGGCACCGACCTGAAAACGACAGGTTATTCGAGTTCTATGATTCCCTGGTCGGCCGTGGAGACCCGGCCCACAATTGCCGCATCGGCGACGCCGCCCGATTTGAGGGCTTGGAGTAAAGAGGCCGCGGGCTCTTCGGGCAGGGAGATGAGTAGACCGCCGGAGGTCTGTGCGTCGGAGAGCAAATCCAGCAGAACGGGATCGATGCGTTTGGCCCCGACGATCCGATGGCTGCAAAAGTTTCGGTTTGAAAAACTGCCCGCGGGCACAAGTCCCATGCCGACCGCATCGAGCGCCTCCGGCAGAAGAGGAACCAGAGCCGAAAAAAGCGTGATCCTCACCTTGGCGCCTGTCGCCATCTCCAGGCCATGACCCAGCAGACCGAAGCCGGTCACATCGGTGCAACCGTTCACGGGATATTCGGACATGATTTCGGCCGCCTTCCTGTTCAGCGTGGCCATGGTTTCAACCGCTCGCCTTCGAGCCGGTTCGGAAATCAACCCCGCCTTTATTGCCGTGGCCAGAACACCCGTGCCGATAGGCTTGGTCAAAATGAGCGCATCCCCCCCCTTTGCCCCGGCGTTGGCAAGAACCTTGTCGGGCCGCACCACTCCGGTCACCGAAAGGCCGAACTTTATCTCCGGGTCCACCACGCTATGTCCGCCAACCAGGACCGCCCCGGCTTCATGGACCGCATCGAGCCCCCCCCGCAGGATTTCTCGCAACACGGCCTTATCCATGCTGCTCACCGGAAAGCACACCACGTTCATCGCCGTAAGAGGGCGCCCGCCCATCGCATAGACGTCGCTGAGCGAATTTGCCGCCGCGATGCGGCCGAAATCGTAGGGATCGTTTACAACCGGGGTTATGAAATCGATTGTCTGAACAAGCGCCATATCCTTCGAGATACGGTAGACTCCCGCATCATCGGAGGTTTCCCGACCGATCAAAAGATTGGGATCTGTTTCGAAGGGCAGCCCTTCAAGAATCTCGGCAAGGTCTCCCGGACCTATCTTGGCCGCTCAGCCTGCCGCGCGAACCGTCTTCGCAAGTTCCACCGGAGTTTGTCCCACTCGATTCTCCTACATCACGCTAACGACTTTGTCCGCCGTTTGCATTGCCGTCACAATGTCGAGCATATTGGTCGTCTCGCCGACCTGCTTTTTTTCGAGCAACCCGAAGTGGGTGAGGCAGGTCCCGCAAACCAGAATGCTTATTCCCTCCCTTTCGAGAGACTGGAGTTCACCCAGGCACTCGGAGTCTTCGACCGTGAGTTTGACTCCTCCATTCAGAAGGATCAGGCGCCAAAGCTCCGGTCCCATTTCCTTCAAGGTCCCGATGAAACTCTTGAGGAGTTTGCCGCCCAGCGTATCATCGCCCTTGCCCATCCTGTCGGCGGCGATGATAACCGCTATCCGGGTTTGGACCTCGTCCTGATTTTTCACTTCCTCCAGGACCTCGCAGGCAACAGCCGACTCGTCCTTCGTCCCTGTTATCCTGAAGGCGCCGTCCTCTTCGAGAAAACCGACCGCATATCCCATGCGGGCTAAAAAGCGGCTTACATTTTCCCTGGCCGCTGGATTATCCACCAGAACGCTCAACCTGGCCACAGCGTTTCGCTCTATTATCTCTTTGGCTTTAAGGACCGGACTGGGGCATGCCAACCCGCGGCAATCAAGCACCTGCTCGTTCATCTGTTCTCCTGGCTCAAAACATGAAAATCGTTTAAACGGCCCTGTATCGCACATAAGCATGGAGCCGACCATGCTATTGGAATATAAATTGATTCGTTCTATTTTTCAAATAGATAGTTCCGATCCCATCCCGGCATAAAAGCCTTGTCTCCAGTGTTCGAAATCTCCCCGGGTTATGGCCGCGCGCATTTGCGCCATGAGGTCCAGGTAGAAGTATAGATTGTGGATCGAGTTGAGGCGATAGGAAAGGAGTTCGCGGCACATATACAGATGGCGCAGGTAGGCGCGGGAGAATCGGCGGCAGGTATAGCAGCCGCAGTCCGGATCGATGGGGCTTTGATCGTCGGAGCAGGCGCTGTTTTTGATGTTAAGAGTTCCGCGGGAAGTAAAAAGTGTGCCGTTTCGTGCGTTTCTGGTGGGCATGACGCAGTCGAACATATCGACCCCGGCGCGCACGCCCTCGACGAGGTCCCCCGGGGTGCCAACGCCCATGACATAACGTGGCGCGTCGGCGGGCAGTCGTGGCGCGATGCGATTCATGATTTCCATCATCTGTTCTTTGGACTCACCAACCGAGAGGCTGCCGATGGCATAGCCGTCAAAGCCGATTTGTACGAGTTCTTCGAGGCACATTTCGCGAAGGTCGGGGAAGATGCTTCCCTGCACTATGCCGAAGAGGGCCTGCTCAGTTCCTTTGGACGCCTCTCTGGACCGTTTGGCCCATCGGATGGTGCGCTTTGCCGATTCGGTTGCGTATTCGTATGTGACCGGGTAAGGGGTGCATTCATCGAAGCTCATCATTATGTCGGAGCCGAGGTTTTTTTGAATGCCGACGGCGATTTCGGGAGAAAGCAGGCGGCGAGAGCCGTCGATGTGAGATTGAAACTGAACGCCTTGCTCTTCGATTTTATTGATTCGGGCAAGGCTGAAGACCTGAAAACCGCCGCTGTCGGTCAAGATGGGATGATTCCAGCCCATGAATTTGTGCAGCCCGCCAAGGCGCGCCACTCGCTCGTCTCCCGGGCGCAAACAGAGGTGATAGGTATTGCCGAGGATGATGGTTGCTCCCAGGGTCTCGAGTTCGTCGGGGGAGAGGCTTTTGACCGATCCCGCCGTGCCAACGGGCATGAATATCGGGGTATCGATGGCGCCCCTGGAGGTTTGAATTCGTCCGGTCCGGGCGTTACCGCCCCCATCCTGCGAAAGGACTTGAAAATTCATCTGTTCTCTTTTCTTTCTTTTAGCCGCGCCGCAATCACAGAATCAGCATCGCGTCGCCGTAGCTGAAGAAGCGATAGCGCTCCCGGACAGCTTCCCTGTAGGCGGAAAGAATTTGTCCTCGCCCGGCGAAGGCGGACACCAGAAGGATCAGGCTGGATTTGGGGATGTGAAAATTTGTCACCATGCTGCCGACGACCTCGAATCGGTAGCCCGGGTAGATAAAGTGATCGCACATGCCGCGAAAGGGCTCCACTTCGCCCCGTTTGGCAAAGACCCACTCGAGAGTGCGCACCACGGTGGTTCCAACGGCGACCACCCGCCGGTTCTCGCTCCTTGCCCTGTTTACCGCGTTGGCGGTTTCTTCGCCCAGTTCGATGAACTCGGGGTGCATCCGATGCTGGCGAAAGTCCTCGCACCGTATGGGGGAAAACGTGCCGTAGCCTACGTGAAGAGTCAGTGCCGAGGTCTCTATCCCGGCTTGCGAAAGTCTTTTCAAAAGCGGTTTTGTAAAATGCAGGCCCGCGGTAGGCGCGGCGACCGCCCCGGGATGTTTGGCATACTCGGTCTGGTAACAGATAAGATCCTCACGGGAGTCTTCGGCCGTTTCGCGCTCGATGTAGGGCGGAAGGGGTGTGCGGCCGATTCGATCGAGAACCTCGACGATATTGGTGGTATCGGGAAACCGCACCTGAACCTTTCCATCGCCGGAAGCGCGGATCACCTCGGCCCGAACGCCTTCGGAAAACTCCATGATCTGCCCCTGGCGAACGGGTTTGGAGGCTTTTGCGAGGCAACAGTAACCTTGGGTTTTTCCAAGTTCGGGGGGGGTGTAAGGATCGAGCACCAGGAGTTCGACCCTGCCTCCCGACGGTTTATGGCCGAGAAGCCGCGCGGGGACGACGCGCGTGTCGTTTACCACCAGCAGATCGCCGGGCCTTAAATATTCTCCGATTCTATCGAAGCGTGAATGGATGAGGGCTCCCGAGGACCTATCCAGGACCAGCAGGCGGGAGAGTTCTCTTGCCGTCGCCGGGTGTTGGGCTATCAGTTCGGGCGGTAGATCGTAATCATAATCTTCGATCCTGCGGGATGTTTGATCCCCCCCGGCCATACTTGCCTGAAGATGTGTTCTCATTTAACGATCCGGCCATCCTTTTTGACAAGCTCGGAGTTGAAAAGGCTGTAGAAATTTCTGTGATCCTTCAACACCCGGGCGAACAGCACTTTTACTTTGTCGAGATCATTTATGTTGAGTACGAGATTCACCCCGATTCTGAAAGCGAGCTTGGCATCCATGGTCGGCTTTTCCGCGCTCAGAAGGCAGAAAAAAAATTGCCTCCTGAGGTGCATCGGAAAAAGTTGAATACGGTGAAGAACCAGATTTTGAGTGTCTTTTTCGGAGTGGAAATTCTCGTCGAGCACAACCAGATCGTAGTGGTTGTGGTGCAGCTTGTTCAGAGCGAATGCCGGCCGATTCGCGTGGACGACCCAGAAGTCGAGGTCCTGGAGGGCTTGCACAATCTTTTCTCCGCGTTTAATATCAGTGTCGCAGAGAAGGGCGGTCTTTACACCCTCATCGACCACATCAATTGCATTCGCGTAATCCGTTAGCGGGTCCCAGCCCTGTTCCGGAAGGCAATTGCCGCCTCCAGCCTCCGGCGACGCCGCTTTGACCGGGATGTCCAGTTGGGAGTTGCACCTTGGGCAAAGCATTTTCAGCGGCTTGTCCTGCGGTATTTTGTCCTCCGAAATGTTGAGTTCGATCTGGCATGCTTTGCATTTTATTTTCACTGTCGATCTCCGGTGATTGAGTATCTATTCCAGACGTTGCTCTTTTGAGCTATAAATAAAACTGTGGAAAGTGGAAATCGGGCTTATTGAAATTGCAATTTTAAGGCCTTTGACACTAATTTCAAGCAATAAAGCAAAGGAAGCTTCATGGATTTCCTGGAACCCGATGCGTTTTTCGAACTGGCCTCTTTCGAGCACCGCGACGTGTTCGCCGACTGTAAGTATGTATGGGATGCCCTGGGCAGGATTTCCGGCTATCTCGAGCAGCATCTCGGTGCGAACGTGGCCGATGTGAAGTGTTTCAAACGGCCGCTGCCGGCAACCGTTGTTTTGTGGCAGGGAAAGACCCTTACCGGGGGGTTCGAGATAATCGGCGGAGATGCGACCAAGGGAGGATTCATCGTCAGTATCGAGGGCCGTGAAACCACCGAGGCCTCCGTTTTATGGGAAGGTTCGGTGCTGTGGGACGAATCGATTTCCATCGGTGCGGGGGTGATCATTGAACCGGGTGCCCTGGTGAAGGGGCCCACCATAATCGGGCCCAACACCGAAGTGCGCCAGGGCGCTTACGTGAGAGGAAGATGTATCGTGGGCGCCGGCTGCATCGTGGGGCATACAACTGAAATCAAGGCGAGCGTCATGCTCGACGGGGCCAAGGCCGGCCACTTCGCCTATATAGGCGACAGTGTCATCGGGCGGGAGGCCAACCTTGGGGCGGGAACAAAGCTTGCCAATCTGAAAATAAGGGACCAGAACATCCGGGTGATGGCGCACGGCACGCGGATATTGACGAACCTCCGTAAATTCGGGGCCATTTTGGGCGATCACGTGGAAACGGGTTGCAATTCCGTAACCAACCCGGGCACCGTTTTGGGCAGGGGTTGCCAGGTCTTTCCGCTCACTTCCGTTCGCGCCGGTTATTATGAACCAAATTCCGTCATCAGAGGATAGCGATCTGGCCGGGAAGGCAAGCGGGGTTATCGATTATTTCCGCAATCGGCTCAAGGCGGGCCTCCCCTATCGTGCAACCGCCTCCGGGGCCTGGGCGGCTTCAAGGCCCAAGCATCTTTTCGACTTTTTCACGGCGGTCAATCTTTCCCGGTTTCGTTGCTTTATCGATCTTGGGAGCGGGGACGGAGTGGCCTGCTGCATTGCGGGCCTTTTTACCCGTGCGATCGGTATAGAGTCGGACCTCCACCTTGTATCGGAGGCCGGGCGCGCCGCGGAGGATTTGAAGCTCCAGGGGCGTGTGGGCTTCATTTGCGCCGATTTTTCGACCCAGTCGATTCAACAGGCCGACTGCCTCTACATCTATCCCGACAAACCCCTGGACGGCCTGGAAAGGGTTCTGGAGAGCTGGGGGGGCACTCTTCTTGTCTACGGGCCTCATTTCCCGCCGAAGCTTTTTGTGCGGGTAAAAAAGCTTCGGCTGGGAATGGAGACCCTGTCCGTCTATGGGGGCCGGTGAACCGGTTGGGGTAGGCTCCAGCGAATTCCGCGAATTTTATGAACAACTCGCTCCAATTCCCCGGTTCGACGAGCCTTGCCGACTTGGCCCCCGCGCTCTTAGAACAGGTTGGCCAGATTCCGCCCGGCCCTGTTTTTCCAATTGCCCCGGTGGTAGGCATAGGCTGCAAGAATAGGCACGGCGATTGTGCCTTCGCAAAACACCATCTGGTCGTTTCCCGAATCGACCTTGCCCCAGGATCTGGCTTCCTTCAAGGTGGAACTGGAACAGGCCCCGTCTCTGACATCGGCCACCGTGATCTGTATGGCGTACTTGTGCATGGGAACCTCTTTGCCCAGCACTTCCGCGCAGATAATGACGTCCTGAATGAAATTTTTGGGAACTCCGCCGCCTATGATGAGCAGTCCGGTATCGGAGGATTCGATCTTTGTCCGGGTTAGCTCCCTGAAGTCCTTGACCGAGTCTATGGAGACATGGCTCGAAGGGTTTTCCGTTTGATGCTGGACCAGGCCGAACCCGGCGCTCGAATCGGAAAAGGCGGGGCAGAAGATGGGGACGTTTTTCTCAAAGGCGCTCTGGATAAGGGAATTTTTCTTCTTGGAGTTTGAAACCAGGTATCTGCCCATCTCTTGTATGAATTCCCGGGAGGAATAAGGGCGGGGCGAAAGCTCGTCGGCGATCTTTTTCACCGTCGAATCGCATTCCTGCAGTTGCGTTTCGTCGATGAAGGTATCGTAGATTCTGTCCACGTAGGCCCCTCTTAGCACGGAATCATCTATATGCGTGCCGCCCTTGTAATGCTTGAAGCCGAGGGCTTCGAAAAAGTCCATGTCAACGATGCTCGCTCCGGTGGCGACCACCGCGTCGATCATGTTGTAGCGGATCATGTCGGAGTAGACGTTCATGCAGCCGCCCGCGCTGGTGCTTCCGGCAAGGGCCAGCACGATGGTGCAGGCCGGGTCGCTCACCATCTGGTCGAAAATCATGGAGGCGGCGGCAAGCTCCCGGGCGCTGAAAGACATCTTGCTCATCGATTCGATCAGCCCGATCGGGTTAAAGCTTGTTATGTCAATATGTTCAATGGTTTCAGTGAGAAGATCTTTTTTGAGCATCGATTTCAAACGTCCCTTTCAGTTGTAGATGTTATCGCTTGCGCTCGCCCGCGAGCGAGCCTGTCGAGTTGTTCGGGTTCGGGCACTTTTAGTTTAGATGCCGATAAAGTCAAGTCCGATTTGAGGCCCGCGGCTCCTTGGCTTTGTTCGACTCCCGTCAGCCGTTGGATCTTCGAAAGCAGGCAGGCGCTAATATATCACCCGGGCGCGAAGGAAAGCCAACCCCATGGATGCTCGATGGAATAGATGTTGACTTTTCCCGTCCATGCACGCGATGCGATGTCCGCACGGCTTTCCAACAGGTTCCCGCGGCTTTTGGAGATCGTTACGCTAATATGTCCCGGTTGCACAAAGCCAAAACCCCAACCAACCATTTTCACCGCGGCCTCTTTGGCGGACCACAGAAAAGAGGCCCCCCTGGCCACGCTTGCATCGAGCAGCGCTGAAATCCCCTTCCACTCGCGCTCGTTAAATACCTTTGCAAAGGGATAGCCGTCGCCAAAGTCGGCGCAAAGGGCCGCATCCATGCCGAGGCGGGGACACTGCGAGCTTAAGGCCGTCCATAGCCTGTCGGCCTGCCAGCTGAAGGAAACCGCCGCGGGTTGCCCGGAACCGATTGACAGCTCGGGTCTTCCGAATCTGTCGGCGCGAAGAAGGGTTGGAGCCGCAGGGCAGGCTTTAATTCCCGCAAACGCCAGCAAAGAGTCCGCCGACCTCAGTTTTGCCTCGGCGCGGGCGGCGGGATCTCGGGAAGCCCCGCATGGAAGGTCGCCAAAAAAAACTCTGCCTTCCGGCAGATCCAATTTAGAGGAGCGCATCGAGATGCTCATCCGGCAAACCAGCCCATTCTCAGCCCCTTCAACACCATTACGGCCTTGCGGTCCAGGTCTGTGGCCCGCGCATCCCAGGTAATTCCGGTATCGTCCTTCTCACGAATACGCCCCTCCAGGGTAAACTCTTCGCCATCCGCACACCCGCGTTCAAAACTCATGCCCTCCAAACCCAGGGGTATCAAGGATCTCCTTTCGGTATCGTCGCGCATGACGATATAGAAACAGGTCATTTGCATGAGGGCTTCCAGCAGGTATGGAGAGTACTGGTAGCCGGCGCGGCTCGGGTGCTTGAAATCGGCGCTCGTCCTGTAGATGGTGCGCCCCCTGACCGTCCCCGGTCCCGAACCCTCCAGGCTGTCGATGACCCGGTACCTGCCCCGTAGATCGCTTCTGTCCTCGTACCAGCTCAGCGTTTCCCCGTGGCCCATCGGACGGCTGTCCAGTTCATCCTTGCGGACCTCTAAAAAGCCCGTAAGCGGATCGGAGCCGGGCGCTCCCATTCGCGCTATTGCCCGGCAGTCGATATCGGACCTATCCGCATTGGTCCCGATGGTCGAATTCGAGCTGGAGGAGAGCGAAATAGCGCATTCGACCAGGCCGCTTTTCCTCGACCGGGTCTTGCCGTGAAGACGGATGACGCAGTCCTTTCCCTCCGGGCATTCGATCGCGTTGATAAAGCGCGCATCCCTCAGGCCCGCGATCGCCAGACCCGGATGAAGAATTCGAGCGGTTTCCATGAACATCTCTATCGCCATGATCGCCGAAACGAGCGGGTTTTTCAAAAATTTAAAAGGCTTATGGTCGGTGATCCAAAGGTCCCGCTCCCGGTTGACGATCCTTTCGGCAACAAGGTCGGCGGACTCGGTCCTTTGCTCTGTCAGTGAATCGATTAAGGGAAAAAATTCACTCGGATAGCTCATCGCCCCCCATTGGGCCCCCCCTGGACTTTCCGTTTCGATATCCAAAAGGACCTTCTCCACCTTTGGAAAGGAGCGCATGAACATCACCCATTCGTCCTCCCTGTCCGAAAATTGGAGTTCCCTTAAAATCAGATTCGAGATCTCTTCGACATGAACGTAGGCGATGCCCATGGACTCCATGAGGGATTTCAAGGCCGGGTTTTCGGCCATCCCCGCGCCCTCAAGCGGAGGGAGCATGATTGATTTGAAAACGATGCCCTCATGGGACTTCATTAAATGCGAAACGAGCGCGCTCATGGCTCTGTTGGCGCAGCAATAATTCACCTGCCCGGGGTTGCCAAGGACGCAGGCCGCCGAAGAAAGGCAGACAAAAAAGCGTACGGACTCGAGTCCGAGTTCAAAAAGCGTCCACGCCCCCTTAAGTTTTGGCCTGAGCACCGCCGAGAAATCTTGCGAACTCATGTTTTCAAGGAAACCATCCCTCAATATGCCTGCGCCGTGGACAATTCCGGTTATCTTTCCGAGCTTTTCCTCAATCGCCCTCGCGGCCAAGGCCATGGCCGCCGGATCCGCCACGTCGGCGGCGAAATATTCGGCGTCGATCCCGGCGGCCCTCAACTTGTCCAATACCTTGAGAATGTCCCGGGTTTTGGGCGTTTCCAGCTCTTGCGGCCCGACTGCCGTTCGTCCCACGAAGGCCGCCTTGCAGCCAAAGGGGATGAACTCCTGCGCCAGGTAGGGCATTAGTCCCGAGCACCCTCCCGTAAAAAGTATTACGTCGTCGCGGCCCGGCGTCAGTCGAGGTGTTTCACTGAATACGCACGGTTGGCTCTTTGCGATGCGGGTTTTCGCGCCCTGCCGGCCCTGGCTTTCAATGGTGATTTCCACGGGTTTTGTTTCAGTGTTCAAAGCTGCCCGGATCACCTGCGCCGCTCGCGCCGCGCCGTCCGCGCGCACGCTTCTGAAAAGCACCCCGGGGTGCTCATGGGTGGCTGCAAGAAAGGCCCCGAGCAAGCCCTCCCTTAGCACGCTCAAAACTGTGCCCGGTCCTTCCGATACGTCCACAAGAACGAGAAACCGCCTGGCCGAAGATGCGAGAAATGATTTGAGAACCGGGAAAAATTCCTCCAAAACTCCCGTGGCCCCGTCCACGGATTCAACAAGGGCTGCCGCGGCTTTGTCCAAAACGATCACAAGACCGGCGAGAGATTCGATTTCACCAAGCGCTTCGGCCGCCGGGCCGCCTCCGCCGGGTTTCATCAGGTCGAATGCTCGCCCCGCGGGGCTGGCCGCATTTTCCAAAAACCCCGCGGGGTGGACGTCGCAGCCGTAATCTCGCACCAGCAAATCCCTTATCTGTCCTCCAAACTCCGATCTGCCCACTGGCGAGAGCACCACGACCGAATCCGTGGGCGTCACCTCGACGGGTCGAAACGGGGCCTCCTCCAGGGGGCAATCCCTGAAGACCAGCCGCTTTACCGGCGGCTTTCGGGCGGGGCTTCGCCCGCCCGCGCCCTGGCTTGTCGATGCACCCGCGTGTGTTGTTTGCCCGGATTCCTTTCGAACCATTATTTCGGAAATCTTCTTCGAGACGTCGGATATAGTTCGAACGTCCCTGAAATCCTGAAAATCTATTCTTATTGCGAAACGGCTCTCCAGCGAGTTTATGAGCACCGGCAGACGGCTTGATCGGATGGCCAGATCCCTTCGAAGGTCCATCTCCGGTTCTATCTCATCCGAATCGTAGCCCGTGGCTTCCATGATCACCCCGATCACGGCCTCCGTAACAGGGTCGGTCCCCGCCATCGCGGTCCCCGGTGCGGGGACGGACGTGGGAGGTGCGCACAAAGCCGCTTGGGTCTCTAATTGTTGTCCCGGCGCCGGAAACATACCCTGTAAGGTCTTTTCCAGCTCCAGTTCTGAGAACCGGGGATCATATTCGGCTCTTATGGCCGCCAAAATGGACGGCTTTATGAATTTTCCGAAGCTCTCGATAATAAATGAGTTGAGTTGCCTCTGTACAAGAGTTTGCAGATTTTTCAGCTCTTCAGGCGCCGCTTTGGATGGCCCGTTTTCCGCGGCCGCATCGGGCGCCGCGGCAATTTCAATATCCGTGAGCGTGGTTGCGGCGGGGAAATTTCCGACGGCATGAATTTTAGCCAGGGCGGCTTTTAGAGTCCTCTCTTCCGCGCCCTGAAAGCAGGTCGGGGCGCAGTGGGCTTCCTCGATGGTGTCGGCTATAAGGTCGCTCACCACGGCCTTGGGACCCGCTTCGACAAAAAGTCGAATGCCAAAATCATTCCACAGGACCCTCACATCCTCCATCCAAAGGACCGGAGATTCAAGGTGGGCCATCAGGATGCGCCTTATTTGCGCCGGATCGTCCGGAAACGGCCTTCCGGTGGTGTTTGACACCACTGGAATCCGGGGCGCATGAAATTCCACGTTCCGGGTGAAATCGTCCATCTCATCGTGGATGCAGTGCATTACCGGCGAGTGGAAGGCCATGCTAACCGGCAAAAAGGTGCCCCGGTATCCCATGGTCCTGATCTGTTCTCCGATCGAGGTAAGCTCTTGGGCATTGCCGCCGATTACCGTCTGAGAAGGCGAGTTTACATTGGCGATATAGCAATTTTGCTTTTCCGCCAACCACTCCCGGATCAATTCCATGGGGGCGTCCACGGCCATCATTTTCCCCGGGTCGATGCTCATCGAACACGCCTTCTCCATGCACGCGGCCCTCTTGCTGACAATCCGAAAGCCGTCTTCAAAGGAGTAAACCCCGGCCAGGCAAAGAGCGGTCAGCTCCCCGAGGCTGTGGCCGGCCATGGCCGCCGGGCGAAGCCCGAGCGACATCAGCATCCGGGCTATCGCGTATTCGATTGAAAACAGGGCCGGTTGCTGCCGGCCGGTCTCGCGGATTTGCCCTTCATCACCGTGGAACATCAGCTTGAGCAGGTCGAAGTCGGCCAGCTCTGCCGCCCGGTCCAGCCATTCCCGTATGAGCGGAAAGGTGCGATAGAGTTCATGGCCCATTCCCGCATAGTGGGAGCCCTGTCCGGGAAACACGAATGCCATGTTGGGGGGGACGCCTTCCGTGTCGCCAGCAACGCCTCGGCGAGTGGCGGATCGCAACATCTTAGATTCTTCGCGGCTCCTGCGGGCCTCCGATTTCTCTTCGAGACGGACCAAAACCGGCGCCCCATTGTCAGGCTCTTGCAGTTGCACTACAAAGTTCGAGCCGCCGAAGCCGAAAGCGTTGACCTGCATCCGGCGCGCTCCCCCGCTGTTTAACGGCCAGTGTTCAGGCCGGGGGCAGACTCTCAGGCCCGATCCGTCGAGTTCCATCCGCGGATCGGCCTTTTCGAAGTTCAGGGTCGGGGGGAATATCCCTTCGTTCATGGCCGTAACGCCGCGTATCAGGCTGCATAGCCCCGAGGCCCCCAAAGTGTGGCCGATCTGGGATTTAAAGGAGGTCAGCGCGGTCGTGCCCGCGGAGCCGAAAATCGACTTCAGCGCCAGGACCTCCTCGATATCGCCCTGTATGGTGCCCGTGGCATGGCACTCGACAAGGTCGATAGATTCGGGGCCATATTGTAAATCGGCCAGCGACGCCCTTATCGCCGTCTCCTGGGTCTCTTTCGAAGATTCAACCATTCCGAAGCGGCTGTTGCAGCCGCCCATGGAAGTAATATTGGCCAATATCTTGGCGCCCCTGGCCAGTGCGACCGATTCCCTCTCAAGGACGATCATCGCTCCGCCTTCGCCCAGCACCATCCCGTCGCGCGCCCGATCAAAGGGCCGGCTCGCTTCGAAAGCCTCGAAATTTTTGCCCGAAAATCCCGCCAGAGCGCCCAGCGCGGAGAACTCGAGAAAATGCATGGGAGTAAGCAGTTCTTCGGCGCCTCCGATTACCGCGGCGTCGATCACCCCGTTTCGAATCATGTTGAAAGCGCTGTACAAGGCCACAAGCGAAGTGGCGCAGGCCGCGGAAACCGAAAAACTCGGACCCGACAGTCCGTACTTGTTGCAGATAAACCCTGCCGCCGTGCAGTTGAGGCGACCCAGAAGGGTGGTGTCGTCAATTGCGATGCGTCCCGCCTTTATGGCTTCCTCGATCTTCGCCTGCTGCTCGGTGGAAAGATTGACGACCCGATTTACCGATTCGACGATTTTGCCCGCCGATGCCCGAATAATTCCATCTGCCAGGGTCGAGGCGGCTTCTCCGGAGTTTTGGGAGACAATTACCGCTATTCTTTCCCGGGGAATGTTCGATTCGAGAATACCCGACTGCTTGACGGCTCTCGATGCGAGCCACAGGGTGGCTTTCGTGCAATTGGCCATGGACCGGAAATCCTGGGGCGGTGTCTCGATATCGGCGCGGCTGACCTCAAGGTCCTGGAAGGCGCCCAATCCGCAGTAGGTTTTCTCCGGCGTTCCCGGCCTGGGATCGAAGAACCGTTCATGATTCCATCTGTTGGCCGGGATACGGGTTACGCCGCTTCTCATGTCCCGGCTGGCCGCCCAGACGGACTCGGGATCTTTTCCAAGCGAATTTACACAGCTCATCCCCGTTATGGCGATCCGCTCACGCCCGCCCGAGTTTGAAGCCCCGGGCGCGAGGCGAACTCGCGGGCAAGACGGCCGCTCCCGAGGCTCCACAAGAGGTCCGGTAAACGGTACGCCCGCTCCGAGCCCGCCTCTAGCCAGTTCCTCGTGTAAGTCCCGCACCGATTTTATCGTGCTTATGGCCCCGGCCGCCGCTCCGCACATAAACTGCCCTCGCTCCACGCACTCCCGATCTTCAACCGGTCGGCCGGTTCCAGGGTCTTTGCCCCGGGCTGCGATCATGAGGCTGCCTGCGCACACCCCTTCAATTCGCCGCCGGATCGACGCCTCGCTGTCTCTTTGTGACAATAAATTGCGCTCGAGCGTGCAGACCGATTCCACCACGGGCGTCCGCAGCGACCTTACCCGCAAACCGATCGATTCTCCGGTGATGACGGTCCGGCCGGGCGCTGCTTCCAGGACCAGCTTCTGGTAAACCGGCGTAAGGGACTCCGTTTGAACTATATCGGAGACCGCGAGATAGGCGGTGCCCATCTGGATTGCGTCCGCTCCAAGCATCGCGGCCATGAAGGCCGTTTCACGGTTGCAAATCCCGCCTGCCAGAACGATTGTCTTTTTCTCGAACAACTCCGGTTCCCGCTGCTTCATAAGCAACATCAGTTGCGCCCACATGAGGGTCGTGTATTGCCCCACATGGCCGCCGGCCTCATTGCCCTCCAGGATCAAACCGCTGACGCCCCCCTCGAGCGCCGGCCGCAACAGTTCCGGGCCCGATACGATATAGAAGGTCTCAATGCCGGCCGCGATCAACTCGGCGGCATGCGAGGGCGCCCCCGCCGCTATTACCGCAAAAGGGGGCTTGTTGCGCTTGATCCATGACATCTGAGTTTCTCTGAACGGGTTTTCGTCCAGGGCGATCACGTTTACCGCATAGGGGAAATTTTCCATCACTGAGGGCAAATCTGCCAGCGCCTTCTCGAGCCCGGCCGCGTCCATCATCCCCAGGGCCAGGGTCGGCAGACCTCCGGCTTCCGCAATACGCCTGGCAAATCGTGCATTATCGGTTATCCAGGTCATGGCCCCCTGTATGAAGGGGTATCGCGCGCCCAATTTCTCGGCCGTGGGGCTGTTGACAAACGATCCCTGGACTTCTGTCGCCCCGCGCAGATGCCTTTCGATTTCTTCGATAAACCCGCTGATGGCCGCTTTGGTCGATACCCCGTATCTTTTCGTAAAAGAAGATGCGAAGGAGGCTTCCACCCCCAAGGGGATCAGTTCATCGCGGCCGAATGTGCTCAAAAGGGGCGGGGCGAGCCGTCTTTGGATCTCACGACAAAATTCGAGCCTTTTGCGCCCACCTGCCTCGGCGCCGCAAAGGCCCCCCGCTAAATCTTTCAGAGCCCTCGCCGCCCTCGAATTGCCCTTGTTATAAATCCGGCAGGGCACATCGAGGTTCACGCCCAAAACTTCAGTGTGCTCGACCCTTAAGCCCTCTATTTTTGCCGAAAAAGTCCCCGGGGCGCTGAATAGATCGCTTAGCCAGTGAAGACTTTCAAAAACGATTCGCCCGGCGTTTGCGGCCAAAAAGGCCGCGGCCGCCCGGGCCATGCCAATGCCTCCCCAGACCGCAAGACTCGGGCCGCTCTCACCGGCCATTGCCCGGGCAGTGGAGTAGATCGTAAACAGGCTGTCTGCGCCCGTAAAACCGGAGGCTTCATTTCCCTTTAAACCCAAGCGCTTTATATGCGGGTGATTTTTCATGATATCCCCGATCAGGCGCAGGCTTCCCGTAACAGGGATCACCTCGACCCCCTCCGGTAATTCCCCTATTGCTTCCAGCGCCCGCCCGGTTTCCATCCACTCGTGAAGCTCCGTCCAGACGGTGGTTATGCCCGCCTGGTCAAGAAAACTTCTGGTCTTCGTATCGCCAAGAATATCGGCCGGCAGTTTTAATTCCACGGCCTCCAGGCCCCGGCCCGCTCGAAGAAGGGCTTCCAAAACCTCGCCCGGATCGATGAAGCTGAGATCGATTATCGCCTTTGTCCCGGTTTCCAACGCGGATTCCATTAGGGCCGAACAGATATGCTCAGGGTAATAAACAAACCCAAGCGAGGGCCTTTTATGTGTCTGGACCATTTTTCTCAGCCTCTGATGCATCGTTTAAATTTGTATTTTGGGAATTCTCTCTTACATACTATTATCGAAGTATCAACGAAAGATCTAAACAGAAAAGAGAATGGACCAGATGAATGTTTTGCTCACCGGGGCGACCGGATTTCTTGGCGAATATCTTTTGTGCGAACTCCTGTTGAGGGGCCATTCGGTCTGGGCCCTCTACCGAAACGAGTCAAGGAGGCGCGGGACCTGCGAGTTTCTCCAAAGCCTTGGTCTGCCCCGGCGCGGTGACAGGCTCGAATGGATAAACTGCGGGCTTTTCGATCTGGATGCAAGGTGGGAAGAACTGAGCGAGCCGCGCACCGGACTGGGCGAGGTGGACAATGTTTTGCATTGCGCGGCTTCCACCCGGCTCTTTCTTGACAGCTCGGGAGATCCGCTCAAAACCAACATACAAGGTGCCCGAATGCTGGTAAGGCTGCTCGACAAAAGAGCGTTGAAACTGCATTTGATAAGTACGGCCTATGTGTGCGGGCGGGTCGTGGGAAAAACGGTGCGCGAGGAAAACCATCCCCGTGGCGATTTCGTCACCGTCTACGAGGAGAGCAAATGGGAGGCCGAGCAGCTCCTGTTTGGAAAGGCCACATTGCTGCGCCCCTCGGTTATCGTGGGCCATTCCGAGACCGGCAGATGCACCTCTTTTACGGGCTGGTATATGCTTTTCAAGGCCGCGCATCTTCTCGACCGGCTTCTCGGGGACAATCCGGATGCAAACAGGTGGAACCTGGAGGTCGATTTGCCCGCCGCCCCCCATTCAGCCATAAACATAATCCCTGTGGATTACGTGGCCGGGGCCGCGGTGGCTATCCTTGAAAACCCCGAAAACCACAATGGAATATTCCACCTCACTCATCCCGCTCCACCGGATAACCAATGGATAATGCAATATATCAGCGAGCGCTTCAAACTGGGCGGAATCCGGCTTGCGGGAAGCCAAAATAGGGCCCCGGTGGCCCGAGGCTCTGTCAATCAGCTCGTTTGGAGCCAGATCAAACCGGTCCTGGTGCATTTTTCAAACAACCCGCTGTTCGAGCGCGGCAATACCGACCGGGCCGTTGCGGACATCAAAGTTCCGACGATTTCCCGGGAGTTGGTCGCGCGGCTGCTCGATTACGCAACGGCTGCGGACTGGCAGGCATAGGAACCTGGTGATTATGGACGACCCGCACCCGGGAAGAAAGAGATCGGTCCCGGTTCGTCTCATTCAACGCGGAATCAGGCTGGGGTTTTGGGGATCATGGCGGGAATGGTTTTCCATCGCCCGCTGGAAGCTGGATGTGGCGTAGCAGTAGGTGCAGCCGAAAAGGCAGGTATCATAGATACCGATGTCGCGGCTGGCGGCGCAGCCGCATTCCTTCCTCTGGCAGGGGGCCTTGGCGGCGGTTGGCCGGATATCGAAAAGGGTCGAAATGAGTCGGGAATCTATGCACCGGGACGGAGTGATCCCGAAGGGGGAAAAATCCTGCTCCATGGCGCACGAAAAGAGCTGCATGCGGTTCTCGGCGGCTATTTGTGAAATTGCTCCAAGAAGGGCGCGGAGCCGCGGGCGGTTGAAATCGATCGGGTCGCAGCAACCCGGGGCCGCGGCCTCCATGCGCGCGCGCGCCTTTCGGTAAGGTTGCACGAAGCTGATTACGCAACGGCGGGCAGCCCCTCGAAGCTCGCTGGCAATCTTGCGGAAATTGTTCTCATGGAAGTCCACCCCGCTCAGCTCGCTCAACACGATGGGGTCGTAGCGCCAAATGGTCCTTTCCGGCCCCACTTGCGCGGAAAGTTCCTGAAAAGTCCGCAGGGACTGCTCAAGCGGGGGCGCCCCCGGCTCTATCGCGCGCGGATAGCCGACCAGGGTGAAAAGAAAATAGTAGCGCAGGCCCGAATCGTCCAGCAGGGCCAGTTTTTTCAGGAGCGGACGCGGGTTGCGGCTCCAGAAAACGATGGCATCGACTTCGGGGGCGCTAAGAGAGACCCTCGAGGTTTGGTTCGGGTTGAAGGGATTGGGCACGAGGCACCATCCGGCCCGCACCCGGTTGAGAAACCATTTTGCATAAAAGGCCGGAATATCGGTCCGCCTGCTCGCGCTGACTATCATGTTGACCCCTGTGTCCGGACAAGTATACCCTGGAAAACATCGTAGAACAAATCCAGCGTTCATGCGTCCACTCTCGCGCAGTGTTGAAAATTATTGACTTGCCTTTGACCGGTCTTAAATGCAATTAGGAGGAGGATGTCCGGTTTTTGCCCGGGGCGGTATGAGCGCCGGAGCCGGACCAATACGGGGGGCCTTCGGGACCCCGCATGGGGGAGACTCGAATGAAAATCGACCGCAGCAAATCGAAGCGGCTTGCCAAAGCCACCACGGCCATTCACGCCGGAGCCCTCGACCACAGTGTCTACGGAGAAGTATCGGTTCCAATATTTCAAACCTCGACATTCGCCTTTCCCAGCGCTGCGGAAGGGGCTGCCCGATTTTCAGGTGAAAAGCCGGGCTACATATACAGCCGGTTGGATAATCCCACGGTGAACGCCCTGGAGGAATCCGTGGCAACCCTCGAGGGAGGCTTCGGGGCGGTGGCCACGGCAACCGGAATGGCGGCTGTAAGTACCGTCTATTTGTCTTTTTTGAGCGCGGGGGATCATGTCGTTGCCGCCAACTGCATCTACGGGGCTTCGCGGGTGATTCTGGAAAGCGAACTCATCCGCTACGGCGTGGAGACAACTTTTGTTGACGGCTCTCAGCTGTCGCAGATCGAAAAAGCCATGCGCCCGCAGACCAGGATGGTTTTTGTGGAAACGCCGATGAACCCGAGTCTAAAACTCACGGACCTGGCCGGCGCGGCGGCCGCAGCCCAAAAGCAGGGGGCTCTCCTCGTGGTGGACAACACCTTTGCCAGTCCCTATCTCCAGCGGCCCATCGAGTTTGGCGCCGATATCGTCATCCACAGTCTGACCAAGCTTATAAACGGCCATGCCGATGTTATCGGAGGTATGGTAATAGCGCGGGTCCGGGAGCGTTACGACCGGGTGAAAAGGATGGCGAACATCTTTGGAAATACGATGGACCCGCACCAGGCATGGCTGATACTGCGCGGGTTGCGCACTCTGGCGCTAAGGGTCGAAAAGGGACAGGAAAACGCGATGAAGCTTGCCCGGTTTCTCGAAACCCACCCCAAAACAACCTGGGTCAGCTATCCGGGTCTTTCGAGCCATCCACAGCATGAACTGGCCAAACGCCAGATGGACGGTTTCGGCTGCATGATCTCCTTTGGAGTCCAAAACGGGCTCGAAGGCGGAATAACGGTGATGAACAATGTGCGGTTGATCGGTTTGGCGGTGTCGCTGGGAGGGGTCGAATCCCTCATTGAACACCCCGCCTCGATGACCCATGCCTGCATACCGCCCGAAAAAAGGCGGGAGGCGGAAATTTACGACGAACTGGTGCGGCTTTCGGTGGGATGCGAGGATTTCGACGATCTGCGAAACGATCTGGACCAGGCGCTAAACCGGATAGGCCAGGATAAGAGCGCCTTGGAGGCCCAAATCGAAGCTTCCCAGGAGCCCGGCTGCTAGTCGGGCGAGGCGGGACCCGAGCGACATCGGATCGAGAACTCTTGAAAATCCTTGCCTTATGCTTTCTGTTGACAGAGCGGTGCAACGGGGGTTACGCCGCTTCCGATGAATTTTCTCGAATCCACCCCTTCGAACTTATTGTAAAAATCAACCGTTAATAATATCATTAACGGCTTTCAAATTTGCCCTCAAGCGGTGTGAATTCCATGCGATTCGATCGGGAAAGCGCTTTGGCCCATGGATGAGTTTAAAAGAAGCGAATTGTTCAGCCGATGCAGGCGTGTTTTGATAAAAGTGGGCAGCGCCACGGTAACGGGTCCCAAGGGGCTCGACCGGGCCATGATTCACCGGCTGAGCGATCAGATTGCCGAGCTTCGCGGGCGCAGTCCGCGCGTGGATGTACTGGTGGTCTCATCGGGGGCGATCGCCTCCGGGATGTACAGAA
This sequence comes from Deltaproteobacteria bacterium, assembly GCA_021777755.1. Lineage (GTDB taxonomy): Bacteria > Desulfobacterota > Syntrophobacteria > Syntrophobacterales > Syntrophobacteraceae > SbD1. The sequence continues at coordinate 83,292 of JAJYDE010000014.1, forward strand.
TGGGGCTGACCGAGCGTCCGCGTTCGATTCCGCACAAACAGGCGGTTGCCGCCGTGGGCCAGGGGGCTCTCATGGAAGCCTGGGAGGGGGCCTTTGACAAGTACGACCTGCTGGTGGCCCAGGTGCTTTTGACCGGAGAGGATCTTTCCAACAGGCGAAGGTACCTCAATGCGCGCAACACGCTCGAAACTCTTCTCGGATGGGGTATAACGCCCATTATAAACGAAAACGACACAGTGGTTGTCGAGGAGATAAAATTTGGCGACAACGACCACCTTTCCTCCCTTATCGCGGGTCTGATCGGGGCGGACCTGGTTATTAATCTCACCGACATCGACGGCCTCTACGACCGCAATCCCAGGCGGGATCCTTCCGCCCGGCTAATACCGATCGTCAACCGGGTCGATCAGAAGCTGATGGCCTGTGCGGCCCCGGAGCCCGGTTCCGTTGGAACGGGGGGAATGCTGAGCAAAGTGAATGCGGCCCGCAAGTGTCTGGCCCTGGGCATCCCGATGATCATCGCGCCCGGAAAAACCAGAGACATCCTCTTGCGTCTTTTTGACGGCGAAGAGTTGGGTACGCTGTTTGTGCCAAGGAAGCGCAGTTGGTCGGGCAAAAAGGTCTGGCTGGCCAATCTGCCCAAACCCTCCGGGGAGATCACCCTCGACGAGGGGGCCGTTACGGCGCTGGTCGAGCGGGGCCGCTCGCTTCTGCCCATCGGGATAAGGGAGGTGAGGGGCGTCTTCGGGTTCGGCGCTCCTGTTCGGTGCATCGACCGGGAAGGAAACGTTATCGGAATCGGACTGACGAACTACAAGTCTGCGGAGATCGAAAACATAAAGGGCCGCCACAGCGACGAAATTGAAGGCTTGATCGGCTATAAATACTCCGATGAAGTGATTCACCGGGATAATTTCGTTCTCACCGGCGAGGCGGCCCGGGGGCTGTGAAAGCCTGAGGGGAGGGTTTTATGCGGGAGAAAATTTTGGAGATGGGCAAAAGGGCCCGCGAGGCTTCCCAGGCCATGTCCACCGCGGGCGGCGCTGTTAAGCGAGAAGCACTCGAGGCCATGGCCTCGGCCCTGGAACTGCAGCGCGGTTCCATTGAAGCGGCCAACCGCCGGGACGTCGAAGAGGCCGAGCGCAAAGGCATGGCCAGGGCCAAAGTCGATCGTCTGATCGTTAGTCCCAAGGTTTTAAAGGAGATGATCGAAGGGCTGCGGGAGGTCTCCAGGCTTCCCGACCCGGTTGGAGAAGTCACACGGATGTGGACGAGGCCAAACGGGCTCCGGGTTGGAAAAATGCGGATTCCTCTGGGGGTTATCGGTATTGTCTACGAATCCCGCCCGAATGTTACGGTGGATGCGGCGGCCCTTTGCATAATGGCCGGAAACGCGGTGATTTTGCGCGGAGGCTCGGAGGCTTTTCACTCCAACAGCCGTCTTGCGGCGATTTTGAGGGAATCGCTCAGGCAAACCGGGCTTCCCGAAGATACCGTTCAGTTCATCGATACGACCGACCGGCAGGCCGTGCTCGATCTGCTGGGGCTGGAGGAATATGTCGACGTAATGATTCCCAGGGGAGGTGAAGAACTCATTCGCTTCGTGGTCCAAAACGCCAGAATGCCGGTTTTGAAACATTACAAAGGCGTCTGCCATGTGTACGTCGACGCGGGCGCCGACATTGAAAAGGCCCGCAAGATTTGCCTCAATGCCAAAGTCCAGAGGCCTGCGACCTGCAACGCGATGGAGACCTTGCTGGTTCACGGGGATATTGCCCGGAGCTTTTTGCCCCTCATGGCCGAGGATTTCCGCAAAAGCGGCGTCGAGCTGCGGGGCTGCGAGAAGACCAGGGAGCTCGTTGCCGGCTGTGCGCCGGCAACCGAGGAAGACTGGGGCGCGGAATATCTGGAGCTGGTTTTGGCCGTGCGGGTTGTGGCGGACATGGAGGAAGCGGTGCGCCACATCGCAAAGTATGGTTCTCAGCACACCGAAGCCATAGTTACGGAAAATTTCGAGCGGGCCCACCGGTTCGTCAGGCAGGTGCAGTCCTCGCTTGTGCTGGTGAACGCTTCGACGCGTTTTAACGACGGCTTTCAGCTCGGGCTGGGAGCCGAGATCGGCATCTCCACCTCGAAGCTACATGCTTTCGGCCCCATGGGGGTCGAAGAACTTACCACCACCAAGTTCTTCGCCCTGGGCGATGGCCAGGTGCGCAACTGAGGGCGCACCGCGGTTGCCGATACGGAGCAAAAGATCATGCCTCTGCGACTGGGCATACTCGGAGGGACTTTCGATCCGATCCATCTTGGCCATTTGAGAGCGGCCGAAGAGGCCATGGACATTCTCGGGCTGGATGGAGTGAAGTTTGTCCCGGCGGCCGTTCCGCCCCACAAGCAGACCAGTAACATTGTTTCTTTTGAAAACCGCTGGCGCATGCTCGAGCTTGCCGTTGCAGGCAACCCTCGGTTAAGCCTCTCCGATATCGAGTTGCGGATGCCCGGAAAATCCTATACCGTTCATTCGCTGAGGCGAACGGGCGAGGAAAATCCGGGAGCCGAGCTTTTTTTTCTGGTCGGCTGCGATGCTTTTTTCGATATGAACTCCTGGTACGATTTCAGGGAAATCTTCAAGCTGGCGCGGATTGTGGTGATGTGCAGGCCGGAATGCGGCCTGGAGGAAATATTGGGGTTTGCCGTGGCGAATGTGTCCGGGTTATATAAGACGGCCTCCGAAACCGGGCAAATTCGTCATCCCGAGTTGCATTCGATATACAAGCTCCTCAACACCAGACTGGATATTTCGTCAACCAGGGTGAGGGAGTTGGTGGCCGAAGGACGATCCATAAGATACCTGGTTCCGGACAGCGTGTGGAGCTACATTGGAGAAAGGGGGCTGTATGCGGGAGCGGACGGCCGACCTGATTTTTGAACTTGCAAGGAACTGCGATGCCTGAATTGGAAGTGCCGGCCGAGGCCGGAAAAAGGGGCGACGATGTTCGCCTGGTGATGAGCAGCAGGCAGAGGGCGATCCTGTGTGCAAGAGATGCTTTGCGCTTCAAGGCCCTCGATCTGGTGGTCCTGGACGTCTCACGCTTTTCTTCCATTGCCGATTATTTTATCATCTGCAGCGGAAAATCGAGCAGGCAGGTCCAGGGAATCGCCGACAATCTGGAAAGGGCCCTCAGGGAACTGGGAATCAGGCCGACGGGGAGCGAGGGAAGACGGGAAGGCCATTGGGTCCTCATGGATTACGCGGATGTGATCATCCATATTTTCTATGAGCCCGTGCGGGCTTTCTATGATCTTGAAAGTCTATGGTCCGAGGCTTCGGTGGTCGAGCGGGAGGCTTACGGGGGCGAACTCGGAGCGGGGACCGACTGAGAGGGGTTTTTTATGGTGTGTGCGGGTTCTGGAAAGCGAGTGAAAAAATCATGGGGCATGGCCACCCTGCTTATTTTCACCTTCGTAGTCCTTTGCCCCCGCTGGGCTTTGCCCATGTCGCTAAGCGATGAAAACGCCCTGGGACAAAAAATCCTCAAGTTGATTCACAAGTCCGAGCCTTTTGTCGATGACGGAGAAATACTCACCTATATAAATGAAGTGGGGCAGCGCATCGTCGCCCACGTCGGCGTTACGCCCTACAGGTTCCGGTTTTTCGTTATCGACGAGTCGGTTCCCAACTCTTTCGCCACTCCCGGGGGAACCATCTACATCTACCGGGGCATTATCGAAATGATGTCTTCCGAAGATGAACTGGCGGCCATATTCGGACATGAATGCGGCCATATAATGGCGCAGCATTTTCAGCGCTCCATTGACGATTCGAAGATCAACAGCATCGCAATGCTGGCGGGGCTTATAGCCGGAATTTTCCTGGGGGCGCCGGGGCTGGCCGCCGGAGGCATGGCCGCAGGCGAGACTTCCGCTTTGAAATCGAGCCGCGAACACGAAATGGAAGCCGATCTGCGCGGCTTTGGATATCTTTGCAAATCGGGCTACGACCCCAAGGCCATGCCCGCCATGATGAACAAGCTGCTGAAAAGAACATGGCTTGAAAGTGCCAATGTGCCCGATTATCTCGAGACCCATCCGGCCACCCAGGAACGGGTTCTCTATCTCAATGATCTGGTCAAGAAAGAGGAAGCTTCGGGCAAGGATGTTAGAATTCCGCCGATCGGGAATTTCAAGGTGATCCAGGCCGCCCTGATAGCCGGCTACTCGGACGAGCAAAAAGCTTTGGAGCATTTCCGCGCGGGAATTAAAAAAGGCGACAGCATTGCGGTCTACGGGCTGGGACGTCTTTACCTCAGGGAACAAAAGTGGGGGCAGGCCGTTGTGGAGCTTAAAAAAGCCGCCCGCCTCATGCCCTATGATCCCTTTGTTCTCAGTACTCTGGCCGAGGCGTACCGCAAGACGGGCAAGCTCAAGGAGGCCAAGAGCATTCTGGAATCAGCCCTGACCATCGACCCCGACTCGGCCATTGCTCACTACCGGCTGGCCCTGGTGCTTATGGATATGGGGAAAAAGGACGAAGCCGTCGCAAATCTGACCCGGATAGAAGAATTCGCCCCCACCTTCCCCGATATAGACTATCAACTCGGTGTGGCTCTGGGGCAAACCGACAAGCTGGGGCTGGCGCATTTCTATCTCGGGTGCTATTACTATCAACAAGCCGATGACCGGGCTGCGATTTCGCAGTTCAAGATGGCCAAACCTCTTCTTGCCGGTTCGCCATCGGAACTCAAAAAGACGGATGATTATCTGAAGGAGCTTTCACCCAAAAAGCACGGGTTTTCCCTGCACCTGTGACAGTCTTGCCGTTGAACTGATGGAGAAGGTTTTTTTATGTTATTTCGCCGTGCCAAAGTCTCACAAAAAGAGGGGACGGAAGCGGAAAGCGCTTCGTTCAAAAAAGGCTCCGGAATCAACATCCCGTTGCTGACGATTTCGCTCGTGGGATTGCTGGTGGCTGTTTTGAGCGGATTTCATGAAAGCATTCCGTTTGCCGGTTCTCTTTGCTCCAATGCCTGCTCGGATGCGAGCCGGATGCATTTCCTCCATGTTCACTTCTGGATATGGGGGGCACTGTTTTATCTGGCTGTTGCCCTTTTGAGCGTCTTGCGGCCGGGAAGGGTCGCCTGGGTCGCTTTTGCCTCCGCGGGGGTGGAAGCCGTTCTTGTTCTGCTCATGGTCCGGATGCGGATGCCCTGCCTTTTTTGCATCGCCAATGCGGGAATCATGGTCGTGCTGCTGGGGGTTGCCTTCAGAAAGGACCTTTTCTGGCAACAGGCGGCCTTGGCGCTGCTTTTCTTTGTAGGGTTCCTTTTTTGGACGCCGTATGAAAACAATCTGCCCTTTTTCGCACAGGCGAACTCGTCGGTATCGGGCGGCAATGATTCGGGGGCCGCGGCGAGCGTGGACGGGGAGCTCATAACCAACCAGCGCCTGGACGTGCTTCTTGGCTCCCGCCTCCAGCAGATGCGCATGGATATCTACCGGATGAAAATGCAGCGGCTCGACGAACTGATCGTTGACGCCGTTCTCGAAAGGGAGGCGAAAAGGCAGGGGAAGTCGATGCAGGAACTGATCACCGGGTTGACCAGTTCGGTGCATGTTTCCGATGCCGATATCGACAAGTACATGCAGGAGCATCAGCAGCAACTCAAGCTCTACATGAAAACGGTTCCCGATCTCAAACAGAGGTTGAACCAGGGGTTGGAGGAACAAAAAAAGGAGCAGGCGGTCAATGGCTACGCCCATGCCCACGAGTCCCGGTATAAGGTGCGGGTCTATTTGAGCGAGCCGCGTCCACCGGTTGTGACAATCGACCCGGGCCATGCGCCGGCCATTGGACCCAAAAATGCGCCGGTAACGGTTGTCGAGTTCTCCGATTACCAGTGCCCGGCGTGCCGTGCGAGCCATCCGATTGAAAAGCAGATCCGGGCCGCGTTCGGCGACAAAATCAGGTGGGTCTACAAGGAGTTTCCTCTTAAGGTCCACCAGTTTGCATTCAAGGCCGCCGAGGCCGGGCTTTGCGCCATGGACCAGGGGAAATTCTGGCAGTATCAGGATCAACTCTACACCACACCCGATCTTTCGGTCCCGAACATGATCGCAATGGCCGGTAAAATGGGTATGTCGGCCAAAGAGTTTTCTAATTGCATGAACACTTCCAAATACAAGGCAATGGTGAAAAAGAGCATTTCAGAGGCCCAGCAGGCCGGCATAGACAGGACCCCCACATATGTTGTCAACGGGGCGGTGATCGTCGGCGGACCCTCGCTGGACAGGTTCAAGAAAATTATCGATGAGGCATTGCGAGCAAAAGGGATTCGGACGCAGGCGGCCGCAAATCCCAAGTGATCGGAGGGCGCCTCTTTTTTCCTGCGTCCGCCCTGTCAGGCGCGGCCAGTCTGTGATGAAACGATTTGAGGAGGAGTAAATGAAGATTCTTGTAAGCGACAACCTCTCCGAATCCGGGATTGAAAAGCTTACCAAAGTTCCCGGCTTCGAAGTGCAGGTGAGCACCTCGCTCACTCCGGAAGAATTGAAACGCGTGATAAAGGACTTCGATGCGCTGATTATCCGCAGCGCTACCAAGGTCACCGCGGAAGTGCTCGAAAATGCCGCGAACCTCAAAGTGGTGGGCCGCGCCGGCATCGGACTCGACAACGTTGATATCGAAGCCGCGAGCAAACGCGGCGTTGTGGTGATGAACACCCCTGAGGGCAATGTCATCACCACTGCCGAACATACGATCGCGATGATGCTTTCCCTTACTCGCAACATTCCGCAGGCCTCCGGTTCTCTAAAGAGCGGCGCCTGGGAAAAGAAGCGGTTCAAGGGCAAGGAAGTCTACAACAAGGTGCTCGGAATCATCGGCATTGGCCGCATCGGACGGGTGGTGGCCGAGCGCGCCCAGGGATTGAAGATGCAGGTCATGGCCTACGATCCCTTCATAAATCCCGAAGTTATCGAGACCATGGGAATCCGGGGGGCAACGCTTGATGAACTGCTTTCCCAGGCCGATTACATCACCGTCCATACTCCCATGACGACCGAAACCCGCGGCCTGCTAAACAAGGACGCTTTCGCAAAGATGAAGAAGGGCGTTTTCGTCCTCAATTGCGCCCGAGGGGGAATTGTTGACGAAAACGACCTCTACGATGCAATCAAGCAGGGCAAAGTGGCCGGGGCCGCACTCGACGTCTTTGTCAAAGAGCCTCCGAAAGACCATCCGCTGCTCAGCCTGGACCAGGTGATAGCCACACCCCATCTGGGGGCTTCAACCGAAGAGGCGCAGGAAAACGTCGCCCTGGCCGTGGCCGACCAGATTACCGACTTTCTCACTCGCGGAACGATTCGAAACGCGGTCAATGCTCCCAACATCGACGGGGCCGTTCTGACAAAACTGCGTCCCTATTTGACCATGGCCGAACAACTGGGCTGCGTGCTCAGCCAGATTACAAAGGGCGCCATCCAGAAAGTCTCGGTTGATTTCGTCGGCGATGCGGCCGCGCAGGAAACCCAGACCCTTACCATCGCCATCTTAAAGGGCATGCTAAGTCCGATCCTGGGAGACATGGTCAATTTCGTAAACGCCACGGTCCATGCCAAGGAGCGGGACATCCGCGTGACCACTTCGGTTCGCAGCGAGGCCGAAGACTTCACCAACCTTATCAGCATCCATGTAAAGACCTCGCAGGGTGAAAACCTGGTGGCCGGGACCATCCTTGGAAAGAAAGAACCGCGCATGGTGCGGATCAACAATTTCCGCCTCGAAGCTCCCCTCGAAGGCCATCTTCTTTTGATCCGCAATCTCGACACTCCGGGAACGATCGGGGCTATCGGGACCTGCCTTGGACGCAACCACATAAATATTTCGCTCATGAATGTCGGGCAGGTGCTCGAACGCGGAGAGAACATTATATTTTTACGCACGGATGTGCCGGTGCCGACCATTGTGATCCAGGAACTGCTCGCTCTTGACAACGTGGACCTTGTCCAGGCGATTGAACTCTGTTGATCGAACGGAAGGAAAGGGCCTATGGCAGAACACGAAGAAGAAAAGGGATTTGTGGTTAAGGATCGCCGCCGTTTCACCGAAGAAACGGTGGAGCGCGAAGAGGGGCGCGAACCCCGGGAAAGGGCCGAGTCGGCTTCCGGGCAACCTCGGGGTGAAGAGGCCGAAATGTTTTCGGGTGAAGAGGACCGCGACTTTGGTCCTTTGCCCGAAGTTACGCTTTCCACCTTCGTCTTTTCCCTCAGTTCATCGGCCCTGGTGCACCTGGGGGAGATCCCCGAGCCGGATACCAACCGGACCACGATGGATTTGGCTATCGCAAAGCAGATCATCGACACTCTGGGCATGCTCCAGGAAAAAACGAAGGGAAATCTGGACGGGGATGAGGACAATCTTCTGAGGTCCGTGCTCTACGATTTGAGAATGCGCTATGTCCAGAAGGCGGGTAAATAAGCTGTGAGCCACAGGCGAGGGGCGGGGCCCGCGAGGGAGCCGGACGGCTCGGTTCTGATTTTTCGGGCCCCGGCCAAGATAAACCTGTGGCTCGAGGTGATAGCCAAAAGAGAAGACGGCTACCACGATATATCCAGCCTCATGCTGCCCATTTCGATCTACGACCGCATCTCGGTCGGGGTGCGCCCGGAAGGCGCGGGGATCACTCTTGCGTGCGACACCGCCGAGATTCCCTGCGATGAGCGCAACCTGGCCTGGCGGGCGGCGCGGATGTACCTGGAAAGCGGCTCCATCACGGCCGGGGTGGAGCTGGGAATGCAAAAGCGCATTCCCTGGGGTGCGGGGTTGGGCGGAGGCAGTTCGGACGCCGCCGGTGTTTTGACCGCTCTTGACCGCTTATATGAAAATCGGGTCCCGCGCGCCGAACTCGACTCTCTGGCCCTCAAGCTGGGGGCCGATGTGCCTTTTTTTCTCGATTCCCGTCCCGCCCTGGCCACGGGGATAGGTGAGAGACTCCGGTTTGCGCAAAAGGCTCCGGCCTATTCTTTGCTCCTTATCAAGCCTCCGGTTTGCGTGCCGACCGGTTGGGTTTACCAAAATTTAAAATTGACAAAATCCGAGGCTCAAATTAAATTGGCTAGTTTCGAGGAGAACCCGTTCGAATTTGGGGATCTTCTTGGAAACGACCTTGAGTCGGTCACGGTTTGCCGTTACCCGGTCATCGCGGAGATAAAGCGATGGTTGCTCGAAAATGGGGCACTGGCGGCTTCGATGAGCGGATCCGGGCCGACGGTCTTCGGGATTTTTAAAACCGCTCGGTCGGCCTCCGATGCCGCCGGGCTTGCCAGTACCCACTGGTTGGACTGTTGGGTCCAAACCGCGCAGGTAATCGGCGGCAACAAGTGATTCTTCCGGGGGAGGCGCTCTTTGCCTCCTCCGCTTTGACGAAAACCGCGTTAGCGGGATATTTGTGTTGGGGCGTCGCCAAGCGGTAAGGCACGGGTCTTTGGATCCCGCACTCGGAGGTTCGAATCCTCCCGCCCCAGCCATTTTTTTCTCCGTTTGGCCGATCGGTAAACGGAGTCGAGTGACATTATGTGGAGCCGTTTAAGTCTTTTTGCCGGAAATTCGAACATCGATCTTGCCAACAAGGTTTGTTCGCAACTGCGGATATGTCCCGGCAAAGCCCTTATTGGCCGCTATTGCGATGGCGAGGTAAGGGTTGAGATTTGTGAAAACGTTCGAGGCAGAGACACTTACGTCCTCCAGTCGACTTGCCCGCCCGTAAACGAGAACCTGATGGAGCTTCTGGTCGTAATAGACGCTCTCAAAAGGGCCTCCGCGCGGCGGGTAAACGTCATAATACCCTATTACGGCTACGGCCGCCAGGATCAGAAGGACAAGCCCCGGGTCTCCATTGCCGCCAAGGTGGTGGCGGACCTTTTGAGCATTGCCGGGGCCGACCACGTGATCACGATCGACTTGCATGCCGACCAGATCCAGGGATTTTTCCGCATCCCGGTGGATCATCTGTTCGGCACTACCGCTCTGATCCAAGCCCTGAGGGGTTCGCTTTCCGGAGACGAAATCGTTGTGGCCCCGGATGCGGGCGGCGCCGAGCGGGCCAGGTTTTTCGCCCAGCGGTTGCGGCTCGACCTTGCCCTCACCGATTACCGGGAGGGAAACGGAAACGATCCGAAAATCGTTGGTAACGTCAAGGACAGAAAGGTCATCATTCTTGACGACATGATCGACACGGGGGAAACGGTTTTGCGAACGGCGCACGCGGCATCCGCGGCCCTGGCCGGCAGCGTCGAGGTCTGTGTTGTCCACCCCGTGCTTTCCGGTCCCCGAGTGGTGGAAAGAATCGAGGAATCGGTGATAGAAAGGCTCCTTGTTACCGACACCGTTCCTCTTTCGCAAAAGGCCCGGAATTGTGCGAAAATTGAAGTGGTGAGCATTGCACCCATGCTTGCCGAGGTCATTAAAAGGGTGCATTTCGAGGAATCCATCAGTTCGATATTCAAGGAGTATTAGATTGCGGCGATGCGGGTCCTCATGAATCTTCGCCGTTAGTGATTTTGGCACCCAGCGCCGATTAAATCGGGAGGTATGAGTAAATGAGTTTGGAACTCGAAGCGGTACTTAGAGACAAAACGGGAAAAGGCGCCGCGCGAAGCGTGCGCCGGGACGCCATGGTCCCGGGGATCCTTTACGGCCCCAAGACCCCGGCGACGACACTTTCTGTTTCTTCACCGGTTTTGGAGAAATTTCTTAGAGACATCGGCGGTGAAACCAGGCTTATCAACCTGAAGATCGGCGAAGGCGAGCCCAAACAGGTTCTCATTCGCGAAATTCAGACTCACCCCTACCGCAGGCGCTTTATGCACATCGATTTCTATGAAGTGCCCCTCGACCAGCAGATTACCGTGGAGGTGGCCGTGGAGCTGTTCGGGGATTCGGTGGGCGTGCAAAAGGGTGGAGAGCTGAATCTGATTCAAAGGACCCTCTCTGTGCGTTGCCTGCCCAACCAGATACCGGAAAGCATCAGGATCGATGTCGGCAAACTCGATCTGGGAGACGTGCTCCACGTCCAGGACCTGGTGGCCGATGCCTCCTATACTTTCGACGATGCGCCCTCGACCGGTGTGGTGAGCATCGAGAGCCCGGAGAGCGCGGCCAAGTCCCCGGAAGAAGGGGCTGGAAAATAGCGTTGCATGGATCGGGTACGCCGTAGCGAAGAGCAGATTCTTGCCGTGATCGGCCTCGGCAATCCGGGAAAAGAGTACGGCGCCACACGCCACAACGCGGGGTTCATGATCCTGGACAGGCTTGTCTCGCTCTATTCGCCCTCCATGATGGAGCGCAAGTTTCGCGCCTCCTGGGGGTTCGCCGTGGCCGAGGGGCGAAAAGTGCTTTTCGTCAAGCCCCTTACCTATATGAACAGGAGTGGCGAAGCGGTCGGCGAGCTGATCAAATACTTCGGAATCCCTCCCGCAAGCATGCTGGTCGTCCATGACGACCTCGACCTGCCGTTCGCCCGGATTCGCCTTGCCCAAAGAGGCGGTTCGGGCGGACACAAAGGGATCCAGTCCATCATGGAGCATGTTGCAAGCTCCGATTTTCCACGGCTGAAAATGGGGATCGGGCGCCCCAAACACGCCGAGCCGATCGAAGAGTTCGTTCTGCTTCCCCCCTATGCGCAAGAGCGTGAAGAATTCGAAGAAATGCTCGGCCGGGCCGAAGAAACCGTTCGAGCCGTCCTCGCAGCCGGCCTGCCGGAGGCCATGAACAAGTTCAATCGGCGGGATTGATCTCCTTTTGACCGGCCGACGCCCTTCACAGGGGCTTCGCCCCTCCCACCGCCGGGCGGACCCGGCACCCTTGGCACTTTGCTCCGCCTCGCGGGATTGCGCTCCTCCGGAGTTCTTCCCCGGCGGGACTATTCCTATGCTGCCCGTCGGTAGACCGCTCTGAATCGGCGAACCGGGGGCGATTCGGCGTCCGTGTAGTCCTCGAAAGAAATCTCCCTAGAGTCCCTCGGCTTCGAAAAGCGAGAGCTCATTTTTCGTCAAGGGCCAGGGCATCTTCCCTTCATCCTCGCCCGGTTCGCTGCCCCGGGCTATGACCAGCAGCATCCCCCCGGCGGCTGTAAAGGAAGCAATGCGGCGCGCGGCATCGGGCCGCAGGTTTGGAGGAAGGACTTCGAGCGTGTAGGACTCCACCACCAGATCGAATCGGCCAAGCCACTCCTTCGGCGAGGAAAACAGCTCCGCCGCGATGTAGGATACCGGCGACTCCGGAAAACGTCTCCCGCTCCAGGCGATTGCCGACCCGGAGATGTCGAAGGCGGTGGTCTCGAAACCCCGTCGCGCCAGTTCCTCCGCATCATCTCCCGGGCCGCTGCCGATTTTTAGAGCCCGACTGCGGCTGGTAATTGCATGCCGGTTCAGCCAATCGATGAGATTGGGATTCGGCGCCAAATCCGCCCACGGGATGATGGAGGCGTTCCCGCCGGCCAGCGAATAGAGTTCCTCGAACCAACCCGGCGGATCGCCGGATTGCAGTTGTTTGTTGGCAATCTGCCTGGCGATCGCTCTTTGGACCTTTTTCATTTCCTCCCTCCTTCGAGGTGTTTGGTATCGCCATTTACTGGCGTATAACACCCGGTTTTTAGTCCTGCCCTGGCTCAGAGTGCCGCATCTTGCGTCGCATCTTCTGGCCCAAAGCTTGAGACGTCTATCCACGGACTGGGAAGCACTCTATCATCACCCGGTTCATTGGGTCGAAACCTTTGTTGACAGTGAACGGTTCAAAGGGACCTGCTACCAAGCCGCCAACTGGATTTTCCTCGGGAAAACCACCGGTAGAGGGAAACTCGATCAGACCGGTAAACCAAATCGATCGATTAAGGATGTCTATGGCTACCCGCTTGTTCGGCAGTTCCGGGAAAGGCTCTCAAATGGATAAGCCGCAAGCCGAAGCCATATATGATTCCGTAAAAGAACCGACTGTCGAAAAGCTTTTGGAACTCGACCAGGAAAACAAAACCCTCAAAACCAAGATAGCTGCTCTTTCCACCGATTCCACCAACTCCTCCAAACCTCCCTCATCAGACGGCCCCGGGGTAAACAAAAAGAGCAAAAAGTCGGGTCGCCGGAAACGAGGAGGGCAGATCGGCCACATTGGCAAAAAACGGGTTCTTCTTCCGGAAGCCGAGATGGATCATATTGTAAATATCTTTCCCGATTCCTGTGAGAAATGCCGAAAAACTTTGACGCCCGATGACTCGGGGGGACCGTCGAGGCCTTTGAGATACCAGGTTTTTGATCTTCCCGAAATCAATCCGATCAAGACCGAGTACAGATGCCATGAACTGCCGTGTACTTGCGGCCATGTAACCCGTGCCGCGTTGCCTCCGGAGGTGGCCGAGAGCAACTTCGGGCCCGGAGTGCACGCAGCGGTGGCCTACCTGGCGTCGGTGCACAGGGGTCCCAGAAGAGGCATCGCCGAGATCATGCGCACCGTCTTTAATCTGGATATCTCACCGGGAGCCGTCTGCAGGATTCTTGAACGAGTATCACTTGCCTGCGAGCCGGAAGCCGAACATATCAGAGAGAACATTGCCGGCGCTCACGCTCTCAATATCGACGAAACCGGCTGGAAATCAGCCGGAAGCCCACGTTGGCCATGGGTTTTTGTCTCTTCGGCGGCCGTATTGTTCCGCGTTGCATCAAGCAGGAGATCGCGGGTTCTGCAATCCGTCTTGGGCGAAACCTTTTCAGGCATCATCACGAGCGATGACCATTCCGCTTACAACAAATATCATAAATCCGGGGTCCGTCAGCTTTGTCGGGCACATCTTATCCGCAAGCTGAAAGCGCTCAGGGACGGCCGGGCAAGCCCGGATGCCTATCTGTTTGCCAGACATATGCTAAAAGAAGTTGGAACGCTCTTTAGCTACTGGCATGCCTTCAAGGAAGTTGGTTGCACCCGCGAAGAATTGTGGCAGGCGAGCGCCATCATCCGGGGCCGCATGAAAAGCTCGTGTCCGCGCTACCGGGAAAGCTCCGATAAAGACGTGAGGACGCGGGCAGCCGGTTTTCTCAAAAACTGGGACATTCTCTTTACCTTCTTGCGAATTGAAGGGATAGAGCCAACCAACAATGCGGCTGAGCGGGCTATAAGACCCGCCGTCCAATGGCGTAAAATCTGCTTCGGTAATCAGTCCT
>JAJYDE010000050.1 GCA_021777755.1 Deltaproteobacteria bacterium
CCCGGTAAAAGAGAGGAATCTCGCCCTCTCTTGAAACCAGAAGGGCTACACCGACCTGCCTCAGCCAATCCTTCCCCTCTTTATTTTTTCCCCTTTTTGCAAGGTCCGAATCTGTCTGGCCGGCCATATAGGTATAGTAGTTCGTGGTATCGAAGAGAAAACAGCCGGACTTGGGTTTTTCCAATTTGACTATCTTACTGGAAAAAAGAGAGGCTATTTTTTGGAGATCCTCCTCTTTGACTCTGTCCCATTTTTCAAAGTACCGTTCAGACGTTAGCTCGTCGATATCGACGGGCCGGATCTGCTGGACGGCGGTTGCCCGGTACCAATCCGGGAGAGCCCTCTTGGAGGTGGTATCGATCATCCGATTCAGGGCGGCATATAGAAAATACTCCCCGAGCGAAGGTCCCTTTTCACTTTTGCCCTTCTTAATGACCGAATCGACAATGGGAGCAAGCCCCACATGGCTGTCCATGAGGTTTGCCAGCCAAAGTGCGCCGTATTCTTCCACGGCCAGCTTGGTGCACTCGGCTGCCTTGCCGCCGGAAGCGAGCTGCACAATACGTTCGGCACTTCCCAGGTAGATCTGGCTTACCACCTTGGACTTGCCATTCACCCTGGCCGTCTCGCGGACGTAGTAATAGGGTCTGCCTTTTTTCATTTTTTTATGTATATGCGCCATAAAGGAATGATACTAAAAGGGTCTCACAATGTCAACAGAAAAGTATATAAGACATCGACATTTTGAACTATTTTTAGTATGTCGCAGTAAAAAAGTGGGGGCTCACGGGTGGCTACGGTTAAAGGCTTGAATTTACAGGATTAAATTGCCGAAAAAGGCGCAAACCCCGAAACTCCTGTGAGAGTCCTTTACCGGCAGGCTCCAGCATGGAGATGAAAAGAAAACTTTTCTTCGTTCATGATGAAAAGTGTTTAAAGTTTTCCGGCCGGAATTTCGATCTTATGGTCAAGACGGTTTGAAAATGCGAAAAACTAACGACATGGAAGTTAATAAGCAAATCAAGGAGGATGTATCATGGGTCTCGTAGTCAACACCAACATGGATGCCCTGACGATTGAAAACGTCACGAGCCAAACCAATGACGTCGTATCCAAGGACCTTCTGCAACTGTCATCGGGTCTTCGGATCAACACGGCTGCCGACGATCCGGCGGGTTATGCCATCGCCAACGCATTCAAGGCCAGCATAGCCTCCATGCAGGTGGCCTCGCAGAACGCGAGCCAGGCCCAGTCGTTTCTCCAGACCGCCGACGGCGCTTACAGCCAGATCAACAACATCATGGTGCAGATGAAATCTCTTGCCACCGAGGCCGCTTCGGGGCAGGAGTCATCAAACAATCTGGCTTCGCTCGACAACGAATTCCAGGGGCTAAGCTCCGAGATCGACCAGATTGCCAACTCGACCGTCTACGGGGGCACAACCCTTCTTACCGGAAATATTACGGTGACCTTCCAGGTCGGTTCGACCAACAATTCCTACAACCAGTTCGTCGTCGCTCTGACAACCGCGGCCGATACGACCGGTCTGTCCCTGACAGGACTGAGCCTTACGTCCACCACCACTGCTCGAACCGCGATGGACTCCCTGGACTCGGCCCTGACCGAGATCAATACGATGATGGGAACCGTGGGCGGCTTCCAAAACAAGCTCCAGTACACGATGAGCAATCTGACCACAAGCATCCAGAATTACACCTCGTCGCAATCGACCATCGAGGATGTTGACATGGCCTCGGCGGTAAGCGACATGACGAAGAATCAAATCCTGCAGCAGTCGGCAATGGCCATGCTCGCGCAGGCCAACCAGCAACCTCAGCAGATACTCAAGCTGCTGGGTTAATTCGCCTGATCCCCGTTCGTCCAAGGGCGGCCCACTTGCGGGCCGCCCTTTCCTTTGGTGCGCCAGGCAGGGCGCATTCTTTTCGAGTAAAAGTCCTTTGCCGGCAGACTCCCGCATGGAGATGATGTAAGGCGGAGTCCAACGTCAAACGGGTGATTATCTCTCCAGAAGAAATTATTCCTACCTGTAAGGCCGCTTTGATTCCAAATTCATATTCTGTGCCTGATTATATTCCAAGGATAAGTCAACCGAGAAGTTTTTTTAAGGTATTAATCGAAAGTCTTAAAGTTTTTTGTCAAGAAAGTCGATCTTATGGTCAGGACGGTTTGATAGCGAATAGGAACCGACACGGAAGTTAAAAATCAAATCAAGGAGGATTTACCATGGCTCTTGTAGTCAACACCAACATGGACGCCCTGACGATTGAAAACGTTGTGGGCCAAACCAATGACGTAGTATCCAAGGACCTTCTGCAACTGTCATCGGGTCTGAGGATCAACTCGGCGGCCGACGATCCGGCAGGTTATGCCATCGCCAACGCATTCAAGGCCAGCATAGCCTCGATGCAGGTGGCCTCGCAGAACGCGAGCCAAGCCCAGTCGTTTCTCCAGACCGCCGACGGCGCTTACAGCCAGATCAACAACATCATGGTGCAGATGAAATCCCTTGCCACCGAGGCTGCATCGGGGCAGGAGTCATCGACCAACCTGGCTTCGCTCGACAACGAGTTCCAGGGGCTCGCATCCGAAATCGACCAGATTGCCAACTCGACCGTGTACGGAGGCACAACCCTTCTTACCGGAAACATCACGGTGACTTTCCAGGTCGGTTCGACCAACAATTCCTACAACCAGTTCGTCGTTGCTCTCACAACCGCCGCTGATACGACCGGTCTGTCTCTGACAGGATTGAGCCTCACGTCCACCTCCACCGCTCGAACCGCGATGGACTCCCTGGATTCGGCCCTCACCGAGATCAATACGATGATGGGAACAGTGGGCGGCTTCCAAAACAAGCTCCAGTACACGATGAGCAATCTGACCACAAGTATCCAGAATTACACCTCTTCGCAATCGACCATCGAGGACGTCGATATGGCCTCGGCCGTAAGCGACATGACCAAAAACCAGATCCTGCAGCAATCGGCAATGGCCATGCTTGCGCAGGCCAACGCGCAACCGCAGCAGATACTCAAGTTGCTCGGTTAATTCAGCTGAACCATTCACCAAAAGGGCGGCCCGTCGGGGCCGTCCTTTTGCTCCGGCGTTTTTGCACCAGGTGACCGTACGCATCTGGTTGGCCACCCTCGCCGTTTTGGAAACGGTACTTATCCGGGTCCGATTTTCATCCGAATCAGCCTCAAATTAAAAAATCAGCCCTTGCCTGCAAAAATAATGTTTGCAGTCATAAACGGGCATACCCTTTGCTTACTTCATTGGCCGGAAGATTTCAGGTCGGTTCTGACGATCTTGAAAGGCTTTCAGCTTGAAAGGCGTCGAGTCCGTTCGGTGGAGTGAACCACTCAATCGTCAAGGCGTTGACGGGAGGGGACCGAGATGAAAGTTGGAATTCTGGCGGGAGGATTGGGGACCCGGCTTGCTGAAGAGACGGTGGTAAAGCCCAAGCCGATGGTCGAAATCGGTGGGAAACCCATATTGTGGCACATCATGCGCAGTTTCGCCGATTACGGTTTCACCGAATTTGTCATTGCCCTTGGCTACAAGGGAGAGATGATAAAGGACTACTTCATCAACTACCGCAAAAGGACTTGCAGCCTGACGGTGAAGCTCGCCACCGGGGATCTTCTGGTTCACAACGGCCATACCGAGGATTGGACCGTGCATCTGCTGGATACGGGCGCCAAGACGCAAACCGGCGGACGGATAAAAAGAATAGCCGAATATATCGGTAACGAACCCTTTTTGCTCACATACGGCGACGGGGTGAGCAACGTCAATCTTCATAAGCTGGTCGAATTCCATCGCGGTCATGGAAAAATTGCCACCGTCACCGCGGTGCGTCCGCCTGCCCGCTTTGGCGACCTGGTCTTTAGCGGCGAGAAAATCGAAAGCTTTGCTGAAAAGCCGCAAACGGGCGGCGGGTGGATAAACGGCGGCTTTTTTGTGCTTCAGCCTGAAGTCGCCAAATATATCGACAGCTTCGATACCGCGTTCGAATCCACTCCACTCGATAGATTGACTCGGGAGGACCAGCTTATGGCCTACCGGCATCATGATTTCTGGCAATGCATGGACACGCTGCGAGACGTTCAGTTGCTCGAAAACATGTGGGTTTCCGGGAATGTGCCGTGGAGGGTGGGGGCTTGAGCCAAACATTTTGGAAAAACCGGACGGTGCTGCTAACCGGAGCCACAGGCCTTCTTGGCGGCTGGCTGTTGCGAAGGCTTTTCGAAGCCGGGGCGGACGTCGTCTGCCTTGTTCGCGACTGGGCGCCGCGAAGCGAGGCCGTAAGGACCGGTCTGCTCGAGCGGGTGGGAACGGTTCGAGGCGATGTGCGCGACCAGGCCTGCCTGGAAAGAGTTTTGGGAGAATATGAGGTCCGAACGGTTTTTCACCTTGCGGCGCAAACCATAGTTCCCATAGCCAACCGCAACCCGGTTTCGACATTTGAATCCAATATCGGGGGAACATGGAGTCTACTGGAGGCATGCAGGCGCAGCCCCCTGGTCGAGCAGATTGTTTTGGCCTCTTCGGATAAAGCCTACGGCGACCATGACCGGCTTCCCTATCAAGAGGATACGCCC
Source organism: Deltaproteobacteria bacterium (assembly GCA_021777755.1). Classification (GTDB taxonomy): domain Bacteria; phylum Desulfobacterota; class Syntrophobacteria; order Syntrophobacterales; family Syntrophobacteraceae; genus SbD1. Next base: position 4,626 of record JAJYDE010000050.1, read on the forward strand.
CTTCAGGGCCGGCATCCCTATGACGTCAGCAAATCCTGCGCCGACCTCATCGCCCGCTCCTACGCGCAATCTTTCGGCCTGCCTGTGGTAGTCACTCGATGCGGCAACTTTTACGGAGGCGGAGACCTCAATTGGAATCGAATCGTGCCGGGAACGATTCGCTCGGTTCATTGCGGTCAAAATCCGGTGATACGCTCCGACGGTTCATATGTGCGCGATTACCTCTACGTGGAGGACGGGGCGGCCGCCTACATGCTGCTCGCGGAAAAACTGGCCGCCGATCCGGGTTTGCGGGGCGAGGCCTTCAACTTCTCCAATGAGAGCCAGATGACGGTCCTCGATCTGGTAAACAAGATTCTTGAAGTGATGCGGGCCTCCGGCCTCGAGGCCCGAATCGAAAGCTCGGCCGCAAACGAGATTCGCCATCAATACTTGAGTGCTCTCAAAGCACGGAGGGACCTCGGATGGCAGCCTCTTTTCGGACTCGATGAAGGCCTTCGAAAAACCGTTGACTGGTACAGGGAATTTTTCCATGGGAAATGAGGCCCAAAACCTTCGCGAACAAATTCTTCGCCTTGTGGGGCAATATTCCCGGGCGGCTTTTCCGGTGGCCGATTTCCTGCCGGAGTCAACTTCTATTCCCGTTGCTGGAAGGTGCTTCGATGAGGCCGATATTCAAAGCCTTGTGGACGCATCTCTTGATTTCTGGTTGACCACCGGACGCTACGCGGCTGATTTTGAACGGGATATGGCCCGCTTTGTCGGCGCGGCCCATGCCGTGCTGGTAAACTCGGGCTCTTCGGCCAACCTTCTTGCTCTATCCTGTCTTACTTCCCCCAAACTTAAAGAGCGCGCCCTCAAGGCCGGAGACGAAGTGATCACCGTGGCCGCCGGGTTTCCCACAACGGTAAATCCGATCATCCAAAACGGACTCGTCCCCGTTTTCGTAGATATAAGCCTGCCCGGCTACAATGTGTCCGTGGAGCAACTCGAGCAGGCATGTACCCGGAAAACCAAGGCCGTGGTGCTGGCTCACACGCTGGGAAATCCCTTCGACCTCAAAAGGGTGGCGAAGTTTACCAAAGACCATGGCCTCTGGCTTATCGAAGACTGTTGCGACGCCCTCGGGTCGCTCTATCAGGGGCGCAGGGTCGGCACCTTCGGGGACCTTTCGACCTTCAGCTTCTATCCGGCCCACCATATCACCATGGGTGAAGGGGGATGCGTCTGCACCTCGCAAGAAGAACTGCGAAGGCTCCTCGAGTCTTTTCGGGACTGGGGCCGCGACTGCAGATGTGCGCCCGGACATGACAATCACTGCAAGAACCGCTTCGGCCGGCAATTAGGCGAACTCCCCTTCGGCTACGACCATAAATATACCTATTCTCATATCGGCTATAACCTCAAAGCCACCGATATGCAGGCCGCCGTCGGCTTTTCCCAGCTGAAAAAACTGCCGGGCTTTATCGAGGCGCGCCGCCAGAATTTCGAGACAATCCGGCTGGGGCTCGAAGACCTCGCCGGCTATTTCCTGATGCCCGAGGAGACGCCCGGAAGCGTTCCGAGCTGGTTTGGATTTCCTCTAACAATCAGAGACGAGGCCCCGTTCGGGCGAAACGAACTCCTGGGCTTCCTGGAAGAACACCGAATAGCCACTCGTCTTCTTTTCGGCGGAAATCTGATTCGCCAGCCCGCATATCGCAACATTGAGCACCGTGTTGTCTCAAACCTCGAGGTATCCGACAGGGTCATGATGAAGGCCTTCTGGATTGGCGTCCATCCCGGTTTGACTGCGCCGATGATCGACTACATGATCGAAATGTTCCACCGTGCGCCCGAAGCGTTGGAAGCCTCCGATGCCAGGGCGAAGACCGGCAAACCATAATGCATGAGGGGAGATGATTATGCTGACACTGAAATCCCTGGAACCCTTCTTTATCTTCGAGATGGCCAACAACCACATGGGGCAGCCGGAGCACGGTCTTAAGATCCTCAGGGAATTCGGAAAAGTGGCGAAGGGATTTCCGTTCAAATTCGGCTTCAAGCTGCAGTACCGCCAACTGGGCAGTTTCATTCATCCTGAATACAAAGGCAGGACGGACTACAAGTACGTGAAACGATTTTCGGAAACCCGTCTTGAGGCCGACAGCTACAAGCGGATGGTCGATGAAATGAGAGCCCTCGGGTTCATAACAGTCTGCACCCCTTTTGACGAAGAATCGGTGGATCTTATCGAAGAACATGGCATCGACATTATAAAAGTTGCGAGCTGTTCTTTTACCGACTGGCCGCTTTTGGAACGGATCGTTAAAACCTCGAAACCGATTATTGCATCAACGGCCGGTGTTGCATTGCAGGATATCGACCGGGTGGTCGGCTTTTTGGATCATCGCCGCAAGGACTTCGCGATCATGCACTGTGTGGCATGTTATCCAACGCCTGAGGCCGGGATGCAACTAAACCGGATAGACCTTCTAAAGAGCCGCTATCCGGGCGTGAGGGTGGGTTATTCGACCCACGAGGCCCCGCAAAACCTCGACGGCATAAAGATCGCCGTGGCCAAAGGGGCCGCGATTTTTGAAAAACATGTCGGAGTTGCGGACCAGGGAATAACGCTAAACGATTATTCGGCCAATCCCGAACAGGTTGAAAACTGGCTAAGATCGGCTCAGAGCGCTTTTGAGCTGTGTGGCGACCGGGAGGGGCGAGCCCCCTTCAGCAGTGAGGAATCCAAGAGCCTGCTCTCTTTGCAGCGAGGCCTTTTTGCCCGGCGCGCGATCAAAAAAGGGGAAATCATCGCCCACAAGGACCTCTTTGCGGCCATCCCCACGCTTGAGGGCCACATTACGGCAAACGAGCTTTCAAAGTATGTGGAGTTGCGCGCATGCGCGGATATCGGCGCCAATGCTCCCATTTTGACTTCCAATGTCGAGTTGCGAAATTTTCAGCAGAAGATCTATGAAATCGTCCAGGAAGTAAAAGCCCTGCTCAAGCAAAGCGGTGTGACGATTCCCTCGCGGGTCGATCTCGAAATTTCCCACCACTATGGAATCGACCGGTTCCATGAATTTGGCCTCACTATGATGACCGTGGTCAACCGCATGTACTGCAAAAAGCTGATAGTCCTTCTGCCCGGCCAGAAGCATCCGACCCAGTATCACCGTGAGAAGGAGGAGACCTTCCATGTCCTCTACGGGGATGTGGAGATGGAACTGGACGGCTCGCCCGGAAGCTTCAAGGCGGGAGAGACGATCACTGTGGAGCGGGGCGTCCATCATTACTTCGGAAGCGAAAAGGGGGCCATCATCGAGGAGATATCCTCAACCCACCATGCCGACGACTCTTTTTATCTCGATCCTGAAATAATGGGCAACGCCAACAGAAAAACCCTTCTGACCTACTGGTTCGACTAGGGAGAGCGAGTAGCCAAACACGAAGGAGTACGGTGAAAACGCTGGTATGGGACGTCGATGATGTCCTGAACGATCTTACGAGGGCCTGGCTGGAGGACTGGTCAAGCGTGGCCGGAGCTGTTCCCCCGGCCTATGATCGCCTGGTTGGCAACCCTCCTCATGAGCTTCTGGGCATGAGCCGGAAGAACTTTCTCGCCTCCCTCGATGATTTCCGGCTGTGCGGCAAGGCGGCGAAGCTGCCACCGCTGCCCCCTACCTTCGACTGGTTTTGCCTGCACGGCGAAAAGTGCCGAAATATCGCTCTTACGGCCGCGCCCCTTTGCGCCGCCCCTGTATCGGCCCAATGGGTCATGAACCATTTTGGAAAATGGATCAGATCTTTTAACATCGTGCCTTCCCATCGGGAGGGAGATGGGCCGGGTAGATACTGGTCGAGCAAGTCGGAGTTTCTGGCCTGGTGGGGCAAATGCGACATGCTGATAGACGACTGCGAGGAAAACATCGCAGGCGCCAAGGCCCTTGGCATTCGAACCCTTCTTTTCCCAAGGCCTTGGAACAGCTCCCATCTTTCAACGTCCGAAACGCTCGGTATTATCACCGAATTCATCCACAACGGCTGATCATCCTTTTCATCGATTTACGGGGACCCGACAGCAATGATGAAACTTTCCGACTATGTGGCGCAAAGAATTGTGGAAGAGGGAATAAAGCATGTCTTCATGCTTGCGGGGGGCGGTTGCATGCACCTGGTCGACTCGGTTGGCAGGCGCCCGGAAATCGAATACGTTTGCAACCTGCACGAGCAGGGCTGTGCAATAGCTGCGGAAGCCTACGCTCAATACACCAACAAACCCGGCGTTGCACTCGTTACGACAGGCCCCGGAGGCACAAACGCCATCACGGGTCTTGCCGGGGCGTGGCTGGATTCAACGCCGTGCCTGTTCATCTCCGGCCAGGTCAAGCGCTCGGATCTCGCGGGCCCGCGGGGCGTCAGGCAGATGGGTTTCCAGGAACTCGACATCGTTAAAATCGTCGAGTCCATCACCAAGTACGCCGTGACCGTAACCGAGCCCTCTTCCATAAAATACCATTTGGACCGGGCCTTCCATCTTGCCGTAAGCGGCCGGCCCGGCCCGGTCTGGATCGATATCCCGCTGGACGTGCAGGCGGTGGTTGTCGATGAGACAGGTCTTGAGGGCTACGATCCTTCAGGTGAGACCCCTTGCATGGATGGCGAGTCGCTCGGCCGGCAGGTGGCTGCCGCCGTTGAACTCATAAACAGATCCCATAGGCCGGTTGTGCTGGTTGGAAACGGAGTGAGGCTGGCCGGGGCACTGAACGAACTCGATTCCTTGATCGAAGCACTGAACATACCCGTTCTGGCCACCTGGAAAATGGCCGACAGTCTGCCCGAAGACCACCCTCTGCATATCGGACGGCCGGGGTCGATAGGGCAGCGGGCGGCCAACTTCGCCCAGCAGAATTCGGACCTCATGCTCATATTGGGTGCGCGTCTGGATTCGGGGCAAACCGGCTACAATCATCGAGCTTTTGCCAGGGCCGCAAAAAAGATCGTGGTCGATATCGATGCCGCCGAGATTCAAAAACTTGACATGGATATAGAGGTTGCCATATGCGCGGACGCCAAATTGACGTTAAAGGAGTTTTTGAAGCAGGCCGGTCGAATCGAAGCAAAACAACGGGGGGGCTGGTGGGAACGCTGCCGGGAGTGGAAAAGAAAATACCCGGTGGTGTTGCCCCGATATTGGAATGAAACCGAGGGGGTAAGTACCTACGTGCTGATCGATCTCCTGTCGGATTTTTTGGGCGCGGGCGATCTTTTGGTTCCGGGAAGCTCGGGGACGTGCAGCGAGGTCACCTTTCAGGCCTTCCGAGTAAAAGAGGACCTTCGAATACTCAACACCCAGGGGCTTGGCTCCATGGGGTTCGGGATTCCGGCGAGCATCGGGGCCTGCCTTGCTTCGGGCCGCAAGCGCACGGTGTGCATCGACGGAGACGGAGGTTTCCAGATGAATATCCAGGAACTTGAGACAGTCAGGCGTTTGAACCTGCCCATTAAATTCTTCGTATTGAATAATCGTGGCTATGCTTCCATACAGGCCACACAGAACAACTATTTCGACGGCTTCTTTGTAGGCAGCGACTCCGGAAGCGGCATGACTTTGCCTGAAGTAACAAAGGTGGCGACAGCTTTTGGCCTTAACATTGCACAAATCAAAAATCACGACAATATAAAGGAAAAGATATCCGAGATCCTGGATATGGAAGGACCGGTGGTTTGTGAAGTAATTGTTTCGCCCAACCAGACTACCGCCCCCAGGATATCTTCCTTTAGAAATAAAGACGGTTCGATTTGCTCCAGCCCGATGGAGGACATGTGGCCTTATTTGGAACGGGAAGAATTTGAATCCAATATTATAATATAGATGGTATGACTTATTAAAAATATAGCACATGGAATTGTCAATGACCAACATGATTGACGATCAGGAAATCAAGATTCATACCGAAGCCCTTCAAAAGGCGGTTCCAGACCCGTCGGCCGGATTGCCTGATGATATTTTCTACTATATCAGCCGCACCACACCGCTCGTGAATGTAGATCTTCTAATCAAGGATGAAAACGGTCGCACACTGCTTGCCTGGCGAGACGATTGTCATACAGGTGTCGGTTGGCATGTTCCGGGTGGAATTGTTCGCTTTAAGGAAACCCTTGAGGAAAGAATCGTCAGGGTGGCCGAATGCGAAATCGGTATGGCCGTTGAGTTCGATTCTGCTCCGATTGCGTTGAACCAGACGATCAACAGCCAGCGGGATGTTCGCGGCCATTTCATCTCTTTACTGTACAAATGTTTTCTTGCATCTACATTTAAGCCGATGAATGAAAATATATTACCGGGAAGGGCCGGCTACCTGATGTGGCATGACGGGTGTCCTGAAAATCTGCTTCAGATTCAACATATGTACAGGGTATTTGTTGATAATGACCTCTAATGTATAAGAATGACGCAGTCATGGTGGGGCCTGCCTTTCAGGCGTATCGGGACATGGACCGCGGTCACCGTCAACAAATGACTCGGCACAGACAACAAAAGAGACCGGAGTTCGGCATATTATGACAGTGCATCCTTCCGATTACAGGCCCTATATCATTTTCGGCACCACCCAGCGGTGCAACTACAGATGCAGGATGTGTTTCTGGAGCAGGCCCGAGATCGCCGAAAACCTGAAAGAGACCGATCCCACGATGTCTTTGGAACTGTTTGGCCGGGCGCTTGAAGAGGCCGCCCCGTACTGCTCTTCGGTGTGCCTGGCGCCTGCGGGCGAGTTCCTCACCGACCCTTTCCTGGATGAACGTCTTGCAATCCTGGGTGACACCCTTCGCCGCCATCCGGAACTTATGTTATACCAGACCACCAATGCTTCTCTTTTGACCCCCGACCGGCTCAGCTTTCTCAAGGGGACCACGAAGGCGGGTTTTACCATCTCGATCGATTCTGTGGACGCGCTCACCTATGCATCGATTCGCCGTCCGGGAACCCTTTCCAAGGTGATGAGCAACATAAGGTCGCTACGCTGGGAACTGCGTGCAATGGGGCTTCGGGACGTACACCTTCGGTTGAACATGGTGCTCATGAAGCGAAACATCTTTTCGCTTCCCGACGTCCTGCGCTTCGCAAGCGAAATCCACGCCGCGGTGTATGTCGACCATCCGCAAGGGTTCGGTCCCGACGACCTGCATAAGGAATCGCTTTTCGCCTATCCGGCCTTCGCAAACGATTTTTTGGCAAAATGCCAGGAGTTGGCTGCGGTTCTCGATGTCGCCTTCGAACGTCCTCCCGCCTTCGCGATCACCCCCGAAGAGGTGGAGAAGTATTACAGGGCTGGAAAAGACGGCAATCTTCATTGCTATCAGCTCAATAAAGCGGGGCCCATCCAGATCAGCCCCGCCGGGGACGTCCAGGTATGCTGCCAGAACCTAACGTTCGGAAATCTTTACGAACAGTCCTTTAAAGAGATCTTTTTCAGCCCTCTTTACGATAAGTATCGGGACGCCATTGCGCGGGGAACCCCTCCGCCCCCGTGCGACACATGCCGTCACTTGTACCGCAGTGCCCCTTTTCTCTATGACTCTTCCGTGTACGGGTTGAACATGCCTCTGGAATCCCGAAATCTCGAAGTCGAACCCGATTTCGAAAAAGAGGGCTTTTTTGATTGGCTCGATGAGCTCTCGGAAAAACAACTGCGGGGGCAACTCCGACAGAACTATCTCTACCAGGCACACACCCTTTCCTCGAAGGCTCTTCCCGGTGAACTCGTCTCTTTCAAACGCCGGAAGCGGATGCATGAACTAATTGCAGGCTTCATCGCCGAAAGGACCAAGGTAGTGGTCTATCCGGCAGGCAGGCAGGCTTCCTGGATTTTGGAAAACACCCCGCTGTCCCGGGCCGACATCATAGGATTTTCCGACCGTAATCCGGCGATGGGTGCCAAGCCCTTCCACGGATACGAGGTGGTCGTGCCCGACAAGATCGCCGATCTGAGTCCCGATGTTGTTCTGATTGCCTCCGATCTCAATAGGGACAATATTTTGAACGAGTTGGCCCATCTGGAAACCCGCGGGATTAAACTCGTGGCCATATAGCAGCGATGAACTCCCCGAAAGAGCGCCTGGCGGAAAAGTAGCTTACATGAAATGGCTGATCGCCGTGAGCCGCGATACGCATATCATGATGGAACCGAATTTTAGACCGGGAAATTACTTGATTTTAACGTCAAAAGTCCGACGAGACAGCCACCGGGGGAAATGCCGATTTGACATGAGACTTGGCGTAGACCCATGTCCCGATCGATGTGCCCGGGGATTTTCGGGTTTAGCAAGCAGGATCATGCCTCCATCCCTGTAACTCAACAACACTGTACCGACTGTTGTCCGATAGAAAGAGAAGGGCACGGCTACACCGCATTTCCGCCCGAAAGGTTATAAGAGGTGCTTTGGCTTGAACATTGCTAACATGAAGTGTGGGGATGCCGGGAGGTTTGCACAGGGCCGGCAGGCACGGGGAGTCGGGCCGCCGCTTATTTTCGGGGGCGCAGGTCCGGCAAGAGTGCGGGGAGAGAAGGTCCGATGAAGAGTAATCGTCCTTTGGTCAGCATCATGATTCCGAACAGGAACCATTCAGCCTTTCTCGGCGATTGTATCGAGAGCGCATTGGCCCAGACCTACCGTAATACGGAGATTGTGGTGCTCGATAATTGCTCCAAGGATGATTCGGTATCGGTCGTCTCAAAATATCTCGACAGGGGTGTACGCCTTTGTAAGAACCCTCTGAATGTTGGCAATGTAAGCTATAAGTTCCTGGCAATGCTTTCCGAAGGCGACTACATGATACTTCTGTGCGCCGATGATCTCATTGATCCCTGTTTGATCGAAAAAGCCGTATCAGTCATGGAAAAGCACCCCGGAGTTGGCTACGTTCACTGTGACAGGAACTACATCGATGGCAACGGTAAGGTAACTGAACTCGATCCTTTTTTCAACCGCAGTTTCATGGCGCCGGGAGAATCGGTGCTTCCGATCTACATGCTTACCGATATTGCTCAAGCCTCGCAGTGCGTTATGCGCCGCAAGACATTTGAAAAAGTTCTGGGCTACGATACCGAATTCGACCACGCAAATGCGGACAAGGAACTTTGGTTTCGATTATCTCTTGTCTCGGATTACGCCTATATCAGGGAGCGATTGGCACTTATCAGGCTCCATGAAGCCAGGGAGACGACCCTTGGCTTCAGAAGCTTTTTCCATCCACTGGCAATTTACCTGACCCTGGACAATCAGGCGGGTTGGGGGGAGATGGAAGGGCGCCAAAATGTTCTGGAGCGTCTTCCGGCGGCGCACCGAAAACTGGCTTCGGAATGCCTGCGGATAGGTTTTTTTTGCATGAAGGAAAGCAGGAGAGCGCTGGCGGGAAAGTATATGTTGTTTTCCGAGATAATAAATGAAGATGTCGTTCATGACGAACAGTACAAGCGACTTCGGGATCTTTATGAGCGGAGCGCCAAAGTGGATTGGGACGAGAAGGACGGCGCTTCCGAGCCGGATATGTTTTCGCGGCACATGCGAAACTACGATCCTCCGGAAGGCTTCGAAGGACTGGATATAAACGATTATGTCGCATAATTACGATGTAATGGTCCTGCTTCCGACTCACAACTGCCTCGATCTTATCGACAGGAGCATCGGAAGCGTTTTCGAGCAGTCTTTTCCTGCGGAGCGTTTACGCCTGGTTGCATTCGATAACGCCTCCACTGATGGAACTTATGAACGGCTGGTCGAGTATGCGAGGGACACTGAAATTTCTGTCCAACGGATGAGGAAAAAGGTTTTCCAAACCAGACTTCTGCACGCGGCCTTTAATCTTTTGGATCACTTGGATTTTAGATACATCACCGTACTTCGTCCCGGGGACGTGTTACATCGGGATTTTATTCAGAGTTGCGCGGAGGCAATGGACCGGCATGGCTCGGGGGGCAGGAAAATGCTCCTTTGCGAAGCGAATGTGATTGGCCCGAACGGCGTCGTTTCTCCCCGGACGCCCGTTTACTCCCGGAGTTGCACTCTTTTGCGAACGGAGCATTATACGCAGTTCTTTCTCAACGGCTCAGGCCACAAGATCCAGCCTTTTTATTGCAAAAGGGCGGCAATGACCCCTCTTTCGATTCTCGCAATCATAGAAGATCATACCGACTGGTTCAAACATGCGATTCTGTCATTCCAGTTGGAATGCATATACCTCAAATCGCCCCTGGCGGATATCCGCACGTCCGAGTATCCGGACCTGCTTCGCGATCTGATGGTCCGATTTTATCTTGTAAAACGAATGGAACTAAACGAGCAGATGGCTTTTGACAACAGGGAATACAGGTGTCTCGACGAACCGATCTATCGCAACTTGTCTTTTTTTGCCCTGCAATACGCGATCAAGGCCATTGGAAGGAAGCAATTGAAAACGGCGGCCAAGATATTGCTGTTTGCAGAAATGGTATTTGAGCCAATCACCTCCACGGCTCTCTACTCGACTCTTAAAAGCAGTATCGAATCGGGCCGGCCGCTGGACGAGGAGCAGTTGGCCGGGATGGAGGAAACCAGCGTTTCTCCTCCCGAGGGAGCAACGCTTCTTCCCGAATACTGGAACGAGGAGAGGACTTTTTCATTGGCGCCCCGGTAAATCGATGGACGGTCCCTTGCCCGTCCAGGGCGTTTCCCGGGGATAGAGGAGTATCAATTGAATCAGCATCCCGGAATCGTGCCCGGAACCATAGTTTGGCTGGCCCCGTTCTATAATCGGAGCGGCTTTGGGATCGCGGCCCGAACCCTGGTTTCCACCCTCCACCGGGCGGGGGCGCGAATCAGGATCATAGCGTTGGATCAGGTGGAACAAGGCATCGACGATTGCGATCTGGCGCTTATCAAATCTCTTGAATCGACACCGGTCGTTCCGCCCGTTACGGCCATCGTTTCCCATGTTCCCAGTAAAGCCATACTGGAGTTCAAGTGGCCCGAGCCCCACGTTCTGATATTGGCCACGACCGTTTTCGACTGCTGTGCGGACAATGAGTCGCTACCGGTGGAAATGCTAAGGGTCTGTCGAGCAATGGACCAGGTGTGGCTCTCCTCCCAACAGGAACTGGACCGTTTCGTCTCCGTGGGATTTCCGAAGGAAATGCTTCGAACGGTTCACTCGCCGCATCCATGGCTGGAAAATCCGGTACTGCCTCCTCCCTGTATCAATAGAAGGGCCGAGGACAGAGCGTTCCGCTTCACCAATATTTCGCTTTTTCTTCCGCGCCGGCGCTGGGACACTCTTATAGAGGCGTATCTGGAGGAATTCAAAGAAGAGGGGAATGTCGAACTCTACCTCAAGGTCAATTATCCGGGCTGGCACCCGGTGCCGGGCAGGCCTCGGCAGGAGCTGTTCGATCTTGTCGAATCGCTGCGTCGCAAGACCGGGTCGGGGGCGTCGATCATAATCGATGAGGATATGGGCACCAGGATGGGTATCCTCGAGTTGATGGACAAGACCGATGTCTATATTTCCACCGATACGGCGGCAACCGCTCCCGTTGGCGAAGCATTCGTCAGGCGCCGGCTGGTGGTGATGCCCGTGGGGTTGGGGCTCGTGCCCGATGAGTTTTATGTGCCGATAGAGGTGGACCCGACCGCTGTTTGTCCGATAACCCCGGAAATGCTACTCTACCAGCCCAACCACAGGGGTTCGACCATGCCCCTGCTTCACGTTCGGGATGTCCGCGGTGCAATGCGCCGCGCATACACCATGGACATGGAAGAACAAAGGGCCAAGATCGAAGGGGCGGCAAAGTGCGTTACGCCCCCGGTTGAAGCCGCCAAAATGGCGGCCGAGGCGATAGTCACCGCATGGCAAAACAAGCAGTCCCCTCGCCGACCGGTTCGCGATACGGAGCCGAACGCGGGGGGGGTGAAGGTTTGCTGGGAAGGAGCACAGCTTGTCGCTCACTCCCTTGCGCTTGTGAACCGTGAATTGTGCTTGCAGTTGATCGACCGGGGTTGCGATATTTCGATCCTCCCCGGCGCGGAGGCTGAAAACATCAGTCCCGACTCCGATCGGCGCTTCGGCAAGATCGTGGGCAGAAAGGGAAAGCCTTTCTTCGGTACAACCGACGTCCATGTAAGACACCAATGGCCACCTGATTTCAACCCTCCCTTTGAAGGCCGGTGGGTCATGATCCAGCCATGGGAATATGGAAGGCTGCCTGAAAGTTGGGTCGAACCGATGGCGACTCTTCTCGATGAAATCTGGGTCCCGAGCAGGCACGTGTTCAAGACCTGCATCGCGAGCGGCGTTCCCGCGGATTGCGTGCGCGTCGTTCCAAACGGCGTCAATCGCGATCTCTTTGCCCCCGAAGCTTTGCCGTGCAAGTTGCCAACGGATAAGAAATTCAAATTCTTGTTTGTCGGCGGAACAATTTGGCGCAAGGGAATAGACCTGCTGCTCGAAGCCTACCGCAGGAGTTTCCGTCGCGGAGATGACGTTTGTCTCGTAATAAAGGACATGGGGACCGATACGTTCTACCGGGGGCAGGGAGCCAGGGAGGTGATCCGAAGGATTCAAAGCGATCCGTCCGCTCCTGAAATTGCCTACTTCAACGGCAATCTCGAAGAACACGAGATGCCCTCGCTTTTCACCGCATGTGACTGTCTCGTTCACCCCTACCGGGCTGAAGGTTTCGGCTTGCCCGTTTTGGAAGCCATGGCATGCGGCATACCCGTAATAACCACAGAGGGCGGATCCACCGATGATTTCTGTCCGCCCGATTCGGTCTATCTCGTTCCCGCCCGACGCATGGAACTCGTCTTGCAAGATATCAGGCTGGCCTGCGGGGCGGGCTGGGTGCTGGACCCCGATTTGAACGCACTTTGCGAACAGATGCGAAAGGTCCGTGAGGATGGCGAGGCCGCCAGGCAGAGGGCTTTGGGGCTCTCGCATAATGTAAGAGCCGAATATAACTGGAAAAATGTGGCAGGATTGGTCGGGGCGCGCCTCCACGCGCTCGCCCGCAAGCCGATTAAAAGAGAGGCGGGGGCGTAGATGGAAAATATCCTGTTCATAATTCCACCCAACATAAAATATGAATCCTTCGTAAACCCGCCCGAGAACGTGAAAGCAGTATCGAGGAGGTCTGGCACATTCGGCGCGGTCATTACCGATATGCCGCTTGGCGTAATGTCCTTGAGCGCCTATTTAAAAAAGCATGCCGCGGTAAAAACGGAGCTGATAGATTTCAATGTTGAATTGAACAAGACGGATTTTTTCGAGTTCAACTCTTTTGCGGAGTTCTTCGACGCTCATCTTTCACAGTGGCGGCGCTCGTCAGTCCGTCCCCCCGGGATAATCGGCATATCCGCCCTGTTCACCCCCTCATACCAAAACATGGTCCAAATCGCGCGGTCCTGTCGAAAAGTCTTTCCCGACTCGCTCATTGTCGCTGGTGGTGGTGTTCCCACCAACATGTACAAGGAGATATTCGCGACCTGCGAAAGCTTTGACGCGCTGTGTCTCGGAGAGGGGGAAAAACCGCTGTTGCGACTCATCGAGGCAACTGACGGGCGCGGATTCCTCGAAGAAGATTCATCCTGGATTACGAGACAAAAAGTTCAAAACGGGGACTCATTCCAATATGATTTCATCGAAAACCTGGACGAGATTCCCTTCCTTGACTACGAGATTTTCGACCTGGACAACTACACGCTCAATCCCACAATATCGGCCTACCCCACCGTGGACAGCCGAAGGCGCGGCTTTCCCCTCATGACCTCCAGGGGTTGCACTCACCACTGTTGTTTTTGTGCGGCTCACACGGTTCGGGGCAGAAAAATGCGTTACTACGGCATTGAAAGACTCAGGCTGGACCTGGAGCGGCTGAGAAAGGAATACGGCGCTGAGACCATCATTTTCCAGGACGATCACTTCATGGCCGACAAGCAAAGAGCACATGAGGTGATCGGGATATTGAGGGAACTGGGCATGACGGGATTTTTCCCCAATTCGCTCGCCCTCTACGCTCTGGACAGAAAGATACTCGAGGCGCTGAAGAGCGTCGGAGTAAACCAGCTCGTCCTGGCAATCGAATCTGGCAGCAATCGGGTTTTGAAGGAAATAATGCATAAGCCGCTCAACCTCTCCATCGTGGAGCGCGTGGTCAAGGACTGTCGCGAGCTGGGTATCTATACGGATGTCAACATCTTGATTGGACTGCCCGGCGAAACAGGCGGGGATATAGAGGACGCAAGGATTTTTCTAAGATCTGTCGGAGCAAACTGGTTCAGGATAAATGTCGCGACCCCTCTGGTGGGAAGCGAAATGTTGGATATATGTCTGAAGAAAGATTATATCAAGGGGAACTATATCGATTGCGACTACAAGAAGGCTATCGTCGAGACGGAGGATTTCACGTCCGAGTATATACAGGAAATGGCCTATGTACTGAACCTTGATCTGAACTTCGTCAACAATAGCGACTTCCGGCTTGGCGACTACCGAATGGCTCTCAAGGGATTTGCAAATGCGATAAGGGCTAAGAGTGATCACGCCATTGCACACTACTATATGGCAAGGTCCCATGATGAGTTGGGAGACCGGAAAAGGGCGCAAACATATATGGACGAAGCAAAAAGGATTGTGGCCGAGAGTCCATTTTGGCGCAAGTACGTGGACATGTTCAATATACCCCTGTAGATCGCGGCATCACAGGGCCATGAAAGCGCATCCCGATGTCGGTAAATGCTTGCAGAGTTTGCGGAAGCGGTTTTTTTGAAAAACCATTGTTGCGGTATCAAAACATGCCGGCCGCCGCACAATTTCTTCCCGACGTCGATTCAGTCGAGAAGGAAAGGGGCGTGGAGTTGGAGGTATGCCAGTGTCCGAGATGCGGCCTGGTCCAGTTGAGCGGCGATCCGGTCCCTTACTACAAGCAGGTCGTTCGTGCCGCCGGTTTTTCCGAGGAGATGACACAATTTCGCAAAAGGCAGTTCGCGGACTTTATCGGGTGGTTCTCGCTCGAAGGGAAAAAGATAGTCGAAATCGGCTGCGGTCGAGGAGAGTATCTCTCCATTTTGGCAAAGCTCAACGTTGAGGCTTATGGAGTTGAGTATTCGCAAGACGCGGTGGATCACTGCGTGAAAGAAGGTCTAAGGGTTGCCAGGGGTTTTTTGGAAAGCGAAAAGGATAGTCTTGCCGATGCTCCTTTTGACGGCTTTCTCATGATGAATTTCCTCGAACATCTCCCCGATCCCGGTTCCAGCCTTACGGGGATTGGCGCAAACCTTGCCGGGAGGGCGGCGGGGCTTGTCGAGGTGCCTAATTTCGACATGATCCTGGCAAACAATCTTTTTTCGGAATTCATAGGCGACCATCTCTTCTATTTCACAAAGGAGACTCTGACCTCGACGCTTTCAAGAAACGGCTTCGAGGTTGTCGATTGCCGTGAAGAGTGGCACGGCTACATACTCTCGGCGCGAGTCATCAAAAGACCCCCTCTGGACCTCGCCGGCTTTTGCGAACGGCAGTCCAAACTGGAGAGTGAGGTAAACGAGTATCTGGGCAGGTTTGGAGCAAACGAGGTTGCCGCCTGGGGGGCCGGGCACCAGGCGCTCGCCTTCATGGCGCTTGCCGGCCTGGCCGGGAAAATCAGGTATGTCGTCGATTCGGCTCCATTCAAACAGGGAAAATACACCCCGGCCACACACATCCCCATCGTCTCTGCCGATTCACTACGCTCCGCCCCTGTCAAAGCGGTAATTATCATGGCTGCAAGCTATTCGGATGAGGTGGCGCGAATAATCCGCGAGAAGTTCAGCGGGAAAATCGATCTTGCCATATTGCGAGACCACGGGTTGGAGTATCTTTAATGGCACCTTGGCACGAAGTCGAGCCCGGTAGAGCCGATCATAAGCCGCATTGTTACACAACCATCAATCGTGATTTTCGAGAGGCACTCCCTCTCAAGGACGGTGGAGTTAAGCCAATGAAAGCCCATCACAAGACATTAAGACCGGACGAAGCCGAAAAGAGGAACCTGCTGAAACAGCAAAAACCCCATGTTTACGAAAAAATAATGAAGTACGAAGAAAAGGTGAGCAGAGGCGAAAGCATCGCCATACTCCAGTTTCAGTACGACTATACGTGCAACTTCAAATGCGAACACTGTTCGGTGAAGAGGTTCCAGGGAAAAAAAGACGGGCGGTTTTTCACCATCGCGGACGTGAAAGAACTTTCTCGCCAAGCGGATGAAATGGGGCTGGCACACATCGTAATCACGGGCGGAGAACCGCTGGTTTTTCCCGACTTCGATGATATCGTGGCAGCCATAGACCCGGAAAAATTCTATATAACCTCGGATACGAACGGGTGGTTTCTGGATGATGAAAGGGCGCGGCATCTGAAAAGTATTGGTGTCGACAAGATACAGTTGAGTCTGGACAGCCTATCGGATACCGATCACGACAGTTTTCGGCATAAACACGGGTCTCATGAAAGAGCGCTCAGGGCTATCGACGCGGCACAAAAGGCCGGTCTAAATATCATTATTCAGACGGTTGCCACCAAGCAGCGGGTCAGATCCGGGGAGTTTATCGACTTTTTGGAATTTCTCAATGGAAAGGGTGTGGGGGTATTTGTGACCTACGCAAAACCGGTCGGTTCATGGGAAGGCAACTTCGACGTCCTCGTGGATAAAAGCGACATGGACCACGTCCGCGAACTGGAGAAAAAGCACAACGTCTTTACCCATCTTACCCCGGGTTACGGTTTGAACCTCGGCTGCATCGCGGTCAAAAGGATGGTTTCGATCACGAAGTATGGTGACGTCATGCCGTGTCCCTACATACATACTTCCATCGGCAATTTCTTTGAAGAGCCCTTGAAGGACATTATCGCAAGGGGTCTAAAGATAAAGCATTTCGGCAAGTTCGTTGACACATGCCTGATCGCCGAGGACAGAAACTTCATCGATCGATATGTGGTGAACAAGATATACGGAAAACCTCTTCCGGTTCCTTATCGCGAAGTATTTACAGATGACGACTTCATTGGAGAATAGCGTGTCCGAAGATCTGGACCATATTCTCGGCCTCACCGGCGGCCTTTGGGACGAGATCCGCGGGAAACGTCTGTTTATCACCGGGGGCACCGGATTTTTCGGCCGTTGGCTTCTGGAGAGCCTGGCGTGCGCAAATGAAGCGTTCGACCTTCAAGCCTCGGCACTGGTTCTCACCAGGGAGCCATCTTCGTTTGAAAGGAACGCGCCTCACCTCGCCTCGAATCCCGCCATTCGATTTCACAGGGGAGATATCAGGGACTTCAGTTATCCCGAAGGGGAGTTTTCGCATATCATTCATGCCGCCGCCACCTCCGCCGTTGCCACATTCAAGGGGGAAGATCCCCTCGTCAAGTTCGATACGGTAGTTGGCGGAACAAGGCGTGTACTCGATTTCGCCCTGCGGTGCAACGCTTCAAAGTTTCTTTTGACCAGTTCGGGCGCCGTTTACGGAAAGCAGCCCTCCGGGATTACTCATATTTCGGAAGAGTATTGCGGGGCTCCCGATCCTCTGGATGCCAATTCGGTTTGGGGTGAGAGCAAGAGGGCCGCCGAACTGCTGTGCGCCCGCTATGCGCGAAAATACGGGATTGAGACCAAAATTGCCCGCTGTTTCTCTTTCTTGGGCCCCCACCTTCAGTTGGACATTCATTATGCGGCGGGAAATTTCATCCGTGACGGCTTGAAGGGCGGACCGATTTTGGTCAAAGGCGACGGGACCCCTTACCGGTCATATCTATATGCCACCGATCTGGTCGTGTGGCTTTGGACTGTTCTGTTCAAGGGAAAAACATGCCGGGCCTATAATGTGGGCTCTGAAGAAGAAACCACTATCGCCTCACTGGCAAACACCGTGGCGCGGGGGTTCCCGCAACCGGTTGGGGTGAGCGTGGCGGGGGGGGGAATTTCTTCCGACACCGCGGCGGATCGCTACGTACCCTCGACGCGGCGTGCTCAAAAAGAACTGGGGCTCCGACAGACCGTCTCCTTGGCGGAAGCCGTAAAACGTACGATCTCCTTCAACCGCGCCCGAAGTCTTTAGAAATCCTGTGTGTGACAGCGACATCCATGCTAGGCTGTGATGAACAACCGGAGGGTGAAATAGATGGGTGAACAGGTCCGCTCGATACCCGGCACAATAATCTGGATGGCCCCATTTTATAATAGAAGCGGGTTCGGAATCGCGGCGAGGACCATCGTCTCCAGCCTGCACCGGGCCGGAATATCGGTCAGGATAGCATCGGTAAACCAGGTCGAGCCCGGTATAGATGACTGCGACATGGCGCTTATCAAATCTCTTGAATCCACACCCGTCATACCTCCCGTTACGTTTATCGTATCTCATCTGCCCGGCAAGGGGCTTCTGGACATAAAGCTTCCCGAGCCGAACGTGCGGATATTGGCCACCACCGTGTTCGATTCGAGTGTGGCGGGGGCGACTTCGGCCGAAATGTTGGCGATTTGCAGGCAAATGGACCAGGTTTGGCTTCATGTGGCGGGAGAAAGAGAAGCCTTCATCGCCGCGGGATTCCCGCATGACAAAGTCCAGCATGTCCCCTGGCCTCATCATTGGCTGGAAAATCCGCTTTTGCCTCCGGTGCGCCCGGAGCCGGAGGGGGCGGACAGACGCTTCCGTTTTTTGAATATCTCGATGTTTTTGCCTCGGCGCAGATGGGACACTCTTATCGAGGCATATCTCGAAGAGTTCGGCCATGTTGAAAATGTGGAGCTTTATCTTAAAGCCAATTATCCTTTCTGGCATCCCGTGCGGGGCAAACCTCGCCAGGATCTCCTCGAACTTATCGGTGCGATGAGGAAAAAAACTCGTTCCGAAGCCGCAATCATCCTCGATGACGAGCTTGGGGCGCGCACAGATATCGTCAACCTCGTCGACAGCTGCAATGCCTACATTTCCACAGATACCGCCCCCACGGTCCCGATCTCCGAGGCGCGCGCAAGGCGCCGGCTGGTTATAATCCCCGAGGACTTCAAATACGGCGAAATAGGCATTTCCATACCTGTCGATCCCGGTGCGGGGAAAGTGCGCCTGACCCGGGAGATGCTGCTCTACGAACCCAACCACAAGGGGGGGAGTCTACCCCGGCTTCATGTGCGCGACGTTCGGGAGGCGATGCGCCGCGCCTATGAAATGCCGGTCTACAAGCGGCAGGATCTGGCGGCCAGGGCTTTGAATCTGCCGGGACCCTCCGATGCTTTGCCGCACATAACCAAAGCGATCGACCGGGCATGGAGGAAGAAAATGCCTTCCATGTTCAGTTTGCCAAAACAGGCCCTGCCCCCGGCGATTATCGACCGCGCAAAAGGCTCAAGATACAAGCCGGGCATTTCGGCCGTGGTCCATACCTTGAATGCGGCAAACAGGGTGGAAGGAGCCCTTGAGAGCCTCAAGGGGTGGGTTGACGAGATAATCGTCTGCGATATGAGAAGCGAGGACCGAACGGTTGAAATAGCTTCCAGCAACCGCGCCCGGGTGATCCATCATGACGGGGGAGGGGGGCTGAACGCCGCCAGGAACTTTAGCGCCACTCATGCGAGCCATGAATGGGTTTTTTACCTGGACGCCGACCAGAGAGTGCCCGCGAAACTGGCCGCGATCTTACGTAAGATAGTTGACAGGAAGCCGGATTTCGACGCCCTGACAATCCCCGTCGATGAGCATTGGTACGGCCGAAGGCTAAAAATCCACGAGGCCAAATGGCCCTTTTTCAAAAGCCCTCAATTGCTTCGAAACGGTTGTTTCCGGTTTCCCGACGCCCCACACCAACCTCCGGTCATTCGGGGGGGCGTGGTGGTCTTGAATGGGGATCGGGCCGAAAGCGAGTCGGCCATCGTCCATTATCCATGGGACGGTATAGAGCACTGGATGAGCCGGATGAATGAGCTCACAAATGAGGAGGCGCAAAGGCTCGACGCCGCGGGCGCGCGTTTTCGCTGGAAAGACGCCGTCTCCGAATTTGTCAATGAATTCATCGACTGGCATCATCCGAGAGGAAATGAAGACGGCGCTCTGGGGTTCGGCGTTTGTTTCAATTTTGCCAACCACGCATTCTACAGGCGAGTCAAACTCTTCGAGAGGCATCTGCTAAATAATGATCTGCAGCCCGGAGAAGAAACGGGGCCCGAGAGTTTTGTCCAGTTTTTCGAGTACATGCTGGAGGTGGCCAGGCAGAGGGAAAAGCGTATGAAAGGGGAGGCCGAAAGATTTTCGAATATCGAAGTTTTAAGGACCACAAGCAGAGCGGAACAAAGTTCTCCTCCGAGGTCTTGCGCTTCTGCGCCCGCTTCATTTCCCGCGCTCATATGGGAGGGCTCCCAGTTCGTTCGACATTCCCTGGCCGGGGTCAATAGAGAACTCTGCCTGCAGCTGCTCGACCGCGGAGTTGCGTTGAGCGTTATCCCCTATGAGCCCGACGAATTCGCGCCCGCAAAGGGCTCGAAGCTCGCCTGGATATCGGAATGCATAAACGTCTCCTTACCCGCCGGCCCTGTCGTTCACGTTCGCCACACATGGCCTCCGAATTTTCAAATACCCTCCCATGACGGTCATCTGGTCCTCATCCAGCCCTGGGAATACGGAAGAATCCCCGAAGACTGGGTTGAACCCATGAGTACCCTCGTCGATGAAATCTGGACTCCGAGCAGGCATTCTCAAAAAAGTTTCGTGGCCAGCGGAGTGCCCGTGGAAAGAGTCCATGTGGTCCCAAACGGTGTTGACACAGCTCTTTTTCACCCCGGGGCCGCCCCCTGTGGTCTTGAGACGAAAAAAAAGTTCAGATTTCTTTTCGTGGGAGGAACCATCTGGCGAAAGGGCATAGATCTGCTTCTTGCCGCCTACTGCGAAGTCTTCAGGCGCCGCGACGACGTGGTTTTGGTCATAAAGGACATGGGGCAGGACTCTTTTTATAAAGGCCAGGGCGTGGGAGAGGTCATTGGCCGTATACAAAACGAACCCCTGGCGCCCGAGGTGGCCTATCTCACGGAGAAGATGGACGAGCGGAGCATGCCGGGACTCTATACCGCCTGCGACTGCCTGGTCCACCCTTACCGAGGGGAAGGCTTCGGGCTGCCGGTGCTTGAGGCCATGGTCTGCGGGGTCCCGGTAATCACGACCGAAGGGGGTTCGACGGATGATTTTTGCCCGCCCGGCGAAGTTTTTCTAATCCCCTCGGAACGAAGGGAGTTCACGCCGCAAAACACCCGGCTTGCCGGCGGAGCGGGTTGGGTGCTTGAGCCCGACTTGAACGGGCTAAAAAGCCTCATGGTGGAAGCCTTCGAGAAAAGAGCGGAGGCAAAGGAGCGCGCCCTCGGACTCTGCGAGCGCATAAGGCGGCAATACGGCTGGCAGGTGGTTGCCGAGCGGGTCATGGAACGTCTCGGGCGGCTTTCGTCGAAGCCGGTTCGAAGGAGCCCGCGGTTCTAGCCCGCATCACAATCGGTTTCCTCCTCGCCCTCGGTTTTGTACTCGATCAACTCCTCGCGGTACTCCACGCCGTAGATGAAAAGCATGATCATGGCGAAGCTCAATATGAGGGGGCCGTAGAGGATGCCTTTTATCCCGAAGTATTGGACCCCGCCGAGGATGGCCAGGAAGATGTAGAAAGGCGACATCTTCGATTTGCCTTTCATGAAAAAGGGGCGAAGGAAATTATCGATTATCCCGAGCAGCACGACCGACCAGACAGCCAGGAAAAGAGCCGATTTCATCTGGCCCAGAAACGCCAGATAAATCGCTATGGGCACCCATACCAGGTAACAGCCCACGATTGGAATGAGTGAGGCAAGGGCCATCATCGTGCCCCAGAAAAGGCCCGGAAAACCCAGGATCTGGAGCGCCGCGCCGCCGACGAAGCCCTGACAGATGGCCGTAAGGAAGGTCCCGAGCAGGACGGATTTGGCCACCACCCTTATGCCGTCGATGATCCTGTCTTCCTGATCGGCCCTCATCGGAATGTAATAACGAATGTTTCCAACCATTTCCCTTCCATCTCGAACCAGGTAAAAGGCGACGAAGATCATAATGAAAAACTGAGCGACGAGATCGACCATGTTGCTGAGGATGACCGCGACTTTTCCGAGTAAAAACTGGCCCACGTTCTTGCTGAGATTGAGGAGGTCGTTTGCGACGGTTGTCTTGTTGACATCCAGGAAGGGCAGACGGTCGTGCAGTTTGGCCAGGTAGAGGTTGAGCCTGGGATCTCGAATAAGCTCGTTCAATTTGCCGGCACGCAGCCAGTCATTGGTTTTGTTTACGGTCTCCAGCCCCTGGGTGACAAGCGTGGAGGTGAAGACAAAAACGGGGATGGCGACGGCGAAGGTTATTATGAGAACGATCACAAGGGCGGCCAGGTTTTTTCGACCTTTAAACGACCGTTCGAGGTAAATCTGCAGAGGGTTGAATATGGAGGCCAAAACGATCGCCAGGATCACGACATGAATGAAGGGGA